>JBEKZA010000028.1:0-30511 GCA_049510335.1 Sedimentisphaerales bacterium | reverse complement strand
ACCATCTAAACTCCAACGGCTTGCGCCAATAGAACACCGGGTTAAGATGTAAGAATTCAAAAGGTGTTATTTATTAACAGAAAACCAATAAAAGCCACACAAGAAAACCACCCAACCAGAGTATAAGGGTAGCTATGAACTGCAAAAGAATAAACTTTTCGCCGAACATAGAGCTAAGGCAAATATCGAGGAACTTAACAATCAACAAGACAACAAAAAATAAAACAATTGCCCTAAGCATACGGTTTTCACCTTCCTTATGTTGGATTCGTCGCGCCTTTTGCCCCCAGCCAAAAGCGAATACCATTATACTCTCTAGAGATTGAAAGAAAAAACAAGAAATTCCACGCCAAGAACAACCCCCAAGATAAACCTTCCCGGCCACCTATTATGATTTATATTACCCGGCAATAAAGTTGCCGGGCTAAACATACCCCGAAGCAGGCTTCGGGGCTAACCAGTGGTGAGAAAATCCTTCAATGCCGTTGGTAAATCGACGTAACGATAAGGTATTTGGAACTCATCACAGATTGTCTTGAATTTTTTAATGACGGCCTCGGTAAGCACACTTTGAAAGGCGGGGTCGGCTTTGCAGCAGAAGATTCGACAGCCGGCAAAACGATACGGGTGAACGGTACATTTAGTATTCATTTGATAAGGGCATCGCCCCCCTGCCATTTCCTTAATGTTCTCGACGCCTAATTTATCTATAAAAAACAACATCTCGGGCGTGGTGACATAGAGGCGATGGTCATACATCTGGAAATCACAACATTTGCCGCACGCCGTTTGGTGTCCCTTACGGGAAACATCGCAAACCCCCGCGAGTGTATTTTGCGCGATAATAAGCTGCTCGTCGAGCCAATCGTATATACGACCTACCTGCCGGATAATTTCTTTATTCGCCTTCATCGCGCCACCAGTGCGTATTATTCTTTTTTGTGTGTATCTGCTCAGGGTCGTAAGATGTGCCGCGGTTTATGCCGGGGCACTTGCGGGCGGCGGTATTCCAACTATCCGGGCCGAGCAGATTGCCGGGCCAAAAAGGCCAGCTTCGGCACTGCGCGGGACGAACGGGGTAAATCGAACATACCTTGCCCTCCTGGTCCTGCTGCAGGAATACGCAGTCGCGGGTATGCGGGTCCTCAATAATAGTCCGGCGCAGACCGACGCGTTTGAGAAACTTTTGCTTCAGTTCTTTGACGGGGATATTCAGATGGTCGGCGATGAGGCGGATTTCGGGCCTGCTGACCCAGATATACCCTTCGGCGGGGCCTGAGCAGCAACGGCCACACTGGAGGCACTCAAAATGCAGCCCGGCGGCATACCAGAGCGATTTGTTATTGTCATCATTCATAATATCCGGTCCGAATAAACATACCGCGTCGCGGGACAGAATCCAGCATAATCTAAAACAGAGGCAGGGAAAATGCTGTGCAATCCGCGAGGGGCGAGGTTAAAATAAGGGTCTATGAAAATGCCAAAATTAGAAAAGCCGGACAGATACGTCGGACTGTATGTGGTCGATTTCGGCGATGGTTTGACTGAATCCCATACAGGGGTGGGATTCACCGCCGAGGAGGTGGCAGAGCTTTTCGAGAGCGAAAAATACAAGCACTGTAAGGCCTACAAGATACACAGGGCCTATGCCGACGGCCGGCTGGAATTGAAAGGCGTCCGCAGGGAGCTTTTCCAGCTTGAGGGGGGTATGTTCTTTTACTCAGGCGACATCGAGACAGCCCGCGATGATTACAAACGCCTTGTTAAGCTCGGCGTCGAAACAGAAGTGCCCTGCCGGGCGAAAGTCCA
The DNA here is from genome assembly GCA_049510335.1 of Sedimentisphaerales bacterium. GTDB lineage: Bacteria > Planctomycetota > Phycisphaerae > Sedimentisphaerales > Anaerobacaceae > Fen-1362. The sequence goes on along the minus strand of JBEKZA010000028.1, from coordinate 28,702 downwards.
CTTAGCCAAATACAGTGATGATAAGTTTGCGGTGGCTCTTGTTTATCCCGCCGAATACGACAATGAAATAAGCGACTGGCTTCTTGAGCGAGGGTACAAAACGGCAGGCGAGGCTGAGGGTGGGACGGTTGCGGTTTCGAGATATTACGACGCCAAGCCGGAAATCCTCGAAAGACACCAGCTTTGGGGCAGGTCCGCAATCGAAAGTCGCACCGGCGAAGAACTGCTGGCCGCAACAAAGATAGCTGTTCAAAGATAGAAATGGTTCTCCGTCGCCAAACAAATACCGTTCTCGGTTTTCTGGCTGGCCTAATGGCAACGATATTCGGCACAGGAACGGCAAAGCCCACTACTAAAGACCTCAAAGACGCTGATTTTCCAACAAGCACACAACGGCTTGGCGTGCGGTTCACGGAACGCATCCGCGACGTATTCAGATTCAAGTGGATTAAAAAAATATAACTATTCGGCATCCTGCGACATAAAAAAGCGAGACGGCAGATGCAAAACGCGAACGAGCAGACAATTCAGCCGGCGGGCAGCGAACCGACGCTGAGCGAAAACGCGATTACGGTGCTGGAGAACCGCTACCTGATTAAGGATGAGCGGGGCAAGGTAATCGAGACGCCTGGGCAGCTTTTAAGCAGGGTTGCGCAGCTTGTGGCGTCGGTCGAGGCAAAGTACGGGGCCGGCGAAAGCGAGATAAACCAGTGGCACAGGAAATACTACGACCTTATGGCGTCGCTGAAGTTCCTGCCTAATTCGCCGACGCTTATGAACGCAGGCAGACCGTCGGGAATGCTGAGCGCCTGTTTTGTTTTGCCAATTGAGGACAGCATCGAAGGGATATTCGAGACGGTAAAAGACACCGCCCTCATTCAGAAGGCAGGCGGCGGGACGGGCTTCTCATTAGACCGCCTGCGCCCGACGGGCGACAGGGTCGCATCGAGCGGTGGGACAACGTCAGGCCCGATTTCGTTTTGGCGGGTCTTTTCCCAGACGACGGACGCGATTCAGCAGGGCGCTTTCCGCAGAGGCGCAAATATGGGGATGATGAGCGTGACGCACCCCGATATCCTGCGATTCCTTCACGCCAAACAGGACCTAAAGGCCTTCACGAATTTCAATATCTCCGTAAAAATCACAGACGGGTGGATGGATACGCTCGAAAAAATGCCGGACGCGCCGCATATAGTTGAAAATCCCCGGACGGGCGAGAAATACCTGCTGCCCAAACAAATCGACGTCAACAATTACACGATACAGGATTTATTCAAACTCACGAACGAGAACACAGCGATTGCGGAGGCGGCAACGCGGTTTTACACCGTCGGCGATTTGTGGAAAATGATAATCACCTGTGCGCACAAAACGGGCGACCCCGGCGTGGCGTTCATCGACAAAATCAACGCGGGCAATCCGACGCCCGCACTGGGCAAGATTGAGGCGACGAATCCCTGCGGCGAGCAGCCGCTGCTGCCATACGAGGCCTGCACGTTAGGCAGCATCAACCTCGCAAAATTTGTAATCGACAACGGCACAAAACCGGATATCAATTGGGCGGGCCTTGGCGAAACAGTGAATACGAGCGTGCGGTTTTTGGACAATATCCTCGACGCCTGCTCTTATCCAGTCACCGAGACCGCCGAAATCGCGAAGGCAAACCGCAAAATCGGGCTTGGTGTTATGGGCTTTGCGGACTGCCTTTTTATGCTCGGCATTCCATACGACAGCCGAGAGGGTGTGCAGTTCGGCGAATCCGTTATGAAATTCATCAATGAAACAGCCCGCCAGGCCAGCGGCGAATTAGCCGGGCAGCGAGGATGTTTCCCGAACTGGGAAAACAGCACTTGGAAAACCCAAATGAATTTGAAGGTTCGCAACGCCGCGATTACCTGTGTGGCCCCCACAGGCACGATAAGCATCATCACCGACTGTTCCGCAGGCATCGAGCCGCTCTATTCGCTGGTGTTCCTGCGCCAGGTGCTGTCCGGCAAAAAACTGCTGCAGATAAACGAAGTGTTCAGAAAGGTTGCCGAGAAGAGCGGATTTTATAATGAAGGCCTTGCCGAGCAAATCCTGAAGACCGGCAGTATTCAGAAAATGATTCAGGTCCCCGCCGAAATCCGGCGCGTTTTCAAGTGTGCTTACGACATTACGCCCGAATGGCACATCCGTATGCAGGCCGGTTTCCAAAAACACTGCGACGCAGCCGTGAGCAAAACGATAAATTTCACCGAAAGGACTATGGTCTCCAGCGTTGACAAGGCATATCGGCTCGCGTATCACCTTGGCTGCAAAGGGATTACGATTTACCGGCGAAAAAGCCGGGCTGATGAGCCAATGACGCTTTGTTAGTCGCCCAACCGCCCTGCCGCGGTATTTTCGCAAACCAGCCACAGCACAGAATCCGCCCGCGGTCGTATTATCATCGGAACAACACAGGAAGATGCAACCGGAGCTAAAGTGATAGTGAACCGTTAGCCGATAGTTGAATAAAGCAGAACAGAGTTTTTCTCCCCTCCGGAAAACATCGGGTAGCGAGGCGTTACTCGATGTTTTCTTTTTTTTTATCGCCGATGACTTACTTATTGATTACCAGCCGTAAGTAACTTAAAATTAGTAACAAGCTGTTTGTAAAAATAATAAGGTTTTATATTTAGGAGAAACCACGGATGAAGAAGTATGTAATGGGATTAGCCGGAGTGGTTGTGGCATGCGTATTGCTCGGATTCGTGAGCAATGCACCGGCGGCGGACGCCAACAAGCCAAAGGAAGCCGGCAAAGAAAAACAGACCCACGTTGTTGGTACTGTAAACGAGGTCAAAGACCAGAATGGCATCGTCACCGAGGTCACGGTCAAGAGCCCGAAGGAGACGTACCAGATTACACTCGACACCAAGGGCAAAGAGCTGGGACAAACTATGGACGGCAAGAAGGTCAAAGTTTCCGGTACGCTGGAGGTCAAAAACGGAGTTAAATGGCTGACTGTCGAAAAATACAGCGAAGAAACATCGCCAAAACACAAGGAAAAGCCGCCCAAAAACAACTAAGGACGCGATTAGATTCAGGATTATGTGAGTCGCATGGGCTTCGTGCCGGTGCGACTCATTTTTTGCGCGGCGAGTGACTCTTTATAAATTCCTGCCGTGGCATTTTTTGTATTTTTTGCCGCTGCCGCAGGGACAGAGATCGTTGCGACCAACCTTCGGCTTATCGAGCCGAATCTGTTTTACTTTTACCTCGCCCTGCGGGGCCTGCGCGGCGGCCCGCTGACGCTCCGCAAGAGCAAACTGCCCCACTTCATCGTGCACCGTCTGACTCACCTGCCAGACGCTGCGGGTCCTTGCGCCGGCTTCGAGATGCACCTTGAAGATGATGTCAGTGACATGCTCTTCGATATTGGCCAGCATCTCGGTGAACATCCGGTGGCCTTCCCGCTTGTATTCGGTCTTGGGGTCCTTTTCAGCGAAAGAACGCATCCAGATGCTGTCCTTAAGATGGTCCATATTGTAGAGGTGGTCCTTCCAGGCACCGTCATAGACCTGCACCAGGACGTATCTTTCAAGGTCGCTTAATTCCTTACGAAGGAATTCTCTGCCGGCCCGCAGGATTACTTCTCTGCGCTGGGCGGTGTCGCTGATTTGTTCGGGTGCAAACATTGTCCCGAAGCGTTGACTGGCCCAATCAGCAATCGCCGGGGTATCGAGACGTCCGATTGCGTCATCTATCTCCTCGACCAGCCGGCCGTTGCTGTAGGTCTCACTTAACGCAAGAAGCTGGTTATGCAGCGCCTGCGGTTTGGATTGTTGTAAGTCCTCGACAGTAAATTTTGCGTTGTATTTTTTGTTCGCCCAGCCGGCAAGCGCCTCGAAGCCATACACGTTGGGTCCCTGCGGCCCATAGACCATATTCATCGCGAACTCGACGGGATATTCGATTTCGCGTCTTTTGTATTTGGCCTTTGTGTTTTCGCTGACAAGCGAGAGAATCTCCTGCGGCTTCATTGCGGCCAAGTCGCCGGCGTTCAGTTTTATGTCGAACTTCGCTCGTGCCCAATCTGCAAGCCGGCGGAACGCGAAATCGGGCTTCAAAAACTCGGCGATAATTTCGCAATCCTTTTTCTCAACCTGCTCCTGCGCAGCGGCGGTCAACTGCTCCTCTATCTGCTCGGGCGTCAAATCCTTGACCTTGCTCGTGCTTAAACTGACACTAAAGCTGCTCATCGCCCATTTGCACAAACCGGAGACGTCCCAGGTGCTTTTGTCCTCATAGTCCTCAAGATACTCCCCTAATGACAGGGATATATCGTTGCCGACGGAGCTTTTGGCACGGTCCTTGATTAACCGCTCAATCTCGTCAATCGACAGCCCCGCTATGTCGGAAGGTTTCAGCTCGATGCTGAAATTGGTCGTCGCCCATTCGACAACGCATTTGGCCGAATAATCGGGGTCGAGAATCGCCTGGCAGGTTTTGGCGATTGCGCCTTCTATCATTTCATCTATAATTTCTTTCAACCCCGTGCCGGCGAGGATTGTGCGTCTGCGGGAGTAGAAAATCTTTCGCTGATAATCCATCACCTCGTCGTATTCGAGAAGCGATTTTCGTATCTCGAAGTTTCTCTCCTCGACTTTTTTCTGCGCTTTTTCGATACCCTTGCTTATCCGGCCGTGATAAATGGGCTCGCCTTCCTCCCATCCAATCCACGATAGTGCCTTTACCGTCCACTCGGGAGCGAACACCCGCATAAGCTCATCGTCGAAGCTGAGGAAGAACTGGCTTGACCCCTTGTCGCCCTGCCTGCCGCATCGGCCGCGAAGCTGATTGTCGATGCGTCTTGCCTCGTGGCGTTCTGTGCCGAGGACGTGCAGTCCGCCGACGTCAGCCACGCCGGGGCCAAGTTTGATATCCGTTCCTCGGCCGGCCATATTCGTTGCAATCGTTATGTTGCCGTGCATTTTCCCGTCGCGTCCCTGGTGCTGCTGGCCCGCCTTGGCGACGATTTGCGCCTCACGCTCGTGGTGTTTGGCATTGAGCGTTTCGTGCTCGAGGCCGAATTTCGTGTTCAGCGCCGCGGACAACGCCTCATTTTTTTCGACGCTTACGGTGCCGACGAGGGCGGGCCTGCCTGAGCCGCTGATTTCGTTGATTTCGTCGAGAATCGCGTTGAACTTCTCGGACATCGTCTTGTAGATTACGTCTTCAAAGTCCTGCCTGATACAGGGCGCGTTGGTCGGCATAACAATGACTTCAAGTTTGTAAATTCTCATAAACTCTTCGGACTCGGTGGCGGCGGTGCCGGTCATGCCGGCTATCTGGCCATAGAGCTTGAAGAAATTTTGCAGCGTAATAGTGGCGAGCGTCTGGGACTCCTCCTTGACCTGCACGGCTTCTTTTGCTTCGACCGCCTGATGCAAACCATCCGACCATTGTCTTCCGTGCATCAATCGGCCCGTGAACTCATCGACGATAATGACCTTACCGTCCATCACGACGTAATCTCGCTGGTTTTCATAAACGATATGCGCCCGCAGCGACTGCTCCAAAAGGTGAGGCCATTCCATATTTGAGCCGGTGAAAAATGACCCTACGCCAGCCGCTTCCTGTGCGGCGGTAATCCCCTCGTGCGTCAGGTGCGCGGCCTTGCGGTCGTATTCAACCTCGTAATACTGGGTGATGGTTGTAAGTTTGGGTTGCGCATCGGCAATTTCCGCCTCGAGTTTTTCTATTGTGCTCTGTGCCTTCTTTACGCGATTGTCATCTTTTGCTTTTTTGGCCTCGGACAATTCCCCGTGGGCGTTGGCCAGCGACTTTTCCGCCGAATCGATTTGCTTTTTTATCCGGTCGTAGCCGCCCTGCATCGCGATGAGTTTCCTCGCGACGTCGTCCGCCTTTTTGTATCTCGTCACGTCGTCGAAAGCGGGGCCGGATATAATCAAAGGGGTCCTCGCCTCGTCAATCAGGATTGAGTCAACCTCGTCGATGATTGCGTATTGCAAATCGCCCTGCACCATATGTTCAATCGCCAGCTTCATATTGTCGCGGAGATAATCGAAGCCGAACTCGTTATTGGTGCCGTAGGTAATGTCGCAGCCGTATTGATTTTTTCTTTCCTCGCCGACGGTATCCATCTCCGCCTGTATCGCGCCGACGGTAAGCCCAAGCGCGTTATAAATAGGCCCCATCCATTCGGAGTCGCGTTTGGCAAGGTAATCATTGACCGTGACAATATGAACATGTCTGCCCGTGAGGTGCACAAGATATGCGGCTAAAGTGGCGACGAGGGTTTTGCCTTCGCCGGTCGCCATTTCCGCGATTTTACCTTCGTAGAGGACATTGCCGCCGACCAATTGCACGTCGAAATGCCTCATATTGACGTTGCGTCTGGCCGCCTCGCGGACAACGGCAAACGCCTCAGGCAGCATATCCTCCGCCCTGCCCCCTTGTTTGAGGGTATCTTTGAACTCGGCGGTCTTTGCCTTGAGCTGCTCGTCGGTGAGCTGTTTGACCTGCTCTTCAAAATCGCCCGCCTGGCGAGCGACGGTCATATACACCTTTTTGACCAATCGCTCGCTGCGTGAGCCGAATAGCTTTACAATCTTTTTACCGAAATTTTTAATCATTCGGAACCTCTTTGCCACCAAGGCACTAAGACACAAAGTTATTTATTTTGTTTGTGTTTCTTTGTGCTTTCGTGTCTTCGTGGCTATGGGGCAGTATCTTAAAATCTGGTTGTATTGTCAAGGACAGGCAGGAGAAAAGGGGGGAAGAATCGTTTTTTGTCGAAACGGCTTGAGGTAATAGAACAACAGATTGAAAGGCCAAATTATTAAAAAAGACGGCGGATATTTCCTAAAAGACAAATCAAAATTATGGGCTAATCAACAGCTTTTTGCTTTGGGGGAATGAAACTACCTAAGACTATGTAGTAAAACAATCTTTGTCCCATTGCGAAGAGCACGTAAACAATCAGCAAAGACAAAAGAGAACCGCCGAATGTACCTATTAAAAGAACAGGTACGATGAATACGGGTATAAATACCAAAATATACAACACTTTCAGGAATCTGTACCAGATTTTTTGGTTTAGTTCAGCTATGGTTTTCATAAAGATTCAGTAATAACATAATGGTTTTTGCTGTGCTCCTTAAAGAGAATTTTCAATAAATCAAATGTATCTTTTTGGTTGAAATACAAAGTAGCCCAGTTGTTTACTAAAAAACCACCTGAATATTTGATGACAATTTTATATTTTGCATCTTCAGCAGTAGCTCCCAGTATCTTCAAAAGCGAATTGGAAAAGACGACTTCTTTTAGGTTGCTATAGGGAAGAACTGTCTTCTCTTCGCCGAAGAATGAACGGCTAAAAATTTCAATGTTGTCATCAGATAAGACAAGAGTATCTTTATTGAATATCGAGCCGAAAAAATAATTCGCCTCAGTGAAATATACTTTGCCATCCTTATATTCATATTTGTCATTCTTATCCTTATCTGGAATGAAGTCCAGATGCAGAATATATAAGCACCCCCATATAAACAGGAAGAAGAATGAAATAAAGACGAAGGATAAAATCCAGTCTACAAACTTCTTTGAAAATGATTTTTTATTTTCTTTTTTCATTAAGTCCCTCAAACCTGATTTAGTGAAATACTATATTTTTACCTGCTGCAAATCAATGAAAACCCGAGCAAAACTTTGTCTTTTAACCCATTTTCCGCTAATATGGTACTATATTCAGGTTAAAATCGGGACGGCAGTTTAATTAACCGCCAAGCGGTTTGGGCGACGGTAAGGTTTTGGCTCACCTGCTAACCTGTCGACGCCCAGGCCGACCCGAAGGAAAGCAGAAATGGGATTTTTATTTTTTTAGCAAAAAATTGTTGCACGTGCAGGAGAGACCCTGTAATATAGTGTATAGAGCAATGTAGCTCTTTTTGAAATTTAATATATAACGAGTCAAGTTGAAAGAGACCCTCGTGAGCTTCTTATAGAAATTTGCGTGGGTTTTATGTGAGCAAGCTGAAATAGCCCTCGCAAATCTCAATAAGAGATTCGCGGGGGCTTTTTTTATTGATTATTTTTTACTAATGCTTTTGAAAGGCAAAACCGATGTCAGAAACGCAGACAGAAATTCAAAGCGCAAAATGTCTCTCTGCCAAAGAATTGGCCGAGATTAGGGAATCGCTTGGGGAAATACTACTCGCTCTGCAATGCCCTCTTACCCCAGAGGAACAGCAGAATCTTTGGCAGTGTTTTGAACTGCTTTTGGAACGATACATTGAGGAAAAAAAGAAAGAGTAAGCGAAAAATGCGCTATCTTCTTCTTTTGCCGCGTTTTTGTTTTCGGCGGATGGCGAATTTTCCGATGCCGTGTTTTGCACGCTTGCCTTTTGCGCTGGACCTGGGCTGTTCCTTGCGGGGATGAAGTCCGGGTTCCAGAACGGCGACAACGGGCGAGACGTTCAATTGTCTTGCGGCGACGTTCACCGAGACGATGCGAACCTTCATCGGTTGTCCGAGGCAGACGAGTTTGCCTGAGTTCTTGCCGATGACGCAGCCGGCCTTGGGGTGGTATTGCCACTGGTCAGGGCCGAGGTCGGCAAGCTGAACAAGACCTTCGATACCCAGCTTTCTCGACTGCACAAAAACGCCGAAATTGGTCAGGCCCGTCACAACGCAATCAAGCTCCTCGCCGACTTTGTCGGCTAACATCTGCAAAATCAAAACCGTCTTTAGCTCACGTTCGGCGTCATCCGCACGCTCTTCGGTGAAGGTTATATGTTCGCCAATCTCCACCAGTTCCTGTGTATCCACCTGAACGCTGTCCGCCGAGTGCTGCCTGCTGAGGTAATCATCCAGCGCCCGGTGAACGAGCAGGTCGGCGTAGCGCCGGATGGGACTGGTGAAATGTCCGTAAAGCTCTGAGGCGAGGGCGTAATGGCCTATATGCAGGGGCGAATACCTCGCCCGCTCCATACTGCGCAGAACGACAAGATTTATAGCCAAAGAGCTATCGGTGCCTTTGACCTGTTTGAGAAGCTGCTGAAGTGCGAACCTGTCCGGCAGCCGGGGCAAATGCAGCCCAAGCGCCCGCACAAGCTCGGATAGGTTCTGCATAGTCAGGGCGTTCGGCTCAGGATGAATGCGGCGCATAAACGGGATATTATGCCTGTCCAGAAGGGTTGCCACCGCCTCGTTGGCCTCGACCATAAACATTTCGATTATCGTATGAGGGTAGCTGGTATCGGCCGGCTGGGCGTCGGCGACCCGGCCTGAGTTGTCGAGAATAATCTCAATTTCAGGGAGGTCAAGATGAAGCATACCGGCTCGGTCCCTCCGCTTTTCGATTATGCGGGCAAGCGTATCCATATTCCTCAACAGCGGAGCCACTTCCGGCTTGATATCTTTTGTATGTCCCTTGAGGAATCTATCGACCTGTTGATAGGTCAGCCGCTGTGTCGAACGGATGACGCTGTTGCGGTATCGGCGGGACAAAACGTTGCCCTGGTCATCGTAAGTAATATACGCGCTTTTTACAAATCTCAACTGGTCCGGCTGCAAACTGCACACGCCGTTGCTGAGCATCTCAGGCAGCATCGGTATGACCCTAGCCGGCAGATATATGCTGTTGCCTCGCTCTTTGGCTTCGGCATCGAGCGGGGTTTCGGGCGGGACAAAATAAGTGACGTCGGCGATATGAACGCCCAGCAGCCAGTTGCCCTGTGCGTTTTTTTCCAAACTTATCGCGTCGTCAAAGTCCTTCGCGTCGGGCGGGTCGATTGTCACTATGACCTTACTGGTTATATCGTCCCTGTCCTCAATATCATCATCAGGATGGAATTCGGTCGCGGCCTTGTGCGCCTGAAAAATGCAGGCGTCATTAAATTCGCCCGGCAGATGAAACTGGTGAATTATCGAATTGATTTCGGTTTCGTATTGTCCCGCCCTGCCCAGCACCTCGACGATTACGCCGCGGGCGAGATACTTTTCGGTGGGATACGTCAGTATCTCGACGACCACTTTGTCCTTGTCTTTGGCTGATTTGGCGGTGACGTCATCGACGGTTATGGGGTCAACCGCGCCTGAACCGTCCGGCTGAACAATCCAGCCCTCGGGTTTTCTCATCAGCGTGCCGACGAACCTGTTGCGGCCTCGCTCCAGGATTTCGATTACCCTGCCGCTGTAACGGTCCTGATTGCCCCGCTTCGATTTTTCGACGACCTTTGCGACCACGACGTCGCCCGTCATCGCCTCCATTGTCTCGCCCGGCGGGATGAATAAATCGGCGTGGGTCGCCGGTGCCAAAGGCATGACGAATCCGAACCCCCTCGGGTTTGCCCTGAATGTGCCTGTGATTCGACCCGAAAGACCCGGCAGCCCGACCATGCTGCCGTCGCCCAACACGACGTGACCGCCGTGGTGAAGCTCGTCAAACGCGCGCTTGAACTCCTCGTAATCCTTTGACTCGACGCCTAATGTCCTGGCCAATTGCCCGACCTTGACCGGCTCGTAGTCGGCGTGTTTCAACAGCTTCAGAATCCTGCTTTTGTAAACTTCCAGCATTTTAACCACTAATGGCCTGGCCATCCCTATCGGGAGACACAAAGGCACTAATTTCTTAATTTTACTTTGTGTCTCGGTGCCTTCGTGACTTTGTGGTTAGGACGAGGCCTTTGTTTTCAGCGCGTTGAGCCGTTTGGCCAGACGCGATTTTTTGCGGGCAGCGGTCTTTTTGTGCATCGTGCTGGTGGATGAAACCTGGTCCAGACGTTTGACTGCCAGCCGGAACTGCTCGCTGGCCGCCTTAAAATCTCCGCCTGCAAGCGCCGTCTCAAAACGTTTTATCTGGGTCTTGACTTTGCTCTTGCGCGAGCGGTTAATCATTTTTCTCTGGATGTTCTGACGAACTCTCTTTTTTGCAGATAACGAATGCGCCACTTCAATCTCCTAAAAACACTCTGCTATGCTTCTTTTCTCAGCCGGTCAACCCGTCCGGCAACGTCTTTGTATCCGAAATCAAGCTGGGCGATTTTGCGATACACATCAAGGGCTTTCGCCTTATCGCCCAGCTCTTCGAAACACCGCCCCAGATTATACCGCAATTCCTTGGCGATGTCGTCATCTTTTATTTCGTATGAATCCAGCGCCTGGGTAAAGAGGTCCGCCGCGTCCGCGAACCATCCCTTCATAAAGAAGGAAAGCCCGATTTTATCCATAGCGGCTATTTTGTTCCTTGGGTCTCTCTGTGCCTCCTGAAGCAGCGGGATTGCCTCGTCATATTTTTTGTTGCGGACAAGAAGTGCCCCATATTCATACTTGGCCTTGAGGTCGGTGGGGTAATTTTTTACGCAAATCGCGTAGTGGTCCAGTTCCGCCTTGTTCAACTGGCTCATCAGGCCGGCATGACGGGATTTGGCAACGCTGTCTTCGGGGCTGGCCTCCATCGCCGCCTCCGCCTCTCGTATTTTTCGTCTCAATTGGCTGGTGCGAATCAGTCCCGCTCGCTCCTTGAAGCTGAAATCCTGTTTCTTTTTATATGCGTCTTCCAGCAGATTTATCGCCTCATCTTCGGCCTGGTCGGTGCCCAAATCAGTTAACGCTGAGGCCAAATTGAAGATGTTATGCGCCGACCCAGGGTCTTCTGCGTATTCTTCTCTCGCCAAATCTACCGCCGAGATGCGGTAATCCGCTGTTTTGACGACCGCCTGCTGTGATTGCATCTTTTCCTGGGCCTCGCGATTTTGGATGGACTTGCGGAAATCGCCTTGCTGGTCGTATTTGCCTCTGGAGACAGTCAGTTCTGCGGAAAGCCGCTGGACCTCATCGGCAATCTCCGCGTCATCCGGGCGTATTTTTGCTGCATGCTGACAGGCGGCAAGCGCCCTGTCCCATAAACCGAGGGCGACGTATGAATCCTTCAATAACAAATAGGCATGGGCCGACGGGGATTGAGAGGCGTTGTTGGCCGCAAAGAGCAGGTCCGCTATCCATTTGGCCGTCTGCCTGTAGTCGCCCGCAATAGCCGCCTTGAGCATTGCCTCGATGTATGGGACGTGCCCAGGGTCTTTGGCAAGCAGATACTCGGCGTTGAGCATTTGTTCGAGGGGGGTCTTGCCGCGAAGGTATTTTACGCGTTCCATCATCGATGGTTTTTTGCCGCCCTTGACCTGCCTGTTAAGGGCAAGCTCCCGAAGCGGCAGATGGCCGTCCCGCAGCGCATCTGGGTCACAGTGGAGTCCTTCGAAATACAAACCTATCGCATAGTCGAAGCTGCCCGACGTCGCCGCTTCATGGGCCTTGTCGAAAAACAATTTCGCCTTGGCACAGTTCTGGTTGTCCTCTGGCATTGACCTTCCCTAAATTTATCCGCCTTTTACCCGCCGCGGGCGGGACGGCGGAAACCGTGTTCTGAGAAATTCTCCCCATCTATGGTAATCTTCGGCTGAAATCTGTCAATAAATTAAAATGCTTGTGTCAAGGCGCGGATTTTGCTATAAATCCAGGCATCCTGAAACAATTTATGGAGAAAACAATATGCTTACGGCCCTTGAGCAGTATGACCCGCAAATTTACGAGCTTATAAGACAGGAAGGTGCGCGCCAGAGCGCTTGCGTTCGGCTGATTCCATCCGAGAATTACGTCTCCAAGGCGGTGATGCTCGCAAGCGGAAGCTGCCTGACAAACAAATACGCCGAAGGTTACCCCGGCAAGCGATACTACGAGGGCCAGCAGATTACCGACCTGATTGAGACGATTGCGAGACAGCGGGCAAAAAAGATATTCAAGGCCGACCACGCCAACGTCCAGCCCTATTCCGGCTCGATAGCAAACCTGGCGGCTTATATCGCACTGGCAAAACCAGGCGATACCATTATGGGACTTGCCCTGCCTCACGGGGGACACCTCACCCACGGCTGGAAAGTCAGTATGACCGGCAAAATTTTCAATTCTATGCAGTATGGCGTCAGCGCCGAGACAGGCAGGTTCGACTATGACCAGATTCGAGAGCTGGCTAAAAAGAACAAGCCAAAAATCATAATCTCCGGCTGCACCGCCTATCCGAGAGAAATCGATTTCGAGATATTCGGCGACATCGCCAAAGAGGTCGGCGCTTATCACGTCAGTGACATTGCCCATATCTCCGGTCTGGTCGTCGCGGGCGTTCACAAAAGCCCGGTTCCCTATGCCGATATCGTTTCGACAACCACCCACAAGACGCTGCGAGGCCCGCGAGGCGGCATGCTGCTCTGCAGAGCCGAGCACGCCGACAAGGTCGATAAAGCCGTCTTCCCCGGTTTACAAGGCGGCCCGCATATGCACACGATTACCGCGATTGCCGTTGCGCTGGCCGAGGCCGACACGCCGGAATTTGTCGCTTACGCAAAACAGATTGTCAAAAACGCCAAAGCAATGGCCGAAAAACTGCTCGAACACGGCTTCAATCTTGTCTCAGGCGGCACTGACAACCACCTTATTCTCATTGACCTGAGAAACAAAAACATCCCCGGCAAGAAATTCGCAAAGGCGCTGGACAGGGCCAGAATCGAAACCAACTACAACACAGTACCCAACGACCCCGCCCCGCCAGCCAATCCGAGCGGCCTGCGAATCGGGACGCCCGCAATAACCACACGTGGTATGAAGGAAGAGCAGGCCTCGCAAATCGCTGAGTTCATAAGCAAAGTGGCCGAGAACATCGACAACGAATCGGTCATCGAACAGGTGGCAAAGGACGTTCTCCTTCTGTGCTCACAGTTCCCTGTGCCGGAGCACTTCATAATCCCAAACAAAGAGAATCGCCGAACCACTTAGGGGAACTTACTAATCCGGTCTGTGGGGCGTGCAGGGATGCGGGCAAGTCCACTGAAAACAGCGGTTCTTGGTCTGGACGAAGCGGGCAGGTTGTTGCTCGAAGCCACAAGAGGACTGGACTGTTTCTCCATCACGGCGGTTGCGGACAACGATACAAAGCTGGCGCAGCAAATCGGCACGCTTTGGAACTGCGCCGCCTACGATGATTACCGCCAGTTGATAATCGCCAATCAGCTCGACTGCCTGCTTGTAACGGCTCCCCTTTACAGTTGCGCCGAATATCTCAGGATGGCGATAAAGAAAAAATTCAACATTTTTCAGCTGCCGCCCCTTGCGCGTAATTTCAGTGAGGCGGCGGAATTCGTCAAACTCGCCCGTGATGAGGCCATCACGCTGGCCGTCGCAAACCTCGACCGGTTCGCCAAACCCGCCCTGGCGATGAAAACCCACCTCCTGCAAAACCCGTCCGAACGGCCGTTCTTTATTCTCGCTGCCGAAGGGCCGGTTCCGGAGCAGCCACAGACAAAATGGCGCAGCGACCCCGTTCTTGCCGGCGGCGGAGCGATTCTCTACGACTGCTGGGAGATAATCGACCAGATAATATTAAACTTTGGCGTACCACAGCAGGTTTACTGTCCCGCCCTGAGCACGGTCGCGGGAGTGGCCGGCAACACCTCCCCTGACGGTCGGCAGCGGCTTTATCTTACGGAGGATAACGCTATCGTCACTATGAAGTTCAGTGACACGCTGTCAGGTAATCTTCTGGCGGGCCGGGCGGCAGGCAAAGGACCGCAAAAATGGCTCGTCGCACATACTCAGAACACAGTCTTGAAATTCGACGATAAAAGTTTCGAGGTCACCGACTCACAGGACCAGCGCCTCTGTCGGGATGAATCCTGCGACGACCGCCTCGGCAAAATGAAAATGTCGCTGGAGAATTTCGGTTCCAGCTTGCTCGCGCCAGACCAAAATGCCCTCGTCAGCGCCGCAGCAGACAATTTAAAGAATATGGCCGTCATAGAAGCGGCGTATCTGTCCGCACGAACAGGTATGCCGGAACAACCGGGCAAAATATTGAAAATGGCATAATCTCGTTATGCGTCCTGCGCTTATGGCCGCACGATGGAGGAAAGAATCACTGCTTCTCAGCCGGCGGGTCGGGTAAATTCCTTATCCTGGCAAGCACAAACTGTTCGTAATCTTCCTGCCCTACCTTTGTCCCTGCGACACTGTTGGAATAATTGGTCTGAATTCTTGCGCGGATATAGGATATACGGTTTTCCGGAGAAGGGTGCGTGGAGAAAAATTCAACCTGTCTGTCCGTTTGCTCGTTTTCCAGCATCTGCATCGTCTCGACCATAGCATTGGGGTTGTAGCCGGCCTTGACCATATAATCCATCCCGCCGAGGTCCGCGGTCTTCTCATCTTCCCTGCTGTATGAAAGCGAAAGTATCTGACGGGCGAGGTCCGCCGCGGTCAGCGCACCCTGCGATGATGTCTGCGACATGGCCGCGGCAAACAGCACATCCATCCCAATCTGGGTGCTCATCATATTCGAGGTGTCTCTGGCAACGACGTGGACGATCTCGTGCGCCAAAATGCCGGCCAACTGCGCCTCGTTTTTCAACTTCAACAGTATCCCTTTGGTGATGAAAATATACCCGCCGGGCAGTGAAACGGCGTTTATCGACTTGTCGTTGACCGCAACAAAATGGTAGTCGAAATCCGGTCTGTGGCTAATCCGGGCGATTTTCTGACCAACGCTGTCGATGTAATTCTGCACGGTCTGGTCTTTGACTCTGCCTTTAAGCTCCTTCTCAATCTCCGGTGCATACTGCTGGCCTATCGCTATATCCTGCTGGTCGGGGAAAAACATCAGCTCGTCTTCCCCCGTTATCGGGTTGGCCGCGCAGCCGGCGAAAAAGCATGACCCGCAAATCACCGCGACCCAAACAAGTTTTTGCCACATAACCGGCCCCTTATAAAAAATCTCTATTTGAAAAATCGACCGATACCTATTATAAGAGCGTTTTTACTCTGGAACAATCTTATGAACGAACTGTCAGTTATAAGCGGACTGGTGACCATTGTCTTATTGGTCCTAGCGCTGCCTTTCCTGTCCAAAAGGGTGGAAAGACAACTCGAGGCGTTTCTTTTTGTTATGGGGTGTCTGGCGGTCACCATTTCCGGCCTGTGGAGCTGGCATCTCGTCGAAAAAGCGGTCGTTGACCCGATTAAAATCACGCTGGCGGTCCTTATTGCGGGCCTGATTTTCAAATTCATCCGTCCTAAAATCGGCGCCTGGATTCACGCCTTCGCCAGACGGTTCGGCTACCCAATCTTGTTTTTCGTAATAGTCGCAGGTCTGGGACTGCTCTCCAGCGTTATCACCGCCATTATCGCCGCCTTGGTTCTCGCCGAGGTCGTAAGCGCATTACGCCTTCACAGGACCCTCGAGGTGCGTCTCGTAATCATCGCCTGCTTCTCGATAGGACTCGGCGCGGTGCTGACGCCCATAGGCGAACCGCTTTCCACCATCGCTGTTTCCAAACTCGCAGGTGTTCCCTATCATGCCAACTTTTTCTTCCTGCTGAAACTGTTGGGCAAATGGATTATACCCCTGGTTATCCTCCTCGGGGTGCTGCCCGCGTTTTTGTCCACCAAACACAAGCCGCAAGAAGGCTCGGCCCTCAAAGAAGACCGGCCTGAAGAGACCAAAGATATGTTCATCAGGGCAGGCAAGGTTTACATCTTTGTGCTGTCGCTTGTTTTCTTAGGCACAGGTTTTATGCCGGTGGTCGATAAATATCTGACGCATATCCCATCAGTTGCCCTTTACTGGGTGAATATCATTTCCGCGATTCTCGATAACGCGACGCTGACTGCCGCTGAAATCACGCCCCTTATGCCCGAACAGACAATCAAAGACGCGCTTGCGGGGCTTCTGATTGCCGGTGGTATGCTCATCCCCGGCAATATCCCCAATATAATCTGCGCCAATAAGCTCTCCATAAAAAGCAGGGAATGGGCCGCATTCGGCGTGCCCCTCGGTATGGTCATTATGGTCGGCTTCTTTATCTTCCTGCTTCTGACGTAATATCGCCCGGGCCCTTGCGAAATTTCTCATTTTCAGTATAATCCTACCGATATAGAACTTACGCCAACGTAGCTCAATGGTAGAGCTCCGGTTTTGTAAACCGGAGGTTATCGGTTCGAATCCGATCGTTGGCTGTCTTTCCATTCCTCTTTCCTTGACCGCCCCCGGCCAAATTGTATAATGACAATCTCCTGTTGTTGGGAATAGGCTTCGTTGTGAAGCCAGGCGTTTAATATAAGAAGTTCTTTTGAATCAGAGATGGTCAACAGGTTCTTCGTTTTTATGCAATATTTTTCATCTGATGAACGTATTTAACAGTTAGAAGAAGCGTTATATGGCCACGTCTTTTTTTTTAAGAAAGGGAAAACAGATGAAAACTGCGATTATGCTTGTGATAACAATGGTTCTGGCGGCCGGTACGCTCTATGGCGAGGACACCGTACAGCCGCCACCAACGCCGGACCAGGAGCAGCCCGAGATTCTGACCCGAGGCCCTGTGCACGAGGCCTTTGCCGAACCGGTTGACTTGAACACACAGCCCCCCATTGTTGCTCCTACTCAGCCACCTGCCAATATAATTGAAAACCCGCCGGCTGAAAGGCCCACAGGCGATCAGTTCGTCTGGGTGCCCGGTTATTGGGCCTGGGATTCGGAACGAAACGGCTATATCTGGGTCAGCGGCTGCTGGCGAGCAGCCCCTCCAAGCAGATACTGGGTACCGGGATACTGGTCTAAAACAGACATGGGCTGGGAGTGGGTTCCCGGTTTCTGGGCACAGGTTAGTAATGTTCAGCAAATCGAGTATCTGCCTGCCCCGCCGGTAATCGCGGACGTGGAACCGCCGGGACCTCCGCCAACAGACGACAATATATGGGTGCCCCCCTGCTGGTACTGGTATCAAGGCGGGTATGTCTGGCGCCCCGGTTACTGGCTTGTGGCACAGGATGGCTGGGTTTGGGCGCCGTCGCACTACGTTTGCACGCCGCGAGGTTATGTATTCGTCACCGGGTGCTGGGACTATTCGCTGAGACGTCGAGGCGTGTTGTTCGCCCCGGTCTATTGCCCCAGAGCCGTTTATGAACGCCCTGGGTTTTCTCTCTCGCTCAGCGTTGCCATTGACATCGGCAATCTTGAGTTCGGCCTGTTTACCTGTCCGCGTTACTGCCACTACTACTTCGGCGACTACTACGATAACGTCTATATCGGCATAGGTATCTTCCCGTGGTATGAGTGCAGGACTCGCCATTCATGGTATGACCCGATTTATGAGCATGACCGCTGGCGTCACGAGAAAGTGGATCGCCACTGGGATGACCACGAACGGTATGAATATGACCGCCGCAGGGACAACAAGGACCTTCGTACGCCAAGGACATATCGCGAGATGGAACAACGTCTGGACAAAATGCCTGAGGCAAAGAGAAGGGACATTCGTATAGCCGATACAATGGACAAAGTCGTCGCGAACAAGAAATCACCGATGAAGTTCGAGTCGATAAAGGCCGACGCAAGACAGAAACTATCCCAGAATTCGACCGACGTACACAAATTCAGAGACGAGCGAAGCCGCTGGGAATCCTCACCGGCCCTAAATAAACCGGGCTCGTTAAACATTGAACGCAAAGGGCCTGCAATGCCGCCGACAGAGCTAAAAGAAACGACAACTGTCCCTGCTGAACGCAAGCAACCAATTATGCCATCTCCAAAACAACGGGGGCAGACGCCTCCTTCGACTGAGCGTAAGACCACAGGCCCTTCTCATCAAGAGAATAATGTGACTCAGTCGGAGCGGGTGAACATTCCATCTCCGCCGATTGTCGGCAAACGGGAAGGATTCTTCAGTAAAACCTCGCCTTCTCCGCCCGATGATGAACAGAAAACCGACGTCAAACATACGTCCAGAGATAGCGATTCGTCCAGAGACAGAAGCCAACAAAGAGACGGTCGCAGATAAACAATTGCTCACGGTATAAAGATTGCGATAAAGCACAGGCGGCAGCGATTGGCAACAAACCTTCGCTGCCGCTTCTTTTCCAGCTGCTGGCTGTCTTTTCAATATTTGTGCTTGACCGAATGCCCTTCGTTTTTTATGAATGTGCCGCTGTCGAACTCTTCAAAGGCAATCCGCAACTCATCCTGTGTATTCATTACAATAGGGCCATACCAGGCAATCGGTTCGCCGAGCGGTTTGCCCGAGACGAGTAGAAATCTGACTGGCTGGTCTTCTGTTGACGCCATTATTTGTTCGCCATCTTCAAACAGAACAAGGGTTCCGTTGCCGACGAATGGCTCTCTTTGGATGTCGAAATAATTAACACCTTCGGCCTCGTATGAAAACGGCCGCTTCTCTTTGCAAAAGTATCCTTTCCCATCGATAATATAAGCGAGAACCGTGTGACCTTTTTGGGTGGGATGAACAAATTCGCAGCGGGGTGGAATCGTAACATCAATATATTCCGGGTCGGTTACTATATCCCGGGCAGGCCCCTGCACGTCGTGAACCCTGCCGCAGATAACCTTTATCTTTGTGCCGTCAGCCAGCTTTATCTCCGGCACCTGGTTATTTTTGATATCGCGATACCGCGGGGCCATCATTTTGTGTGACTTTGGAAGATTTGCCCAAAGCTGGAATCCGGACATAACACCCTTGGAATCGCCTTTGGGCATTTCCTGATGTATAATCCCGCTGCCTGCCGTCATCCATTGTATATCACCTGAGGATATAATGCCCTTATTTCCCATGCTGTCACCATGTTCAACGTCGCCTCTCAGAACATATGTGATTGTCTCAATGCCGCGGTGCGGGTGCCAGGGGAAACCCCTTAGATAGTGCTCCGGAACATCCGAGCGAAAATCATCGAGCAGTAAAAACGGGTCGAACATCCCAACCTCGCTGAATCCGAATGCCCTTTTGAGATGAACGCCTGCTCCTTCTATGGTTGGTTTGCTTCTGAAAACCTTACGGATTTTCCTGGTCTTTGGCATAGCTTTTCCCTTCCGAATTTTTCTTATAAACATCGATACGAACCCGCTCGGATAAATGTCCATTATACAGGATCCGGAACCGATTTGGAAAAAAATGAAAAATGCGTCAGAGCATGCGGCCGGAAGCAATCAATGCTTCTTATGGCCAAAAAGGTCTGCAAGCTGCTTTGTGATTTGAGAACGGCGGACCCTGCGGCGGATGTCCTTAAAATCTGCGTGGTCGCCGATATGCAGCGTTCCGCCTTCGAGGACCTTTGCCGCCTCGTCAACGTGGTGCATCGCGAGATAAACAGCCGTCAAATCGCGAGTCGCTAAAACGTGCTGCGGATCGATATCTAATACCTGGGTAAAAAACTCGGCGGCGTCTTCCAGCCGGCCTCTCATCGCGTTGGCCAGGCCGAGATAATAATGTGCGTCGGCGTCACAGGGGTCAATGTCCATCGCTCGCAGCAGACAATTGATTGCGTAATCAATCGCATCAGCCCCGGTTTTGTCGGGGTGCGACTCCGCCGCGATTGCCAGAAACATAGACGCAATCGAAACCAGCACGGGCGCATCTTCCCCGACCAATTTCACCTCCGACGCCAGATAGGTCTTCGCATCCAGAATATCGCCCTGCGACAAAGCGAAGCACGCCAGCCGATACCGCGGGCCGGCTAAACAGGCGTCCCTCGCCATCGCCTGTTTGAACCATTCCAACGCTTTGTTCTGGTCGCCGGCGCTAAGGGCGATTTCACCGAGATAAAACATCGCAACGGCCATATCCGGCTTCAGCTCCAGCGCCCTGTTGAATTTCTCCTTCGCGGAATCCACATCGTCTCTCTCGATGAGGAAAAGTCCAAAATCAACTATTGTCTCGACGTCGCCCGGGCTTATGCGAAGCTCCTTGAGAAAATGCTGCCGGCTTCGCTCGATTTCTCCCTCGGCCCACAGCGCTTTGGCAATGTGATAGTTAATCTGCGGATGTGTCAGCTCCAATTTGGCGGTCTTGAGCCAGCAGTGAATCGCCTTTTTGTAATCGCCCCGGGCAAACAAGCTGTTGCCGATATTGTAATAGCATAGCGCACAATCCGGCTCTATCTGCTGGGCGAGATAAAACATCTGTTCGGCCTGGTCGTGCAGCCCCATCTCGGTATAGGTTATAATCCTGTTGCAGTAGCTCGGCTCAAAGTTCGGGTCAATTTCTTCAATCTTTTCGAAGGTCTGAATCGCCAAATCATACTGGCCCATTCGCGTGTAATCGACCGCTAACGAGTTGAGAATCTCAAGATCGCAGGGATTAAGCGACAGCGACGTCTCGTATTCGCCAACCGCGTCCTCGAACTTGCTCAAACTGTCCAAAGCCAGAGCTTTATTAAAGTGGAGCGAAGAACTCGCAGGGTTCATCTCGATAGCGTCATTCAACTCCACGAGGGCCTGCGTTATCTGTCCGTCCTCATAAAGCTCAAATGCCTTTTGTGCCTTTTGCTCGCTGCTGTCATAGGATTCATACGGTGTCTCATCAAAAATCATAGAGCACTTTGCCTCTCAATGGATTGTCACTGTCTACGAACCACGGGCCACTGTTCCCTGCCCACCGGCCTTATCGCCAAGTAAACCGGCTGAGTTAACGCGTTTTTGTCCCGCTTTGGCCACCGTCAAATCAGCAGAAATTTTGCTGGAAATATATGCCATAACATCTTATATTTGAAAAGGTTAGCTCGATTGGACCGGCTTTGATTCGTTGTCCGAGTCGGCTGAGGCAGGTGTTTTTATGGAAAGGGCCTGGCAATAGTCTTATAATGTGCCAAGTGATTTATCGATATGCAAACCGCTATTTCGGCGGATTGCCAAACGCTTTTGGTTGGGAGATTTGTAAGTATGATTAAAGAAATAAAAGGTCAGCTCACAGCGGGCAAAGGGAAATACGCCATCGTTGTCAGCAGGTTCAATGAGTTCATTACCGCCCGCCTGCTCGGCGGCGCAACGGACTGCCTCAAGCGACACGGCGCGGGCGACGAGCAAATGACGGTTGTCTGGGTGCCGGGCGCCTGCGAGCTTGTCGTCCCGGCGAAAAAGCTGGCGATGAGCGGAAAGTTCACTGCGGTAATTTGCCTCGGTGCGGTAATACGGGGACAAACGCAGCATTACGAGGCAGTATGCCAACAGGTCGTGCGAGGAATCGGGCAGATTAACTACGACTCGAAGACGCCGGCAGTTTTCGGTGTGCTGACCTGTGAAACGCTCGAAGAAGCAGTTGACAGGGCAGGCGCCAAGAAAGGCAACGCAGGCGCGGATGCTGCGATGGTGGCAATGGAACTTGCAAACGTAATGGAACAGATTTAAGCGGCACCGTCACCCTGAATAAGCAGTCGATCTTTGAAAGGCCGAACAGTGGACCTGAGGACCAAAGCACGTGAGCTTGCGATGCAGGCGTTGTTTCAACTCGATGTGCAGGGCTCAGGATTACTTTCAGATTTGAGTGACTTTTTTACGGAGAATGCACCGGAGGAGCTGGTTCGCAAACTCGCAATCGACTGGACAAGAGGAACCTGGGCAAATTTGCCGGCCTGCGACGAGCTTATAACAGGCGCCGCGCTTAGATGGAAATTGTCGCGGCTTTCACAGGTTGACAAAAGCATACTTCGGCTGGCGGTTTACCAACTGAAGTTCTGTCCTGATATACCGCCGAAGGTCGCCATAAATGAGGCCATCGAGCTTGCGAAAAAATTCGGTTCCGACAAGTCGCCTGGATTCGTCAATGGCGTGCTTGACGGCGTATTGAAAAAGCTCCAACAAAAAAACACGGATGGGGCCAATCAATGAGGAAGATTGCGGTATTAAACCAAAAAGGAGGCGTGGGCAAGACGACCACGGTGGTTAATATCGCCGCAGCGCTGGCTAACCTGGGCCAGCGAGTCCTCGCCATCGACTTCGACCCGCAGGCACATCTGACCACACACTTAGGCGTCAACCCCGACGAAATCAAGACCGGCTCATACAGGGTCCTTACACACTCAGCCAGCGTCGAAGCGGAAATGATGTTAGTCAGACCGAACCTGTGGTTATTGCCCGCGAATATAGACCTCGTCGGCGCAGAATCCGAGCTTGTCAGTATCGTCGGCAGAGAAACAATCCTGCGCGAGGCACTTGCAACTCTGGCCGACAAACTTGATTACATCTTGATTGATTGTGCGCCGTCGCTGGGACTTTTGACGCTGAACGCCCTGGCCGCCACTGATGAGATACTTATACCGCTCCAGCCGCATTTCCTCGCCCTGCAGGGACTTGGCAAACTGCTTCAGACCGTATCGCTTGTCAATAAGCGAATCAATCCCGCCCTGAAGGTAAAATGGGTGCTGCTTTGTATGTTCGAGAGCCGGGTGTCGCTGCCCAACGAGGTCAAGGCCGACATCGAAAGTTTCCTCGCCAACGCCCGCAACACGGATTGCGCCTGGTCGGAAGCGCAGATTCTGCCCGTCAGCGTCCGCAGAAATATCACGTTAGCTGAAGCGCCCAGCTACGGCAAAACCATCTTTGAATATGACCCCTCCTGCCACGGCGCAGCCGACTACAAAAAAGTCGCTGAACTAATCCATAACCAAATGCAGCCAACAATCAGCCCCGAGCAACCAGTGGTGAGCAATGTCGAACCAAATCGAGGGGAGAAATGCCCAATAAAGATTGTCGAGATAGCAAATACCACTTTGCAGACAGAATCTTCTGACCAAGTTCAAATGGTACCAGGTAATCCTCTCTCAAAGACGGAAACAACTGACAACCACAAAACCCTATGATATAAGTTGTTCTGGCTCCTGTCGCAATTTTGCTTAAAACGAGGCCGAAGGGGCTCCTGCCTTAGGCATTGAACCCGTCGCTCACTTTCAATAAGATACCCAACACGTGAAAGATTTCTTTTGTTATCGTTGCTCAGGGGTTATTTGGGTAGATTGGGTATTGAGCAACATGGCGAGGTAAAGATTGACTTGGGCGAGATATCTACTAAATAATTCGGCCAATCCGATTAAGTAATTCCCCCATTTGCAAACCTATCACACTTAGCGTAAGATTATGTCGTTATCATCTTTATGTTTCTTGGCAGTGAGTTTTTTGTCAGCAAATCGCGGGACTATATCGCCAGACGAAGGCGAAAAGATAGCAGCACATATTGTCTGAAAAAATGCTTAAGAAGGAGTTTTTATTAAAGGATAATTTATGATATCAAAAATTCTTGTGCCAACAGACGGTTCAAAAACAGCTCAAAAGGCAGCCACCTATGCGATTGGCCTGGCAAAGCAGTTACATGCCTCAATAATTGTCATGAGCGTTGTCGATAAGCGATTCCTGATAAGTCGAACAGTACTTGTCAAGCCGTCCAGCCGGTATGTGGCAGAGTCCATAGGGGATTATCAACAGGAGGCCGCTGAAAGATATGCCGGAGAAATAAAGAAACTATGCCAAAAAAAAGGTATCCAATCAAAGATCGTCATAAAACAAGGACATCCTGTTGAGGAGATTGTGAAAGAGTCAGAAAAGTCAAAGGTAAACCTTATTGTTATGGGTTCCCATGGAGAAAGCGCTTTAGCCGCTGCGACCCTTGGCAGTGTTACCTATGGTGTGCTCCACAAAAATACGACAATTCCCATTCTGGTGGTAAAGAGGTGATGCGTTTTCAATGTTGAGAGCGACTTGACAGTGCTTTATAGCTGCATACGCAAAATCGAAAGCAGGACAAGATAAATGGTAAATCCTTTGAAAAAACTGGGAACGCTCGGTCAGTCAATTTGGCTCGACTACATCAGACGTGATATCATCACCGGTGGCGGGCTTCGACGTTTGATCGAGGAGGATGGGCTGCGGGGGATGACCTCGAACCCGTCCATCTTTGAGAAGGCGATAGCGGAAAGCCATATTTACGATGAGGACATTCGGGACATAGCCCTTAAGAAAAAAGACGTCAAAGCAATCTATGAAGCTCTCAGCCAGCGCGACGTACAGAGCGCCGCTGACGAATTCAGGTCTGTATATGAAAAGACCGATGGCAAGGACGGATATGTCAGCTTAGAGGTTAATCCCCATCTGGCGCATGACACCAAAGGCACAATTGAGGAAGCCCATCGGTTGTGGGCTGCGCTGAACCGGCCCAATGTTTTCATCAAGGTCCCGGCAACGGCCGATGGTTTGCCTGCCATTCAGCAACTCATCAGTGAAGGAATCAATATCAACGTGACGTTGCTCTTTGGGTTGCCTCGTTATCAACAGGTGGCGGAAGCTTACCTCGCCGGCATCGAAGCGCGGGTAGCCCAGGGGAAGCCCGTGGAGCGTGTGGCCTCTGTGGCCAGCTTCTTTGTGAGTCGTATCGATACACTGGTGGATTCGCTGCTGGAAAAACTCATCGCGCAAGGTGGCCGGAAGGCAGAGCTTGCAAAAAAGGTGCATGGACAAGTTGCCATCGCCAGTGCTAAAATGGCCTATCAAATATACAAGGAAATCTTCGGTAATAATCGGTTTAAGAAACTGGCTGACAAGGGTGCTCGTGTGCAGCGGCTGCTCTGGGCCAGCACGGGCGCCAAGAACCCGGACTACAGCGATGTGAAATACGTTGAATCGCTAATCGGTCCGGACACCGTAAACACGGTTCCGCTTGAAACCATCGACGCCTACCGTGATCACGGCGATCCTAAATCACGCCTTGAACAAGATGTCGAGGAAGCCAACTGGATAATGGCACGATTGCCGGAACTCGGGGTCAGCATCGACAAGGTAACTGGGCAGCTTGAAGACGAAGGCGTTAAGAAATTCGACGAGCCATTCGACAAGCTGATGGAGACCTTAAGAAAAAATCTTAAGGAGTGACAATGGACAAGCAAACACACATCGGCAATCCAATATACTCTTTTATGCCTGTGGAAGTCGAAGGGTTCGATTCTCTGGCCCAGCTTGCTCTGGATATGCGATGGTCGTGGAGTCATTATGGGGACAAAGTGTGGAGACAGCTCGACCCGGAATTATGGGAGCTGACACAAAATCCATGGGTCGTTTTGCAGACTGTTTCACGGGAAAAACTTAAAAACTTATTGGCTAACGCCGAATTTCGCAGGGAAGTGGATGAGCTTTTGGACCTCAAGAGCCGCAAGTCGGCAGTGCCTGCGTGGTTTCAGCAAAGTTATCCAAAAGCTTCTTTGACCTGTGTCGCTTATTTCTGTATGGAATTTATGCTGAGCGAAGCTCTGCCCATATATTCGGGCGGGCTTGGTAATGTGGCGGGCGACCAGCTCAAAGCCGCCAGCGATTTGGGTGTGCCGGTGGTCGGCGTGGGACTACTATACCAGCAGGGCTATTTTCGGCAGGTGATTGATAAGGATGGAGTGCAACAAGCCCTGTTTCCATACAACGACCCGGGGCAATTGCCAATAACGCCTCTGCGAAAACCGAACGGGGAGTGGTTGCGGCTGGAACTTGTGCTTCCCGGTTATTCGGTGTGGCTGCGTGCCTGGCAGGTCCAGGTCGGCAGAGTTAAACTTTACCTGCTGGACACCAATGACGCTGCGAACTTTCCAGCTCATAGAGGAATTACAAGCGAGCTTTACGGAGGCGGGCCGGAGTTGCGACTTAAACAAGAGCTCATCCTCGGGATTGGAGGATGGCGGCTGCTCCGTGCGCTTGGCATCCAGCCGGAGGTCTGCCACCTCAATGAAGGACATGCTGCCTTCGCTGTGCTTGAACGCGCAAGAAATTTCATGGAAGATACAGACCAACCTTTTGAAGCCGCACTTGCTGTAACGCGAGCTGGTAATCTATTCACCACGCACACACCGGTAGCCGCCGGCTTTGACTGTTTCGCTCCAGCCCTTATCGAGCAATACCTTGATTGGTATGCCCGGGAGAGGCTTGGTATACCAATCCACGATTTGCTCGCTCTTGGGCGGCAAAACTCTAACGACTCGTCAGAGTATTTCAATATGGCTTACCTGGCCATACGAGGCAGCGGAGCGGTAAATGGCGTGAGCCGATTGCATGGGAAAGTCAGCCGGCACCTCTTTGAACCTCTATTTTCACGCTGGCCGGCAGACGAAGTGCCCGTCGGGTCCGTTACCAACGGAGTCCATACATCGACATGGGATTCGGCGGCGGCCGACGAACTTTGGACTGAGGCCTGCGGAAAAGACCGTTGGCTGGGAACGACCGAAACACTGGGCGAGAACGTTCGCCGCATCTCCGACGCCAGGCTCTGGCAATTTCGTTCTGTGGCCCGTAATTCCCTCGTTGAATATGCCCGTGAACGGCTGTCTCGGCAACTGGCTGAGTCAGGCGCATCGCCCGAGATGGTTGACGATACAAAGCATTTATTTGACCCAAACGCATTAACGCTCGGTTTTGCACGCCGCTTCGCGACCTACAAGAGACCGAATCTGCTGCTGCATGACCCGCAGCGACTACTTCGTCTGTTGACCGACGCTCAGCGTCCTGTTCAACTCATTATCGCCGGTAAGGCCCATCCGGGGGACCGGGCAGGGCAGGAAATGATTAAGGAATGGACGCGTTTTATCCGGCGGCCCGAGGTGCGCCGGCATGCGGTATTCCTTAGCGACTATGATATGCATTTGACCGAACACCTGGTGCAGGGGGTGGATGTCTGGATTAACACACCACGGCGCCCATGGGAGGCCAGTGGAACCAGCGGTATGAAAGTGCTTGTTAATGGAGGCATCAATCTGTCGGAGTTGGATGGCTGGTGGGCCGAAGCATACACGCCGAAAGTTGGGTGGGCGCTGGGAGACGGCCAGGAACATGGCGATGACCCGGCCTGGGATAATGTCGAAGCAAACGCACTTTACAACCTGCTCGAAGGCGAGTTGGTTCCCGAGTTTTATAACCGTGATGAGAAGGGGTTTCCTAAAGCATGGATATCGCGTATTCGTGAAAGCATGGCGGTGTTGACGCCTCGCTTTTCAGCCAACCGGACCGTGCGAGAATATACCGAGCAGCATTACCTTCCGGCTGCGGCATCCTATCGCGTGCGTGCTTCCGATAAAGGTGCGATGGGCAAAAAACTGGTAAATTGGCAGCATGCTCTCGAACAAAAATGGGCCGCGATGCGTTTCGGCGAAAGAAAGGTTGAAACCAACGGACAGCAGCATATATTTGAAGTTGAGGTCTATCTCAACAACATCGACCCGAATGCGGTTCGAGTGGAACTTTATGCGGATGGGATAAATGGCAGTAGTCCGGTACGGCAGGAGATGAAGCGAGGCCGACAACTGGCCGGCGAGGCCAGAGGTTACATCTACAGCGTAACGGTATCAGCGACCCGGCCTGCGACAGATTATACGGCGCGAGTGATACCGAACTGCGATGGCGTTGCGGTTCCTCTGGAAGCCGCTCAAATACTGTGGCAGCCCCGGTAATTTGACTCGTAAACCTCTCAACAGGGCCAAGACGATACAGCATACAGCAAAGGCATGAATGGAAATTTCAAAGAAGACCTTGAACGCATCTCAGCACCCAGGTAACCTCCCTGGCAAGAACGGGACGCATTATTCCGTTCAACTATTGGAAAAGGCGCATGCCGATACCGATACCGTCCTGAAGGAGCTTGGGTCGCAACTAAACGGCCTTACCGAGACGGAAGCCGATTCTCGCCTGAAGCAGGTCGGGACGAACGAGATTGCCCGAGAGAAGCGTAAATCTGCCCTGATGCGCCTCTTGGGTAACGTCAAAAATCCATTGGTCCTCCTGCTCTCGGCGCTGGGCGTGCTTTCCTATCTAACCGGTGACCTGCGGGCAACGGTGGTCATTTTCGTGATGGTGGTTCTGGGCGTGGCT
>JBEKZA010000027.1:0-30654 GCA_049510335.1 Sedimentisphaerales bacterium | reverse complement strand
ATGTATTTTAACGAAGTCCTGCCTTGTTATGAAAAACTCAAACAATCCATCCTCAGTATCAATGACCTTAACATGGAGGCCGTTGTCCGAAAAAATCTGATAACAAAACAACAGTCCGCTAACGTAAGAATCTATATGTCCGTAACAGCTACATTGTGCATCATTTTGGCCTTTGGCTATTTCTGGTATTTCCCCTTTTATGTCTCTAATGCTGTTTCCTACTTATCAAAGAGAATAACCGAACTATTGAGAAAAGCCGGCATAGCTTCCGACATAAAAACGAACGATGAGGTCTATATCATTTTGCAGTCTATCAAACTCCTCGAAAAGAAACTCGGCCTCGATGACCCCGAAAAAGATTCACTGTAAAATAAGGAGTTAAATGTTACGCTGAGACGTACAAAATAGGCAGATAACGAATGGATAACGAGCGACCCAATCCTGATGAGCTGCTCGAGCAAATCCGCAAAGAGAAAAAGGCGAAGGCCGGCGGCAAGCTGAAGATATTTTTCGGCTATGCAGCGGGCGTCGGCAAGACCTATGCGATGCTGGAGGCCGCAAGAGAGCAGGCTGGCGCCGGTGTGGATATTGTTGTCGGGTATGTTCAGCCGCACGCGCGACCTGAAACCGAGGCGATTATGCTGGGGATGGAAATTCTTGCGCCCAAAGAGGTGGAATACAAAGGCATAAAGCTAAAGGAGTTTGACCTCGATGCTGCGCTGGCTCGCAAGCCGGCGGGGATAATTGTCGATGAGTTTGCCCATACCAACGCCCCCGGCCTGCGACATACAAAGCGATGGCAGGACGTGGAAGAATTGTTGGATGCCGGCATAAGCGTCTATACCACGCTGAACGTTCAGCATTTAGAGAGTTTGAACGATATTGTGGCGAAGATTTCCGGTATCGCGGTCCGTGAGACGGTCCCCGATACTGTTTTTGACGAGGCCGATGAGGTTGAGCTGGTGGACCTGCCGCCTGAGGATTTGCTGCAGCGGTTCGAAGAGGGCAAGGTATATTTTCCGGCTGATGCCGAGCGGGCCATGCTGAAGTTCTTCAAGCTGCCCAACCTGACTGCCCTGCGTGAGCTGGCTATGCGACGAACCGCCGACCATTTGAGCGCTCAAGTCCAGACAGCAGGGGACGCCCGGATAGGGACGACCAGGGAGCGATTGCTTGTTTGTATCGGTCCCAGTCCGACGTCGGCGAGATTAATTCGGGCCACCAGACGGATGGCAATTGCGCTGCGAGCGCCCTGGATAGCCGCCTATGTGGACACAGGTCGTTTTATGGGTGATGCCGCTCGCCAGAAACTTACTCGAAACCTTAATTTGGCTGAGCAGTTAGGCGCAGAAACCGTTACGCTCGGCGGAGAAGATATGGCTGAGGAGATTGTAAAGTATGCTCAGTCCAAAAGCGTGACGAAAATTATCATTGGCAAGACCGGCGAACCGCGCTGGCGCGAATTAATAGGCAGTTCCGTTGTAAGTAAAGTGTTACATCGCAGCGGCGACATAGATGTATATGTGATTAGAGGTCAAAAAGGCCCTGTCGAAGAAAGCAAGGCCCAATATCCCGTCAGCCGGCGCCAAATTAATTACATGTCTTTAGTCAAGACAATTGTGGTTACCGCAATCAGCACCGCTATTGCCGAGCTGATAAGCAGGGCGGGGCTTAGCGAAACAAACCAGGCAATGGTGTTTATTCTTGGCGTGGTGTTCGTGACTGCAAGATACGGACTCGGTCCCGGTATCCTGGCGTCAGTTGCCGGCGTGCTGGCGTTCGATTTTTTCCTTGTGCCGCCCTATTATAGTTTCAATGTTACCGACACCCAGTATTTTATTACATTTGCCGTTATGCTGACCATTGCGATTTTGATTAGCACGCTGGCGTTCAGGATTCGCCGGCAGGTGGAGACGCTGCGTCAGCGGCAGTGGCGCACCGAGGCCCTGTATCGTTTGAGCAGGAAACTGGCCGCCACCGCGGGCGCCCATCAGCTCGTGGCCGTTGCCCAGGAGTTATTATCGGAGAGTTTAACCAGCGAGGTGGCGATATTTCTGCCCGATGAAGCAGGCCGGCTAAAAGCGGCGGTTAGCCGACCCAGCAGTTTCGCCGGTATGGAAAAAGAAATTGCCGTTGCCCAGTGGGTATATGAGCATGGCCAGATAGCAGGTGCAGGAACCGATACGCTGCCAGATGCTAATGCCATATACGTGCCGATGATCTGTCCGAGAGGGGCTGTTGGTGTTTTGGGTCTAAAGTCCGGTGAGCCGGGCAAATTTAATGTGCCGGACCAGCGGCAAATCCTGGAGATGGCGGCCGACCAGCTTGCTTTATCAATTGAGCGAGACCGCCTGGCCGAGCAGATTCAGGATGTGCTCCGGCGAAAAGGAGCCCTGTAATTTCATCGGATGGGTTATTGAGTTTCTGGAGATTAAGTTTGGGGGTTGCCGCCATCAGCCGGATTTAATTTATCTTGTTTTAGGGTAGATTTTTTAGTTGCGGGCCGGCCGGGCCGACGGTAGATTATAACCGTTGGTATCAACCGGGGGTTTTGCCGCTTTTGCGGAATATAAATTGACAATTGACGGTATTTTGAATTAGGCCTCGAACTTCGGCGGCGCAGTTGAGTAGTATGTCGGGGCAGAACTGGTATTAGAAACCGTTCCGCCTGTGGCGGACAAGTATTGGCAGGGCACTAAAATCGCAAAGAGACCTTACAAACAGGGACCATACACGAAGCAGGAAATTGCGCTTCTGGCAAAGTCCTATCCGGCCAAGAGCGCAGTGGTGCTGGCGGCACAGTTGAGGCGTTCGCTCATTTCGGTGCAGAAGCAGCTTCGCGAAATGGGCATCGGCAAAAGGAAAAAATCGGACTGGACGCCAAAACAGTTAAGGATGCTGCGCTCAGCTTACAAGGAAACCGCGACCTGGGAAATCGCCAATCGGCTGAACAAATCTCCCTCCGAGATCAAGCACAAAGCCGCCGAGATGCGCCTCAGGAAGTAGCCGGGCTGCTCGCACTAACCAAGAGAAACGACCTATGATAGTTGGCGTGATGACGGCTAATCTCCATTTGCAGGGCATCGGCTCGCTCAAAGAAAAACGCAGCATCGTCAAAAGCGTAATAGGCCGGCTGCAAAGCCGATTCAATATATCCGTTTCCGAAGTGGACCACAACGACAGCAAAGAAATCGCAACGCTCGGCATCTCCGTCGTCAGCAACGACAAATCCTTTATCGAAAGTCAGCTCGAAGCCGTCGCCGCCTTTATGCGCAACGATGGTAGGTTCTACCTTTACAATGTCGAACGCGAAACTTTCGGCGCGTAATTCGCCTGCCACTTTGCGTAGCCGGTAGTATCTTTGGGGCCTTACTTGACTTTAGACCGCTGAATATTGTGCTGCTTGTGGTCATTGGCATCACCTGCCGGCATCGCATAATAGTCCCCGTCTTCATTGTCGGCGGTAATGTCGATGTAGGACCTGCTGTTCGGGTCGAAAGTATAACCACTCTTGGTTGGCGTGACCACTCCGCTCCAGCCATAGTCCACCGTGGCGGTATAGAAGCCGGCTGCATTGGTAACGACACCCAGACCGCCCAAGTGTACGCCGTCTATCCCCGAACCGCCGTAGGTTATCGTCCCGCTAATTGTAAACTGCAACGGCTCGAAAGTAACTCTGACCGTATGGTTTGCTTCGATACTGGAAAGGTCATACGACCGGCCGCCCAATTGCACGCTGTTGCCGTCCAGATACCAGGCGTCCACCGCGTAACCGGTGTTGGGTTCCGCGTTAAATGTAATGACGCCATCGTAGTCGGCCGTGATAACGCCTTGGGGGGCAATCGAGCCATTCTCGCCGGCTGTGGCAGTGATGGTCTTCTGGTCGCCGAGACCGGGGCGGTTAACATCGAAGGTTGTGTCCACAGCCGACTCGGCGTTGACTTGAGTCGAGCTGATAAAAGCTAAAAGTAATGCTGCGGCCAATAAATATCTCATTGCAATACCTCCTATGTTTATACCCTTATTTTTGCACAATATTAGGATACCAAATTAAAGACCGAGAGCAAGCGAGATTTCGGTCGTGTTTGTTTTTGACTTCCGCCTCGCGGCAAAGTCGCTTGACAGTTGCCGCTGGCGGGTTAAAATGGCGACTATTGACAGGTATTGTGAACCAGCGATTGCTTTATCGGATTGACGAATGGTGAGGATTACACTGCCGGACGGCTCCATCATAGAGGCCGCCGACGGCATAACGGCAAAACAAGTGGCGGGAAAAATAGGCGCAGGCCTTGCGAAGGCAGCCATAGCAGCGCAAATCAATGGTCAAATTGTTGACCTCTCTACGCCGATAGAGGCCGACGCCAAACTCCAAATCATCACGCCCAAAGACGCCGAAGGTCTTGACATAATGCGCCACAGTTGTGCGCACGTTATGGCCGAAGCGATATGCAGCTTATGGCCCCAGACCAAACTTGTTTATGGCCCGACCGTGGAAGATGGTTTCTATTACGATATCGACCTCGATGAGCCGATTCGCCCGGGCGACTTCGAGCGCATCGAGGAAAAAATGAGCCAGATTGCCAAGGCCGACAGACCTTTCGTCCGCAAAGAGATGACCCGGGCCGAGGCCCTTAAAAAACTTGCCGCCGACAAATACAAAACCGACAATGTCAATCGCGCAACCGGAGACGTAATGAGCTTTTATTCCTCGGGCGATGGCTTCGAGGACCTCTGCCGCGGGCCGCACGTCCCCGGCACCGGTAAAATTGGCGCCTTTAAAATTATGTCGGTGGCAGGCGCCTACTGGCACGGCGACCCCACCCAGAAAATGCTGCAAAGGGTTTACGGCACCGCCTGGCGAAACAAAAAAGAGCTGGATGATTACCTTGCACGCCTCGAAGAAGCAAGAAGACGCGACCACCGCGTATTGGGCAAACAACTGGATTTATTCAGCTTCAACGAGGCGGGGCCCGGCTTTGCCTTTATGCACCCCAAGGGAATGATTATCTGGAACTCGATAGTCGAATTCTGGCGAGGCGTCCACAATAAGTACAACTACGAGGAAATAAAAACCCCGATAATTCTTAATAAAGAGCTTTGGCACAGAAGCGGCCACTGGGACCATTACAAGGAGAATATGTATTTCACCCGCTTCGACGACGCCGATTACGCCATCAAACCGATGAATTGTCCGGGCGGATGCCTCGTTTATAAAACCCGCAAACACTCCTACCGTGAATTCCCCCTCCGCGTCGCCGAGCTGGGAATGGTTCATCGCCACGAAGCAAGCGGCGTTATGCACGGCCTGTTCCGCGTCCGTCAGTTCATCCAGGACGACGCTCATATCTTTTGTACACCTGAACAGATTGAGCCCGAAATCATCGGCGTAATCGAGCTGGTTTTCGAGATATACAAGGCCTTCGGCTTCGAGGATTTCCACGTCGAACTTTCCACCAAACCCGAAAATCACATCGGCTCCGACGAAATCTGGGAAATCGCCACCAACGCCCTCAAGGTCGCCCTTAGTCATAAAAATATCAGTTACGAAATCAACGAAGGCGACGGCGCTTTCTACGGTCCAAAGATTGATTTTCATATTCAGGATTGTCTCAAACGCTCTTGGCAATTAGGAACCATTCAGCTCGATTTCTCTATGCCGCAGCGATTCGAGCTTGTCTATACCGATAAGGATAACACCGAAAAGACGCCTGTGATGATTCACCGCGCGGTTCTTGGCTCCTTCGAGCGGTTCATCGGCATTTTGATAGAGCATTACGCCGCCGAGTTTCCGTTGTGGCTTGCGCCCGAGCAGGCCAGAATCCTGCCCATAAGCGAAAAGACCAACGATTACGCCCGGGCCGTCGAGAGCAAACTCAAGGCGCATAATTTGCGATGCTCATCCGACCTGTCCAACGAGAAAATTGGGGCTAAAATTGCCGTCGCGCACGCCGACAAGCTCCCGTACATGCTTGTTGTTGGGCCGAAAGAATCGGCAGCCGATACCGTCAACGTGAGAATTCGCGGCCAGGAACAGACAAAGACGCTCAAGGTCGATGAGTTTGCGGCAATCGCCGGGCGGAAAATCGCCGATAAGCAAATAGGGCTGGCTTTGTAAGCCGGCCGGGAAGTTTTGGATAGTCGATAACTGTTTGATGGTTTTTTTGGAAAGGTGAGGTGAGTGTTAATTAAAGTAAAGGGGTTGAGGATAAACGGAGGAATACGAGCCGAGAAAGTTCGACTCGTCGATGAATCAAACAATCAGGTTGGAATCGTTGACAGAAATTTCGCCCTCGATAAAGCTCGCGAGGCAAATCTTGACCTTGTCGAGGTGTCTCCGACCAGCGAGCCGCCGGTTTGCCGGATAATGGACTACGGCAAATGGCTCTATGAGCAGAAGCGAAAGGCCCGCGAGGCCCGCAAAAAAACCCACCACGCCGGCGGACTTAAGGAGGTTCGCCTGCGTCCCGAAACCGACCAGCACGATATTGATATTAAGGTCAAACACGCCCGTGAGTTTCTCGAAAAGGGGCACAAGGTTCAGTTTACGCTTGTCTTTCGCGGCCGGCAGCTTGCCCACCAGGACAAGGGCCGTGAGCTTCTCAGCAAAATTGCCGAGTCGATAAGCGACGTTGCGAAGATTGACCAGGCAGGCCGGCTGCTGGGCAAGCGAATGACGCTGGTGGTCACGCCGCAGTAGTGCCATAAGCTCCCGACTTCACCCGCCTGTGGCGGGGTCGTGCTGGGGGTTTTGACTCTTTTTCCGCGAAAAGCGTAAAACCCTGTTGACCCGTCGGGCCAAATAGTGTATCCTCCCGTCTTTACTCGTGAAACGCGCTGTGTTTATGCGCCGGGTGTTTTGTTCTTTTTTTTCAGGGTTATTGAAAATGCCTAAGATGAAGACCAACAAGGGTATGGCCAAG
Source organism: Sedimentisphaerales bacterium (assembly GCA_049510335.1). Classification (GTDB taxonomy): domain Bacteria; phylum Planctomycetota; class Phycisphaerae; order Sedimentisphaerales; family Anaerobacaceae; genus Fen-1362. Next base: position 23,734 of record JBEKZA010000027.1, on the reverse strand, counting down.
AGATTCAAGGTGACCGCCAAAGGGAAGCTGAGATACAAGCACCCCTCGGGCAACCACCTGATGAACAGCAAAAACGCCAAGCGGCGGCACAGGATAGCCGGCCCCGCCATCATTACCGGGGTTTACGCCGATAAAATCATACTCGCGCTTGGCAAATAGATGGTTTCGGCCCGCGACGTCCACGACGGCTTATGTGTCCGTGGCGGGCCAGCTTAGCGATGAATTGAGAAAGGAAATTTGATATGCCCAGAGTCAGAAAAGGCGCTGCAAGACGCCAGGCACACAAACGTATCCTCAAGTCCGTCAAGGGATATCGCAGCTCCGCCGGCCACCTTTATCGGGCGGCCAAACAGGCGAGAACGCGGGCGGGTGTTTACGCGCGATTCGGACGCAAACTGCGAAAACGCGACTTCAGGGCGCTGTGGATTACCCGTCTCACCGCTGCCTGCAGACAGCGGGGCATTATGTACAGCCGGCTTGTCAACGGACTCAAAAAGGCCAATATAGCCCTGAACCGTAAGATGCTCAGCGAAATAGCGATTGCCGACCCGGGTGGTTTCGACGCCATCGTCGCCGCCGCCAACGTCGCGAAAATTTAAAGTTTCACCGCCGAGCACGCGGAGGCCGCGGAGTAAAAAACAAAACAATCTCTGCGAGCTTTGCGGTCTCTGCGGTAAAAGAGGCTAAAATGCTCGAGCAATTCGAGAAAATCGGTAAAGACGCCCTCGATGAGCTTAAAGCCGTCGCCGATTCCGCCTCGCTGGAGCAGTTCCGCCTGAAATACCTTAGCCGCAAGGGCCTCGTCACACAGATACTCACGCAAATTGGTAAAGTTCCCCCTGACCAAAGACCCGCGGCGGGCCAGTTGGCCAACAGGATAAAAAACGAGGTCAACGCCGCGTTCGAACAGTTAAAAGGAAAAATCACTCAGACCGAGCGGTCTAAGAAAAAACAGTTAATTGACGTCACCCTCCCCGGCCATTCCCACCGAATCGGCAGGCCCCACATCATCACCCAGACCGCAAATGAGCTGCTCGAGATATTCGCCCGAATGGGTTTTTCCGTCGCATACGGCCCCGAAGTCGAGGACGAATGGCATAATTTCGTCGCCCTCAATATCGGCTCCGAGCATCCCGCCCGCGACCCGCTCGACAACTTCTACATCGACGACAACGTCCTGCTGCGGAGCCAGACCTCCACCATTCAGATTCGCGTAATGGAAAAAACCAAACCGCCCATTCGCCTCGTCGCCCCGGGCCGCGTCTATCGCCCCGACACCGTCGATGCGACGCATATGTTTATGTTCCATCAGCTCGAGGCGTTGGTCGTCGATGAAGGCGTCAGTATGGTCGATATGAAGACCACCATCGACCAGTTCATTAAGGCCTTCCTTGGCAAAGACGCAAAATGGCGATTCCGCCCCAGCTTTTTCCCGTTCACCGAGCCGAGCGCCGAGGTCGATTTGCTGCTGGCCGACAAATCCGGCAAAGAAAACTGGGTCGAGATGGGCGGCTGCGGTATGGTTGACCCCAACGTCTTTGACGCCGTCGGCATCGACAGCGAAAAATACACCGGATGGGCCTTCGGTTTCGGCATCGAACGTCTGGCTATGCGAAAATTCGGCATCACCGACATACGCTTATTCTACGAAAATGACCTCCGGTTCTTACAGCAGTTCTAAGTGCCTCGGCCGTCTTTATTGCGCCGCTTGTACGGTGGGAAACCCCTCCTTGTTTATTATACCACCGCAAACCGGATATGCCATGCCTTCACCTCCCCTCAGTAAGCGCAAGAGACATCTTTGTCTGTGAGCAGGGGGGTGAAAGGGCCATCCCAAATAATCTGGAAAATCCGCAATTTTTTTTAAAAAACTCTTGACTTCCAGAGGTATTTGTGGTAGAAAGTTAATCCTGAGTGAGTTCGCATGGCTCTCGCACAGAGTTGAAATGGCCTGCGAAGAAGAAGGGGGGAGCGATGAGGAGGAAAAAAATATTTCCTTGTTAAGTGGTTGTGGTCTTTCGCGGCACTGCTGCAGAAAGGCAACCAACAGTATGTTGCTGTTGAAATATTTTTTGAAAGAGGAAAAGATTATGAAAATGTCGATTGTGATTTGTGGAGTGGTAGTGTTGTGCTGTGTGAGTTATGCCGGGGCTGTCACTTGGACCCCTATCGACAAGGCGGGGGCGTATTATACAGAGGTATTAGGTATTGACGGGGGCACTCTTGTCGGTGTCTATTCTGATGGTAGTGGTAGCCATGGTTTTACTTATAACAGCGGAACCTGGGTCACTCACGACGACCCGGCAGGTCAAACAGTACTTTCCGGCATCGACGGGAGCAATTATGTTGGCTACTACTACGATAATGGCTACCGCGGTTGTTCCTATATCAGTGGTTCCTGGAATACCCTCGACGCGCCGGGAGCGGCAACGGGAGGGTCAAAGGGGACGTTTATGAACGGCATCGATGGCGGCAATCTTGTTGGCTACTACTCGGACTCCTCTGATAACCGCCATGGCGTTCTCTATAACGGCGGAAACTGGACTACCATTGACAAGCCGGGGGCGACTAACACATATTTCAATGGCATCAGCGGCAGCAAACTCGTTGGTGACTATGATTTCCACGGCGCTGTCTATGATATGACAGGCGGAACCTGGACCATCCATGATATGTCTGGAGCATCTTTCACGTGCATCAATGGCATTAGCGGCAGTAATCTTGTTGGTTACTACACTAACGCTTCCGGTGACCATGGCTTTTTCTATAACGGCACATCATGGACTACCCTCGATTACCCCGGAGCGGCAGGGACATACGTATATGGTATCGACGGGAGCAATCTTGTTGGTTATTACTGGAATAATAACGACGGCGGTAATGCCCACGGTTTTACCGCAATCATTCCTGAACCGATGACACTCGCACTGCTTGGCCTGGGCGGCTTGATGCTGAGAAAACGAAAGGCGTAGAACGATTTAGAATTGTGAATGAAAAAGCTGCGGGCCTCACTTGTTTGCTGGCTCGCAGCTTTTTTCTTGCCCGGCCGCTGCTTACACCGCATTGCCCTTTGAGCCCGGTCCCGATGAATCTGGAAATAAATTTGTAGTTTTGATTTTACACTTTACGCTTTTATCTGCCTTGAGTATGGTGGATTAAGCTGTAAACTTGCAAAAGTTTCTCCTGTTTTTCGCGGGTATTTGCTATGGCGGTTCAATTTATCCTCGGCAGAAGCGGCACAGGCAAGACGCACCATTGCGTCCGGGCAATAGCGGATGCCCTCTTGCAAAAGAGCAGCCAGTCGTTGCTACTGCTTGTCCCCGAGCAGGCGACCTATCAGGCAAGCCGGGTCATCCTCAGTGACCCGCGAATAACCGGCTACAACCGCCTCCACGTCCTTTCCTTTGACCGGCTGGTCTATCTCGTCCTCGGCAAAAACGCCGCCAGACCCGCCGTCTCGCGTCTTGGCCGCACGATGGTTGTCCAGCGGGTCCTCCGCGATTGTGCCTCCAAGCTCACAATCCTCAAAAATTCCGCCAGGATGCCGGGCCTCGGATTGCGCCTCGCCGACACCATCGCCAAGCTTCAGCAATATGCGAATACCCCCGACGACATCGAAAACCTCGTGCGAAATATGAAAAAGCAGCGGTCGCCAGGCCTTGCCGCCGCGAAGTTCGCCGATATCGCCGTCGTTTTTAAGGAATACCTTGATTTCATCGAGGGGAAATTTATCGACCCCGATACTCAGATGATTGCCGCTTGCCGCGCCGTCGCCTGCGCCGATTTTGTGCGCGGGGCAAAACTCTGGGTCGATGGCTTCGCCGGCTTCACCACCGCCGAGCTTGCCCTGTTGACCGAATTGCTGAAGGTCGTCGAAAACGCTCAAATCGCGCTGTGCCTCGACCCGTCCACGGTTGATTTGGCCAATCCGGAGAAAAACCAGGTTGACCCCGCCGATTTATTCAGCCCCACCGCCCAGACCTATGCCGACCTTGTCGAGAGAATTAAAAAATGCAAACTCAAAATTGCCGCTCCTCTTGTTTTGGATAAACCCCGCCGTTTTTCGCAAAGCCCTGTGCTTGCCCACCTCGAACGTTCCATCTTTTCGCAGGGCTCCGCCAAAATCGCCGCCGATGACAAAATCAGGATTGTCTCGGCCCCTAACGCCCGCGCCGAGGCGAAGTTCGTCGCCGCGCAAATAACAAAATTGGTCAGGCACAATGGTTTGCGATACCGTGACATAGCAGTCATCGCCTCCGATATCGACTCTTACGAAAACTACATCAAGACCTGCTTTGAAGATTACGGCATACCCGTCTTTATAGACAAGCGAAGACCGCTGAACCAGCACCCCGTCATCGAATTGATTTGTTCGGCTCTTGCCGCCGTCACAAATGACTTCCCCCCCGGCGACGTATTCGCGTATCTTAAAACTGACCTCATCGACCTCGAACGCGACGAAGTTGACCTCCTGGAAAATTATTGCATCGCCTTCGGAATCACCCCCTCCGACTGGAAAAGCCCCAAACCCTGGCGATACGCGGCCGACAAAGCGGAGCAGTTCCAAGAACAGCGGGTTGACCAGATCCGCCAAAAGGCAATCGAGCCGCTGATTCAACTGGGTAAACGACTTACCGATAGCGCCGACTCACAGGGCGCCATTGCCGCCGGGCAATTCACAAAAATAATTTTCGATTTCCTCGAAGCCGCCGGCGTTCGCAAACGATTGTCCCTCTGGGTCGAGCAGGTGCTGCAGCGGGGTGATTTCACCGCCGCCGACGAGCATCGCCAGCTTTACGACCGCCTCATCGACGTCTTCGACGAGATGGGCGAGGCCTTCACCGGCTCTCCCCTGACCTGCTCGGATTATCTCGCGGTTATCACCTCCGCTTTTTCGCAGATGACGCTTGCTTTCATACCTCCTAATCTCGACCAGGTGCTCGTCGGCTCAATCGAGCGAAGCCGCCATCCCGATTTGAAAGCTGTCTTCCTCATCGGCGCTACCGAAAGACAATTCCCCGTCCCCCTCGTTTTCGACAGTATCCTGAGCGAGGAAGACCGCGTCGCCGCGCAGGCGTTCGGCCTCGAGCTGCCGCCCGGCGTTCGTCAGGAGCTGGCCGGCCGGGCTTATCTGGCCTATATCGCCTTTACAAGACCATCCGAATTTCTCTGCGTCACTTATCCGGCTGTTGACCGAAAAGCAAATAACGTCGCCCGCTCTCCTTTTGTCGATAATCTGCTCTCGCTTTTTGAAAACCTCGAAGCCGAATCAATATCCTTCGCCGATACGCCCCTCGAAGAGGTTTCCAGTGTCTATGACCTTGAGGATGCTCTCTGTTGCCGATTGGGTAAACAAACACATCCGCAAACCGATTGTCCGCGCCCTGAAGGACTTTTGCGGGATATCCTCAAAGATAACCAGTTGGCGGAATTGGGCTCAAGAGTGACTAACGCGGTCAATTATAACAACGACGCGATGCTGGATGGTTCAATCGTCAGTCAGCTTTTCGATAAACCATTGTCCAGCTCTGCCTCGCGCCTGAGCACCTTTGCCGCCTGCCCTTATAAGCATTTTGCCAGATACGTCCTCGACCTGAAAAAACGCGACGAATTCAAGCTTGAACCGCTCGACCTCGGCGATTTCTATCACCGCGTCCTCGACGGATTTATCAAAAGGGCCGTCGCCGAAAAACTCCGTTTTGAAACCGTCGCGCCCGCCGCTCTGACAAAAATCCTCGACGAAGAGATTGAAAAATTGTGCCGTGATGACTCATTCATCTCAAAATTCAAAACACACAGCCCGCACAATAGTTTTATCGTCGCCGCCGCTGCCGAATATCTGCGGGATTGCGTCCTCGCCATATCTCAAATGATTTCCGCCGGCGCCTTCCGACCCGCGATGTCCGAGGTCGGGTTCGGTCAGCCAAAATCTGCGGGGTCAAAAATAGGCGAATTTACAATCTCCCTCAATGACGGCCGTAAACTTTCGCTAAATGGCAGAATAGACCGCCTCGATGTCGCAACCGTCAATGGCCGAAAAGTCGCCCTTGTTTTCGATTATAAAAAACGCTCCGAAAGCTCCTTCAGTTGGGCGGAATTTTTCTATGGCCTCGATATCCAGCTCGCCGTTTATATGTTGGCCGTGCGAAACGCCGCCGGCAAGATTGTCGATGATATCGCAGGCGCTTTTTATTTCCCGATTGAGGTAAGCTCCAAATCGAAACCTCTTAATGAAATTGCCGCCGACCGGGGCGGTTTCGCTCACAAAGCAAAAGGCATATTCAACGGCGAATACGCCTCTGTGCTCGACGCCGCAGCCGCAAAAGACAGTCGCTTTTACAACTTTTACATCACAACCGACGGCCAGCCATACGGCAAATACAACTACCTCGGCGCACTGAGGCCCGCTGACTTCGAGGCCTTTTTGAATTTCAGTTTGCAAAAAATTACCGCCCTCGCCGGGCAAATCATATCAGGTCGGATAATCGCGACGCCGTATCGGCTGTCGGGAAAGTCCCCCTGCTCTAATTGCGAGTATAAACCCGTCTGCCGTTTCGACTGGCAGATAAACGATTACAACCCGTTGTCGCCCACAGGCAAACAGCAGGTCCTTTCACAGATAGCGAATACCGATGAGCCAAAAGAACGTTAATCCGCCGCGACAGATAAAATGGACGACCCAGCAAAGCCGTGCCATTGTTGAGCACGCACGGAACGTCTTTGTCTCCGCTTCAGCTGGAACGGGCAAAACCGCCGTCCTCTCGGCCAGTTGCGTTGATGTCGTAAAGAACGCCTCGGCCTGTCCCGACGTCTGGGGCATACTCGTCGTCACCTTTACCGATATGGCCGCCGAGCAGATGCGCTCCCGCATAGCGCAGCAATTAAACGCGGCGATTGAAGCAGCCAAAGACCAGGCGCTCCGCCGCCATCTCCGCCGACAGCTTGTCCTGCTCAGCGCCGCTGACGTCAGCACTATACATTCATTCTGCAAACGCCTCATAACCGAACATTTCCACGAGCTTGGCCTCGACCCGACGTTTCGTGTTATCGACGCCGACGAATCGGCGTTGCTCAAAACCGAGTCGCTCGAAAAAACAATCGACTGGGCCTGGAACCAGCTAAATCTCGCCGATGCGATGAGGCAGCTTCTCGCCCGCCGCAACCTGCGGATATCCGATGGATTTCCCGCGACCATAATCGCGATAAGTGACTTCCTCGACGGCGTTGTGTCACGCGACGACTGGTTGAGCAGGGCGCAATTGCTCGCCGGAGCGACAAATCCATTTGACACCGACCTCGCCCGGACCCAAAGACAAATCATCGAGGGTAAATTACAGGATGCTCTGGGCCGAATCGAATACGCGCTGAAAATCTATCAGCAAAACAATCAGGCAGGCCCCTGGGCCGCAAAGTGCCGGCGTGATTACATCGGGCCTGTCCGCCAACTCCTCGATTTGCTCCGCGCCGGCGATTGGGATACCGCCGCGTCTGCGATAATCGCCTTCGATAAACCAATGACCACGACCCCCAAAGACGTCCCCTCCGACCTCGCCGGCTTGATACAAAAAATGGTCAAAGCGTCCCTCGACTCCGTCGAAGAGCTAAATGGCCTGGCGGTTTTGAATCCCGAATACCTCAACAAACTCGCTGGCGCCGTCGGCTCACAGACGATGGTCTTAATCGAATTAGTCAGGCAGTTTGACCGCCTCTATGCCCAGACCAAAAAGTCGCTCAATTGCCTCGATTTCGCCGACCTCGAACATTACGCGTTGCGGCTTTTAACGAATCAGCAAACGCGGAAGGAAAAACTCGAACCGTCCGAAACCGCGATTGCCCTGAGGGAAAAATATAAATACGTGTTCGTCGATGAATATCAGGACATCAACGGCGTCCAGCAGGCAATCCTCGATATGATAAGCACGCCCGCCAACCTCTTCGCCGTCGGCGACCCCAAGCAAAGCATTTACCAGTGGCGAGGCGCCCGGCCCGAAATCTTCCTCGAACATCTTAAACAATCACAACTCCAGCCAAAGACCGCCAAAGCCGGCCTCCGCGTTGACCTCAACGTCAACTTCCGCTCCGCCAAACCAATCCTCGATTTCGTCAATCTCGTATTCGCCCGCATAATGACCGCTTCATTTGCCGGAGTCGATTATGACCAGTCCGCTCACCTCCACCCCGCTTCTCAGGATGACGCTGGGAAAGCGATTGCCCCCGCGGTTGAGTTGCACATACTCGATGAGGCGAGCGATGTAGCCGAAGAAGATGATGAACAAACCGATTCCGGCTCGCCGGGGTTTAGTGCCAGGCAGTTGGAAGCCGCGATGATAGCAAGTCGCATAAAGCAAATCGTCGGCGCTGACACAGCCGCCCCGGCGATGCAAATCTTCGATAAAAAAACCGGCTCCGCGAGACCCGTCGAATATAGCGATGTCGTTATCCTGATGCGTTCGCTCGCCGGCAAAAATGATTTCGTCGAGGCCCTCCGCCTCAGCGGCATCCCCGTAAGCTCCGAAGCGACCGCCGGCTATTTCGAAACAACTGAAATTACCGATGTGTTGTCCCTGTTGAAGGTCCTTGACAACCCCCGCCGCGATATCGAGCTTGCCGCCGTCCTGCGAAGCCCGTTTTTCAGTTTCACTGATACGGAACTCGCGAAGATTCGCCTCTATGGTAAAAAAGATAATCGCAACTCCGGCTTCTACGACTGCGTCAGGTCGTTTTGCGAATCAGGAGATGACCGCGGACTCACCGACAAAATTACCAGCTTCCTCGTTGCGTTCGACGAGTGGCGAACTATTGCTCGCCGTGGCCGTCTGGCCGAGCTGATTTGGCATATCTATCGCCGCACCGGCTATCTCTCGTTTGTCTGCGCGTTGCCCGATGGCCTTGCCCGCAGGGCAAATCTCCTCAAACTCCACGACCGCGCCGTCCAGTTCGAGGGCTTCGCCTCAAGCTCAGGTGTCCCCTCGCTTACACGCTTCGTCGAATTTATCGAAAAACTCGTGGCCGCAGGCGAGGACTGGTCCAAACCTGAGCCGGAATCACCCGCCGGCAACGTCGTCCGCCTCCTGAGCATCCACAAAAGCAAAGGCCTTGAGTTCCCCGTTGTCTTCGTCGCTGACCTCGACGGCGAATTTAACAAAAAAGACGCTGCTGCTGATTGCCTCGTCGATGAGCAATCCACACTCGGACTACGCGTCATCGACCCCGACGACAATTCTCGTCTCGATTCGATGGGCTGGCAGGTAATCACCGAACGCGCCCGCCGTAAATCGCTCGCCGAGGAAATGCGCATCCTCTACGTCGCAATGACAAGGGCGATGGACCGCCTCGTCCTCGTGGGCCGTAAAGACAGTGACAGTTGCCGGCGTATCCTCACCGCCTCGCTCCTCTTTGGCGACAGCCCCGTCCCGCACTGGTATCTTGCCTCCTGCAAAAGCCACCTCGACTGGATTCTCTCCGCTCTGGGCCGCCACCCCCTCCTGCACAACATCTTTCAAACCGGCCAGTCAATTCAGTCCGTCGGCGACGATTTATTCAGCGTCCATTTCTACGACCACCCGCAGCTTGCTCAACTGGCTGCTCAATTATCGTCGCTTGTTTGTCGTTCCTCGTCAAAACGAGTCACGAGCCACGAGCCACGAGCCACGACTTTGTTGGCTCGCCTCAAGCAGTCCCTTAACTGGCAATACCCCTTCCCCGGCGCGCCGGGGTTGCCCGCAAAAAGGTCCGTCTCGCAATGGACGCACCGTAACGACGAGTTCGTAAAACTCGATTATTCCGCGTCTCTTGGCCGAATGCCAAAATCAATTCTATTGACCGAGCAAATTGACGGCAGAACCATCGGCACCGCAACCCACCTTGTCATATCACAGCTCGACCTCGATAAACCCATAACGACTGACGCGATAAATCGGCTGACAACCAAACTCGTCGCCGATGGCGCAATCACCCAATCAGTCGCGTCACAAATAAACGCCGAATCAATAATCAAATTCTTCAAAACCGAACTTGGCAAAGAAACCTTAGGCAAAAATAACCTCGTGTGGCGCGAATGGCCCTTCACTTTTGCCGTCCCCGCCTCCCAGTGGTCCGAACCCGCGGCTCATCAAACGAGCGACGACTATATTATCGTTCAGGGCATAATCGATTTGCTCATCAAGACCCCAAAAGGCCTTTTGATTGTTGACTTCAAAACCGACAACGTGTCTGCCGACCAGGCGCCTCAGCGTGCTGAACTATATCGTCCCCAGCTTGCCCTTTATGCCCAGGCCGCCGCCGCAATCACAGGCCAGAAAACCCTCTCCAAATGGCTCTACTTCCTCACCCCCGCCCTCGCAATCGAGGTTTAGACCTCTGCCTGAATAAACTTGCCTGCGGACGCCTAACGAATATAATTAGCCACTCGTAAAACTGAAACTATGGTTTGATTCGTGATGGAAAGGTATCAGCAATGGCAAAAGCAGCTAGGGCAAACGCCGTAGTCGGCCAATCCGGTGGACCAACCGGGGTCATCAACGCTTCACTGGTCGGCGTAATCGAAGAAGCAAAAAAACACCCCGAAATCGGCGACCTCTACGGCACGATTCACGCCGTGTCAGGTATAGTCAAAGACCAGTTTATTAACCTGAAAAAAGTCCCCGCCAAGACCCTCGAAATGGTCGCCGCTTCACCATCCTCGGCTTTGGGTTCAAGCCGTGACAAGCCCGATGAGGAATATTGCCGCAAAATCCTTGACGTCTTCAAAAAACGAAACGTCAGGTACTTCTTCTACATCGGCGGCAACGATTCCGCCAATACCTGTTATATCATCAACACCATCGCGCAGAAAGCCGGCTATGAGCTTCGCGCCTGGCACGTTCCAAAGACCGTCGATAATGACCTGCTCGTCACCGATCACTGTCCAGGGTATGGAACGGCGGCGAAATTTGTCGCCTGCGCCTGTCTGGGTGATGACCTCGACAACAGGGCGCTGCCGGGTGTAAAAATCGACGTCATTATGGGCAGGAACGCGGGGTTCCTCACCGCCGCGGCCGCCCTTGCCAAAAACAAAGACGACGACGGCCCACACCTTGTCTATGTTCCCGAGAGGCCCGTTTCGATAGACAAGTTCCTTGCCGACGTCAACAATGTTTATACGAAACTCAATCGATGCGTCATCGCCGTCAGCGAAGGCATCTGCGACACCGACGGTATCGTCTGGACGAAGAAAATCGCCGACACAGGCGAAAGAGACGCCCACGGCAATGTCCAGCTTTCAGGAACGGGCGCTCTGGCTGATTTTCTTGCCTCGCGGATTAAGGGCAGTTTGAAAATCAAGCGAGTGCGGGCCGACACATTCGGCTATCTGCAGAGGAGTTTCGCGGGGCTGCAATCGTCAATCGATGCCAAGGAAGCGCGGCTGTGCGGCAGGCAGGCGGTCAAATACGCCGTCAAGCTGGAAAGCGGCTCGGTCGCTATCAGACGGCTCAAGGGCGCTAAATACGCGGTCGAATTGTTCGCAACCGAGCTAAGAAACGTCGCAGAGAAAACAAAATCGATGCCCGATGAGTTCATCAATTCCGCGGGCAACGGCATTACAGACGCTTTTGTCAAATACGCGCTGCCGCTTACGGGGGGACTGCCGAAAACCGAATACCTGACCAATTGCCCAAGGGTATAGGGTATATTTTATTTAGCGTATAGCGGGTAGCGGATAGTTTGTATTTAGTCAACTTTCCACTGTCGACTGCTCAAATTTATCGCGCAGGCGGAAGGGCTTTGAGCCGGTTTACGCGTTAAGTTGCTGATGAGTTAAAATCTTGGTTTTCTGCAATTCCTGATGCACCAGGTCCCGATGTATATGACAGTAAGTGTCATGGTTATAGATACTCAGGATATGCGTGCAGTTCGGAAACACGCATTTTCTGTTGTCAGCCGAAGTTTTTAGCGTTTTTCCCATTGTTACCCCTACAGGCAAATCACTAAACAAAAATGAAAGGCCCCCCACGGGCGAGGCCTTTCTTTGGAGTTAATTTACGGCGGCTTGTTGCGGAACTACGTTTGTCGCACAAGGCCCTTTTTTACCCTCGCCCACCGTGTAATCCACCTTCTGCCCTTCGTCGAGGTTGGCATACCCGGCTGTCTTGACTTCCGAGTGGTGAACGAACAGGTCGGCTCCGCCATCGTCAGCGGTGATAAACCCGTACCCTTTTTCCCCACTGAACCATTTCACTGTTCCTGTACTCACAATAATACTCCTTGGCCTTTTAATTGGCCGTCAATTTATAATGTGCCTCTCACATTTTTTGTTTGGAGAATACCCTTGAAAGGCGGAAAGATATGCTCGACAAGATACCCATTATACGGCATATTCCCCCGCCCGCAACAAAAATAATAAAAATTTATTCAATATTCCCAGAAACCGCTCCTCCTGCAAAACCGCAGGTATGGCCTTTTGTTGAGTTATAAACCACGTATGCGCACTGAAGTGCAATCTAAAAGTGAGAAATAACTCTTGAACGGACGGGAAAATCCCGCTAATTCAATCGCACCAATTCGTATTCGCTTGGGATACGAAAGTCATAGAGCACTTCCGGCGACCGGCTGGAAATCCGTCCCTCAGCCATTAACTTATCGTAGTCGATTTTCTTCACTATCATATAATGAACCTGCTCGCTAATTTCATCGGCGTTATGCACGTATTTAACGGGCGGCCGGAGGTAGAAGACCGCCGGATAAAAGTAGTCATGCCAAAAGAAATATATTGTCTGCCCCGCGGGCACAATCTTGTTTATTTGCATTGCCGCGGGCTTGCGCATCTCCTTCGACGTTATAATATCAAGACCGGAGGTGGCATACTGCAGCATCAAAACGACACATAATGCCGCGGTAACCAGTGAAAGCCGCAGCGTATTTTGAACAGTGTCCCGCTTCCAAAAAACGATGACCGTTGCGCAAATCGCCAACGCCAAAACAATACCGGCCGCAGGTTTGTTTGTCGCGAATATCACGCCGGCCGTCGCTGTCGCACACGATATCAAGAAGCACGCCAGCAGCGCCTTTTTCCATAACGGGTTTGGGTTCTTGTCGAGTGATAGTACCCATCCCGTTAAAATGCTTGCCATCGGATAAACAGGCAGAACGTAGCGGGCGAACATCCCGGGCATCAGGCACATTGCCGCGAAACCAGTCACCATGCCCAGCCGACAACCGCGGAAAATCGCCGCGTGTGCCTGCTCCATCCGGGATATCAGTTTTTTGTCCCAGAGCATTGGCACGAAAAACAACCATGGCAAAAAATATGCGAACGACTTCGTAACATCAATTGCCCATTTGCCGAAGTTGGGTTTTATGAAAATTCGCTTCAGGAACTCCCACGTCATCGTATTGGTCATCGTCGTCTTCGGCGACGAAATTTGCTGTGTGGCAAGATAGAACCACCCGCCTGCTATTAACAAGGCAAAGGCCAGCCCTGCGAGATGCCCTATTTTGAACAAATCTCTCAGTCGGCCGGAATACCACAGGACCGAAATCACAACGCTGTACAGAAAAAACAGAATAAAGGGTCCCTTCACGAGCATCCCCAAACCAAGCACGATAGAAAGTATAATCCACAATGGCCACTTGGAACCTTTTACGGACCAGATATACAGCCACAGGAGAGTTGCTATTCCGGTAAGAGACACGTACACCGCTTCTATCTCTATCAGCCAGCCCCTGTCTATAATGCCTATACTGGTCAGGAAGACAATTGCGGAAATAAGCCGGACTTCAATGCTCAACCAGGGAATCGGCAGCCAGATTAACAGTGATACAAAAATCAAAATAAAAACCACGGAAGGCAATCTCGCTGTAAATTCTGACCGTTCTCCTGTAAGCGTAAATGACAGGGCAATCAGCCAGTTTATTCCGGGCGGCTTGAGATAATATTCCCGGTCCGCCATCTTCGGCACCACCCAGTTGCCTGTCTCCAGCATCGTGATAGCAGGCAGAACCCGCCGTCCCTCCTGGCCCAACAGCTCCTGCCTGCCTAATCCGACTAAATATACCCCCGCCCAGACAAGCAGCACAATCAGAAAGGCCTTCCACCGACTAAGAGCAAAACTCATTTGCGTATCGCTCCCAAAAAAGCATGGTTCTGCGCAATTGCACCTGTTCTCGCAGGCAAATTAAATCTGCCTGTGGAACTACGCTGGTGCTTACACCTTAATTACTGTAGTAATTTACATTGGCAACGTCAATGAATAGGGGGCATCTGAGGTCAATAGTTTTTTACCTTTTTATATAACAGTGTATTTATTATAAGTTCTCTGCCAAGATACTCCGTTGGGACGGGACAAAAAATTATTGAATCCTGATTACCCCCGGCCTTTCTGCCCTCGAATGGTTTTTCTGCTGCTCAAATTTCTAGCGCAATCGCGGGGTTGATAGTAAGTGCGGGAGGATTTATGCCTCGCCAAAACACCTTTAACCCCAATTCTCTTATTTTTGTGTCATTATCTGAGAAAACAGGTTTCTGCAGGTTGCTTACAGAAATCTATGCATTATCAATATGTCCACAAAATCCAATTGAGGATGACGAAATGCTTTTGGGACTGTGCCGCACACCTCGAATCCCAGTGTTTTTCCGAACTCAATGGCGGCGTGGTTTGTGCTAACAACACAATCAAACTGCATGGCAAGAAAACCTTGCTCTTTTGCCTTTTGTATTGAATCCAGTCCCATGGCGTGTCCAACCCCCTTGTGCCTGAATGCAGAAGCAACCATATAACATGCATCTGCAACATGTTGCCCACGACCATGACGAAGAGGGAATATGCAATAAGTTCCTACGACTTGTCCATCAACTATAGCAACCCAGGAATTGCCTGAAAGCCACATGTCGATAACTTTTTCCTTGGCGACGGATTCGTCTGAGTAGAAGGCATCACCTTCGTGAACGACTTCTTGCCAGATCCGCCAGATCGATTCAGCGTCCGCCTTTGTTATGTGTCTAATCTCCATCATGGAATCCAATATAATACTCAACACATCTTTCAATGATTTTATACTGCCGGTATGACAAGAGCAACAAGGCAGATTGCGCCCAGGTTTCAAGACCTCAAATTTATCCTTGCAAGATTTAGACGGGGAGGCAAGATTTACCTGCCCCCGGCGTGCCGAGCCATTAGTCGAAATGACAGGTCACCTTTTTGAATTGAACGCAGGGGGATTTTCGGTTAAATCTTTGCCGGTGTTCCGATGAGTTTCCTTAACGTCCATAAAGTGTTTTTCACGGTTCTCGGCTACCCGATGAGCTATATCGAGCTGTCGGCTACGCTGTTAATCGTCGTCTATGTCCTGCTGATTACCCGCAAAATCGTGTGGGCGTGGCCATTGGGGATATTCACGTCCTCGCTTTTCTCTGTGCTGTTTTACCAGGTCCGCCTGTATTCCGATTTCTTCGAGCAGTTCTACTATATCGGCAACTGCTTTTATGGCTGGTGGGTCTGGCTGGCCGCGAGGAAGAAGGCCGAAGAAGGGGGAAAAGAGCTGGGAGTTTCCTACTGCACCGGCAAAGGCCGGCTTATAGCTGGCGTGATAATCGTTGCGGGTGGAGTCATTTTGGGATTTGTTATGAGCAGGATTCATAACTGGCTGCCTGCATTGTTTCCTCAGCCCGCCGCTTTCCCGTATATCGACGCGGCCGCGACTGTAATGGGTTTTGTCGCAGCCGCCTTTATGACCCATAAGAAAATCGAGGCGTGGATGCTGTGGATTTGCGTTAACAGTATTTGCATCGGCCTGTATTACGCCCGAAACGTGAAATTCGTCGCGATTCTGTATATCTTCTTCCTCGCCCTGGCCATTAATGGGTTGATTAGCTGGACAAAAGAATTGCGTCAGGAGTAACCCTGCCATCCCCGACAAAGACATTCGAGGACAGGCAAATGGCAGGGCTAAATATTTATAAGGAAGCCGCAAGGCAGGGCTAAATATGTGAAAATAGGCAAATTCATACAAATGTTTTAAACATTTGTTTATCATTTTCGCGCAAGCGCTTTTTGCCCTTTTCTAACTTTTTGGAAATTTTTTTTATTCCCTGTCCTGCAATGAGTTAAGCACATTTAGCCCGCCTCCAAAATCGGATTTTTCGTCAAAAGAGCGCAAGTTCGCGCCATATATAGAGGCCGTAGTGACGGCCTCTATCGTCGTGCGTATTGCGTCGTGCGTACTGCGAAGTTTGGATTGGCGAGGTGGAGATGGGGGGTATGGCGAAGATACAAATAACAGTTCCGGATTGGTTGGACCCCTGCCGTTTTGCCTCGCGCCCGTAAGGCGGGGCTTCGCAAAACGAGACGCCGGGGCAGGCAGGTGAACAGTTGGGCAAATGAGAGAGGAGAGAATCTTATGTCTGTAAAACTTACAATAACAATCCCGACGTGGCTGGATAAGATATGCGCGTGGCCGGTGATGGCGTATCGTCGGTGGCGTTATGGATATTCATTTCGCAGGATGGATTTAGGCGAAGGGGAATGGACGATTTTAGACCAGGAAGATTATTATCGGCTTGGCTGTCTCAAATGGCACATCAAGGGAAACGGAAAGAAATTCTATGTTGTCCGCAGCGCCAAAAACGGGCCTGGGCGGACAAAGCTGCTGGGTTTGCACAGGGAAATTACCAATGCGCCCAAAGGCCTTTTAGTTGACCATAGAAACGGAAATACACTGGATAATCGCAGGGCCAATCTCCGTTGGGCGACAGCATCACAAAATATGCAAAATGTGCAAAAAAAGAAAAATACCTCGTCTCGGTTCATCGGAGTTTCTTTTATAAAAAGTGCCGGCCGATGGGCGGCCCAAATCAGGGCTAAGGGAAAGGATAGATGGCTGGGCACCTTCGATTTTGAAATCGATGCTGCTCACGCTTATGATGCGGCCGCGAAGAAATATCACGGGGAATTCGCACGACTGAACTTCCCTGAAGAAACAGTCGCGATTCTGAAATAAAAAGGGGTCAGGAGTCGTTTTTTACTTGGAGAAGAGAATCCCGGCGTAAACCGAAGTCGCTGGAACAATGCTGAGCTCCCACTTTTATTTCTTCAGCCGAACTGTTAAAATTCGTGGGTTTTACAACGAGCATAAACGGACAACCTGTAGTATTTTTTTTCAGCAGGTGTTGGCCTATGACCCGGCGCGGGAAATTGCGGCAGCCGCATTTGTTTCTCTTTGCGTTATCTCTGATATTCATTTGCGCAACGTCGGCATTGGGCGGCCCGCCGTTTTTGACCGATGACCCTGAGCCGGTGGAGCTCGGCCATAACGAGTTTTATATTTTTTCAACGCTCGACAAGGCCAAAGACAATACCCAGGTGCAGGCGCCGGCGTTTGAATACAATTACGGAATCGCACCGCAAACCCAGTTTCATATTATTTTTCCCTTTACATCTTCTACATCCACAGGCGGCCCGGCTACTTATGGCCCCGGCGATATGGAAATCGGCATAAAGTATCGATTCATCGAGGAGCAGAAAAATTTCCCGCAGATTGGCACGTTCCCGATGCTCGAGGTCTCAACGGGCGATGCCGGCAGGGGTCTCGGCAACGGCAGTACCTGGGTAAAGTTACCCGTCTGGGCACAAAAATCCTGGGGACCGTGGACGACTTACGGGGGAGGCGGCTACGCTGTAAATCCCGCGCCGGGCCAGCAAAACTACTTTTTTGCCGGCTGGGTTCTGCAACGTGATTTGTCCGAACAATTGACCCTCGGAGGCGAAATCTTCACGCAGGGCAAAACCGCCGATGCCGACCAGGCCACAACCCTTGCCAATTTCGGGGGATTTTATAATTTCACCAAAAACTTCAGCTTTCTGTTTACCGTCGGCCACAGCATCGCCGGCGAAAGACACCTCATCAGCTATCTCGGCCTCTACTGGACCTGGTGAACGTTCTCTAAAATTAATGCACCTTTAATTTGAAAAAGGGAAAAGGGGCAGGAGCATTTTATTTTGCAGTGTTAATCCCGTGTAAATCCACGTCTGATTTATTTTTCTCTGTGGTCTCTGTGGCTAAAAAATCTCTGTGGCAATTCTTATGCGAAGAGGGCTTCGGTGAAGGTATCTGGGTCGAATTCGGCGATGTCTTCGGGTTTTTCGCCTAAGCCGACGAATTTGACGGGGATATTGAGCTGGTCTTTGATAGCGATGACAATTCCGCCGCGGGCGGTGCCGTCTAATTTTGCGAGGAATATTCCCGAAACGTTAATTGCCGCAGTGAACATTTTGGCCTGCACGATGGCGTTTTGGCCCGTCGTGGCGTCGAGGACTAATAATACCTCGTTGGGGCTGCCTTCGATTTTGCGGGCAACTACGTCGCGTATTTTAGTCAGTTCTTTCATCAGGTCTTTTTGCGTATGCAATCGGCCAGCGGTATCTAATATGAGAAAGTCCACGCCTCTCGCTATCGCCGCTTCGCAGGCATCGAAGGCGACGGCGGCGGGGTCGCTTCCCATCTGGTGTTTGACGATTTGAACGCCGATGCGATTGGCCCAGATTGACAGTTGCTCGACCGCAGCGGCACGAAAGGTATCGCAGGCGGCGACGATGACCTTCTTGTTGTCTCTGCTGAGAATGTAGGCGAGTTTGGCGATGCTGGTGGTTTTGCCCGAGCCGTTGACGCCCGCGACTAAAATCACCGTCGGGCCTTTGGTTGCCATACACAACTGTCTATCCTGATGAGGCCAATAGCCCTTGATGTGCTCTTTCAAAAACGGCACTATATCTTCTGTTTTACTGATTTGCCGGTCGCGGTAGGCGTTTCGCAAATCGGAGATTAGCTTGGCGGTTGTCTCAACGCCGATATCGTCTTTTATAAGCGTTTCTTCAAGGTCGTTGAGCAGGTCGTCGTCGATATTTCTGCCAATAGCGAGCACTACCGACAAAGATGAGCTGATTTTGTCGCGAGTTTTACCCAGCCGGTCCTTGAAGTATCCTATTGTTTTGGAAAATATGCCCATAGTTATCAAACAAGTTTCGCAGAATTATTCAGCAAATTCAAGGTTTATCCGCCCTGTCTTTGGCGGGTTAATCCGCCGGATGATTTTTGTTACATAATGATGGATTTGGTTTGACAAATCCGCTCATTGTGGTTATGCTCTGTTTGTTGTTTTACTCACGGATGGTTTCCGTAAAACTGGAGAGGGCGATGCGTTTGTTATCAATTCCAATAACACGGATGTTATTCGTAATTGGCAACCATTGTCTGTTGCGGGCATCGTTGAATAAAGGAGAGTGGCTTGGCCGGCGGTGAAGTTGAAAATATCTTCGCGGATATACTGGACCGCGCAAAAGTCCTCGACCCCGTTAATACTCGCAAGTGGTTCGATAATCTCCGCGTTGCGCACCTCACGGGCGGGTCGCTCGAAATCGTCTGTCCCGACGAGGCGTGCGCCAGTTTTCTCCGGAGCAACTGCCAGGGCGCATTTACAAGGGCCGCCCAGCAAATAACCGGGCACCTTGTGTCCATCCAGTTCTCAGCCAATGGCCATCCGTATTCCGGCTCTTCCGGGCAAAGGCACAAAGACGAGCCGACCC
The DNA here is from genome assembly GCA_049510335.1 of Sedimentisphaerales bacterium. GTDB lineage: Bacteria > Planctomycetota > Phycisphaerae > Sedimentisphaerales > Anaerobacaceae > Fen-1362. The sequence goes on along the minus strand of JBEKZA010000027.1, from coordinate 4,178 downwards.
TCCATCCCGATTATACGTTCGACAGTTTCGTGGTTGGGCCCTGCAACCGGCTCGCGCACGCGAGCTGCGTCGCCGTGAGTCAGTCGCCGGGGGATACCTATAATCCGCTTTTCGTTTACGGCAGCTCCGGGCTGGGCAAGACGCACCTTCTTCACGCCATCTGCCACGAAATGAAGCGCAAATCCGGTTCCGCCGCCATTCAACTGCTGAGCTGCGAGGAGTTCGTCAACCGGTTCATCCAGGCGATAGAGCAGGGCGACCTGCCGGGTTTCCAGAGCCGATTCCGCACGGTCGATGCCATAATAATCGATGACGTCCAGTTCCTCCGCGAACGCGAACAAAGCCAGGAAGAATTTTTTCACACATTTAATGCGCTGTACAGCAACGGCAAGCAAATCATTCTCAGCGCCGACAGCCCGCCCGGCGAAATACCGTCGCTGGAGGACCGGCTTATCAGCAGATTCAACTGGGGCCTTGTTGCCCGCATTGACCCGCCGAGCTACGAGACCCGCATTGCCATAGTCCAGAAAAAGGCACACCTTCGGGGGCTCGCCGTCAGCGACGAAGTGGCCGGCTACATCGCCCGCAAGGTCCACGCAAACATACGCGAGCTCGAAGGGGCGTTAACGACCATATACGCGGTGTCGATGACAACGGGCAAGGAAATCACGCTTCAAATGGCCCAGACGGCGCTGGACGGGCAGATTGACGCCGGCATAAAACACATAAGAATCAGCGATATCACCGACGTCGTGGCGAGGCATTTCAACGTTCGTCTGGCGGACCTGCAGAGCAAGAAGCGAAGCCAGAGCATCGCTGAGCCGAGGCAGATTTGTATGTATTTGGCCAGACGGCTCACAAAACACAGTTTGGAGGAAATCGGAGGGCACTTAGGCGGCCGGGACCACACAACCGTGATGCACGCCTGCGGCAAAATCGAAGAGCTGCAAAAAAAAGACCCCCGGATGCACGCCGCTCTCGAGCAGTTGTCCAGCCAAATCACCCAGTCCGGCCGGGACTAAAGCGTACTGCGGACTGCGTACAGCGTGTAGCGTTCAGCGTACAGTTAGTAGTTCGTCGTTCGTCTTTCGTATATCGCAGTTCGGATTCCGCCGGAGGCGGCTTTCAGTAATAAGTTTGACGCGGGGGAAAGGGGTTCAAAAGCATTTCCGATTTATGATTGCTGATTGATGATTTGAGATGCGGATGCCGCCGGAGGCGGGGAAAAGGCGGTAAAAAGCGATTATTGACAAAATAAGGGGATTAGAGGTATTGTGAGGGAGGGAAATTAAAGGCATTGGATGGAGTTTTGCGATATGGGCGGTGCACCGAAGGAAGTAATAGAGCTTATTGAGCAATTCGAGCGGAATATCGAATCGTACAAGGGGCAGGGATATAGCGAGGCACAAGTCCGACAACAATTCATCAATCCATTCTTCGAAGCGCTCGGCTGGGATATGCAAAACAAGGCAGGAATCGCTCCGGCATACAGCGATGTGATTCACGAAGACGCAATCAAAGTGGGCGGGACAACAAAAGCGCCTGACTACTGCTTCCGCATCGGTGGGACGAGAAAATTTTTCCTCGAAGCAAAAAAGCCATCAGTCGATATAAAATCCGACATCAGCCCGGCCTATCAGCTCCGCAGATACGCGTGGTCGGCGAAACTGCCATTGTCTATTCTGACAGATTTCGAGGAGTTTGCAGTTTATGACTGCCAGATTCGGCCAAGCCCCGACGATAAACCATCAACCGGACGAATTATGCTTTTTACTTACAAAGATTACGCCGACAAGTGGGAGCAAATCGCAAATATATTCAGCAAAGACGCGGTTTATAAAGGATTGTTCGATAAATACGCATCTGAAAAGACAACCAAAAGAGGCACAACTACAGTAGATAAAGAGTTTCTGGCCGAGATAGAAGGATGGCGGAACGAACTGGCAAAAAACATTGCGCTTCGCAACGGTAAACTATCCGTGTATGACCTTAATTTTGCGGTTCAAAAGACCATTGACCGGATTTTGTTTTTGAGGATATGCGAAGACAGAGGGATAGAGCGCAGCGAACAGCTCTTGGGGCTAATTAGCGGCTCAAGAATATATCCGCGGCTTTTTGAGCTTTTTGAAAGGGCCGATGAAAAATACAATTCCGGCATTTTTCATTTTCGCAGGGAAAAAGACAGGCCTGAGGGGCCGGATGAACTTTCTGCAAATCTAAAAATCGACGATGACGTTCTGACGCGGATTTTGAAAGACCTTTATTACCCGCGCAGCCCTTATGAATTTTCCGTTATGCCTGCGGAAATTTTGGGGCAGGTTTATGAACAGTTTTTAGGCAAGGTAATTCGGCTTACGGAATCGCATCAGGCAAAGGTAGAGGAAAAACCGGAGGTCAAAAAAGCGGGCGGAGTTTATTATACGCCTTCGTATATTGTCGATTACATTGTAAAAAATACGGTTGGAAAACTTTGCGAAAACAAAACACCCAAGCAAATTGAAAAGTTAAAAATTCTCGACCCTGCCTGCGGTAGCGGTTCGTTTTTAATCGGGGCATATCAGTATCTTTTGGATTTTCACCGTGATTATTATGCCAAAGAGCCATCGAAACATAAAAAGGCGATATATCAGGGCAAGGGCAAACAGTGGTTTTTGACGATTGATGAAAAGAAAAGGGTTTTGTTAAACAATATTTACGGCGTGGATATAGATTCACAGGCGGCAGAAGTAACGAAACTTTCCCTTTTGTTAAAGGTTCTTGAAAATGAGACGCAGGAGAGTTTGAGATTGTTTCATGAACGTGCGCTGCCGGATTTGGGCAATAATATCAAGTGCGGCAATTCATTGATCGGGCCGGATTTTTATCAAAATCAACAATTAACCCTTTTTGGCGATGAGCAGCAGAGAAAGATAAACGCTTTTGACTGGCAGGCGGAATTTGCGGAAATTTTTGCAGGTAAAACCGGCGGCTTCGATGCCGTTATCGGCAATCCGCCGTATCTGTTTATCACAGAAGTGCCAACGAATCATCGAGCATATTTCCAATCTAAATATCATGGCGTGGATTACAGATTTGACCTCTATGGAGCGTTTATCGAGCAGGCATCGGCCAATTTGCTTTCCAAAAAAGGCCTGTTGGGATTCATCATCCCTCACACATTATTGAGTAATGATTCATTCCGAGAACTCCGAACGTTGCTTGCAAAAAATACCACGATATACAAAGTTATTGATATAGGGCCTGGAGTTTTTCGTAATGCTAATAATGAAACTATGTTGCTTTTCTTTGAGACCAAACCATCTGGTTCTTCAACAAAAGTAGATGTTATTTGCACGACACCAAAAGAGTTCCCTATTCCAACCAGCCGCTTTACCGCAGTACATAATGAGTGGGTTAAGAAAACAGGAGACCCTTGGCTTGTTCATGCTTCAACTGGCAATATGGCCATTATCCGCAAAATTGAAATATACAAAACCAAGTTAGGAGAATGCTGCTCGATTAACCAAGGGTTAAGAACAGGCAATAATGCTAAGTATTTATCTGAAAAAACACATGGAGAGAAGTGGAAAGCTGCTGCGGGTGGTAAGCATGTTTCACGGTATAGCCCGATTATTCGTGAACTTTATGTGTTTTATGAACCAGCCGTTTTAGATGCCCCACGAAAGCCAGAGATTTTCTTTTCCAAGGAAAAAATTGTTGTGCAGGAAGTGCGGAATATTTCTCTCCCGCGAAGAATAGTCGCAACTTTAGACTGTTTGCAGACAATCTGTTTACAGTCAACAAATGTTATCAACAAAAAACCGTCTTGTAGCGTAGATATTCGCTATATTTTAGGCGTTCTCAATAGCACGTTAGTAAATTTCTTTTTTAAATACAAGTTTCCGGGAAACAACCATATTCCATCTAATCAACTCGCTGCTATTCCTGTTCCGACGGACAATAAACATATGAACGAATCGATAGGTTCTCTTGTTGAACAGATGTTAGATTTGCAAAAAGCCCTAACCCTTACCAAAACCCCTGACGAAAAAACTCGCCTCCAGCGGCAAATTGATGCTACTGACAGCCAAATCGACAAACTCGTTTATGACCTCTACGGCCTAAGCGAAGACGAAATCTCCATAGTTGAAAACCAAAGCAAATGACTTATTTAGAAACAGTTTACGCTGACAATTTAG
>JBEKZA010000026.1:0-30816 GCA_049510335.1 Sedimentisphaerales bacterium | reverse complement strand
TCGCACTATCGGGCGGAAAAGAATATCCGATTTCTCTTGACATTTTGAATTAAACCCATACACTTGACTGGCAGTTCAGGGAGTTTAGTAAGAGAATAAAATATATGACCACATCCGACACCCAAAGTCGTTGCTCGGAACTCGTGTCACGGTTATCGAGGGACCACCCGTAGAATCCAAGAGGGCGTGAATAATGAAGAAAATAATTTTATGCATCATAATCAGTTTGTTTAATCTGCCTGCCTCTGCGTTAGATTACAATGATTTTCCGCCGGCCCTTCAGCAAATTCTCGACCAGCGAACCGCCGATTTAAACTCAAATGAAGATATATACATTGCGGGCAGAGTTACAATGAGTGATGGAGCTCGTATCAGGAGCGGTGAGGACGTCATGGTAAACTTGCATCAGAATATAGACGAGCCCCTTTGGGTTTATGAGGACGGATGGTTTATGATGGACCGTCCTTTTCCATCACGTTCTATAGGGTCCAGCGGGAAATTAGTGTTGCGAGCTTTTGGATATGAGCCGAATGATATGTTTATCAGGCTTTTAAAAGGAGGAATAACATATGTGGAATTCGTAATGCACAAAATCCCTTCTGAGAAGCTGGCGTCAGTTGGCGGCATAGTCACAGACGACCAGAACCGACCCTTAGCCGGCGCGCGCGTCCACCTTTCGTTTCCATATGCCAACCACGGTTATAGTGGCGATATCGGCTACACTTGCCCTCATATGGAGATGACTACGGGTCCGGATGGGCAGTATTCCTTCGAAGGATTATCTGTAACCACGCATGATATTGTGGCATCAGTATTAGGATATGCGTACCATCAAATTAGTTTTACACCTCCTGCAGGCGAAACAGTGACAAAAGATCTGAAACTTTACCCAAATCGTAGCATCGTCATTGACTATGTCTATCAGGCAGATGGTAATCGCAGCTTCACCAGTGGGAACCTCCAAACGGGCACAATTGAATGGGTCAATGGTAATGAGGGAGTCGATTTCTCAGACGGCAAAGTGAAAGGATATGGACCACAACCACCGCGGGATATCGAGATGATGCAAGACCAGGACAAGCTGAACTTTCAGATTTTCTATGCCAACGGTAAAAACGGGTTCTATGACGCAGGAGACGTGGATTTCGGGGCCGTCACGGAAGCTGCTCAAACCGGCTACTCAACAGACAGAAAACCATGTGTAATCGGCCATACCTATGTTGTTCGAACCTATGAAAATAACTACGCAAAATTCGTTGTGAAAAGCATTTCCGGAAGCGAATAATCATCCGTTTACGATTAGCTGGCGAGCAGGCCGAAGTTTTCGGTTTTGGTGAGGACGACCCAGGCGCGCCAGTCATACTTGCGAATAAATCGTGGGGCAATCGGCTGGACATCTTTTAGCCAGACCAGAGCCCCAAATCGTGAATTCATTTTCTCTTTCCAGTATTGTTCGTTGCCTCCGATTTGCTGGTCGTATTGTCTTTGCAGTTCCGCGATTTGCCGGGCGGTGAGATTTTCGAAATACTTTACTGCGGCGACCGTTGCGGTTGCCATAACGGGGCCGGAGCTTGCCTTGAGGAACAATTTGTCGCCCGCGCTAATCTGCGACAGCCATTTGTGCCGGGTTTGATAGAAACGGGACTCGACGGTCTTTCGGCCCGCCAATATCGCGTCGAGATAGGGCTTTTTCAAAATCGCAAGGTGATAATTCATTTCGCCTTTTATAGTGATGGCGACGTCGATTGGCAATAGCTTTGACCGTCAACTGCGGCGGGTTTATAATCGCCGGACTAAAATGAAGACAATTATTAAAAAAGCAATTGGCGTAATTCTGATTCTCTATGGGATTTTTGCACTGCTGACTCCTTTGACGCCCGGCTCGTGGCTTGCCATTATAGGTCTGGAGCTTGTGGGTATTCGGCTGCTGTTCATAAATAAGCTGCTCAAGGAAAAACACAGGGCGGCAATCAACCGGTTTATGAAGAAATTCGGTCTTACGCCTTTCCCCGAACACCCCGGGGACAAGCCGGACAAGAAGGAGGGCTGACGCGGTTCTCAGCCGCGCCAGGGTCGCTGCCTTTGCTTTGTCTTATCGAGGACATTGCAGGCGATTTTCGTATCCTGCTTTAGCTGGAAGTCGAACATACCCGCGGCGATGAAGTCAGCGCCGTTTTCAAAGGCATACCTGAAGCCGTCGGTCGGGAGTATGGCGCCGGCGGCCATCGTCTTGAAGGCAATCCAGGGTTTTTCCTCGGTCTTCATAAATTCGATTGTTTCCTGCGGCTCAAGGCAAAACATATTGTCGTGATACTCGTTGTGGTCGTCGGACATTTTGCCATCGACGCTGAACGGCTCGCGTTTTTCCTTTGGGTGTGCCGACCAGTATTTGTCGTGGTGGAAGGTTTTTACCCAGTAATCGGGCTGGATTTTGGTTTCCCTGCACTGCTGCAGGACATAAACCGAGTGGCCGCCGACGCCCGCGAGCAGTCCTTTTTTCCTTATGTGGTCGAGGGCTTTTTCGATAACGTCGATTCGGCCGTGCTTCACGAGGGAATCGCAGGCGGCGCCGTGCAGGTAAATGGTCATCGCGCCTTTGTCGGCGACCTGGTCGATACTGGCGAGGGGATTATCTTCCTGCGGTATTACGGACACTATGGCCTGGATTTGGCCTGCGTTGTCCTTTTTGTATTTGTTGATGAGGTCTATTTGCCGATAGTCAATCACAATGGTATTAATGCCGTATTGTTCGGCAAGATGGAGCGTTTCGAAGATTTTGTCGTTGGTATTGTAGGCCTTGAACAGCTCCGACACGTACATCAGGTCGCGTGAATGCGCCCAGCCGCCGATGAGGTTGCCGCCCAGAATAAGCCGGCTGATTGTGAGGTTGCCGATTTTGCCGGTGGGGATTTTCGCGTCATTTGGGGATGGGGGGTTTATCGCGTTTGGTTCGCCGCCGTTTTGCATCGCGGCCAGAAGGATTCTTTCTTCAAGCCCGATGAAGCCGGCGGCTCCCGCGACTGAGCCGGCGATGAGACCTCTGCGAGTTATTTTGTGAGACATAGTTCCGTCCTTTCTTGAGTGTAGCAGCATTATACAATATCAGGGAAAAGCCGGGCTATGTCTTTTTTGAAGTTGTCGATGTTCTTAAAGAGAACCGTTTGAAGCCCCGCCCGTTTTGCGCCGTCGATAAAGTCCTGCTTGTCGTCGATAAAAAGCGTCCGGCCGGCGGGTGTTCCGAGACGGGCGAGGGTAAGGTCGTAAATTTTTCTATCGGGTTTTGTTATGCCTTCGAGGCAGGAGAAGACCTCGACGTCGAAGACGTTATATTTTTGCTTACGGATTAATTCGACGGCGGGTTTTTCGGTATTGGATAGTATCGCGGTTTTGCAACCGGCCTGCTGCAATCGGGCGGCCAGCGTGAAAAGCTCTGTTCTGGGAGTATAGACGGCGTCAAAGGCCTCGCCCCAGAGGGAACTTTCAGATGACGGACGACGGATGACAGATGACGGATTGTTGTCTTCGGTCTTTTGTTCTCCGTCCCCTGTCTTCTGTGCTCGGCGGTGAAAATACTCCGGCATCGGGACCTTGAGGCGGTTTGTCATATTTTGCCAGAACTGCTGTTCGGTCACCCGGCCTGTCTGGAAGTCATTCATACAGATATTGAAGGCGATTCTGTATTGCTTAACACTTACGCTGAGCGCCTTTGCGCAGTATTTGAATAACGCAGGTGCCGGGTCCTCGATAAGGACGCCTCCCCAGTCGAAGATGACTGCTCGTATCTTTTCCATCGGAACAAAAGCATATTTGCCGGCAGGGCCAATATCAACGGAAAAGGGATGCGCAGAGTAATTATTGATGATTGAAATGGGTGCTTTGGGCTGATAAAATTGCCGGCTTATATGGCACAGAGCGTAGATAAACACAAATTGAGCAACGGAATGGTGTTGCTTGGCGAACAGATGGAGGCCGTGGAGTCGGTGGCGTTCGGATTTATGCTGCCGGCGGGCGCGGCGGTTATGCCTCCGGGATGCTGCGGCGCGGCCAACGTGATAGCGGACTGGATATTCAGGGGGGCGGGCGAAAGAGACAATAGGCAGTTGGGCGATGCGCTCGACGGACTGGGACTTCAGCGTTCGGGGGGGGCGGGCAGCGCCCATATAACAATCGGAGCTGCGCTTGAGGCGAGCAACCTGTCGAAGGCGATTGATTTGTATGGCGACATAGTTCTGAAGCCGAGGTTAGAAGATGAGCAGTTTACGCCGGCCAGGCAACTCGCGATTGACGGCGTGAAGGGGCTGGATGACGACCCGCGAAGTAAGGTTATGCTGAAAGTGCGGGAGCAGTTTTATCCTGAGCCGCTGGGCCGAAGCACGGCGGGAGAAATCGCCGAGCTTGAGACGCTGACTGCGGATACGGCCAGGCGAATCGTCGCGGATACGTTCAGCCCGTCGCGGGCGGTTTTTTCCGTCGCGGGCAAATATGACTTCGATGCGGTTGCCAAACAGGTAGAGAAACTGCTTGGCGGAGGTGTGCGGCAGAGGGGCAGAACGCTGACGATAGGCGCAAGTCCCGGCCGTTACAAACACATCCAAAACGAAGGCGCGCAGGTGCACATCGGCCTTATGACGCCGACGGTGGGGATGAAAGACAAGGATTACTACAGTGCACGGGTAGCGGTGTCGGTGCTGTCGGGCGGGATGGGTGCACGCTTGTTTACCGAGGTCAGGGAGAAACGCGGGCTTTGCTACGCGGTTGGCGCGCAGTATCACACACTAAAAGAGGCGGCCGGGATAATGTGCTACGCGGGCACGACGCCCGACAAGGCGCAGCAGACGTTTGACGTGATAGTCGCCGAGTTTAATCGTTTGGCGGACGGCATCAGCGAGGAGGAACTCCAGCGGGCGAAGGTCGGGTTGAAGTCGGCGCTGATTATGCAAAGCGAATCTTCCAGCAGCAGGGCCGGCGCCATTGCGGCTGATTTCTATATGTTGGGCAGGGTGCGGACGCTGGATGAAATCAAGGACGGAATCAACAAGACAAGCGTCGATTCGGTGCTTGGTTTCCTGCGCAAAAACCGGTTCAAGGATTTCACGGTCGTGACAATCGGCCCGAAGGAAGTTAAGACAGGATAACGCCGGTATGGAATTCAAGATTCACAAGCTGAAAAACGGCCTGACGGTCATCGGCGAGGTAAACAAAAGCGCCAAGTCGTCGGCTGTCGGCTTTTTCGTGAAGACCGGCGCACGCGACGAGGATTTGAAAATAAACGGCGTATCGCATTTTCTCGAACATATGGTTTTCAAAGGCACCGACCGGTTGAGCGCCTTCGCGGTCAACGAGGCGTTTGACAAAACGGGGGCGCAGTATAACGCGTTTACCAGCGAGGAGAACACTGTTTTCTACGCGGCGGTCCTGCCGGAATACCTGGCCGAGATAACGAAACTCTGGATAGAGCTTATGAGGCCTGCGCTGCGCACGGAGGATTTCAATATTGAAAAGCAGGTCATCAAAGAAGAAATCGCGATGTATAAGGACCAGCCGAACCACGACGTTTACGACAGGTGCAGAGCGCTTTATTTCGGGGGGCACCCCTGCGGACACAGCGTCCTGGGCAGCGAGGAAAATATCGATGCGATGACCGCCGAGCAGATGAGGGGATATTTCGCGGCGAGATACGTTCCGAATAACATGGTTGCGGCGGTCGCGGGCAATTTTGAATGGGACCGGATTCGCGATATAATCGAGGCCGGTTGCGGCGGGTGGGAGCATCGGGACGCCAAAAGAGAGCTTAGCGATACACGCGGTAAGCAGGGCAGGGAGCGCATAGAGAAGGCCAATCTCGCCCGTGAGCATATTTGCCTGATGAGCCCATCGGTAAGCGCACAGAGCGACAGGCGGTTTGCGGCGTCGCTTTTAGACGTGATAGTCGGCGACGACGTTGGCTCGCGATTTTTCTGGGAGCTTGTCGATAAGGCGATAGCTGAGACCGCGACAATGGGGTTTATGGCGATGGACGGCACCGGCGCCAATTTCACTTATGTACGATGCAGCGGCGAGAACACGCCCAGGGTGATGGAAATCGTAAACAGGATATTCGCAGACCTGGCGAAAAGCGGCGTGACGGCCGATGAGCTTGCCAAGGCCAGAAACAAACTCCTCAGCGCGCTTGTGATAAAAAACGAGCTGCCGATGGGCCGGCTGGTTGATTTGGGTTTCAACTGGACGTATCTTGGCCGGCATCAGACCGTTGAGCAGGATATGGATGCGATAAAGGCAGTCACCGTCGGGGACATAAACTCGCTTATAAAGGATTATCCGTTAAGCGAGTTTGCGCAGCTTTCGTTGGGGCCATCGAGCGGCACCTGAATCGCTAATGGCGACCATTTATGTTTGGAGTGAGAAATTATGTTGAAGCCGGTAAAAACATCCATGTTCGTTGCATTTGCAGTTGCGTTCGGATGCATTTCAGTTGTGGCTGCCGAACCCAATGCCGCAGCGGCGCAACCCCCCACGGCGGGCAAGCCCGACGCGTTCGCAATCAACAAACTCATTGGCCGTGGCGTTAATATAGGCAATGCACTTGACAGGGAAGTGGAATTAGACGACGAATGGAGCTTCATAGTCAAGGATGCACACTTCCAGCTCATAAAAGACGCCGGCTTCAATTCGGTTCGGCTTACAGTTCGCTGGTCCACCCGGGCAATGGACCGGCCGCCATATACTATCGACCCGAATTTTTTCAAACGTGTTGACCAGGCAGTCAACAGCGCCCTTTCACGGAATCTCGCCATCGTGATAAACTTTCAAAACTACTTTGAATTTTACCGCGACCCCAACGGGCTGAAACCGAAATTTCTTGCTATTTGGGAGCAAATCGCCGAACACTACAAAGGTTATCCCAACACCCTGCTCTTTGAGCCGCTTAATGAGCCGCAGGGGAACATCCAGGCCGGCGAGTGGAACGCGCTGCTAAAAGAGACGCTGGCGGTTGTTCGCAAGACCAACCCAGACAGAACGGTCGTAATCGGTCCCCCCAATTTCAACGGTCTGTACGACCTGCGGTACCTGGAGCTGCCGGAGGACGACCGCAATATCATCGTTACCATTCATTATTACCTGCCGTATCAATTCACTCATCAGGGTACAAGCTGGACGAAGGATTCCAACGACTGGCTCGGGACGAAATGGACCGGCAGCGAAGAGGAAAAACGGGCCATAACAAGGGATTTTGACACCGCCGCCAAATGGAGCAAAAAGCATAATCGCCCGATTTACATAGGCGAGTTCGGCTCCTTCGAAAAGGCGGATATGGATTCCCGCGTCCGCTGGACCAAATTCGTCGCTGATGCCGCTGCGGAACGCGGATTCAGCTTCACATACTGGCAGTTCACCTATAATTTCTTTGTTTATGACAGGGACAAGAAGGTCTGGATAAAACCGCTTCTCGATGCGGTTATACCGCCTGCGGCGAGCAAAACGGAACCGTCGAAACAGTAAGAACGTTCGGGTTGTGTTATTGGAGAAAAAAATTATGTTGAAGTCAGTGAAAACATCAGTGTTGATTGCGGCTGGGTTGGCAATTGTGTTCGGATGCGGTTTTGCCTGCGGCGTCGAGCCAAACGCAGCGTCGGCGCAGCCCGCCGTGGTGAACAAGCCCGACCCGTTCAAAATGAACAAGCTTTTGGGCAGGGGCGTGAACCTCGCCAATGCCCTTGAGGCGCCGACCGAAGGCGAATGGGGCGTGACGCTAAAAGAAGAGTATTTCAGCATCATCAAGCAGGCCGGCTTTAATTCAATTCGGCTGCCCGTCCGATGGTCGGGTCACGCGCTGGCTGAGAAACCCTACACCATTGACCCGAATTTTTTCAAACGGGTTGACTGGGCGATACAAAATGCGATTAAAAACAATCTGTATGTAATGCTGAACATCCAGCGATATGACCCGTTAACAGCCGACCCAAACAGCTACCACTTCGAGCGATTCGTCGCCCTGTGGCAGCAGATTGCGGAGCATTATAAGGATTATCCTGATTATCTCGTGCTGGAGCTGTACAATGAGCCGTACAAGGCGTTGTCGCCGAAGTGGAATGACCTGCTCAAGATGACCCTGCCCGTTGTTCGCAAGGCAGACCCCAACAGGACTATTGTAGTAGAACCCACTATTATAATAGACCCCGCTTTTGTTGTTTGCCTTGACAAGCTTGATATTCCCAAAGAGGACAGGAACATAATTGTTTCTATTCACTATTATACGCCGCTGGAGTTTACGCATCAGGGAGCGCCCTGGATGGGCGAAAGGTCCGCGGCGTGGGTGGGCACGAAATGGACAGGCACCGACGCGGAAAAGAAAGTGGTGACGGGCTTTTTTGACGCCGCAGCCGCCTGGGGCAAAGCGAATAATCGACCGATTAACCTTGGCGAGTTCGGCACTTACAAAAAGATCGATACGGAATATCGTGCCAAATGGACAAAGTTCGTTGCTGATACCGCGGCCGAACGCGGTATGAGTTTGCTCTGCTGGGATTTCTGCGCCGAATTCGCTATCTATGACCGCGCGACGAAATCCTGGGACAAGCCGCTTTTAGACGCGATTATCCCACAGAAGCAATAACACTAATTTGTCAGGACACGGTTAGTATTGCGGGAGGAACAGGTTATGTCGAAACCTGGATTTTTGGCTGTCTGTCTTGTTGGAATGGTTATTTTTGCGGCTGCCTGCACAGCCGCTGAGGAACCGAACGCCTTTACAATCAACAAAATGCTCGGTCGCGGCGTTAATATCGGCGGCGCACTCGATGGGCCGACAGCGACAGAGGGTGAATGGGGCGTTACTCTCCGGGAAGAATATTTCCAGATTATTAAAGACGCCGGATTTAATTCCGTTCGTCTCGCAATCCGCTGGAACGCCCGCGCCGCTAAAGAGCCGCCTTACACGATTGACCCGAATTTTTTCAAACGGATTGACTGGGCAATCAATAATTGCCTGTCACGGAATATTCCCGTTGTGCTTACCACTCACCACTACGACGAACTTTACAGCGACCCCAACGGCCAGAAAGACAGATTCGTGGCTATATGGAAGCAAATTGCGGAGCGATACAAGGATTACCCTAATATCCTTATATTCGACCCGCTAATGGAGGCGCTGGGAAAACTAGACGCCGATAAATGGAATTCACTCCTGAAGGAGACGATTGTTACTGTTCGCCGGTCCAATCCAAACAGGACAATTGTCATTTGTCCCGCCGGCCTTTTGTGCATAGATAATCTTCATCTTCTCGAATTGCCCAAAGACGACCGCAATATAATTGTCAGCATTTTCTATTACTTGCCGAATGAATTCACCGTCCAGGGCGCCAACTGGGTAGAGGGCTCTGAGAAATGGCTCGGCACAAAATGGACCGGCTCGGAAGATGAGAAACAGCGAATAGCAAAAGCTTTTGATATCGCGGCCGACTGGGCGAAAAAGAACAAGCGTCCGATTTACTTAAACGAATTCGGCACATACGAAAAGGCGGATATGGAGTCCCGTGTCCGCTGGACCAAATGCGTAGCCGAGACGGCGGCGGCACGTGGTTTCAGCTTGTCATACTGGGAATTCTGCTCCGGCTTTGGCCTGTATGACTCGCAAACCAAATCCTGGCGTAAGGGGCTGTTAGATGCTATCGTTCCTCCGAAACAGTAGGCACGGTTTGAACGTTTATTATGACTAACATTATTGGAGCGAAAGTTTAGGATGAAAACAGCGAAGCTATCCACATTTATTACATTGGTGTTGGCGATTCTGGTTATGTTGGAAGTTACCTCTTGTATGCCGAGTGCGGAGTTAAAGGCCAAACGCGACCGGGACGCCCGTAAAGCTGTGCAAATGAATAAACTCTTAGGCAGAGGTGTGAACTTCGGCAACGCGCTCGATGCGCCCAGCGAAGGCGAATGGGGCGTTGTTCTCAAGGACGAATACTTTGAGTTGGCAAAACAGGCCGGGTTCGATTCCGTTCGTTTGCCTGTGCGGTGGTCGGCTCATTCGCTCGATAAGCCGCCTTACACGATTGACCCGAACTTTATGAAGAGAGTTGACTGGGCGGTCAACAACGCGATTTCGCGCAAACTGCCGGTGATATTGAACGTTCATCACTTTATGGAGGCCTACAGCGACCCCAACGGCCAGAAAGAAAAGTTCCTCGCCCTCTGGGAGCAGATTGCGGAGCACTACAAGGGCTACCCCGATATACTGGTGTTCGAGCTTATGAATGAGCCGAAGAGGAAACTGACGGATGAGATATGGAACGTATATCTCAGGGAATCGCTCGCAATCGTTCGCAAGTCCAATCCGAACAGGACCATTATCATCGGCCCCGGGGACAACAACATAATCGAGCACCTCAAAACGCTCGAAATACCCGAGGGGGACCGCAATATAATCGTCACCATTCACTACTATGAGCCCATCGAATTCACCCATCAGGGCGCCGCGTGGATTACCAGGGGAGACCCCAACACATGGATGGGCACGAAGTGGACAGGCAGCGACGCGAACCAGCAGGCCGTGGTAAAGGCCTTTGATATCGCCGCGGCCTGGGCGAAAGCGAACAATCGCCCGATAAACCTTGGCGAGTTCGGCTCATACGAAAAGGCGGACATGGAATCGCGAGCCAGATGGACGAAGTTCGTCGCCGATACAGCCATCAAACGCGGGATGAGCTTTGACTACTGGGAATTCTGTGCCAACGAATTCGGCCTGTATGATCGGCAGACAAAATCTTTCCGCAAGCTGTTATTGGACGCCGTTATTCCGCCAAAGCAGTAAGACAAAACGGGATTACAGAAGCTGGTCAACTTTGGCCGCGAGGTCTTTGACGTGGCTGACGGATTTGTCAAGCTCCGCCTGTTCATCAGCGTTGAGCTTTAGCTCGATAATTTTCTCGACGCCGGCTTTTCCGAGCACAACGGGAACGCCAACGAAGTAACCGCCAACGTTGTATTCTTTCTGGCAATACGCGCAGCAGGGAATCACCGATTTACTGTCGGAGATAATCGCTTCCGCCATTTTCACCGCGCCGGCGGCGGGCGCGTAATATGCGCTTGAGCCGAGCAAATCGACGATTTCGATGCCGCCTTTTCTGGTGCGGTCTATCAGCCGGGCGATTGTTTTTTCGTCGAGCAATTCTGTGATGGGTATGCCGGCGACCGTTGTGAATCTGGGCAGAGGCACCATATCGTCGCCGTGTCCGCCCATCAGCACGCCCTGAACGTCCTGACTGCTGACGCCGAGCGCAGTCGCGACGAAATAGCTGAATCGCGCCGCGTCCAGTGCGCCCGCCATCCCCATTATTTTCTTTTTGGGAAATCCGGTCACCTTAGCCGCGGTATAAACCATCGCGTCTAACGGATTGGCGACCACGATTATGATTGCTTCAGGGCAAAATTCTTTGACGTTTTCGCTGACCTGTTTAACTATCTGGACGTTTTTGGCGAGCAAATCGTCCCTGCTCATCCCCGGCTTGCGTGCCAGGCCGCTGGTTATCACGACTATCGAGCTATCCGCTGCTTTTGCCCATTCCGTCGTGCCGGTAATCGAGCTATCGTAACCCTGCACCGGTCCCGCCTCAGCCATATCCAGCGCCTTGCCCTCGGCGAGCCCCTTTACGATATCCAGCAAAACTGTCTCGCCCAGGTTTCGGGAAGCCGCGATGTGCGCCGTGGTTGCTCCTACGTTGCCTGTGCCGACTATCGTTATCTTGTTGTTGCCCACAACGTTCTCCTTATCTATTTACCGACACCTTATAAGCTGGTTCGCGTCGAAACTCAACGCGGGGATGCGTTTTATGTCCTCGATAAAACGCAGGCCGTCTTTCCAGTAGCCCGCCGTGGGCCTGACCGCCGAATTGAAGCCGGTAAAATACCGGTTGATGTTGTCCACAAGTACTTCCCGCAGATATTTGCTCGCCATCGACGCGAGCGAGACGGGCAGGAATTTGCTGTCGGCACCGACGACGAAATGCACGCGCACCCTCCTGCCAACTTTTACCGCCGAGACCGCGGAGTTCGCAGAGGTTTTAATTTTATTTTTCTCTGCGTTCTCGGCGTGCTCTGCGGTGAGATTATTATATGTTAACTCATAACTGCTTCTGTTCTGGTCCTCGTGCACAATGCGCAGTTGTGAATCGCCGAACATCAGTTGCAATTCGCGTCGGTAATGACTGCGGCCGCCCTGGCGGTCAACCACAATCTCCAAATCATCGCCGCTGAAATCCTGCATCGCTGTTTGCATCAGTTCCGCAACCGCCGAGAACAGTACCTTCGCCTTGTTTTTTACTGCCGCCACCATTTTATTGTAATGAGCCACTTCCAGACACCGGCTTTTCAATCCGACCAGCTCGATGTGCTGATTCACAAGGTCCGCTCTCAACATCGAAACCGCGATGCCGATATCCGCGTCTTCTCCGTCGAGTTGATAATTATTTACTTTTTTATACCAGGGATATTCAGCGAGATGTTCGAGGCAGTCCGGGCAAAGCGCCGAGACAAGCTGCGTCAAACTTTTTGGCTCACTGCCCAGATGTTTCAGCGCAGCCAATACCGTTCGCCGCAGATGCCTGATGCCCAGCGACCGGGTGAAGGCCTTTTTGCTGTCGGCTATCAGCAGCCGGCCCTTCAGGCCTGTGCGTTTTTCAGAAACGCTTGTTTGCAGTATCTCCCACAGGTTTGCGAATACGAGATTATCAGGCACGCGAAAG
Organism: Sedimentisphaerales bacterium; assembly: GCA_049510335.1. Classification (GTDB taxonomy): domain Bacteria; phylum Planctomycetota; class Phycisphaerae; order Sedimentisphaerales; family Anaerobacaceae; genus Fen-1362. Next base: position 18,076 of record JBEKZA010000026.1, on the reverse strand, counting down.
GTGCTCGAAGATACTACTAACGGGCCTAAAATCGGCCCGAAGCCCGCCTCGTCAATCCCCACCAAAACAGCCATCCTTGGTACTCCTCGTATTTCGTCGCTCGTATATCGTATATCGAACGACGAGATACGCACGACGAACGACGGTTTACAGCCGTTCCACTTTCGCGACCGCGCGGTAAAGCCCGTTTATCCTTTTGCCCTCGATTGTCATCGGCGGGTATTTTTCGTTCCTCGGCTGCAATCGAATCGTATCGTTGGGCTCGAAGAACACCCTTTTGAACGCCGTTTCGTGCGGCGATGAAAACCGCACAAAGCAATCGTCGCCGTTTTGCACATGGGCCGCGGGCGAGAACACCACAATATCTCCCTCTTTGAAATTCGGCTCCATTGAATCGCCGACGACCCGCACCGCGAAGGCGTGAGGGTCGCGAAGGTCGGGACACCGCACATAATCATCCGCGACGCCGACGGGATAATCCAGGTCGTCGAAATCCGCCGGATAACCCGCTGAAACCTTGTTGATGATGGGCACGGGCCTGCCAAGCGAAATCGACCCCGCTTCCTGCTCGCCGCCCATCTTGCTTTCGTCGAGAAGTTTGTCGAGCCGGCCGGCGTCGGTCCTGTCCTGTTTGAGGTTCTTAAACAGGCGCCGCCACTGATTGATATTCATCTCCATACTTTCGATTTTTTCGAGGACGTCCTTAGGCGTCCGCTCAAGGTGCGCCATCCCCAGAAGCTCCCCCGGTTCGAATTGCAAAACCTTCTCCAGCTTTCGCAGAAGCTCATCGCTGGGCGGGTTTTTCACCTTGCTCGTCTCTATCGTTGACAGATACGGCTTGGAAAAACCAACCTTGCCGCTTACTTCATCCAGCGTAAGCCCCAGCGCCTCCCGTTTCGTCCTTATTATTTTGCCCAGCGACATAATCGAACTCCCAGCGTATAGCGTTCCGCATACAGCGAATATGATTATTGATAATCTAACAACCGCCGTCAACAAATTGTTAACATTATAAAGTATCATATTCTTTCGTTTTTAAGCTAAAAACGCCACTTTGCCATTGATTGTATGACATAGTTGGACAATGTTTTGTGAGGTGGCCAAGTTGGAAAACTTTCGGCGGACGAGTGCCGCGTGTAGCGTTCAGGTTGGACGAACAGCGAACCGCTAACCAATCTCGACGAGGGTATATTTTCTGCTGCCGAGGCCGATTTTTTCGGCGTGTTCGAGCTGCCATTTGCCGTTCTGATTGGGATATTTGGAGATTTTGTCTAACGGCTTGCCGGCGGTTTTCTCCATCAAGTCCACCGCCGCCTGGTCAACCGCGACCGGGTCCGTCGAGCCGAGTATGCCGATGTCCTCGACGATATTGTGGTCGGGATTATTCATACAATCGCAGTCGCTGGTAATCGAAATCGCGAAGTTGATGAATGCCGCTTTGCCTTCCTTGCCGACAAGCACACCTTTGGCGTGTTCAGCCACGTTGCATTCGAGCAGTTTGACATCTTTGTCCCAGTCGTGCGTGACTGCGCCGAACCTGCACACCGCCAGGCACTCCGCGCAGCCGACGCATTTGTCCTGGTTGATATGCGCCTTGAGGTCTTCGATTGTAATCGCGCCTTCCGGGCAATGCCTCAAACATTCGCCGCACGCCACGCATTTATCCCTGTCCACGCGCGGCTTAAACGCTGCGTGCTGCCTCATCTTGCCTTTTCTGCTGGCACAACCCATCCCAAGCGTTTTCAGCGTCGCCGCCAGGCACGTTCCTATATGTCCCGTCACGTGCGCCACCGCCAGAATCGACTGCACCCTCGCGATATCGTATGCGATGGAAACTTCCTTGTTGAGCACGCCGTTGATTGTAACAGCTGTCTCGCTTGTTCCGAAAATACCATCCGGCGGGATGAACGGTATCCCAAGCCCGTTGAAGTCGAAGCCGTGCTCGCTGGCCAAAATCGCGTGGTCTATCGCGTTGTGCCTGTGTCCCAGATATAGGGTGCTGGTGTCCGTCAAAAACGGCTTGGTCTTTAAGCCAATTAGCTCATCAACCAGCCCCTTGATGCACGGCGCCTTGATATACGTTTTGTTGCCCGCTTCGCCTATGTGAATCTTCACCGCGGTAAAGTCGTTGGCCTTGAAGCATTTCGCGAAGCCGGCCTCCTTAAACAGCCGTCTCGCCTTGTCGGAGATGGCCTTTTCGCCGTCGCCTATCACCGCTTTTATGAAATATACCTTTGAGACCATAGTAAACCATCGCTCCTAATTACTTATTGATTATTCATCACCGGCAATTATAATCATCGAAGTCACAAGTGCACAAGTCACAAAAAATAAGGAGAAAAAATTATGCCGGAGCTAACAAACCAAACGCCTTCCCTGTTATTGAATGATATTAGGAAGCATTATGCGAAATCATCCGACGGGCACGTTTCGCTCGGCTTGTCGCTTCGTGCCGTGCTCTTCTTTATACCTGTTGGCGTTTTGGCGTTGCTGCTGTGGCTGGCCGTGACAAACGGTATCATCCAGCCGCCACCGGCAATCATCACCGGTGCTGTCATAGCGGTGCTCTGGAAGGTCTTCGTGGGCGGTATCCGCGTCGCCGCGCAGTGGGAACGCGGCGTCGTCCTGCGCCTCGGCAATTTCCGGACCGTCAAGGGGCCGGGACTTTTCTACATCATTCCCGTCCTCGAATACGTCCGCTTCCTCGACACCAGAACGCTCGTCTTCAACATCCCCGCGCAAAAAGTCATCACGCGAGATAACGTCCCCGCCTCAATCGACGGCGCCGTTTTCTTTATGGTCAAAGATTCTGAAAGGGCCGTCATCAGCATTCAGGATTATCATTTCGCTATGGCGCAATACTCGCAGGCCACGCTGCGAGACGTCGTCGGCGGCCTTACGCTCGACGAATTACTTTCCGAACGTCAGCAGATTCAGTCTCGCATCGGCGAAATCGTCGAAGAGCGCATCAAGGACTGGGGCCTCCACGTTGACTCCATCCGCCTGCAGGATATTGAATTGCCCGAAGACCTCAAGCGCGTTATGTCCCGCCAAGCATCCGCCGAACGCGAAAAACGCGCAACCATCACCAAGGCCGAGGGCGACAAGCTCGCGGCAGTCAATCTCGCGGCCGCCGCCAACATAATGAAGGAAAACCCCATCTCTTTCCAGCTGCGCACCCTGCAAACAATCGACGGCCTCGGCGCAAGCCCATCCAATACGGTAGTTCTCTTCCCTGTCGAGCTTGTAAATCTTCTCAAGGCGATTGCGCCGTCGCAACAGAAACAGTAAATCGTTGCCTGTCAGCGCTACGCGAGTATATGCTGAAGCAAAATCTTTGCGCCCAGGCCGATTAAAACAAGTCCGCCGATTGCCTCGATTCCGCTTTCGAAGAAATGTCCGAACTTTTTGCCGATATGAACGCCCGCGCACGACAGCCCGAACGTCACCACGCCGATAATAATGACCGCTGCAGCGATCCGGCTTGTAATAAGTGAAAGCGTTATGCCTACCGCCAGCGCGTCGATACTCGTCGCCACCGCCAGCGCGAGCAGCAGCGGCAAATTCGCCGGGTGCATCGTTTTTCTTTCCTCCTTGATTTTGAGCGACTCGTAAATCATCTTCGCTCCGACCGCCGCCAGAATTCCGAAGGCCACCCAGTGGTCGTAATTCAATATGGATTGTCGGACAGTCATTCCCGCCAGATACCCGACGGCGGGCATAAACGCCTGAAAGCCGCCGAAGAACCCCGCCATCCGCAGCGTGTGCCGAATGCGCAATTCCCTGTATGCCGCGCCTGTCACCACCGACACGGCAAACGCGTCCATCGACAAACCCACCGCTATCGCAATAATCGCAAGTAATTCCATAATACAGGTCGCCGAATCATCAGTTTAGTTTTTCTGCTTTGTCTGACTATACTGTTTTAATCGCTCTTTAATCTGTGCAGCGACGTCCTTCCTGCCTCGGCTAATCGCTATTTCAAGACCCTTTTCAAACTGCTCTATCGCAGATGCGGTTTCGCCTTTTGTTTCGTAAAGCATCCCCGCTCTGTAATACAACTCCGCATTGCCCGGCGTCTTTTGCTCCCAGTTCTTGATTATCCCCAACGCCTGCTCTGCCTTTCCGCCCTTGACAGCCGCTATATATAGATTATGCAGGGTATTCGAGTAACCCGAGTTGATTTCCATCGCCTTGCTGAATTTTTCAATTGCCTCATCATATCGCTCCTGTTTTGCAAGCGTAATTCCATAGTTGTTGAGGGCTTTCGCATTGTCCGGCTTCGACTGCAAAACCTTTTCAAACTCAGCCGCCGCTTCGGCATAGAGACCCTTTTCCTGCAGCGCAAGTCCCATGTTGTTGTGCGCCTCAGCGTACAATGGGCGAATCGCCAGCGCTTGCCTGAAATGCTCTATCGCTTCATCAAGCCGACCTGCCTTCCCAAGAAACATACCGGCGTTGTTGTGCATTATGTAGTTGTTTTTCGTTATCGCCAGTGCATGCTCACATAACGACAAGCCGTCCTTCCAGTATCCAACCTGCACTCTCGTCATCAGCAACAAAACAACCAAAACAATCGCGGCGGCCACGGCAGGAACAACCTTCGGCAGACGCATCCTCACCGCCGCGTCGCCTGCCAGCCACGCGACCGCGATGTAAATCCCTATGCCGGGCAGGTACATATACCGGTCTGCCATTGCCTGGTCGCCCACCTGAACCAGTCCAATCACGGGCACCAGCGTTCCCAGATACCAGAACCAGCCGGTAAATAGAAACCTGTGTCTGTGCCTCTGTGCGATCACCGCCGCCGTGACCGCCAACAGCAGCACAAGACAGACGGCAACCTGCCACAAGGCAGGCCCCTTCAAATTGAGCGGATACATAACTGCCATTTGAGCAGGACAAAAAATCTTGCCTATGTATCCGACGTATGACAACAGCGCATTATCCGACCGCAGCCACAAAGGCGCTGTTACAATACCCATCACCGCTTTTGATTTTGCCTGCGCCAGATATGTCACCACGCATATTGCCGCCGACATAACTAAAAGCGGCAGCTTCTCGGCGACTGCCGGCCAGAAGCGCCTTCGTCCTCCAGGTCCGTTGAACCTGCCTATCGGCCAAAAGTCCAGCAGGAGCAGTACAAACGGAAGCGTCACCAGCATCGGCTTGGAAAGCAGTCCCGCCGCAAACAAAACCACGACCACCAAATACCGCCATAATCCCGGCTTTTGCGCATAACGGAAATATGCCCATATTGTCAAAAACGCGAAGAACGTGCTCAAAACGTTTTTCCGCTCCGCAACCCACGCGACCGACTCCACCGCCAGAGGGTGCAGCCCGAACACCGCCGCGACAAATGCACTTGGCCAGACCGCACGAGTCATCTTTTTCAATATCAAAAACAGCAGCACCACGTTGGCGATATGAAAACCGACGCTTACCAGATGGTGCCCGGCTGGCTTAAGCCCGAAAATCGAACAATCGATAATGTGGCTGACCCACGTCAACGGATGCCAGTTGCCCATATGCCATGTCGTAAACGCCCACTTAATCGACTCAACGCTCAGCCCCAATCTGACAAGCACGTTGTCCGTCACATATAAATCATCGTCATAGTTGACAAAATCATTCTTGCTGACGCCCTCGAATGCGACAAACGTCACCGCCGCAAGAGCAATACATATCAGCAGAGTTTTTTTATTGTCCCTTTTGTTTTCTGTCGCGATGCCGTTTGGCATAACTATTCGGCCCCTATTATTCCCGCATCGGTCAGGTTTTCGGTAATCTTCTGTCCCGGCTGGACAATCAAAAACTCCTCTTCGCTCCACTTGCCGTCCACGAGCCGCTGCATCAAACCGCTGTCGCCTTTAACCTCATCATACTTCCAGCCGAGATATTCCGCCGCCTTTTTTGTGAACTGTTTTTCCTGCCCGGCGTTGGCGAATCCCCAGTCGATATACGTCGCCCATTTGTATTCCTTCATCCAGCTTTGTTCGGTCTCCACCAGGTATTTCGCGTTGTCTTCGCCGAATTTTGCGACGTATTCTTTGAGCGTTTTCTCGAAGCGTTCCTTTCCCGGCTGGTTATCTGTTTCGATCCAGCCCGGGCTGAACCAATATGTCCCGCGATGGCTGTCGAAGTATTTTTTATACCTGTCTTTCGAGCCCAGCAACAGCGTGATGCAATCGTGTCCCCTCGGCGCGACTATCGGTATTCTGGCGGTCAATCCGAGTATCCCGTTGCTGCAAAGCCCGTAGCCCAGCAGCGACGCATCATACGGCCTGCCCTGATTGTCGCTGGTCACGTCGAGCGCATTTTGGACCTCTTTGCGCAATTTTTCCGGCTCATTGTGCAGACCCTGTCGCATTACCACCACGTCCACGATGTTGGCGGAGCGTGCCGCACAATAATACGCCTCTTTCTGCATTACCCTGCAAACTATGAACTGTAGTCGCATAACACAAAATTGCCTGAAAAAAGGTCCAAACTGCGCCTGCAAATACTAACCTCGTCGGCTCTTTGAAGCCAATGCAAATCCCGCCTGTTCACGAATGAAATTCATCGCGATTTTATAATGCGAGGCAAATGCGCGCAGGGAAAGGGCGCTATTGAGTATCGCCCTTGTTGAATGGTTATTATTTAGAAGCCGTAAATGGGTTTCAGCTCAGCTTCAGTGGGAAAGTGGTCGTAAACCTCGCCGCGAGGACCAACGTAGTTGTAGCCTGACCTGGTCAGCTTGACCGGCGTGATAGAGCCGTTACTGTTTGTGATGTTGACAGTTACGGAATTGGTTCCCTGTTGCGGTTGCTGTGATTCCTGCGGTGGTTCCTGTGGCGGACTTGGATGCCGGTAACTGCCCGCTTGTTGTTGTTTGTCCTGTTCGTTGCCGACAAGGTAGCCGCCGACTGCGCCCGCACCGCCGCCAATCAGGGCGCCCTGGCCGGTCTTGCCGGACTGGTGTCCGATTATCGCTCCGGCGCCTGCTCCAATCCCGCTGCCAATCAGGGCGTCATTCTGTGCGCTGTTTTCACAGCCTACGCTGAACGCCAGAACGACCGAGCAGGCGACTGCGAGCGGAATCGAAACCATATACTTTGCCATTTTTTTAATCTCCACGACACACTCAAGTTATCAATTATGCTGATAACACATTGCTCGCCTTTACGTCCGGCAAGGCCCCCGTGTTCATCATCATATTATCGGCGGCGCCTGTCCGATTACTACAGCCAATAGCGGTATAACGTCATCTTGCTACACGAGTTGTGTTTGGCCCGCTACTGCAACTGGCTCGATGGCCAAGTCGCCAAACTCATATTTGGCCGGACTCAGGTCCAGTTTTGAAACGTTCATCACCCAGTTCCACGAAACTTCCCTGCCGGTATATGCGCTGATTCTGCCCATAATGCCGGCCAGCGTGCTTTCCGCTATGCGTTTCGCCTCATTCAGCGGTTTTCCTTCACGAATGCTGTTAATCAAATCGACGTGTTCCATAGTATATGGATCCGGGTTGGGGCCTTCGTATTTATAGGCGTTCGTGCCTTTGATGTAGCCGCTCGCCTGGTCGGTATAGCAGGTTCCTTTTGTTCCCACCACGTTTTCCGAGATGCGATCGCTGCACCGGCTTATCTGGCGGCACATACTGGTTGCTCTCACTCCATCGGGATATTCGAATTCGACGGAGAAGTTGTCGTATATGTTGCCGTTCTTCCGCACCGCCCGGCTGCCCGACCCGAAGGCCTTGACCGGGTGCGACCCCATCGCCCAGTTCAGAACGTCGATATTGTGGACGTGCTGCTCCACGATGTGGTCGCCGGATGTCCATAGAAACCACGGCCAGTTCCTGCACTGCCATTCCATATCCGAAGACATTTTGTCGCGTTCGTAGTATTTCCAGTACTCGGTCATATCATTGCCGCACCAGTAACACTGGCCCCCGACGACTTTGCCTATCTGGCCGTCGCTGATTCTTTTCATAAGCTCGATGTAGTGTTTCTGGTGCCTGCGCTGGCTGCCCGCGACGATTGAAAGTTTCTTTTGCTCGGCCAGTTCCGCCGACTGTATCACCGACCTTATGCCGACGGGGTCAACGCCTGCCGGTTTTTCCATAAAGACGTGTTTGCCCGCCTCGACCGCCGCTTTCAAATGCAGGGGCCTGAAATGCGGCGGGGCCGTCAGCAGCACCAGGTCAACGTCATCACAGGCCAACAGCTTTTGATACGCGTCGAAGCCGACAAAGCATTTTTCAGGCGTCACTTTGAATCCGCGTTTCAGCGGCGGTCTGATTCTGTCGTCCGGGACCCCTTCGGGCAGCAGCTTTAAGGCGCGGTCGATTCGGTCTTTGAACAGGTCCGCCATTGCGACCAGCTCGACGGACTCCGATGCGTCAATGCAGTTTCTTGTGGCGTCCATTCCCCGCCCGCCGCAGCCAATCAGTCCGGCGCGGATTTTCTCATTGCCCGTCGCATAGACCCTGTTGCCCAACTGCGACGCGATTGCACTCAGCGAAACTGCCGCCGTGCTTTTTATAAACGCTCTTCTGTTCATTTCCTGCATTGGTATCGCCTTTCAAAAGCTTGATTGTTTCTAAAAGTCGTCGCACCAGCGGTAGGCCTCGATTACGGCCCGTTCGCCTTCCTTGCCCGGTTTGCTCTTGCCGTGCTCCATACAAAGCACGCCTTTGTATTCCTTGCCGTAGATGTGTTTGAAAATGTTTCGATAATTAATTTCGCCTGTGGTTGGCTCGTTGCGCCCCGGCGTGTCGCCCAGATGAAATACGGCGATTTCCTCCCATGCCATATCCATATTGGGAATCAGGTTGCCCTCTGTAATCTGCTGATGATACAGGTCGTCGAGTATCTTGCAGGAAGAGCTATTGACCGCCCTGCAAATCTGGTATGCCTGCGGGATTTTGGAAAGGAACATACCGGGGTGGTCTTTCCAGTTGTTAAGCGACTCAATGACCATAACAAAGCCGTCTTTTTCGCAGACCCCGGCGAGAAACTTCAGATTGTCGATGACATTCGCGGTCTGGTAGCCCCACTCCTGATTGACGGCGTATCTCCCCGGCACAACGATACCCATTTTGCAGCCGGTTCGCTTTGAGACCTCAATCGCCACCTTTATTTTTGCGACCGCAGCATCTCGAACGGAGTTGTCTTTCAGGACAAGCGTCTGCCTCCCAAATTCGGCGCAGGCGATAAACGGTCCCATCGCCAGCCCCAGTTGCTGGCATTGCTTTGCGATTTTTCCCTGAAGCTCGACCGGCTTTTCGCTCAGGTAATTGTCGAACATCGCCGAAAAGCCCTCGTCCGCGAAAAACTTCAACTGGTCAATAAGGTCGCTACCTGCGCTTGCCTCAAACTTCCCAAGCTCCGGGGCGTATTTGAGCTTGAATTTGCCAGCGGGTGAAGCGGGTTTGTTTTCTGCACGGGAATTCGATATTGCCGCCACGCCGGCAGTAACCGCTGCTGCGATAAAACCTCTTCGGTCCATTGTTATGCCTCCTCAAAAAGACATTATTTAAGACCGATGTATTTTTTAGCTGCTGCCCGGTTAAATATCAAGCCAAATAGTGGCTCTTGTAAACCGTTTTGAGGGCGGCTATTATTAGCGTATAGCGAATGGCGGATAGTGAATAGTAAAAGGTTAGTGAAATGAAACCGAAGCTGATAATTTGCGGCGCCGCGGGGCGAATGGGCAGGCGGATTCTCGCCCTGGCCGCGGAAGATGGTCTGTTTGAGATTACAGGCGCGCTGGAAAAGGCAGGCAATCCCGACATCGGCAAAGACGCCGGCGTCGTGGCGGGCGTCCCGCAGTTGAACGTTAAGATAACCGACGGCTTCCCAGGCAGGGCCGATGTCGTCGTCGATTTCTCTCTGCCCGAGGCCGCCGATGACTCACTCGAGTACTGCGTCAGGAATAAGGCGGGCCTGGTTCTGGGCACGACCGGTTTAAGCGACAGCCAGCGAAAAAAGATTGAAGGTGCGTCTTCAAAAATACCAATTGTCTGCGCGACCAATATGAGCGTAGGGATGAACGCCCTGTTTAATCTCGTCGGCAAAGTCGCCGCGCTATTGGGCGACGACTACGACATCGAAATTGTCGAGCAGCATCATCGGTTCAAGAAAGACGCCCCAAGCGGCTCGGCGCTTACTCTGGCGGAAAATATCGCAAAGGCGACAGGCAAAAAATTCCCCGATTGTCTCGCTAATGGCAGGAGCGGCAAAAATGCCCAGCGGGATAAAGGCCAAATAGGCGTGCACGCCGTTCGTGCGGGCGATATCGTTGGGATTCATTCGGTGATTTTTTCCACGCTCGGCGAGACAGTGACGCTGAACCACACCGCGCACAACAGAGACACCTTTGCGCGCGGCGCGATTCGTGCCGCTAAATGGCTAACCGGGAAAAAACCAGGCCTTTACTCAATGGCCGACGTATTAGGATTGAAATAATTCGCGACAGTGAGGTAATTGGGATTCGATTTTGGCGCGAGAAAGGAAGTGAGATGATGAACACGTTTTTTGCATTGATAGCGATAATTGGCGGGGTGATTGTGTCGCTGGTTGCGTATGAGGTTGTGCCGTTAAGCAGGTTTGTAAACCCCGACGAGGCGCGAACCTGGTATGTAAAATATGGCAAGATAGTCAAGATTCTTGGTCCCGTCGCTGCGGTTGTCGGCTTGCTCCTGCTGGTCTTCTGAATTAATGAACTGCCGCCAGGTTATCGATAAGCTGGAATCTCTGGCTGATGCGGACTATCTGGCCGGCATGGCAAATTTTGCCATTAATACCGACCGCGCATTGGGCGTTTCGGCGCCGCGTATGCGCAAGCTCGCCAAAGAAATCGGCACCGACCATAAACTGGCTCTCAAACTCTGGCGAACCCGAATCCACGAAGCGAGAGTCATCGCCGCACTCATAGATGACCCCGCGCAGGTTACCAAATCACAAATGGACGTTATGGCGATGGGTTTTGACAACTGGGGTGTATGTGACGCGTGGTGCTGTCTTGTCTTTGACAAAACCCCTTTTGCTTGGGAGAAAGCAATCGAGTGGTCTAAACGCAAAGAGGAATTCGTCAAACGTGCCGGCTTTGTCCTTATGGCTGCCCTGGCTGTCCACGACAAAAAGGCACCCGATAACAAATTCCTTCATTTTTTCAAAGTTATCAAACGCCACGCAGGCGACGAGCGGAACTTCGTCAAAAAGGCCGTCAACTGGGCGCTGCGGCAGATAGGCAAGCGAAACCTTCCGCTTAATAAAAAAGCCACAGCCGTTGCGAAGGAAATCCGGAAAACCGATTCGCCTTCTGTCCGCTGGATAGCCGCTGACGCCCTGAGAGAGCTGACAAGCAAAAAAGTCCAGGCCCGCCTGCGTGTCTGACGGCTGGGCGTTTGGAGGTTTCCAAAACGGAGGAGGTGTGTTAAACTCCCGTTTTCGTCGGATGGTTGCTATGACACAGTTCGTAATCACAGTAAAAAATATCAGCAAATGCTTCGGCAAGGTCTGTGCCGTGCGAGACCTGAGTTTCGAGGTCGGGGCCAATTCCTGCTTCGGATTTCTGGGGCCTAACGGCGCGGGCAAAACAACGATGATGAAAATGCTCTACGGCAAATGCACACTGGACAACTCCAGCGGCGTCTCCATCGATGTATTCGGTTACAATCCCGCCAAAGACGAGCTTGCCATAAAATACCTCTCAGGCGTCGTGTCGCAGGACAACAATCTCGACGACGAGCTTAACGTTATCAGCAACCTTATGGTTTACTCCCGGTTTTACGCAATGCCGCGCAAGACCGCCAAAAGCCGGATTGATTATCTGCTGGATTTTATGGAACTGTCGGACAGGCGCACCGCCAAAATCAAGGAGCTTTCCGGCGGAATGCAGCGACGGCTCGTCATAGCGAGGGCGCTGATGAACAATCCCAAACTGTTGATTCTCGACGAGCCGACCACCGGACTCGACCCGCAGGTCCGCCACCTGATATGGGACAAACTGCGGCAATTACAAAGACACGGGACGACGATTCTGCTTACGACGCACTATATGGAAGAGGCCTTTGCCCTGTGCGATACGATTCTGATTATGGACAAGGGTAACGGCGTGATGCAGGGTTCTCCGGCTCAATTGCTCGAACAAAATATCGAGAAGTTCGTCCTCGAAATTACCGGCAGTCACTCGTTAGGCGAGATTGCCGACAGCTCGATTATGCAAACCGTGCGTGTTGACCGCGGTCAGGAAACTATCCGGCTTTACAGCAATGACGACCAGCGGCTCAGGCAGCTGGCGGGTCGGCTTCAGGACGCTCACTACTATTTAAGACAAACCAATCTGGAAGATGTGTTCTTAAAGGCCACGGGCAGGGCGCTAAATGAAAGACAATAGGCCATATCTTTATCCGCCGCTGGCTCACCGGCTGTTCAGCGTATGGTTTAGGCATATGCGCGTCTATACCAACAACATCTTCAGCAACGGCCTGCCGCCTTTTCTTGAGCCGTTGTTGTTTTTGGCGGGCATCGGCCTGGGTCTGGGTAAATACATAACCCAATCTATGGAAGGGCTTAAATATATCGAGTTTTTAGGCACGGGCCTGCTTATGACCTCAGCGATGTTTACCTCGTCTTTCGAATGCACGTTCGGCACGTTCATTCGAATGGAATTTGAAAAGGTCTATGACGGGATGCTCGCCGCGCCCATCACAGTCAACAACCTGATTATAGGCGAAATGCTCTGGGCGGGCACCAAGGGCCTGTTCTTCTCATTCGCTGTATTGTGCATACTGTCAATTTTCGGAATCGTATCTTTGCCGAGGTGTTTGCTGGCGCCGCTGGTGGGTTTTATCACGGGCCTGATGTTCTCAACTATAGGGATGCTGGTTACGTCCTTTGTCAAAACGATAAACCACTTCAATTTTTATCTCACCGGCTTCATATCGCCGATGTTCTTTTTTTCGGGCGTGGTTTTCCCGATTTCCAATCTGCCTGCCTACATTCGGCCAATCGCCGAAATCGTCCCTTTGACCCATTCGGTTCGCCTCGTCCGCGCCGTCTGCACCCATCAATATCCTCCGCATCTGCTGCTCGACCTGCTTTACATCGTTGCCTTTATCCTCATCATTGGCTTTTTCGCCGTCAAACGCCTCAAAAAACGCCTGGTATTCTGATTTAATACCGTGCCCCCTTTTTTCTTGAACGTTACTATCAAAAGGGCGATAATGATAATCGCCTTTGGCTGGAGGCAAAAGGTATGCAGGTACAAAAAGAAAAGGAACAGTTATGAAAAAATGTCCTTATTGCGCAGAGGTCATACAAGATGAAGCAATTAAATGTAAATATTGCAAAGAATCTTTAGATAATATTCCGACTCAAGAGAGTTCTAATTCAAAAAGCATACCGTGCAAAACCTGTGATAAGGGGCAGATGTACGAAGCTATAAGGCGAAAGCATCGCTTTTGGCCAGGGGTCATATCTGTTTTTGTATCTTTTATTCTTTGCTTTGTATCTTCTATTCTCTTTAATGACGCTGAGAGAAGCATCCCTAGAGAAATTTATGAAAGTCAGGCAGCGGCTTTGTATCTACAAGAATACCTATCTTCTAATCCTTCAATTGGAAGAGTAGAGAATATCTGTGTCTGGCTATTCATTTTCGGAATACTGTTGTGTATATTAGGCATATTCCTTTTGTTGCTTTATAAAGAACAGGTAAGAGGATGGAAATGTAATTATTGTAATGTCTTTATGGATCAGGAGGGGGTGAAATGAAAAAATGCCCATATTGCGCTGAAGAAATACAAGAAGATGCCAAGAAGTGTAGGCATTGTGGTGAATGGTTTGCAGCCCAAGACATTGGGCATGATAAAAGCCCGATGGGATCAAAAAGGGACATCAATGCATATGATGAATATAATCAGATACCTTGGTATCGAAGAAACGGTTTTATCATGCTTTCTTTCATGTTTCTTTCGCCAGTATGTTTTCTGATCTTGTTAACGGGTGAGGCTTACTACTTCAAGAACGGTGCCATAAAAAAATACGGGAAATTAATGAGGGCTCTTATCTGTGTGGGCATTTTAATTCTATTGTATATCTATTGGACCTTCTCATAGTTGGGCAAAAAGAGTTAGGTTTTGTGTCTTTTTGCGGCAAACGGCTCAAAAAACGACTTGCATTCTGAGTTAATGCCACGAAAAGGCACAAAAATCACAAAACCACGGATTTGCACGGATTGACACCGATTAAAAACACAGGCCAAGATGGTTTGTATGGTGGTGCAGATTCGCTGTCCAAGCTGAATAACAACAGTATAGGCAACAAATTGCCCATCCTACAAGACTAAAGAATCCAGCCCTTCTTTTTTGCTTTTGAAAGCAGTTTTTTGTATTCCTTTTCACTAAGGAATGACGAGAATTGTCCCCATTTGATGGTTTTCCTCTGACCGTCGTATGTATAGTAACCAGCTCGATAAGCGAACTTGCTCCCATGCCAAAAGACACCGTCATTGGATTGAATTTGAATCTTTTGGATCATGTGTTTGTAGTCATTAACTATGATACCGACTTCACCCACGACTGTTCCCATTTTCTGATGGCCAGGCTTCCCTTTGTTCTTGAACCAGACTGCTTTCCCCAGTCGTGACATACCTTTAAGTCGCTTTGCTTGGTTAGGAGTCATTGTGTGTGTCCTTTCTTGTTGGCTCTTGTTGGCCAACATTGTTTATACCGATCCGCATAACATCCCATACTATTGTGGTTTCCTTTCCGACTGGCGAGGCAACCTCAACAAAACAACCAGCAAAAAGCCCCAACCTTAAAGTGACAGTATATCGTTAAACTGGTAATAAAAGCAAGAGTTTTCACCGCGAAGCCCACGAAGTTTTTCGGTTAAATAAAAACAGTGTCAATCCTGTGTTCTTCCGTGTCTGATTTTCCCTTTTGTCCGACCTCGGCTCAATGCCTCATCGAGACGGGTGCCTTTTTGCGGCAAACGCCTAAAAAAGCGGCTGGTTTACTGATATAAAGCGGCAAAGACGCTAAGGGCGTTGAACATCGAATGGATGAAAATCGGCCGAAACAGCGACCCGCTTTTTTCGTATGCGTAGCCGAGACATAAAGACAGCGCGAACAAGGCGGGCCAGTGCTGCGGGTTTTCGTGGAACACAACAAAGACCAGCGAAGCGAAGATAATAGCCGGCCAGGGCCTGGTGATGTATGACCGCAGCATCGTCTGAAATAATCCCCGAAAGAAAATCTCCTCGGTCAGCGGCACGACCACAATCGCGGTGAAAACAATCAGCGCCCTTACCTGCCATTGGGGGTAATTGATTATTTGTTTTAGCTCGTCGTGGCGGGGCATCTCAAACTGTGGGCCGACAATTAGTTTCCCGGCAAGTGTTGTCAGGATAACCACGGCCAGCACAACCGGCATAATCGCGAGCAGGTTGAGTAACGCCATCCCAAAATCACCAACGATGGTTTTTGGGTTCAGCCCAAACCCCTTAAGCCGGCGGGCAAAACAGGTCCGGGCGATAATCACGCTCACCGCCACAGCCGGCGCGACACCGACGCAAAGTGTCAGGTTGTCGGCAAATGCGCTTTGCCAGTCCGGCAAAGCGGACAAGGTCATTGTCTTTATGTAAGCCAGCGACGAGACCACCACAAACCACACAAAAAGCGGGATGATGGCTAAATAGGGCGGCATATTGTTGCGGCGAATCGGCGCATCGAGCAGCGCCTTTGTGCCAAACGAGGTCTTCAGCAGCCAGACCGCCAGCACTAATATCCCACCCAGACAGAGGATTAAATCGGCGATGGTTGCCTGCTCCGTCAGGTCCGTGATGGTCTGCGCGAGCTGGGAGATATTCATAACGGTTTCGCTGTCTATCCTTGAAAAAAACGCCGGTCTGTATTACATTACAAGAAAGTCCGGCCTGCGAAGTATTGCAGAGTCGCCTTTGCTTTTCAAGGGAAATAGATATGGACCTGTTTCGAATCGAAGGACCAGTTCGGCTTTCAGGCGCAGTCGCCGTAAACGGGTCAAAGAACGCGTCTTTGCCGATTATGGCGGCGGCGATTCTTGCGCCCGGCAAATCGGTGCTCAAAGGCGCGCCGCAGCTTTCCGATATATCGGTCTTTTCGCAATTGCTCACGGACATCGGCTGCAAGGTCGATAGAGACGCGGCCAGCAGCATCACCATCGACTCGACGAACATAGGCAAACCCGTCGGCGAATACGACATCGTCCGCAAGATGCGGGCGGGCATATGCATCCTCGGGCCTCTGCTGGCTCGATGCGGCAGGGCTGAAGTGTCAATGCCCGGCGGCTGCGCAATCGGCTATCGACCCGTTGATATCCATCTTCGCGGGCTTCGTGAGCTGGGCGCGCAAATCCGTCTCGAAAACGGCTACATCACAGCCGACGCCACACGCGGCCTGCGGGGTAATGAAATATTCCTGGGCGGGCCTTTCGGCTCGACCGTTCTGGGCACCGCCAACATACTTATGGCCGCGACGCTGGCCAAAGGCACTACCGTCATCGAGTCGGCCGCCTGCGAACCGGAAATCACCGACCTGGCGAACTGTCTTAACAAAATGGGCGCCAAAATCACCGGTATCGGCTCGCCTCGGCTGGTAATCGAAGGCGTCAAACAGCTTCGCCCATTCGAATATGAGGTTATTCCAGACCGCATCGAGGCGGGCACCTTTATGGTCGCCGCCGCTATCACGAAGGGCTGCCTCCACATACACAACTGCCGTTTGGCGGACCTGATGGCCGTCGCCGCTCTCCTTAGGAGCATCGGCGTCACCGTCGAGGCCGAAAATTCGGGCTGCATTGTCGCCTGCTCCGGCCCCGTCAAACCCGCCGATATCACCACGCAGCCCTATCCCGGTTTCCCGACCGACCTGCAGGCGCAGTTTATGGCGCTATTGGCGATGGCGGAGGGAAACAGCATCGTAATCGAAAAGATTTTCCCCGACAGATTTATGCACGTCGCCGAGCTTGCGAGAATGGCGGCCGACCTGCGAAAAGAGGGCTCCACCGTCATCATATCCGGGGTGAAGAAACTTATCGCTGCGCCTGTGATGGCGTCTGATTTGCGAGCGTCCGCCGCCCTTGTCTTGGCGGGCCTTGCGGCTGAGGGGACAACCGTTATCAACCGGGTTTATCATATCGACCGCGGCTATGAGAAAATCGAGGAACGCCTCAATCCGGTCGGTGCAAAAATCACCCGTGAAGGCGACGGTTCAGTATAGGGCGAAAAGCAACTTGGAGCATTTTATGATATGGAGAAATATTTCAAGAAGGAATTTCCTCCAGCTCACCGGTTGTGCTGCGGTTGCGGCCGCCCTTGCTGCCAGCCGCGCCGCTGCCGAAGAAGGCGATACAGATGTGAAGCCGACAAAGTCGCAAGCAAACTGGATGAAGTTAGGTTACGGGATGTTCATTCATTTTGGACCCAACACGATCAGAGGCGTCAGCTACGGAGACGGGAAATTTCCGGCTGAAAAGGTCATATTTGAAAAGCTGGATGCCGCACAGTGGGCGGGCGTAGCAGCCGAAGCCGGTATGAAATATGCCGTGCTCACATCCAAGCACCTCGACGGCTTTTGCCTGTGGCCAAGCAAACACACCGAGTATTCGGTCAAGAACTCTCCGATGAAAAAGGATATTGCCCGGCTGTTCGTCGATGAGTTCAGAAAGGCGGGAATTAAAACCGGATTCTATTATTGCCTGATAGATAAAAACTTTCGACAGTTTGGAAACGACCAGGTCTATAATGAATACGTGCGAAACCAGGTTGCCGAGCTGCTTACCGATTACGGCAACGTGCTGGAGATCTGGTTTGACGGGGGGTGGGTGAAGGACCACCCAACGGGAGATTGGCCGTGGGATCCGAATTGGGAAAAGAATCCCGGCAACGGTCTAAAGCACGGAGAAAGATGGCAGTGGAATGAACTTTATGGGCTCGTTCATAAATTGCAGCCGGATTGCCTCGTCCTGAACAATTCCAGCAGCGACAGTCCGGGCCGGGTGAAGTATCTTCCCGTGGATGTTCGCACGGCGGAACGTTTTGACTT
>JBEKZA010000025.1:0-31906 GCA_049510335.1 Sedimentisphaerales bacterium | reverse complement strand
TCACCGTCACAGCAGCCAATTCTACGAGCACCGCCAAACCAACGTCGCCCTCTGTGGTAACGCTCAATGATGCCGGGACATTTGTTGAGACACCGTAAGCCGAACGCAACGCTGGTTTGTGTGGCTTAGCCCGCCACAGGTGGACGATTTTGCCATACAACTGCCACAGGTATGATTATGCGGTCACAAAAAAGGTGGGAGCCCTGGCACCCCCACCATGAACGTTTGCGGATGAGGTGAACTGCTCTATGGTATCAGATAGCCGTGGATGGGTAAGGGGCTTCACACTTATTGAGCTGATGATTGTTCTTTTCATAATCAGCATTCTGTCTGCCGTGGCGATTCCATATATGAGAGGCCACTCTGACGCAGCCAAATGGTCGGAAGGCAAAACGGTGGCCGGCACCATCCGAATAGCGGCTCGCGCTTACCTTGGTGAAAAAGGCGATAGTTACGATTTTTCAGGCACAACATTGTCGGACCTCGGTTTTATCATAACCACGGGCAGAGCCGATGGAGATCTCGACGGCCAATACTTCACCGACGACTGTTACTCGATACAATTCACTCCGCAGGGCGATTATCTGGTAACAGTTGACGCGGCAAAATCTGTAAGCGACAATCCTCCGCTGTCGCCACGCCAGATTACTCTCGATAGTGCCGGTGTTTTCACAGAAATACCGTAAGAGGGGTTATGCGGAGCGGCGGTTAATTATTTCACCTCTTTTATTTTCATGCATTGGCATAGCAAGGTATCGATGTAAGTTTCTCCGTAACAGCGGCGCACAACGACCGATAACGGTGAAGGGGGGTTGTGGATGTTTCTGCCGACTATGCCTTAATTTTGCCGGTCGGTTGCCCGGCGACTTCAGGGGTACAGCAGATTGCGTTTGCGGCGGTTTTACTGGTTACTTATAGGACGTTTATTGCGGCTAATCGCCCCTAAGCATAGTTGGTCACGCATAGCAATTTTCCACGTAAAACGTACGTTTCGTTAGGTCGATGAAGGGGTAGTGTTTGGTTTTGCGTCATCTGGTCGAAGAAAGGGTTTTTGAAATTATGAGTTTTGACTGGAAACGGCTTCTTGGTTTTCCCAAGCACGATGTGCTGGGGCTGGACATTGGCTCGTCTTCTGTGAGGATGGTTCAGCTTGCCAGGGAAGGCGAGGGTTTTTCTGTTGTCGCGGCCGCCGTAAGTGACATCGAAAAAACCAGCGGGGATAATTCCGTGAAAGAGGCCAATATCGTCAGAGCGGTGGAGGAGTGTCTGGCTAATGCAGGGGCCAGTACGCGATTAGCCGTATGCAGCGTATCAGGGCCGGAGGTTGCCGTACGGAACTTCAAGCTTCCCCAATTGCGGCCTGAAGAGTTTGGCGGGGCAGTCCGCCTGGAAGCATCGCAGGTCTGTCCCTTCAACATAGATGACAGCGTAATCGAGTATCAGCTAATACGAAATGCCGCCGCGAACAACACCGTCAATGGCATTCTCGTGGCGGCCACCAATGGAGTCATACGCCGCAAGACCCGCATTGTGGAAAAGGCCTCTTTGGATTGTGTGCTGATGGATGTTGATGGGCTGGCGATTCTGAATTGCCTTTGCGAGAGCAGAAAAAAAAGTGATCAGACGGTAAGCACTGTGGCAATTCTTGACGTCGGCGCGTCCTGCACAACGTTGGCGGTAATGGGTGAAGACAATCTTCCTTTTGTGCGCACCGTGCCTTACGCGGGCAATGACATTGTTGCCCAGATAGCCGAGGAAAACAAGGTATCGCCTGAAGTTATCAGGAGAGATATTTACAACACCGACAAGCCGACGATATCGCCTGAAAATCTTCAGTCCGGTCTGGCAAAGGCCTGCAATAAACTTGTCAGCGACATAACCGAAACACTGCGATACCACAATGCCCAGACGAAGTCCCTGTCTGTCGAGCAGATATTGGTGTGCGGCGGTTTTGGAATGGTAAAAGGATTTATAGACATACTCAACAAGCAGCTGCCTGTAAAGGCGATTTTGTGGAATCCCTTCGATGCGATGCAGTGCAGTGTAAGTCGGCAGTGTCTGGATGTAATTCAGACAAATGGTCCGGCAATGGCGGTTGCTACCGGACTTGCAATGAGGTCGGTCTGATATGTTCACAATCGATATGCTGAAAGGACAGGGACGTCCGGCCAGGACAAGACCACAGGGGTTAGCCCTTTTTGTGGCTACCTTTGCAGTCCCCGTACTCGTGGTTATACTGATGGCCGGCTACTATATCCGCAATGAAGTAATCATATCCATTCAGAAGCAAGACATAGCCGGTCTCGACGTGCAGATGCAGCGTCTCGCGGATGAGTTGAAGTTTAAAGAGTCCTGCGAAAAAGAAAAAGCCGCCATCAATGGTTGCCTGACCGATGTGGCCTCCTCAATCAACAGGCATAGCCAGTGGTCGCCTATTCTTGTAGCGCTGGTGGAAAATCTGCCTGATTCCATAGTTCTTACTGCTCTGGAGGTCAGACAACAGCCCGCGAAACGTAAAGCAGCCGTCAAGGGCAGCTCTGACCAGAAGACCGATACCTCTATTCCTGTAAGGGTATTGAAGATGCGAGTAAGCGGAAATCCGAGTTACGATTGCGACCTAGAAATCAGAAAATTCCGTGACCGTCTGCGGGCCTCAAAGGCCCTCGGGCCAAAACTTGAAGATGTCGTCATTGTCTCCCAGGGACACGACACTCTGGATGGACGTGACGTTGTTGCGTATGACATAGAATGTGTGTTCAAGGCGGGGTCATAACGTGTGATTATGCGTGTACGTAGAGAGTATATTTTGACGATGGGTCTGGTCTGGGCGGGAGGCTTTGTGCTGTTTGCACTGGCCTATTTCTTTGTCATTTCTCCGCAACTGGGAGTCAAAGCCCGGCTTGCAAGGGAGGCGGCCGAGAAGAAGCAGATGTGCGAGGTGGCAATTAATATCGCCAAGGAAGACAGCAAGAAGAAACTGTCCGATGAGGTCAAGGGTCTGAAAAGCAAGTTGAGCGGCTACGCCATCGATTCTGAAGAATCAGCCAACCTGACCCTGGACATCGGTCGCATCGCCGCCAATAAACGGGTGAGTTCTTTTGCCATCAAGTCGGTTGACCAGATAATGGACGCCAGTCAGGTCGAGTCCAGGTATTTGCAGGAAAACTGTGTCGAAGTTACGTTCAAGTCGGAATTCGACCAGTTTGCGACTTTCCTGAACGCCCTCGAGAGGCATCAGCCCGTGATTTTCGTTAACAAATTCAAAGTGTTGCGCGGAGGGAGAGACGACAAACTGAACACCGTGGATATGGGCATTTCAATCTTTGTCAGAAAGCAGGCGGAGGGCTAAGTGAAGGCACGCGATGTTCGAGGAGACGGACAATGAGTAACGACAAAATAGAACCGCAAAGGGAAGCACCCGTGGTCGCTGCCGGCGTCCAGGTTCCAAATAAGGGCGTCTCCAATACAGACGGTCATCCTTCTGTTGCGTCGCCTGCCGGGGATGTTCCTGCCCCTGGCTCACATCGAAGCTTCACAAAACCCGAGCCGATTGAGCAAACCACGCCTGCCCCTAAGCAGACGGTTTATGAGCAACTGGTTTCTGCCGTCCATGTGAAGCATGGACTGCCGCTCAATCGGTCCTGGCTGGCGCCTCTCCTGAAAATTTGGGGGCAGATAAGCGGCAAATTGCTTGCTCCCAAACCCGGCGTCAGCTCTGTCAGACAAAAAGTTACGATTTTGATGATGCCTGTTCTGGCGGTGGTTTTCATTTTTATGCTTACGCGGGTGTTCCGGTCGCCGGCCAGCCCCAGTGTGAAGCTCCCGACAGGAATCGCATCTTCTGCGACGACCTCTGCCGGGGGAATCGACTGGGAACTGCCGCCACTTTATCCCGAAACGCTTCGTGATCCGATGCGATTTAGTTCCACTGCTCATGGCAGGGAAAATGCCGGCGGGCCGATAGTAAAAGGCATTGTTTACAGCGAGGACAATCCTCGTGCTATTGTTGGCGACCGAATCGTCTCCACGGGTGATGTTGTCGATGGGGCGACGGTTGTGAAAATTAATCCTGACAGCGTCGAGTTCACTGTCGGCGACAAAACCTGGACACAGAAAATCGCGCGTTAAATTTAAAATACAACCCTAAGAAGATTAGTGCCATTAAGTTTGGAGAAACAAATATGAAAGAGTCAACCAATTTGAAAAGGAATAGCCTGCCGGCAATGATTATTTTCCTGCTGTTGTTCTGCGCTGCTGTAACAGCCGCCCCTGTCCCCGTCCAGCAGAAAGAGCCGAATGCGGACAACGCCGAGGTTCTCACGACCCTTGAGCAGCGTATGCAGAAAAAAATCAGCGTGGATTTCAGCGAAACGTCCATTGACGACGTAATAAGAATTATGGCGGAACAGGCCAACGTTGACGTTGTCAAAAGCCCCAAGGTCACCGGAACGGTGACCGCCAAGCTCACCAACGTTCCGCTCGAAGAGGCGCTCAAAAACATCCTTGCCTCGCAGGGTTATGATTATGTGATGAGCAAGAATATGATTAGAGTGGCTCCGGCGGGCGAAATCACACAGGAGACCGAAAAACTGGTCAGTAAAATATATCGCATTACCTATGCCGATATTAAAGAGGTTGAGAAATCGCTGGGCAAGTTCATCTCTCAGCGGGGTTCAATATCGTCAAATGGCGGCACCAGCAATATTATCGTCACCGATACGGAGAGCAAGATTAAGGCCATCGACACCTTCATCGAGGAAATCGACCGGATGACTCCTCAGATACTCGTCGAGGCAAGAATCTATGACATCACCAGCCAGAACCGGCTCGACCTCGGCGTCGAATGGAACGCAGGGCGAAATACAGATTATACTTCCGACGCCGTCGGCACAGCTGCTTTACCGCCAGGTACTTTGGGCGCCAACCCTTCGGGCAATACCGACCCGTTCGCAACGGGCATATTCAGCGGCGCTACGGCCAAGACAACGGGCACCGTCGGCGCACTTCGGCTTGGCTGGTTAGTGAATAACGTCGATATCGATATGCTTATCAGGGCACAGAAGAACCTGATTAGTGCCAAACTGTTGGCGAATCCGAGAATATTGGTGCTCGATAATGAGAGAGCCAAAATAAAGATTGTGTCCGAGATACCGTATCAGGAGCTGACCCAGACCAGCGGCGGCGGGGACATTGGCTCGACCAGTTTCAAGGACGTCGGTGTTGAGCTTGATGTCACTCCGCATCTTACGAGGGATGATATGATTCGGCTGAACCTGAAACCCACGTTCAGCGTGCAGAGCAGCACTGTGACGTTTGCGAGCAGCACACTTACTTATCCGCAGCCGGTTGTCGATACACGCGAGGCGGAAACCACGCTGCTGGTTAGGAACGGCCAGACAGTCGTTCTGGGCGGCTTGCGCAAAAAGGACGTCTCCAAGCAGGTCAACAAAGTACCGCTGCTCGGCGATATACCAGTTATTTGCTACCTGTTCCGGTTTGAGGGCGAAAACACCACCAACAGCGAACTCGTCGTGTTCGTAACCCCCTGGATAGTTAAGGAGCAGACATTTTCTACTGCTGAGAAAAAGCAATACGATACAACAGAGTTCTCTGGTCCAAATCCGGTTACGACAAGGGCAGAAAAGGAATACGAGGCCGGTGATAATTAACCATAGAGAGTCCCCGCAAATTCCTTCACAGCAAGAGAAATGAAGTTGAAAGAAAAATGGCCGGCTGGCTGGTGCCAGCCGGCCATTTGATTGCGCTGAGAGACAATTACTTGTTGGCATCAGGGGGGTGGTTGGAATCAGGAGGAGGAACGTTTAACTCATCGGCTCCGATATCAACACGTGCGCCAATAACCCTCGCCTCGCCGTCAATATCGACTTGGTCCGAGTAATCCTCGCTCGGATTGCCTGCGTCAACGCACGGCGAGTGAATGCCGAGGTGGAAGTTTTTCTTGCCGGCGTCGACAAAACAGGGGTCGGAGGTGATATTGCCCGCGCCATTGGCGTCATTGACGTTTTTGATGCAGCTATAAGTGGCGCTGCAGCCGGAAAGGTCGTTGCCATTGTTCCAAATAATACAGTTTGCGGGCATGACGTTAGCATCGCCACCGCGTGTGATGCCCCGGCTGCGGTTGTTCACTATCGTGTTATTCCGCAGGATGCCTGTGGTATATGGGCCGATGATGGTAATGCCCTCGTTGTTGTCGTAAATTAGGTTATTTTTGGCGACGACGTATGCCTCACTGGCAAATATCCCCTGATTGCCATTGTTGCGGATGATGCAATCTGTAACAGTGGCATCTGTTTGTCTACACACGACGCCTGCTTCGGAGTTGTTTCTGATTATGCAGTTGCTGACCACCGATGGGCTGCCTTTCTCAAAGCGGACGCCACAGGTGCCGCCGGTTACGGTAAAACCGCTGAAGCGGACATTTGCACCGATGCATAATCTAACCGTGTTTGTCATTCGATTGCCGTCGATGATGGTCACCGCCACGGTGTTCCAGTCGTCCGGCTTTGTGCTGGTGATGGTGCATCGCATATTTTCTCGCTGTCCGCAGAACTTCAGGTTCTCACGGTACGTTCCCACGTTGACCTCCACGGTGTCGTCGGTGCCTGTGGAATCTATGCCTTTCTGGATGGTTTTGAAGGCGGAAGCCCAGGAAATGCCTTTGGCGTTATCGTTGCCATCAGGGTCAACGTAATACGTTCTCTCGCCGGCGGCGGCGATTCCACAAAGCGCCGCTGACAGAGCCATTGTTAAAATTATGTTCCTCGTTACCATTTTTGTCTCCTTTCGTGCGAATATTTAAATTCTGCTGGTATATCACTATAAGATTGATTTTATAAATCGTCAAGTGGTTGCGGTGCGGCGGACTCAGGACGAGGTCAGCCCTGGAATCGTGCGATTATGAATTTGCCGGCGAAGTTACTCGCTATGACTACGAGAATAGCAATACCGACGTGCACGATAATTGCGGGATAAGGATTGATTTTCTGCTGTTTTGCTATCGCGTAAGTCATAACGGCCAGCAGCGATAATCCCCAGAGGACGGAACAGATTACCGCTGGTTTAATCGGCAGGGCGATTATCAGGATAATAAAGCTCAATGAGACAAGCAGCCGTGTAAAGAAGTTGGTCAGCGTGGAAATCAAAACCTCTTTTTTGCCGACGTGCTCCGACTCCTGGTAAATATGGATGCCGAAGGAATCGGACAGATTGTCCGCCAGCGCGATGACCAATAGCGCCCCGATGATGCTCAATTTGGGATTCGTAAGGGTGTCTAATCCTGTGATGATGCCCAGATTGGTAATGATGGCCGAGGTGGCACCGAAGCTGAACCGTGTCTGGCGAGGCCTGTCCGTATTTTTCAAATCGTTTGACATCGTGCCTTATTTTACTGTGACCTGAACCGTTCGCAAAGAACTTACTTCGGTTTATTCAAGAATGGCGGGAAACGGGTTGGATTGTCATTTTTTGCGGCGATTTATTCGATGATGGCGGTGACCGCGGGTCTGCCCGCCTGGCTGTGGTCCATCGGCCGCAGGGCCTTTTCCATCTTCGCCGGGTTGCTGGACCGTGCAATCGCCTCTTCCCTGCCGATGTAACCATTGAAATAGGCGTCGGCGATGCTGTAATCCATCGTCTGCATACCGAATTTTCGGCTGGTTTCGATAATGTTGGCAATCTCGTAGATGCGGTTTTCGCGGATGCAGTTTCGCACAGCCGAAGTGCACAGCAGTATCTCGGTGCAGGGTATCATACCGGGCTGGTCGATGCGTTTGAACAGGGTCTGTGAGACGACCGCCTGCAGGGTGTTGGCAAGCATTGTGCGAATCTGATTTTGCTGGCTGGCGGGGTAAATGTCTATAATTCGCTCAATCGTTTGCGCCGCGTTAATGGTGTGCAGTGTGCTGAAAACCAGATGGCCGGTTTCAGCGGCGGTGACGGTGGAGCGAGTGGTTTCGAGGTCGCGCATTTCGCCGACCATTATGATGTCCGGGTCCTGCCGCAGCACACGCTTCAGGGCCGATGCGAAGCTCGGGCAGTCAAAACCAATCTCCCGTTGTTCGATTATGCTCAATTTGTTTTCGAGGGCGTATTCGATGGGGTCTTCGAGCGTAATAATGTGCTTTCTGTATTTTGAGTTTATAAGCCCCAGCATTGATGCCAGAGTGGTGCTTTTGCCTGCCCCGGTATGGCCCGTCACCAGCACAAGCCCCCTCGGCAGGTCCGTAAGGTCTTTTACAATGGGCGCCAGATGGATGTTATCGAGAGAAGGAATCTGGTTTGGAATCAGCCGGAATGCGATCGCAATTGTTCCTCTCTGATAGTGTGCGTTGACGCGGAAGCGGTGGCCGTCGTCGAGCATCGTCGAAAAGTCGGCGTCCTGGAGCATCTCGAATTTCTTGAATCGTTCAGGGCCGAGCATTCCGAGCACCATTTCCTTGGCGTGCTCGTTGCTGACAACGGGGAAATCCATATCGACGAGCTCGGTGTTTTTTCGCAGTATTGGCGGCAGGCCTACGTTGATGTGAACGTCGCTGGCTTTCTGCTTTATCGCCTCTGTGAGTATTGTCTTTACATCGACCATATTTCCTCAATCTGTTTTCTGGTCGGCTTTTTCTGTCGGTAAAGCTGACGCCTTTTAAGTATTTCGACTGTATTCATCACAGGTGGTTCGGCTGCACTCGCGACGGGAGGGTAATACCCGCGATACAAAGCCCCAGCCACCCGGTCAGCGGGCTGGCACAGGTTCATCGGCAAAAACAGGGCGACGCTGAAGGGGTTTTACGTTGTGAGCGGACGTGTTTTATATCGCTGAAACAGATGGTGAAAGAGAAATACCGTGGGTGGAACGACCGATAATACTACCCTTTATGTATGGTGCCGGATTTGAGAGCGATGCCGTAAAACCGCCACACACTTTCGAAATCTTTATGGGACATTTTCATTTGCCCCAGAACCGGGTCAGCGATGGTGACTGTGTCGTCGTCGACCTCTATCACCGCGACGCAGTGGTCGAGCAGAAATGCGTCTTTTACCACGGCCAGCGTTACCTCGGCCTCGCGAAGCTGGCTGACAGAGTCGAAATGGCGGAGATGACAATCCAGTCCTTCTGATGCGTAACGGTTTTTAATCGCCTTATAAAGGCACCACGGCAAAGTTCCCGAGATGGGGCTTGAGTGCGAAAGAATTGCCATTTCTCCCTCGTGTGCGGTCAGACCCAGCCGGCGCAGCGCAGTCACGGCAGCGGCGGGCCCGCAGGTGTAGGCAGTGCTTTGGACGCAGACGTTGTCGGCATCCATTTTCGTCTGCAATTTTGCAAGATTTTCTTTCATCAGCACCGGCATGAACAATGGCAGCATCGCTCCCCAGATGACCGCCCCAATCATTGCTGTGACAACCACTGTTTTCAGAAGCGGTCGTTTTAGCCGGCCAAGAAGGGTCATAGAACCCATAGTGACGGCGAAGCCGATGACGATGAACCGCGCCTGCCCGCCGGAAAACCAGGCGAACGCGGACGCGAATGCGCTTATGTTGACGTAAGTGGAAAAGAGCAATAGCCCGATAATCGCCAGGGATACCAAATACCCCCAGCTCCAATGTGGATTCTTGAGGCTTGAGAACGTACGCCCTGCGATAACTCCTGCAATGACAGCAAGCATAGCGCCTGCTGCTTCCCACCACCCAACCATCTTCTCTTCCCCTTCCGAAGCGATTGCGCCACAATTAGCAGGCCCAATCGCCTTAAAATGCTCGTGAGAAGTTGCCCTGTCATTGTATTCCGGGGGGTCCCTCCTCACTGCTTCTAATCTTCAAAATGAGTATATCAGATTGCGGAACTCAAATCAAGAGAATTTTGCCAACGACCCACCTCGCCTGCGGCGGGCAAGCTTTGCCGCGCTCTGAAAAGCGGGTAATTTAATGGATGACACCGGCCACGGGAGCCGGGGCTAATCAAGGATTCAGGGGACAAGTCGTTGTTCAGGTGCCATTGACAAGGCCCTTTGCCGAATCTAAAATTCATTCACAAATGACTATTCTGCGCATAAAGCGATTGATTAAATCGAAGGATTTGCAATGAAACCGACGGAAGTTCTCAGGCAGGAACACAAGATTATTCTGCTGGTCCTGGCCGCCGCTGAAAAACAGGCCAAGGCGATTGAAGCGACCGGCAAAATCGACGGCGACAGAATTGAAAAGATATTGGACTTTTTAAGGAATTTTGCCGACCGCTGTCACCACTCGAAGGAGGAAAAACATCTCTTCGTTGCTTTGCAGCATCGCGGGTTTCGGTCCGACGTCGGGCCTATTGCGGTGATGCTGGCTGAGCATCAGCAGGGCAGAAACCGGCTGAAAGCGGTCGCCGACGCGCTGCCCAAGGCGCGTTTGGGCGACAGGGCCGCGCTTAGGCAGGCAAGAGAGAATCTTGTCGCCTATGTCAAGCTGCTAAAAGAACACATCACTAAAGAAGACAACGTCCTGTTCACTATGGCCGAAAAAGTCCTCACAAATCAGGACCAGACGGTTTTGTCGGAGGCATTCGAAAAGACCGAGGCAAATGAAACAGGCGAAGGTGTCCACGAAAAGTATCATCAGCTTGCGCGTGAGCTGGCGGCCAATTGAACGTTGCCGGTTTCAGGATATCTGCGGCTGAACTATTGGGGGATTTCAATGGTGTTTGATACTGCAAACCGGGGTTTTGCGTTTGGTCTGGCGCAGACAGTAATGATGACGTGGGCGGCAATCGGTTGTGCGGTGTCCGCGGATTGTCCGAAGTTTCTTGCGGGCCACAAGATGGGCACCGTCGAGTCGCCTCTGATAACCGAGGCGTCGGGTATTGCCGCCAGCCGAAAGAACCCGGGCGTGCTGTGGGTGCACAACGACAAGGGGCCGCCGTGTGTGTATGCGATGACGCCGCGGGGCAAACTTCTGGGGACATACAATCTTGTGGGCGCCCGCAATTACAACTGGGAGGATATTGCCATCGGCCCGGGGCCTGAGCCGAACGTCGATTATCTTTATATCGGCGACATAGGCGACAATTCGGCCAGACGCAAAAGTGTAAGGGTATATCGCGTCGCTGAGCCGAATGTGGTTCGACCCATCGACAGGCACAGCTCACCACAGGTTGATGCCAATCAATCGCCGCTTGTCGCTGCCATCAGCGACTTTGCGACAATTGAGATGATATACCCCGACGGCCCGCGAGACGCCGAGACGTTGATGATAGACCCTTTGACGAAAGACCTCTATATCATATCGAAAGAGGGGCGAAGTAAGGTTTACCGGGCGGCATATCCGCAGTCCGCAGCCGGAAAAACGACGCTGGAATATGTAGCAAAACTGCCGTGGGGAGCCGCCACCGCCGGCGACATATCACCGGATGGCCAATTGATTATCGTTAGAAGTTACTTTTCCGCATCGGTCTGGCCGCGTCCACGAAATGGTCCACTGTGGCGGGCCTTTGACAAGAGCGAGTGTGAAGTCCCTATTATAGCTGAATCGCAGGGCGAGGCGATATGTTTCGACGCCAACGGCGCCGGCTATTACACAACCAGTGAAAACAGGCATCAGCCGATTTATTATTTTCCAATGGACCGACAAGGGGAAAAATAACCAGCGAATGCTGTTTTTGGTTTAGGCAACTTGTTTTTACAGCGGCTAATTACCGGGGCTTTCGGGTGGTTATTGTTTGGTGCGATATGCTTCGAGGAGTTTCTGCTCGGCCTGAGCGGTCCACAGGCCATTGTTCAGACAGGCGGCGACCTCCGGCATTTTATCGCCCAGTTTTGTCAACAGCGTAAGGGGCAGTCCTTTACAGGCGGGATAAACGATAATTTTGCCCGCAATCGAGCGGTTCTCAATTGCTTTTATTCCATCGCAGGCGCCGTCAAGGCCGCAGACCGCCGCGACCGAGATATTGGTATCAAGTCGGCCGGACTCCAGATGCGCCAGCTCCCGTTTCATATCCTCAAGGACCGAGCCGCTGGTTCCGACGAAATACATTTGTTTTTCGAGGTAAGCGTCGAGGTTTATTTTGGCCGACATCGTTGCCGGTATCCCTGCGAAGACATTGATTATCGCGCGTCTGCCGGCGTTTTGGACCGCGGCAGCCGCAAGTTCCGGCGCCGGCGCCATAATGACGCAATAGTCGAAGGACTCCGGCATCGTGTCCTTTGTGGGATTGTACTGCTTATACGGGATGCCTTTTGCCTTGGCTAACGGTTCGGCTATCTTCAGCAGCGTTGTCAGCCGGCCTTCATCCGAATCGCCCGCGAATAGGCTCACGGCTTCGATACCCTGGCAGATATTGCGTATGACGTGCATTGTCCCCATCGGGCCGGCTGCGCCGACGATGTTTATCTTGTCGCCTTTGCGAACTTCGCTGGTTTCGGGGATGTGTTTCATCGAGTCGGCTGGTTCGTAGCCGATAGTGCCGGTTATGCGGATGCCGCTGTAATGGACCCGACCGATTGGGATGACAACGTTTCTTCCGAATCTTTCGCCGCACAGGACGATATTGAAAAGTCCCTGAGGTCCGACCTTTGCAAACAGGGCCTCAACCCTGTCGGGATTGTGTCCCAGGTAAATCACGTCGTCAAAACTTGCGTCTGCCAGCCGCGCAAGGTCTGGGCACGGCTCCATAGCGATGCCTGCGACTTCGGGCGGTTTGTATTGCGACGCCCATATTATTTTACCCGGCTGACCGTATTGCTTAAATAGCTCCGTAAGGTCATTGGAGGTTGCCACGACGTCGGCTGCAATCAGCATTTGGCCGTTTGGTTTTACCTGCCTTCTTTCTTTGCTGGCGTATGCGTTCTCAACGCATCCCCACGGCTCTATCAGGGCGACAGCCGATGCGCTCAACTGTTCCGGCGCGGGTATAAGCATTGACTCACCCTGCGGAGAGGTGATTACCCTTTCATCCATCAGCACGTATTCCTGCAAAGCGCCTTCAAAGTTGTATCCAAAGGAGCCGTTCGATTGCGCAGTGGGCAGCCAGCGGTAATCGGTCTCGACAAGGTATCGCTGGCCGGGCCTGAATTGTTTCACTTCATCGCCAACCGCTTCCACCCGCACCACTGTCTCGTGCCCCGGCACGGTGGGCTTGTCGCAGGGGACGTAGCTGGGAATCTCCTGAAGTATCGCCGGCGCAATTCCGCTCACTATTTCCATTTTGCGGGGATGCGCGGAAAACTGTTTGATTAATTTCAAATCACTGAAACACAGCCCGACCGCCTCGACGCGGCACAAAATCTGGTGCTGTCCGGGAGCAGTTAGTGGTTTCGATTTGTTCAGCACCAGGTTGTTGGCGTCCACTAACTGCACAGCATATTGCGTAGTTCGGCGAAGCTCACCACAGGTTTTTGGCAGGTCAGGCATATTCCTTTAATGTCTTTCGATATCAGTATCGCACGCGGTGTTCGTCCTGGTAGTATGCAGGCACAATTTAGTTAGTGTATCTTTATCGGTGCGGTAGTGCAACTTTTTGTATGGCTTTTTTCCATTCAGTAACATTTTACTTTTGCGGCGGGATGGTTAATTCCACATCGGTCTGAATCACTGAGGGCGATTCGGAGATAATACCAAGTTTGACGTAAATAGGGCGGATATGTTTTTTCAGGAGAGGGAGCTTGGCTGCGAAAATGGCGGCCCCCAGGACGCAGAGAATGCCGCCCGCCATCAAAGTAGTCGGCGCGCCAAATTTGCTTGCGAGGATGCCGGCCAATAAACAGCCGAAGGTAGCGGTGCCGATGAAGGCCATCACGTAAAAACTCATAACCCGGCCGCGTTTATCGTCATCGACGATGGTTTGTATAACTGTATTACAGGCAACCATTTGCGTCATCATTCCCAGACCCGTTATGAACATCAGCGGCAGGGAAAGCCACAACAGGCGCGATAGTGAAAACGCGATGAGCCCAATGCCAAAGGTGATGGTGGACAGGGGGATGATTCTGACAAGTCCCCGCACGGTTTTTCTGTATGCCAGATAAATGGCGCCTGTCAGTGCTCCTGCGCCGGCGGCGGCCATAAGAAATCCTAACGTCAAGGAGCCGCCTTGCAGTATTTTTTTTGCAAAGACCGGCATAAGCACGGTATAGGGCATTCCCACCAAGCTCACCAGCGCCAGCAGCAGGATGATGTATCTTAAAGCCGGAGAACCGAGGGTGTAAGAGAATCCTTCTTTAAGCTCGTGGAAAACATGGGTGGTTCGGGGTTTTGCTTTTTTGGGACTTACTTTCATCATCAACAGGGACGCGATGACAAAGAGGAAACTTATGCTGTTGAAAATAAAACAAACTCCTTCGTTTGTGGCTGCGATTATGATACCGGCTATCGTTGGGCCGATGAGCCGGGCGCTATTGAACATCATAGAATTTAATGCGATAGCGTTGCTCAAATCTTCCCTGTTTTCCACCATCTGGATTACAAACGCCTGGCGGGTCGGCATATCGAAGGCGTTGATAAGGCCGAGAAATATGGCAAGAAGTATGATGTTCAGGATGTTGATGTGGCCGGTGAAAAAGAGAATCGCCAGCAGGAAGGCCTGGAGCATAGACAGTATCTGAGTGGCAATCAGGATACGATAGCGGTCTAATCGGTCGGCCATAACGCCTGCAAAAGGAGCCATTAGAAAAGCGGGAATCTGGCTGGCAAAACCAACCACGCCCAGCAGAAGTACGGAGCCGGTCAGGCGGTAAATCAGCCAGGGCAGGGCGATTTGCTGCATCCAGGTGCCGGTCAGCGAGATGATTTGGCCTGTGAAGAAAAGGCGATAGTTCCTGTATCGCAGGGAACGAAAGATAACTTTATGTCCTTTTAACTTGCCCACTTTATGTTCGCCGGCACGGGTGAGGTCATTTCTGTTCACAATTATCAATCATCAGTTATCAATAATAAATAGTCAATACGGAGTTGCTCTTGGATTGTGCTATTCTATAATCTTTGTCACTATGAGAGTGCTGATTTATGGTGCCGGCGCAGTAGGATTGGGTCTGGCGAGCTGTCTGTCGAAGTCGCAGGCCGAGGTCTGCCTGCTCGCAAGGCCTGATACTATCCGCGCATTGCGGCAGGGCGGTTTGGGCAGAACCGGCATATTTGGTGCTTTCCACGCTGAGCCGAATTCATTCGCGGCATATCAGTCCCTCGGCGAAATCCAAAACCGGACCTTTGATTTTATCCTCGTTTGCACCAAGTCGTTCGATTCCGCCGGCGCGGCGGAAGACCTATGGCGGCACCCGGGGCTTTTCAGCCCACATACCAAAATCGTTCTTTGCCAAAACGGCTGGGGCAACGCCGAAAAGTTCGTAGTTCATTTTCCGAAAGAGCGTATTTATAGTGCGCGTGTGATTACGGGATTCACGCGGCGCAAACCAAATGAAGTTGAGATAACAGTTCACGCGGATGCGATTCACATCGGCTCGCTGTTCGGCGGCGAGCTTACAGCCGTCGAGCAACTCGCAAAGGCAATTGCGGAAGGGGGCATTCCATCCGTGACCGTCCCTGATATTGAAAAGGACATCTGGGCCAAGATGCTTTACAACTGCGCGCTTAATCCGCTTGGCGCCATTCTCGATGTTCCATACGGCGCGCTGGCGGAAAATCCCTGGAGCAGGGATTTGATGAATCATATCATCGAGGAGGTTTTTCGCGTTATGACCGCTGCCGGCTACCGAACGCACTGGCGGTCAGCGGACGGTTTTATGAAGGTTTTCTACGACCGGCTTGTCCCCGATACCGCCAGCCACAAGTCCTCAACTTTGCAGGATATCGCCGCAGGCAGGAAGACGGAAATCGATGCCCTTACCGGGGCTGTGCTGGCCCTGGCCGATGAACACCACGTCGAGATTGCCTTTAATTGCGCCATTTATGCACTGATAAAGTTTGTGGAGGCACGGTGATAGCCGGCGCTGTCCCCATTTAGTCTGTTGCGACGTTTTCCCACCCCCTTAGTCGGCGCGGTTGGATTATGTGCGACCGCAAAAAAACTCTTGACAAAGTTGGCTTTTCTCAAGAAACTTACATATACCTGTCGATTCTGTAAGGGGTGGGCTTATGAAGCTGAATAAACGGGTACCGAGTGGTCGAGAAAAAGACCAGGCGGCTGTAGAGCTGCTTGAACGGTTGAGGGAAAAGTTATATTGCGATAATCCTTCCGCTGCGAGGCACTCCGCGTTTACTCTGTCCTGGATGCAGGAGGACGGCTTCGAGATTCTTAAAGAGGCGTTGTTCGGCGGCGCCTCCAGGACCGCAAAGGGTGCAGCCGCATACGGGCTGCGCAAGATGCGGGGCAGAATGAGGAAACAGGCGTTTGAATTGCTCGAAGCAGGCCTTAAACACGACAATACGAACACACGTCAGGTCTGTGCACGTGCGTTGTCGCTGGAGAAAGAGGCAAAGCAATCCGCTCAACAGCCACATCCTGCATCGCAGCCGCCCAAACACCAGGTCAAACCGAAGTTCAGGATTTCTGAAATATCTCA
Source organism: Sedimentisphaerales bacterium (assembly GCA_049510335.1). Taxonomy (GTDB): domain Bacteria; phylum Planctomycetota; class Phycisphaerae; order Sedimentisphaerales; family Anaerobacaceae; genus Fen-1362. The sequence continues at coordinate 15,404 of JBEKZA010000025.1, read as the reverse complement.
CAAATCGCCGAGGGAATTGCCCGGGCGCAGCGGGAGAAATCCGCCGCGTATGTCGAGATTTAACCATTAATAATTCGGCTGCCTCGTTATTCTCATTTCGCAGTTCATACACAGGTTGAAACCGGTCACCATATCTCTTATGATGTCATCGGGTCATTCCGTTTCGTGCCGCGGTGTCGTGTGCGTGAATGGGGTGACGAATATCGGGTATCGGGGATATGACTAATTTAGCCGTTCCAGTGGCAGCGATAAATTTGAGCGAGGCCGAGGAGCAAATAAAGGCCGCGACCGCCGCCAGCGCTGAGATGCTCGAATTGCGGACGGATTACCTTGCGCATTTGTCCGTTGACCTCGCCTTGCAGGTCATCAACGCGGCAAGACGGTTCGCCCCGTCGCTGCCCATTATTGTCACCTGCCGGGATTATCATCAGGGTGGTTCGCTGCGTCACCCAAACCAGTTGCGAACAGACGTCCTCACCGCCGCGGTTCGCGCCGGGGCTGAATTCGTGGACGTCGAATATCAAAACTTCATCTCTGAGGCGATTAACAGCAAAATCGCGCTTACGTTTTCAGCCGGCGCCGGCACCCGCACCCGCCTGATTCTCTCGGCCCACAATTTCCAGACAAAGTTCAAAGAAATTCGCAAACTTTACAATGACATCCTGTCGGTTCGCCCGGGCGCAATCCCGAAACTTGTCTATTCGGCTCACCACATCAACGACTGCTTCGATATCCTTGATTTGCTCCATGACCGAAAGGATGAAATGATTGCCTTTTGTATGGATGAGCCGGGCTTTATCACCAGGGTTCTCGCGAAGAAATTAGGCGGATTTATTACCTTTGCCAGCATCGATGAAAAAACCGCAACCGCGCCGGGCCAGCCGACGGTTGCCCAGTTGAGAGATATTTACCGCTGGGATTCCATAAATGCTCAGACCGAGCTTTATGGTGTCATTGGCTCGCCAATCGCCCATTCGTTAAGCCCCGCCATTCACAACGCCTGTTTCGCAGATGCCGGCTTCAACAAGGCCTATCTGCCTTTGCTTGTGGCGGGGGGGCAGGAAGATTTTAACACCTTTATGGATAATATTCTTGCCCGCCCCTGGCTGGACTTCCGCGGTTTTTCCGTGACCATCCCACATAAGGAAAACGCCCTGAATTATGTCAAATCCAAAGGCGGTTTTATCGAACCTCTCGCAGCTAAAATAGGAGCAGCGAATACAATTGTTATTGAAGCAGGACGCAAGACGCAGGACGCGGGACGCTTGTCGGCTTTTAACACTGATTGCGCGGCAGCGCTGGATTCTATCACCTCTGCCCTTCATATCGACCTCGCGGGCCTGAAGCAAATGTCTGTCGCGGTAATCGGGGCAGGGGGGGCCGCAAGAGCGGTCGTGGCGGGGCTGGCCGAGGCCGAGGCGAAAGTCAAAATCTATAATCGCACCGTCGAGCGGGCGAAACACCTGGCTGCTGACTTCAAGTGTGATTACGCTTCTCTCAATGACCTGCATAAGCTGAAAGAAAAGCTCATTGTCAACTGCACCAGCATTGGTATGTATCCGAATATTGATGCCTCGCCGGTGGATGTTGAGCTTTTGCAAAAGCATATGACGGTTTTTGATACCGTTTATAACCCGCCGGAGACACTTTTATTGAAGCACGCCGGGGAAACCGGCTGCAAAACCATCTCCGGCGTCGATATGTTCGTCTCCCAGGCCGAAGAGCAGTTTAGATTGTTTACTGGCCAGAGTGCAAATGTCGGTACGATGAGAAAAATCCTTTCATTAAAATAAGCCACAGAGAGAAAAACGATGTGTTATTCGGCGGCGAATCTGATATAATGATGGCGAAGGCGGTGAATTATGAACAGCCATATAGAGATACCAAAAGATAAGGTAGATGCGTTTTGTCGGCAGCACCATATTTGCGACCTCGGGCTTTACGGCACGGTTCTGCACGAGGATTTCCGCCCTAACAGCGGAATCGGCGTGCTGGTCGGGTTCGAGCAGGGACACAGGCCGGGGCCAATAAGAATGGGCGCAATGCAGGAAGAGCTGACGAAGATATTTGGTCAAAATGTCAACCTTGTGGAACGCCAGGCCGTCGAAAAAAGCGAGAACTATATTCGCCGACGGCATATCCTCAAGTCCGTTGAGCCGGTTTATGCGGCGTGATGCGGTTCGATTCGCAAATCGGCACAGACCGACAACAAATCGATAAGCGGCAAATTTTCTGCAACTCCCACTGGCTCTAAATCATTTGCTATTCATTGTATTGGTGGTGGCATATTTGTATAATGCCTGCTTTGGCATAATAGATACTTGTGAGGACGAATATGGCAAAGAAGGAAAAGGTTGTATTGGCATACAGCGGCGGGCTGGACACCAGTGTCATTCTGCCCTGGCTGAAAGAGACGTATGGTTACGATACAATCGCGTTCGCGGCGGACCTGGGCCAGGGCGATGAGCTTTCGGGTATCAAGCAAAAGGCGCTGGCAAGCGGCGCGTCGAAATGTATCGTCAAAGACCTGCGAAAAGAGTTCGTCGAGGAATATCTCTGGCGGCTGCTCAAATCCGGAGCCATTTATGAAAATGGGTATCTATTGGGCACCAGCATTGCCCGGCCATTGATTGCCAAGCATCAGGTCGATGTCGCCCACGCTGAAGGTGCGACTGGTGTCGCTCACGGCGCAACAGGCAAAGGCAATGACCAGGTGCGTTTTGAGCTGACGTATATGGCGCTCGACCCGACGCTGAAAATCATCGCGCCATGGAAGGACCCGAATTTTAAGCTGACCAGTCGTGAAGCGGCGGTTGACTATGCCAACAAGCACGGGATACCGATTGACCAGTCGAAAAAGAAAATTTATTCACGTGACCGCAATATCTGGCACATCAGCCACGAAGGCGCGGATCTCGAAGACCCGGCCAATGAGCCGAAAGATGAATTGTATGTGATATCGAACCCCGTCTCGAAGGCGCCCAATAAGCCGGATTATGTTGAGATTGGTTTCGAGCAGGGCGTTCCGGTCAAGTTGGACGGCAAGGCGACCGGCAGCGTTAAACTGCTCCAGACGCTGAATGAAATCGGCGGCAAGCACGCCGTCGGACAGATTGATTTGGTTGAGAACCGTTTGGTCGGGATGAAATCTCGTGGCGCTTATGAGACGCCCGGCGGGACCATTTTGATGACCGCGCACAAAGCGCTCGAATCGCTGACGTTAGACCGCGAAACGATGCATTACAAACAGCAGGTCGCGTTGAAATACGCGGAGATGGTTTATTACGGCCTGTGGTTCTGCCAGTTGCGTGAGGCGCTTGACGCCTTCATCGATGTCACCCAGCGGAATGTCACCGGCTCCGTTCGCGTCAAGCTGTTCAAAGGACGGTGCACGCCGGCCGGCGTCAAAAGCCCGTTCAGCTTATACAGTGGCGCCCTTGCCAGTTTCAAAATGGGCGCTGAGTATAACCCGACAGACGCCATTGGTTTTATACGCCTGTTTGGTTTGCCTATGAAAGTGGCTGGGACGGTAAACAGAAGCGTTAAGAAGAAATAGCGAAATAAATGCAAGGATGCGAAATAATAATTCCTGACTGGTTCTGGATAGCTTTTCTTTTCCCTATTGGCTGCTGCGTGGGCAGTTTTCTCAACGTCGTGGTTTATCGCCTGCCGCGAGATAAATCCCTCGTTAGGCCGCCATCGTCCTGTCCCGCCTGCGGCAAACACATCCGTTTTTACGACAACATACCGCTGGTCTCCTGGCTGTTGCTGGGCGGCAAATGTCGCTTTTGCAGGGCGCGGATTTCGCCCCGCTATTTCGTCATTGAACTGCTGACAGGCCTGATATTTGTTGGTGTGTTTGCGTTATATTTTCGCAGCGGCCTGCGAAGCGGCATCCCGTCCTTTTTGTCCGGGGGCTGGTTTCTGTATCTGATTTCCATCATTCTTCTTTCCGCCCTCATCGCGTGTTCCGCCATCGATTTGGAGTTGTGGATTATACCGTTGCCTGTCTGCTGGTTTGCCACCGCGGCGGGTCTGCTCGCTTCTTTTCTGGCCCCTCTGGTGATTCATCCTATGGACTTCCTTTTGCCCACGACCGCCGACCTCATACTTGTCAACCAGACCACGGTTGCCTCTTTATCAGCGGGCGCTGTAATCGGCCTGGGGGTGTCTGGCCTTTTTCTGGCGACAGGGCTTATCAAAAGAAGTTATAATCTTAGCCGTCTTCAAAGTTCACCTGAGACCCCTCAACAGCAAAACGAGGATGAATTCAATGACCGTGTAGAGGTATGCAAAGAAGCGGTATTTTTGCTGCCTATCATAGCTTTCGCGGTGGCGGCCAACTGGCTTGTCAATCGATTTCCTGCCCTGCATCAGTGGTGGCTTGGTTTCTCACAAATACCTGTAATTACAGGGCTTATGGGCAGTTTGGCGGGCTATTTTGTCGGCTGCGGCATTGTCTGGGCGACGCGAATCCTTGGCACGCTGGCCTTCGGCAGGGAGGCAATGGGGCTGGGCGACGTGCACCTGATGGGCGCAGCCGGAACGGTGGTCGGCCCACTGCTCGTCATCATCGCTTTTTTCATTGCGCCCTTTTTCGGCCTCGGCTGGGCGGGCGTGCAGATGTTTATCAAAAAAACCCGACAAATTCCTTATGGTCCCTTCTTGTCATTGGGAATACTTGCTGTTATGATTTTACATGATAGAATTATAGCGTATCTAAACGTTGTGTTTTACAGGTAAGAAAGAATGGAATCGAATATCGATTTAAGGAGGTATCGAAATGCAAGTCGCAAAAAGTAAAGCAACGTTGTTACTTTGTCTGGCCGCTGTTGTGGTGTTGTCCGGTTGCACCGACTGGAAGAAAAAGTACGAATCGCTCAACGTCGAGAACCAGAACTCCAAGGGGTTGCTCGAACGAGAAAAGGCCGAAAAGGGCCAGTTGTCCGAACAGGTGGCTAAGGACCAGGAGACCATCCAGAGTTTGCAAAAGCAGATTGTCGAGAAAAAGAGAAGTCCGGCTGATGCTACCGGATTCGGCGCGGGTTACGACGTCAACTTCGACGCAGCAGCGGGGACCGTCACCGTCACGCTGTCTGATGCGATTCTGTTTGACGCCGGCAAGGCCGAACTTAAGGGCGCAACAAGTAAAGAGCTTAATCACATCGGTTCGGTGCTGAAAGAGAAATACGCCGGCCGGGCTATAGAGGTGGCTGGCCATACCGACACAGACCCCATCAAGAAATCGAAGTGGGCAGATAACCTCGAACTTTCCTCGCAAAGAGCGATGACAGTAGCCAGGTACCTGATACACGAGGGTATTCCCGAAAACAAAGTGAAGGCGGTCGGCTGTGGTTCAACCAAACCCGTCGCTTCCAATTCAACTGCCGCAGGCAAACAGAAAAACCGCAGGGTCGAAATTATCGTCCATATGACGAAATAGGTACAATACGCCTGTCTGTGGACAACTCGAATACGGAACAACGAAGTAGCCCTCGTAAGGGGGCTACTTTTATTTTGCGAAGGTCTTTGTTTCGATTGTTCCCTGTTTATTCACGCGGACCGTGACGGCTCCGTCTGTTCCTGTGTGATACAATCCGGAGCCGGCGCTTTGTCTGATTACTCGTTCTTCTTCGTATGATGTCCTGTCGCAACTGCATATAATGGTACCTGGCTGGAGCCGGTTTATAAAATCTCGCTCTAATGTTTTCACGGAACCGTGGTGCGGCGCAATCAAAACGTCAGCTTTCAGGTCGGGGTAAAGCCGCAGGATTTCGTTTTGTGCGAATTTTTCGATGTCCGAACTTATGAGGATTCGCCTGCCGGCGTATTCAATCATCGTCACTATCGATTTGTTGTTATCGCTTATACCGTTGTTTTCGAGAACATCTTTGTCCGGCCAAAGCGCCTTGACTGTGGCGTCGCCGGATACAGGGATGTTACCGTCGGGTGGTATCCTTACGCTTTTTTGCCCCAGATACTTTTTAAGAAAATCGACTGTCGGCCGGGAGTCATCGAAAAAAACGTTGCTGGCGTAAACAGCAACATTTGTTTGGCAGACGTCCACTATCTCCGGCAGCCCGTTGATGTGGTCTATATCGCCGTGGCTTATTATGACCGCGTCGATTTTGCCTCTGCCTCTGTATTGAAGGAACGGCGATACAATTCTTGTTCCTATGTCGCTTCTGCTCAACGAACCCGCGTCGAACAAGATACTCACCCCGCCAGGCAGCTCCGCGAGTATCGCCTGACCGTGACCGACGTCGAGAACCGTTAGAGTAAGGCAATCGCGATATGTCCTCTGCCACCAGGGCATCGCCACCATTCCTGCTAATAATACTATTGTTGTTGTGCAAATGGCTTTCCTGATGAATCGCTGCTGCAGACGGAAAAAGACGACGAACACAATCAGTGCGTAATACAAAACGATTGTCCAGTTGCTGGTTTTTCCGACGAGTATCTGCGATATGTTCAGGCCGGCGATTAGCTTAACTATCAGGATTAGCCAGCCGGACAATATATTGACCATCCACCCAATCAGTGACGCGATACTTGGCGATGCAAGTGCGATAATCAGTTTCAAATACCCCAAAAATGAAACTAATCCTATGAGCGGAGATACAAGAACCGTCCAGATGATGGTGAGCCATTGAATCGTATAAAAATGGTATAGCATTATGCCGGCAATCGACAGCCAGGCAGCCAAGCTAACGGAGAATGCGTCGGCTACAACCGAGCCGATTTTGGCGACAATGCGAAATATCGCGCTGTCTTTTTGCCGGTCTGCGTCAAATAAATCCGCGGCTTTCTCGCGGAGGAAACTGCTGATAGGTTTGGCAAACAGCAGAATCCCAAGGACCGATACGAACGAAAGCTGCCAGCCGGCTTCAAACAAACCGGTTGGCCTTATAAGCAAAAGCACAACGGCTGCCAGAGCGAGTGAGTTAAAAGGATTTGACTTTCGACGAAAGATAAATGACCCGCAAAACGCGAAGCACATTATCGCTGCCCTGAATGCCGGCGCGTTTTCCGGCACAACCAGCAGGAACAAGACCGCTGCCACAATACAGACAATCGCCCGCCCCTGTTTCATCAAACCTGCCGTCTTGCACACCCACCAGACAAACCCGATTACCATCGCAAAATTCATTCCCGAAAGACATACGAAGTGCAAAAGCCCCGTCTGGCGGAATGCCTCCAGAATGGTTTTGTCGATGTCCGTGCGATAACCGAGCACCAGCGCGAGTAGCAGGTTTTCTTCGTCACTTTGTGTCTCGCCCCGGCCTATCAATGCCTGCGTCGCTATTTTCTGCAACGTCCCTTTGATTTTTGCATACGCACCGGCGGCGTTGCTTTGCAGCAGTTCAATTGCGTCGCGTGATTCCACCGAGGCCGCGACGAATACTCCACTCCGCGACATATACTTCGCTATGTCAAACTCGCCGGGATTGGTCGCATTTTTGAACCTGTCGAGCCGGCAGTAAATTTGAACGCAGTCGCCGGTTTTCAGGTCCATCACCGGCTCGTCCACCCGAACCCGCACAAGTCCGCCTGTTTTTGCCCAGCCGTTGACCATTTCTGCTTCGGTCATTTTCAGATAAAAACTGCTGCCACGGTCGGTGTGAGAGAATTTGCTGAATGCCCATTTGTTGCTGTCGAGGTAGGGCTTGGTCACAATCACGCCGCGAATTGTTGCCAAAATTGCTTTGTCGCCGACCAGTTTGCTGATGTCGCTGCGGCCCGGCTGGTTAAAACTCGCCAGTCGAATCGCCCCTGCACAGGCAAAGCACGCTAATGCCAGATACGCCACCGCATATACCTGCCTGAATCTCCTCGCTACCACCATAACCATCGCTGCTGCGCAAACGCCGAGAATCACAAGCCAGAACCGGACGGGCGCCGGCAGGTAATCTTGTATGATTATTCCCGTCATCATTCCGACGGCACAGAACAGCAGGGGGGCGGTGGTTACGATTTGCTTGTGATACGAGGCAGGGCGGTGGGCAAGCTGTTTGTCAATCTCGGCTAATCTTCGCCTTATTTCGTCCAACTCCTTGCCCTCCTGCCGGTTTATGAGGATTGCCGTATGCGGTTACAGTTGGATGTATTCTTTCGGTTTGAAGTTGGTTTCCATTGTCCAGATGGTCGCCTTGCCGGCTTTTAGGCGATAAACGACAAGAACATCGTAACCCTCTTTGTCCACCCACTCTTTCAGAAACGGCCAATCTCGCACCACCTGCTTTTTTAACTCGATGTCTTCAAGCTCCTCGACTACGCCGGATATCCTTATCTGCTTGTTTTCCTTTGGGCTGTAGAAGCACATCTCCACGTCCGGCTCACTTTGAAGCTGTTTGTGCAGGTCCTTGTTCTCGCCGGTATTGAATATAATTCCGTTTTCATCGGCTCGATACATCATTATCATCCGAACTCTCGGCTGCTCCGCATCCACCGTCCCCAGCGCAAATACGGGATTGCTTCTGATGAATTCAAAAACCTGCTCTTTTGTCATTTGGTCTGTTCCTGTTATCTGGTTTTTTTGAGGCGTTCCTGTCCGCCCATATAGGGCTGCAATACCTTCGGCACATTCACTGACCCATCTGCATTTTGATAAAGCTCCAGTATCGGTATCAGAATCCGCGGACTCGCAATCACCGTGTTATTGAGCGTGTGACAGAATACATTTTTTTTCGTCGCCGAGTCCTTATAACGCAGGTTCATTCGTCTGGACTGAAAATCATAAAATTTGCTCGCGCTGTGCGTCTCGCAGTAATTGCCACGTGAAGGCATCCACGCCTCGATATCGTATTTTTTCGCCTGGCCTCTGCCCAAATCGCCCGTGCAGACGACAACGACGCGGTAAGGTATTTCCAGCGCACGCATCACCACCTCGGAATTAGCCAAAATCTCCTCGTGGAATTTATTGCTTTCCTCGACGCTGTTTTTGCAAATGACCACCTGCTCGACCTTGTCGAACTGATGAATCCTGTAAAGCCCGTAAGTGTCTTTCCCCGCTGCCCCTGCCTCGCGTCTGAAACACGTTGACATCCCCGCGAACTTAATCGGTAAGTCCTTTTCTTCCAATATCTCTCCCATCCGGTAAGCAGTCAGCGGCACCTCGGCCGTGCCCGCCAGGTTCAGCTCGTCTTGCTCCATTCGATATGTCTGCTCTTCCGAGCCGGGATAATACCCCGTTCCCCGCATCGCCTCATCCTTCATCAACAGCGGCACCGACATCGGCACATAACCCTTCGCTATCATCACGTCCATCGCGAACTGCAGCGCCGCCCAGTGCAATCTCGCCCCGTCGCCTTTGAGGAAATAATTTCTCGTCCCCGCCAGCTTAACGCCTCGCTCGGTATCGATTATTCCAAGCTCATCACCGAGTTGCACGTGGTCTTTGGGCTTGAAATCAAACTTGCGAACCTGTCCCTCACGTCTCAGCTCGACGTTTTCCGTATCGTCTTTTCCAACCGGCACGTCGTCATCCGCCGGCTGCGCCACGAGCAGCATCAGCGCATCAAACTCCGGCTGCAACTGCTTAACTTTTTCCTCGAACTGCGGCTCATCCGTTTTTAATTTCGCTAATTGGCCAAGCACCTCCTGTTTTTCCTGGCCTGTTAATTTTGGTATCGACTTGCCGATGCGGTTCTTTTCCGTTGAGATGTCCTGCAGGCGTTGTTTGGCCGCTAAAAGCTCTGTATCCACCGCCAGCAGGCGGTCGATGTCCGCGTCGATATTCTTGTCTTTGGCCGCCTTTTTGAATCGTTCCGGGTTCTCTCTTATTGTCTTTATATCAATCATCGTTATGCCTCATATTTTTTGACAATGACGACGTTATTTTGTCCGCCGAATCCGAACGATTCCTTCATTGCGACGTTCACTTTCATTTTTCTCTGCACGTTTGGCACGTAATCCAAGTCCAGTTGCGGGTCGGGGTCATTAAGATTTATCGTAGGCGGCACGATGCTGTCCCGTATCGCCAGCACGCACGTAATCAGTTCCGCAGCGCCGGCTGCACCGATGAGGTGTCCCATCATACTTTTAATGGAGCTTACGACTATTTGCTTCGCCCTTTCCCTGAATACCGCCTTAATCGCCTTTGTCTCTATCGAGTCGTTCTCCTGTGTGCTGGTGCCGTGCGCATTGACGTAATCCACGTCTTTGTAGTTTATCCCCGCGTCTCTAATCGCCGCTTCCATCGCCTGTATCGCCCCGCGTCCCTCCTCGTGCATATCCGTTACTCGAAACGCGTCCGAGCTTGAGCCGTAACCGATAACCTCCGCCAGAATCGCTGCGCCCCGTTTTTTCGCAGAGGCCAAACTTTCCAATATCACAATCGCCGCGCCTTCACCTAACACAAAGCCGTCCCTGCTGGCGGTAAACGGCCTCGACGCCGTCTGCGGGCTGTCGTTTCTTGTCGATAACGCGGTGAGCCGATTGAATCCGGTCTGTCCCAGCGGATGTATCATCGAATGTGCGCCGCCTGCAATCATAATATCCGCGTCGCCCCTGCGAATCACCATCGTCGCCTCGCCTACCGCCTGGGTGCTGGCCGCGCATGCCGTAAGACAGCTCCGCACCGGCCCACGCGCACCCGTCAGCATCGCTAAATGCGCAGCCGGCATATTCGCCTCCTGCTCTAATTCGTGCATTGCACCCATTTTTACCGCGGCCACCTCCGTCCATTTGAGCCAGTCCATCACGTTGTTCTGGTTGTCCCAGCCGGCCGCGATTGCGCCGAAGAATGCCTCGTGGTTGGCCGCACCTTCGCCCGCGCCTAAATATATCCCCATCCGCTTTCGGTCAATACCGTCTGTCGGGCTGTCGGTTTCGATATTTATTCCCGCCTGTTTGCACGCCTGGGCCGTTGCCCCAATGGCAAACTTGCTGCCGCGGTTGCCGTCTTTGTGCAGGTTGGGATTTTTCGTGTGTTTTGTAAAGTCGTAGTTTTTCACTTCGGCGCTGAACGTCGTCGGAAACGTCGAGGCGTCGAAAATTGTTGTCTTGGCAACACCGCTTTTACCTGAAAGCACCCATTGCCACATACTCTCGACGTCGTGGCCCATCGGGCAAACAATCCCCATTCCCGTTATTACTACCCGCTCGTTTGTTTTGTTATTTACCATTCGGTCTAATTCTCAAATCTTTTGAGCACAATCGCCGCGGTTTGTCCGCCGTATGTGTAGCCGCAACACAGCGCGTGACGAATTTCTGTTTTTCGTTCTGTTGTCGCGATGTTGAGGTTGCAGCCGGCTGCTTTCTTTGTGCAGTTCTTCGCGGCGGGTATGAAGCCGTCCCGCATAGCGCAAACTGCCGCGACCACGTCCAGCCCGCCGCAGGCGGCGCCAGTGTTACTCAGCATACTTTTTGTCGGCCAGACGGGAATCCGCCCTGTCTCTTTGCCCATCGCCGTCTCTATCCCCTTTGCCTCAGCGAGGTCGTCCTGCGGTATTCCCGTGCCGTGCGGAATAATCAAATTGATTTCTTTTGGCGATATGTTTGCGCGGGTGAGCGCCTTTTCAATCGCGATAGTCACGCCGCGTCCATCCGGCTCGATGTGCTCATACACTGGATTGATGCACGCGCTTTGACCGGTGCCGACTATCTCAGCGTAAATCCTCGCGTTGCGTTTCTGTGCGTTATCCAAACTTTCCAGCACGACGATTCCGGCTCCGTCGCCGAACACCGAACCGCTCGCGTCCGCGTCGAATGGTCTGCACGCCCCTTCGGCGTCGTCATTGTGCCTGGTGGTGGTCCTTTTGATGAGGCATTGGCGCATTATCAATACCGGGTTGACCTTCGACTCCGCGCCGCCCGCCAGTGCGATGTCACTGTTGCCTCTCGCGATTACCTCGGCCGCCTCCGCTATCGCTATGTGCCCTGAAACCTCCGCGCAGGTAATCGTGTTGCTCGGCCCCTGAATATCGTGAATAATACCTATGTGACAAGCCAGCATATTCGGCAGATATTTCAACAGCCACAAAGGCGTCACTAATTCAATCCCCTCTTTGCCCCATTTGCGAATATCGAATTTGCCGTCGGCTGAACTTTTCGCGACCGCCGGCGCAAGCTCGCAGGGGTCGCAGCTTATCAGCCCGGCGCCGATGTTGATTGACATTCGTTGTGGATTGACGTTAATTTTTTGTTCGTCGATTGCTTTGGTGACAAGCCCGCTGTCTCTTATCGCCCCATCCGCTGCTATCACCGAAAGCTCGATGTCCTTGGACATCATTTTGGTTGCCTTGCGGAAGCTCTTGGGGACGTATTGCTGAATCTTATATTCCTCGACCTCTCCCCCCAGCCGGCAGTCGAACTTCGCCGGGTCAAATGCCGTTATTCGCCTTATCCCGCACTTGCCTGCGCAAAGTCCCTCCCACGTCCGGCCTGCCGTCAGACCCAGCGGGCTTACCGCTCCAACTCCTGTTATTACCACACGGGTCCTTCCCACCGGTGCCGTCTCCTATCCTTTGCCTGTCTTGAAAACCGATCCCTGCAGCAATGACTTGAACATATCAGTGAACACGAAATTCTCCTTCGGGAATTCCTTGCCCGCGAGGTTCTGGTCGATGTGACTGAACATCAGGTCTATTTCTGCTATCAGTTTATCGCCGCGGGTGATTGTTCCCGTGGTACTTGCTGCCTCCGGAGATATCGACTCAATCTTCGCAGACACCCTCAAACTGTCCCCCGGCCTGACGTAATCGTGGAATACCGCCTTTTTTATCTTGGCGAGTATTACCTTTTCCTCGAATTTCTTCGCCTCGCCCACTAATATCCCTGCCGTCTGTGCCATTGCCTCAATCATCAGGCATTCAGGCATAACCGGAAAACCGGGAAAGTGGTCGTGCAGATGCTCTTCGGCCAGTGTGATGTTCTTGACTGCTACGGCGCTTACCCCGCTGTTAAACTCAATAAATTTATCTATCCAAATCCATCGCATAGGCCGGTATAATAAGGCAATTTCCCCGATTTCTCAAGCAAATCTTTGTTAGCCACTCCTTAAGGGATGTCTTACGGCAAGAGAACGCACTACTTCGCCAAAGCGGTTACGCGGAGCAGGCAGAGAACACAGCCAGCCCTGAGCTTGCCTGTGGTGAGCTTGTCGAACCAGTCGAAGGAAGCGCCGAACAACAAAACCATTATTTGTTTGAATCTGTTTGATTTTGCCCGAATTTGTCAAAATCGGTTTGAACCAGTGCCAAAATTGCCTGTTTGATATTCTCCGATAGGTCTGGCTAATGCAAAGATTTGCTGAAAAATTTGGATTTATGAAGGTCAGAACGGTCAAGGTTTGCACAAAAACAGGATTTGGAAGAAGTCGGGAGCATAATAATCCGAGTTTTTGTGCGGATTTTAGAACAAACCGCCTCAAAGAAGATAAATCTTGACAGTTCAGGCCGATTTTTGTAAAATTACTAATATCACACCTGCTATCACACGGGAAAAAATGTGTTTTTTAGCTGTGCAAATGGGGAATGTCAGTTCAGATTAATCACCTTCGGTGGGGGCCAAAGCCGTATATAATGTAAAATAATCGCATAAAAGGGGCGGGTTATGAAAAGAACAGCATTAATCATTTGGGGTTTGTCATTAATAATCACTTCCACCGACGCATTCGCAAGCAAACTTGTCTGGATGAAAGTCGTTGACAAGGACTATCTTATGGTCCAATTCAAAGACGGGGATGCATGTTTTGCGGACACTGGGACGGGACCTTATGCCTATACAGGTGATCATTACACGGGTTGGGATTGGGTGGTGAGTTACGGAAGCGCACTGAACTTAACAAATGCCACCGCGACCGCTAACTGGGTCATAACATCAGCCAGTGATGCGAATTACGGCTCAACCGGCCTAAATCCTGCCAACTGCTACCGCAAATCAAAACTCAATGGTGCGTCTGAAGGTAACTGGGGCAGCTACGACTGGATTTATACATATACCATGGAACACACCATTTATTTGAAATTACCGTATTCCCTGGCGCAGGGAAACAGCTACACCCTTACAATCAATTCAAATACGAATTCTGATACGCTCAGCCAGACCTTTACTTTCGATATATTCAACAGCCCATCGGAGGCGGTGCATGTAAATCTGGTTGGATATCTTAACGATGCCAGCACAAAAGCCGTCGATTTGTATATCTGGATGGGAGACGGCGGTGCGCGTGACTACTCAAGTTTTGTTGGTAAAAATGCTTATATATATAATGTAAATACCTCTGCAACACAGCAGGTGGCAACTGTCGCTTTCTGGAAAAATAGCTCCTCGGGCTCCAACAGTGACGTGGGATGGTTCAACCTCACGATGTCGAATGTCTGGAAAGCAGATTTTACCGGCTTTAATACGCCGGGGACATACCGCATCGCGATAGAAGGAGTCGGCTGCAGTGAAAACTTCGAGATTAAAAAAGATGTCTATTTTGAGCCCTTCAGGGTCAGCACCATCGGCTATTTTTATATGCGCATCGGCGAGGATTCAAATTATACCGGGATGCCGGTCCCTCGCCGGCCTCTTTTTATTCCCGGTGTATCACCATCAAGTACAAAGGTTTATATAACCAATCGTACAGGCAGCGAAGATTGGGATACTCCATCCACCTGGGACCCATATAAAACGGGCGCCCAGAATAACAACGCCTATGGCGGCCACTCCGATGCAACCGACTGGGACAGGAACCTGGGGCATATTTCAAACATCTATGATATGCTGCTGCCCTATATTCTTACCGACGGCAGATTAAACGACGATAACCTCTGTATCGTGGAAAGCGGCAACGGCATTCCTGATATTCTCGATGAGGTCAAAAACGAAGTCGATTTCTGGCTTAACTTACGCGACCCAAACGGCGGATATAGTTACGGACTTACCAACCCTACCAGCGAAACCACCCCTATTCTTTACCAGGCGGGAACTACAGCAATGGCGGCATGGGCAAGTGCCGCAAATGCTTCAATGCTGGCTTATTGTTTTATGCTTACCGGGCCGAGTAATTTGAGAGATACGTACACAAATGCTGCAGTAACAGCGTACAATTACGCCTCAGGCTTATCCGACCAGCAGCTGACAGTAATACGGGATGCAGGTTATGCTGAGCTTAGAGGCAAAGACCTGAAAATGATGGCCGCGGCTTTTCTCTACAACCTGACAGGAAACACCGCTTATGAAGACACGCTCAATTCCTTATGCGATATAACATCAAATACGTCGGTGGTAAATGATTCCACCAGGAACCAGCTTTGGGCATGTGTCGGTTATCTCAAAACCAAACGCACCGTTCATTATCCCACGTTATTCAGCAATATGAAGGCATCCATTATTAATGAGGCGAAAAATCATGAATCGAATAATTGTAATACGCGGCCTTCTCGCAGGGCCACAGACAATGACTCGGTCTTAAA
>JBEKZA010000024.1:0-32446 GCA_049510335.1 Sedimentisphaerales bacterium | reverse complement strand
ACCAGCTCAGCCAGTCGCAGAAACAGCAGCTTGCCTCCGTCCTCGTTGAAACCGAAAAATCCTGCCTGTCCAAACTAACGGGCAAATCATCTTCCGACATTAAAAAAGCGATTGAATCTTCCGACCCCAACACGCTGCTTCGGGAGCATAATAATCTTCTCGGCGATGCGGCAAAGCCGGGTCAGTTGGTCACGGAGATAAATTTCGATTACGGCAAGGACGGAAGCGGCGCCGCGATTACGCATCCGTTGCAGCTTGCTTCGCCGCCTGCGTCGGATTCGCAGCAATAGCAGCGGTTCAAATCAACGCCCTGAAGCATTCCGCCTTCGGCGGATAAATTGGCTGCCAGCTTGGGGTTTTAGCCGGACATTGGAGGTTTGGCCTGAGAAATGAATCGTCGAGCGAACATCGCCGGATTTTCCCTTTTTGTTCTCCCCACCTACCGCGCAGTTGATAAACGTTTCGAAAACGTTAACATTCATAAACTGGGTTTGAATTACCTTGAGTGGTATGTGCCAAAGGAAAAACAAGGATATAAATAAAGGATGATTTTATGAACGGACGGTCAGGTGTATTCAAGTTCTTCCTGTTTTTGTTTCTCAGCGTAATAGTCCTGTTTCAGGTACTCTCGATGATTCAATCCGACCGGCTCTACAAACGGCTAAACGGCCTCGTTGACCGTTTGGAAAACTCGGCGGCATCCACCCCTGTCCGGACGGAGGGGAAATCGACTGAAAATAAATCTTCCGTTTTCGAACCATATCCCGGTGTCGATGGTGACTGGCTGGTTTTTAACGAGCTCGGCGAACCCAGGACGTTAAATTTAATTACTGTTGAGAGTAGTTCGGAAAGTTTTGATATATGCCAAAGGAATATAATTGAGACGCTTTTTTATTACGACCTCGATTACGACGGCGTTAAATTAGAGCCGGTCCTGGCGGAGAGTATGGAGGTATCGAAAGACGGCCTGGAGATAACGGTTAAACTCAGGAAAGACATTTGGTTTTCAGACGGCGTGCCGGTTACAGCAGACGATGTCCTGTTTAGTTACGAAGCAATTATGAACCCCGGAGTGGACGCGGCGAGTGTGCGAAACTACTACGACAATATCAGGCAGGTTGTGAAAGTAGATGACCGAACGGTTAAATTTATTCTGAAAGAGTTCTACTGGAAGACCATTGAAGGAATAGGTCTCTTCTATGTTTTACCAAAACACATATATAATTTCAGTGACCCAAAACAATTCAATAACAGGCGTTCCGACCCCGTGGGCAGCGGCCCTTATGTATTCGAAAAGTGGGACGTTGGCCAACAAATTGTCCTGAGACGCAATGACAATTATTGGGGGAAAAGACCGAGGATAAATCGGCTGGTATTTAAGTTTATTACAAATTCGTCTGCTTCATTACAGGCGCTTCGCTCCCACGATATTGATATGTTTGAGCCGTCCTCAGAGCAGTTCTTTGAATTGTCAAAGGATGAGCCATTCAAAAAGGAATTTTATACGTTGTCCTACTGGGACCCGGCTTTCGGTTATAGTTATATTGGGTGGAATGAGACCAGGGCGTTCTTCAAAGACCGACGGGTCCGGCTTGCGATGACATACGCGGTGAATCGCCCAGCGATAGTTGAATATATTCAGAAGGGCTACGGCAAAATAGTAACAGGGACGTTTTACATTTACGGCAAACAAAATGACCCGAACATCAAGCCCTGGCCATACGACCTCGAAAAGGCGAAAAAACTGCTCGATGAGGCCGGCTGGATTGACCACGACGGCGACGGTATTCGTGACAAAAATGGCGTGCCTTTCAGGTTCAAGTTCTTGTATCCGTCTGGTAATGACACCATCGAAAATATAGTGAAAATGGTAAAAGATGATACCGCCAGGATAGGAATCGATATGATAGCCGACCCGATAGAGTGGTCGATTTTTCTTGAAAGGGTAAATAACAGCGATTTTGATACGTATCTCGGCTCTTGGGGGGGGACGATAGAAAGTGACCCTTACCAGTTATTTCATTCTTCTCAAATACAAAACAGAGGCAATAATCGTGTCGGATTCAGTAACGCCCAGGCGGACGCGTTAATCGAACAAGCCAGGCGCACCCTCGATGAAGACAAGAGATATGCTCTCTATCATCAGTTTGACAGGATACTTCACGAGGAGCAGCCGTATACGTTTCTTGTAACCCGGCCAAGGTTCACTCTCATAGATAAGAGGTTTGAAAACGTAAAGGTGCATAAGCTTGGTCTTGACCCCCTCGAGTGGTATGTTCCGAAAGAAAAACAGCGATATAAATGACAACATATATAATTAGACGTCTGCTGTTGATGATACCAACGCTGCTGGGCATTACCATTGTTGTCTTTGCCATCAGCCGGATGGCGCCGGGTAACCCCGTCAGTTTGTCTATGGGGCCGGGCGGTACGCTGGACGCCCAGCGGGCCGCCGACGTGCGCGAGGCGAGAATGCGCCTTTACGGTCTCGATAAGCCCGTGTATGTCCAATACGCAATCTGGCTTGGGCGTGTTGCCCGCCTCGACTTCGCCGACTCAATCAAACATCACCGTCCGGTTATTGACCTCATCAAGGAGCGCCTACCCATTACGCTGGTGCTGAATTTCATATCCTTTGTACTGATTTACGCCATCTCGATACCGATGGGCGTTCTTTCCGCTGTGGGGCGCAAAAAATTCCTCGACCGTGCCGGTTCCGTGATGCTGCTGATGCTCTGGTCGCTGCCTTCAATGTGGGTGGGCCAAATGCTTATCGGCTATCTGTGCGGCCCGCCGTTGAATTGGTTTCCGCCGGCCGGACTATCGAGCAATGACGCTGAGCAGTTTCCCTTTTTTCCCTGGCTTGCTGACCGGCTGTGGCATCTCGTTTTACCGGTGTTCTGTCTGACCTATGCCGGCTTTGCGTATCTGACCAAGTTAGTCAGGGCGGGAATGCTCGATAACCTCCGTGCCGATTACGTCCGCACCGCCAGGGCCAAAGGACTTTCCAACTGGGCCGTCATATTCAGACACGCCTTTCGAAACAGCATCATCCCCGTCATTACCATTATGGCGACCCTGCTGCCCGCTATGTTCGGCGGGTCGGTCATCATTGAGCAGATATTTAGTATCTCCGGTATGGGGCTGCTCGCCTTCGAGGCCGTAACTACTCGCGATTACAACGTTGTTATGGGCGTAGCAACGATTGCAGGTTTTCTTAATTTACTTGGTCTGCTTATGGCCGACCTCGCGTACGCGATGGTTGACCCGCGAATAAGTTTTGAGTCCGTAGAGTAAAGCTGAAATGGCTGAACCGAACCAACGACAAAAAAACTGGGGCACCTCATACGGCGAAATGGTCTGGCGGGAATTCGCCAAGAACAAATTCACGCTTATTTGGCTTGGTTTCATAATCTTCCTGTTTCTTCTCGCCATTTTCGCCCCCTTTCTTGCCAACGACAAACCCTTTGTCATCAGAATCGACGGCCAACTGCATTTCCCGCTGTTCAGGAATCTTGACGCTACCGACTACAGCATTTTTCTTGCAGCAATCGTCGCCCTGATTCAGTTCCTGCTTATCCTCCGCAATCGAAGGTGCGTCGACCCTTCAATCCGCGCGGGTGTTCTCTGGAGGCAGATTTCCATCAATGTCTTTGTAATCCTCATCGGCATCATACTCTTGTACGTCTTCATTCCTCACTGGCTTGACGCCACCGACTACAAGGCGATGGTCGCGTCCGGCAAGGCAACCAACGCCGTCTTTGGCCCGGTACCATACGGTTATGGAAGAACCGATTTGAAGGTCCGTGAGCAGCCCCCGAACAAACAACACTGGCTCGGAACCGACGATGTCGGCTCCGACGTGCTTTGCCGGCTCATCCACGGCAGCAGGATATCGCTGTCCGTCGGTTTTGTCGCAGTAGGCATATCGAGCATCATCGGCATCATAATCGGGGCGATGCTCGGATATTCAGGCGGGAAGCTCGACTTCCTCGGTATGCGGTTCGTTGAGATTATGATGGCCGTGCCCGTTTTCTTCCTCATCATCACCATCGTCGCATTCTTTCCTCGCAGCTTGTTTAACATAATGCTGATAATAGGACTGACCACATGGACCGATGATGCGCGTTTTGTCCGCGCCGAATTCATGAAACTCCGCAGACAGGATTTCGTCCAGGCGGCCGTATCACTGGGACTGCCGCTGCGGAGCATACTCTTCAGGCATATACTGCCCAATGCAATCGCACCGGTGCTCGTAAACGCCACCTTCGGCATCGCCGGCGCGATATTCATCGAGGCGGCCCTCAGCTTCCTCGGTTTCGGCGTTGCGCCGCCTACGCCGAGCTGGGGGCAAATCCTCAGTTTGGGCGTCAGCACAACGGGCAGGTTCCTCTGGTGGCTTACCCTGTTTCCGGGGCTGGCGATATTTTTCACCGTTCTGGCCTATAACCTCGTGGGCGAAACCCTGCGGGACGCAATCGACCCGCGTTTGAGGGAATCAACGTGAACGACGGCGTCCTGTTAAATGTCAAAGGGCTTTGCGTGAACTTCTTCACCGAAGATGGCGTCGCTCGTGCCGTTCAGGACGTTAGCTTCCCGGTAAAGAGGGGACAAACCTTCGCCCTGGTCGGCGAGAGCGGCTGCGGCAAAAGCGTGACCGCGCTATCCATTATGCGGCTCATTCCCGACCCGCCCGGCAAAATAGTCGCCGGCGAGATAACCTTCAACAAACGCAACCTTCTCGCACTCTCCGAACGCCGGATGCGCTCCGTTCGCGGCAACCGTATCGCAATGATTTTCCAGGAGCCGATGACCAGTTTGAACCCCGTCTATACCGTGGGCGAGCAGATTGTCGAGGCCATTGTGCTCCATCAGAAAAAAACCGAGGCAGAGGCCTGGGAACTCGCGACCGAGATGCTGCAAAAGGTCGGCATTTCCGACCCCGCTCAGCGAGTCGCCGAATATCCCCATCAGATGTCGGGCGGGATGCGACAACGCGTTATGATTGCTATGGCCATATCCTGCAAACCGCAACTGCTGATTGCCGATGAGCCGACTACCGCGCTCGATGTCACCATTCAGGCACAAATTCTTGACCTTCTCGATGAGCTGCAAAAGCAGAACCAGATGAGCATTCTGCTCATAACCCACGACCTCGGTATTGTCGATGAGCGTGCCAGTGACGTCGCCGTGATGTATGCCTCGAAAATCGTCGAAACAGCCGCTTGTCAGGCCCTCTTCGACCAGCCGTTGCATCCTTACACTCAGGGGCTGCTCAAGTCCCTTCCTCGCATCGGTTTCACTGAAAAACGTCTCTATACCATACCCGGCATGGTTCCCGAACCGATGCATTTTCCCGCCGGCTGCAAATTCCATCCCCGCTGCCCCGTCGGCTGCAACGATAAAAGATGTCAGACAATCGAGCCACAACTGCGAGAGTTGGCAGGCGGCAGGGCGGTCGCCTGCTGGTATGCGCCGGAATATGAAAGGGCCGATGACGCTAAAATATGAACCCTGATGTCAATACAAACGGTTTTCTGCTCAAGGTCGAAGACCTCAAGACCTACTTCCCCGTTAAAAAAGGTCTTCTACGCCGAACCGTCGGCTATGTAAAGGCCGTTGATGGCGTTTCGTTTGTCGTCAAACGCGCCGCCACCTTCGGCCTGGTCGGCGAAAGCGGCTGCGGCAAAACCACCGCCGCCAGAAGCATCCTGCGCCTCCTGCCGGTCACTTCGGGCAAGGTCGTTTTCGACAATATCGATATACTCGCCGCCGACAAGGTTCAGCTGCAGGACATCCGCAGGCACATCAGTTTGATCTTCCAGGACCCCTTCGGCTCGCTCAATCCCCGTATGACCGTGGGCAATATCATAGGTGAACCGCTCAAGGTCCATAAAAAAATAACCGGCACGGAGTTGACCGAGCAGGTCTGCCTCATCTTGTCAAAAGTCGGCCTGTCGCCCGACGCAAGGAACCTCTATCCTCACGAATTTTCAGGTGGCCAAAGACAAAGAATCGGTATCGCACGCGCCCTTATTTTACAGCCAAAACTTGTCATTTGTGATGAGCCCGTCAGCGCCCTCGATGTCTCAATACAGTCCCAGATTCTCAATCTTCTCAAAGACCTCCAGCAGGAGTTTTCTCTCACCTATATGTTCATTGCGCACGACCTCGCCGTGGTCCAGTTTGCCTGCGACGTTGTAGCCGTGATGTATATGGGCAGGATTGTCGAGCAGGCCCCGGTCGCCGAGCTTTACGATAACCCCCTGCATCCTTACACCGTTGCCCTTATGTCTGCGATTCCCAAAATTAAGGCGTCTCAAAAGTTCGTCAGACGGACACTTAAGGGGGAGGTGCCCAGCATCCTCAATCCGCCGTCCGGCTGCCCGTTTCACCCCAGATGCCCATTTGCCCAGGGCCGCTGTTTCACCGAAAATCCGCCGCTTGAGATTCTTCCGGGCAGGCCTGAACATTTACTTGCCTGCTGGCATAGAATAGATAAAAAACTGATTGTCTGTGATTGACATAT
Organism: Sedimentisphaerales bacterium; assembly: GCA_049510335.1. GTDB lineage: Bacteria > Planctomycetota > Phycisphaerae > Sedimentisphaerales > Anaerobacaceae > Fen-1362. The sequence goes on along the minus strand of JBEKZA010000024.1, from coordinate 25,917 downwards.
TGATAAACTCGGCTAAATAAAGGATAATCAGGCGAGATGGCGGATTTTGCCGGCATGAAATTGATGTGACGGGGTGGTTATGGTCGAGGAAATTGTTGGCCGGATATTGAGCGAAGGTGATACCGCCATTGTCACTTTCCAGAAAAGCTCCATAAGTAACGTCGAGGATATTTCGATTGCCGCCGGGCGCGTCGCTAAATTTGTTAACACCAGCCGTCCAATGCGGGTGGTTTTTGATTTCAAAGACGTGAAATTCTTTTCTTCCAGGGTTCTTGGTATGCTTCTCGAAACACGCGCCACCCTGGCATCCTGGGGCGGTCAGGTATTCATCAGCTCAATCAACCCGCAGCTTCACAGGGTCTTCAAAATTACCAATCTTGACCAGGTGTTCGAGTTTTTTCCGGACGTTGATAGCGCCGTCAAATCGCCGCGACCCGGTTCATCGGATGGGTCCGGTTAGGTTTACTTTTTTGCAGGAGGCAAAACTATGTACGTCACTACGCAGTTCTCGGTTTTTATGGTCAACAAACCTGGCGTTCTCGCTCACATTCTCGGTGAATTCGCCACAGCCAAAGTCAATATTACCGCTATGACCGTGATGGACTCCGTTGAACACGGAGTGCTGCGGGTTGTTCTCGACAATTCCGAAAAGGCCGAAGAGGTTCTCGCCAGGTCCAATATGCCCTTTAACAGGACCGACGTCCTTTGCGTCATTCTTGATAACAGGGCTGGGGCGCTTGCCTCCGTTGCCGAAAAACTTGCCACCAACCATATCAATATATCCTATGCCTATTGCACTGCCGGCGCCAAAGGTGGCCACACCACCGGCATCCTCAAGGTCGCTGACGTAAAAAAGGCGATAAAGGTCCTCCAGCAAAACGGTAAAAGGTCGAGTAAATCCCAGCCGCAACTGCGACAGTCGCCCGGACGAATGTAGGACTGGCTGCCTTTTACGCTTTGAAGTGGCCTTTGGTTTTGTGTAGAATACCTTCCGGTACAATTGCGGGGTGTAGCTCAGCTTGGCTAGAGCGCTTGGTTTGGGACCAAGAGGCCGCTGGTTCGAATCCAGTCACCCCGATTTTTCGGGCATATAGCCTGAAGTATAGAGCAACTGAGCATAAAACAGGGGAGCAGATTATGGCAGTCGCAAGAGAAGAGGTTTTTGAGCAGGTCCGGGAGGTGCTGGTTGATGCGCTGGGCGTCGATGAGGAGGAAGTGACCGGCGAGGCGACGCTGATGGGTGATTTGGGGGCGGAGAGCATCGATTTTCTGGACATAGTGTTCCGGCTGGAAAAGGCGTTCGGCATAAAGATTCCACGAGAAGAGCTTTTCCCCGCCGAGACACTGATGAACAACCACGAATTAGTCAGCAACGGCAAGCTAACCGCAAAGGGTCTGGCGGAATTGAAAGAAAAAATGCCTCACACCGACCTGTCGGTGTTCCAAAACGACCCGGACATAAATAAATTAGGCGACCTGTTTACCGTCGATTCGATTGTCAAATATGTAACGAGCAAATTGAACGGCGTTTAGGCGTCAACTATTGGTTTGCATCTCCTCCTGTCTTTGGCTGCTCAGGAGGTTTATTCGGCTCGATTCTTGACTGAAGTGCGCGGATTACCGCCTTGAGCTGTTCGACCTGCTTTTGCAGCTCGTTTGCCTTTTTGATTTGTTCGGCCAGCAGTGTCGTGAGTTTGTCGGTTTGCTCCTGGGTGTTATCGGCCTCGGTAATTACTGTGTCTCTTTCCTTGAGCAGGTCGTCTAATTGTTGCTGAAGTTTGTCTTTGTCCTGGTTTGCGGTCAGCAGTTTCTCATTAAGGTAGCTGACTTCACTTTTGAGCTTGGCCATTTCAGCTTTGGCTTTGACAAGTTCGACCTTTGCCTGTGCCGCGTCGGCAAGTGCTTTTTTCTTGTTATCGTCTTTGCAGCCGCTCAACATTGTTACAGTGATGCACGCGATGAGAAGCCCACACTGTACTGCCGTTTTTGTCATTTTTCCACACCTCAGGTCAGCTAACCAGACAGGTTATTTCCCTGTATTATCGGCGATTCATACGGTTGAGGATGACCGGCAGTTGGTGTTTATCCGCCGCAGGCGGATTTATGGCGGCCAGTCAATGCCACGGATGCCATTCTTTGTCAAATTTGGATTGGGGTTGCCGTCACCGGCGGGACGGATTTCTTTGGCTCCCAGGAAGCGGACTTGGCTGTCGGCGAACAGGAAGTTTCTGCTGCCTGCCCAGCACCACCAGCCCAGGTCATTGTCGTCCTCAATTTGTTTGTGGTTGCTCAGCCATTCTCCCACGATTATCTTCCCGGAGGGTTTGGCAACATTCACGGGCTTTAGTGCTACAGGCGGCAGCAGTTTCAGGTCGCTGCTCATGTCTTTAATCTGTTCGGGGCTGTGATAAAACGCAAGCGAATAAGAGTAGCTGGTTGACTCCCATTTTTGCACAGCGGTCCGGTCTGACGGACAAAGCAGAACCGAAGGATTGTTGGCGTCGATTTTTCCGCCGAGGTATGGTGCAAGGTAACTGCGCCAGCCGCGCCCCATCCAGAGCCAAATCCTGGGGTTTGTAGATACCGGGTCCTGGGCACCGGGGTATGTATCATTGTGCGAACTGAGGTACATTTGCATCGCAAGGTCAATCTGCCTGAGATTGCTTGTACATTTGACCCGTTTTGCCATTGCCCTTGCTTTTCCAAGTCCCGGTAGAAGCAGCGATAACATCACGGCGATTACCGCTATGACGACAAGCATCTCGATGAGCGTAAAGCCGGACCGATGCGTTTGCAGAATCGATTCGGGGCTGCCTGCGGCGCGAGATTTTTGGGCTATGGGCTGCAAGTGTGTTCGGCCGTTATTCAACCGTGACGCTTTTGGCAAGGTTCCGCGGCTTATCGACATCGTGGCCTCGCAGGACCGCCGCGTGATATGCCATCAACTGAAGCGGTATGACGGTGAGCATCGGCTGAAGCAATTCCGGCGCATCGGGCACGGTTATCAGGTAATCGGCATACTGCTTGATGTGGTCGTTGCCTTCGGTGGCGACGATAATGGTTTTGCCTTTTCTTGCCCGGACTTCGCAGATGTTGCCGATGATTTTGTCATATTGAGGGCCGTTGGTGGCGATGAATACGGCGGGCATACCATCGACAATCAGGGCGATGGGGCCGTGTTTCATTTCCGCAGCGGGCAATCCCTCGGCGTGAATATAGCTTATCTCTTTTAGCTTCAGCGCGCCTTCCAGTGCGACTGGGTAATTGACGCCCCGGCCCAGGAACAACCAGTTGTTCTGAGTGATGTTCGCCTGGGCAATCGTCCGGATGTGTTCCGACTGCTTAAGGATTTGTGAGATTTTATCCGGTATTTTGGCCAGCTCCTTGATGAATCGTGTCGCTTCGTCGCTGCTTACGTGTCTTCTTCTGCTAAGCTCAATCGCCAGCATAGTCAGCACGGCTACCTGGGCAGTAAACGCCTTGGTGCTGGCGACGCCGATTTCCGGGCCTGCGTGCAGATATACCCCGGCGTCGGTTGCGCGGGCGATTGATGAGCCGACGACGTTAACTATGCCGAGAACCGTTGCGCCGCGTTCTTTTGCCTGTTCGACGGCGGCAAGTGTATCCGCCGTCTCGCCCGACTGACTTATGGCGATGACGGTTGTGCCGTCTTCCACGATTGGATTGCGGTAGCGAAATTCACTGGCGTATTCGGTCTCGGTGGTGATTCTCGCAAGTTGCTCGAAGAGGAATTCACCGACCAGCCCCGCGTGAAACGCCGTCCCGCAGGCGGTAATAATCAGCCGTTTGATATGTGTCATCGCCCGCAGGTAGTCATTGACGCCGCCTAAGTGTATTTTGTCGTTTTGGGGGTCAATCCTGCCGCCCATACAGGTGGTCAATGCCTTGGGCTGCTCGAAAATTTCCTTGAGCATGTGATGTTTGAAGCTGCCAAGCTCGATTTGTTCGAGGGAAAATTCAATGTTCTCAAGCGATTTGGTTACAGCTATGTTATCGATTGTTTTGGTATGGAATCCGTCCGCGGTAACGATTACCATTTCGTTGTCTGAAAGGTAAATTGCCTTTGCTGTGTGCTCAATAATCGCCGCCGCATCGGATGCCAGGATATACTCGCCTTCGCTTACCCCTAAAATCAGCGGGCTTCCCTTTTTGGCGCCAATGAACATATCAGGGCAGTCCGCGCACAGGATTCCAAGCCCATAAGTTCCGTGCACTTCCTGTAATGCCCGCTGGACCGCCCATTCGAACCTGTTCTGGCCCTGGGGTTTGCGCGTCCGCTCGCCTGCGTCGCATTTGGCGTAGAAATACCCAATCAGGTTTGCTATCACCTCGGTATCGGTATCGCTGACGAAGGTTGCGCCCTCGTTTTGAAGCCAGGTTTTCAGCGTCGAGTAGTTTTCGATGATGCCGTTGTGAACAACAGCTATTTTGCCGGTGTAATCCATGTGGGGATGGGCATTTATCTGGTTTGGAGCGCCGTGAGTAGCCCAGCGGGTATGCCCAAGACCCAGCGTTTCGTTTGGCTGGGGCTTGTCGAGAATCGCCTCAAGAGCGGCAATTCTGCCGCTGGTCTTTTTAATCTTAATAATGCCATTACTCAGCAGGGCTACGCCTGCCGAGTCGTAACCGCGATATTCGAGGCGTTTCAGTCCCTCGATAAGGATTGGCTGAGCTGTCTTTTGACCCAGATAAGCCACTATGCCGCACATTTCTGTTCCCTCTACTGCAAGTCAACTATTTTCAGAGGCAATGAGTTCCGTTGTTTGAGGCCGGCGGCGAAGCACAATAATCCGGCCTCTGTTTAATATAATCCATTTTAAGAGGATTGTGCGACGCAGGCAATTGAAATTCGCTGAACTTTAATATAAGATTTTGCCGATTGACCCCGGTTGGGGTTTGCTGTTTGGTTCGATATATGCTGATTGTTATTGACTATAACGTTGGGAATGTCAAAAGCGTCTGCAATGCCTTTCGGCACATTGGCTGCGACGTTGAGTTGAGCTGCGACCGCAGGAAAATAGAGGCCGCATCCGCCTTGGTCCTGCCTGGTGTTGCCGCCTTCGGTTTTGCCGTCAATGCCCTCGGCACGCTCGGCTCCGTTGTTAAAGACCTTGCGCTGGCCGGGAAACCCCTGTTGGGCATCTGCGTCGGCTACCAGATGCTCTTCGACGAAAGCTGCGAGTTCGGCACACACAAGGGACTGGGCCTGGTTTCGGGCGCCGTTGTTCCCATACCGCCGGGCCGCGTAATCCCGCATATGGGCTGGAACAAGGTTGGGTTGCCTGATGATATGGCTTTGTTTGCCGGTCTTGGTGGCGAAAAGCATTTCTATTTCGCGCATTCATTTTATGCCAATATTACCGATAGCTCGGTTAAAGTCGCATATACCGACTACGGTTTCAATCTGCCCGCGTCCGTTCAGAAGGGAAATATTTACGGCACACAGTTCCACCCTGAAAAAAGCGGCAAGCAGGGCTTGCAGGTGCTTCGCAACTTCGCCCGGATCGTTGAAGGAAGGAATGATTGATGCTTACGAGGAGAATTATCCCCTGTCTTGATGTCAAGGATGGGCGGGTCGTCAAGGGCATCCATTTCCAGAACCTGCGAGATGCCGGCGACCCTGTCGAGCTTGGCGCCCGCTACAGCGATGATGGTGCCGATGAACTCGTCTTTCTCGATATCACCGCAACTATTCGCAGGCGTAAGACAATCGTCGAGCTTGTCAGGAAGGTCGCCGAAAATGTCTTCATTCCCTTCACGGTAGGGGGTGGTATCAGCACCGTAGAGCAGATGGATGAACTCCTGCGAAGCGGCGCCGAGAAATGCTCCGTCAACACCGCCGCTGTCAAAAAACCCGATATTCTCACCCAGGCCGCGCAAAGGTTCGGCAACCAGTGCGTGGTGCTCGCGATAGACGCCCGCCGGTCAAAGACAAAAGCAGGCCACTGGCAGGTCACCGTCAAGGCCGGCACCGAGCCGACCGATATCGACGCCGTCGCTTGGGCCGTCGAGGGCGCCAAACGCGGCGCAGGCGAGATTCTCCTTACCAGCATGGATGCCGATGGCACACAGAAAGGTTACGATATCGAATTGACCCGTGCCGTCGCCGACGCAGTCAATGTCCCCGTAATCGCATCAGGCGGCGCAGGCGAACTCGAACACCTTTATGATGCCATCGTCAAGGGCCACGCCGAGGCCGTCCTTATGGCCTCGATTACCCACTTCGAGAGCTACACCATAAACCAGATGAAGGAATACCTCCGCTCCCGCGGCATCGCCGTCAATCTCTAAAGCTCCGAATGTCCTGATTGGGGAAAAACAGCTTCAAGTTTCTTTGCCTTTGATAGTGTAAATGTTATAATCATGCGGTTGTTTTTAGACGTGATAGAGTAAATTTTCTTGCTGGTTAAGGGAATACTGTGAAATTTCAGGTTTTCAGCAACGGTAAGGCGGTGCAGGATTTCGAGCTGCACGGCGCATATCTGTTCGGCTCGGACGGTATGGCTGTTCGCCGGGCGCAGATACAATTTGCCGATGGGCTTCTCTACTGCGAGAAACCGAACCAGGAAACCGCCGGGCTGGCGCTGCTGTGGCCGGTCGATGGGGTCGGCAGGGTGTTGCTGCCAACGACCTGCCTGCCCGAAAGAGATGAGCCGTATAATCTGAACCTGGAACTGGCCCGCGGCCGGCTGATGCAAATCATAAATAAACGTGAGGACTGGTCCATATTTGAGGATGCCGACGATACCGCCGCGATTTACGGCCAATCCCAGGACTTGTTTATCCGGGCAATTCAGAACATCGCTGATGGTCCTGCTGCTTCGCAGCTTGCCGACCAGGCGCTTCAAAAAGCGCTTGATTTTTCAGAAGAATTGTCGGCTAAGCACGCAAAGACGCTTTTCGGGTTGCGAGGCAAGAATCATGGTTTTGGTCGCGGCTGTCTTGGCTGCTGGGTTGACCCCAAGCAGGTAGGCAATCCGGCGTATCTGGAGCAGTTGGCCGGCGTGTTCGGGCTGGCGATGGTGCCTTTCAACTGGGGACAAATTGAGCTGGAAAGGGGCGCCTATGACTTTTCAAAGCTCGATGCCTGTATAAGCGCGCTGAGTAAAAAAAAGCTGGCGATAGGCGCCGGTCCTTTGCTTTGTTTCGCCAAAGAATATCTGCCGAAATGGCTCCTCGATGAAGACGCGAGCTTTGAAAAAATTCGTGAATGCGCCTACCAGTTCGTTTCAGCGGCCGTTTCCCGCTACGGTGGTATGGTCAGAACATGGTGTGTCGTCAGCGGCTTGAACGCCTTCAACCATTTCGGATTCGGTTTCGAGCAGGTCTTGGAGATAACGCGGGCGGCGAATATGGCGGTCAAGGCCGTTGCCGAACGCTCGCTGAGGATAATCGAGGTTGTTAATCCCTGGGGTGAGTATTACGGGACAACTGCCGACACCATTCCGCCGGTTGTTTATATGGATATGGTGATTCAAAGCGGCATCAATTTTGATGCCTTCGGGCTGCAAATGCGGTTCGGCAGGAACGAGTCGGGTATGCACGTCCGCGATATGATGCAGGTCTCGGCGGTGCTGGATTCTTTTGCTCCGATATCGAGGCCTATGTATATCACGCGAGTCGAAATTCCCGGCCGGGATGCCGATGGCCCCTGTGCCAGCCCGGTCGCCGGTGTCTGGCACGGTGGCTGGGACCAGAAGAGGCAGGCGGAATGGCTCGACCAGTTTTACAGGATAGCGCTCAGCAGGACGATGATAGACGGCGTAATCTACTCCAGCTTCACCGACACGAAAGATAGCGCTATTGCCGACAGCGGCCTTTTGACGGCAAACCTGGAGCCGAAGGAATCGTACGTGGCGTTAAAGAGGTTTCACGACCGCATCTTTGGCCGATAGTAGTGTGAAGGACACCTTTGGGCATAAAATATGATGGACGACGGCCGCATCTGTTGCACGACCGCCCAGTTGAGGCGGATTCAGTCAGTCGCATTTGTTGTCGCTGCCGGCGTAGCCGTCGTCTTTTGCTTATGTTTTGCATTGCTCGGTTTTGCTGCGGATAGCGATACTGGAATATCCGAATTGGAACACAGAGTCAATCCGAACGATGCGCCGCCGGAGAGTTTGGTGAGATTGCCCGGCATAGGTCTTGCCAGGGCACAGGCGATAGTAGCGTACCGGCAGCAGTTCCGCCAAAGCGGCAAGGGCGATTTGGCGTTTCGGGATTGTAATGACCTGCGTAACGTCAAAGGTATCGGGCCTGCGACGGCTCGAGATATGTGTGAATATCTGCGGTTTCAGTGAAGATAAAACGCGGCAGGGGACTGAAATAATTCGATGGATGAATGGGTAATTGACAAACCGTTGGGCCAGTGCTACGGGACAGGCAGGGCGATTGAGCCGGGAGAGGAGTACTACGCGACATTGGTGCAGACCGAACAGGGTTTTGCCAGAAGGGATTTTTGCGCCAACTACTGGACTGAGCACAAGCCGGAAGTTTTTTGCTACTGGAAGAGCAAACTGCCCAGGCCGGACCAGAAAAAGCAGATTTTTGTCGATGACGATATGCTGATGGTATTCTTCAACCGGCTGGAAACGGAGACCGAGCAGGAAAAGATAAATTTCCGTTTTGTGCTGGCGCTTGTCCTGATGCGCAAAAGGCGGCTCAAATATGATTCGTCGAGAATGGATGACGGAAAGGACGTTTGGCGGTTGAGGATAACCAGGACGCAGGATTTTGTTGAGGTGGTCAATCCGAATCTTGACGAATCGCAGGTCGCGCAATTGACTACTCATATAGGCGAGATTTTGCAGGTGGAGCTGTAATTGACCAATCGGTTTGCATTGTTCGTGTGGATATTATTTTTCGCTGGTTGCGCCGTCCAGACACAGCGACCGATTCGCCCCTGTGTGGGTAAGAATACCGCCGCCGAAGCTATTGAGACGTTGAATCAGCGCCGGCAGCAGACAATCCCGATACGTGCAACCGGCCAGTGTCTTTTGCGATACCGCGCCGAAGGCAAACAGCATAAAGAGAATTTCCCGGTTAAATTGTGGGTCAGTCCGCCGAATGAGATTTATCTTCAGGGTGACGTGGCATTTGACGCCGCCGGCTTAGTGCTCGGCTCAAACGCCGACGAGTTCTGGTTCTGGCTAAAGCCCAAAGAAGTCAGCGCTTACTGGTGGGGCGAATGGTCGCAGGCAGGCGTTTTGAATCGTCTGGTTTTAAGTCCCGCGATGGTGCTTGAGGCGTTTGGAGGGGTTAATGTCCGGGAGGGCGACCAGTCGTTAACCCGCAGCGGTGATTTTGATGTGCTCGTGCTGCACAGCGGGCAAAACGCCGTTCTGAAACGGGTGTATATTGAGCGATGTAATTACGTTGTGGCGAAAATCGAGCAGTTTGATTCGGCGGGCCGGCTCGCCGTCAGGGCGGAGTTTGCCGATTACAAACAAATTGCCGAAGGATTCTTCGCTCCCGTGTCGATAAAGATAGAGGTCGTTGCCGATGATGGAGGCGAAGATTTCGTGGAGATTTCGCTTGCCTCGATTCAATCGACAAAGTTGAGCGAGGAGCAGAGACAGCGGCTTTTCGTTCGGCCGCAACCTCGCGGCTTTGACCACGTTTATAAAATAATCGACGGCACGGCGGTCGAACAGATACGCCAACAGAGCGTAAAAAAATGAGATGACAACGGGAAAGGACAGGCCTTTGTGGGCAGGGTAAGCTTGAAGAAACGGCTGCGCCAGGGTTTGTTTGTGCTGGATGGCGCGATGGGGACACAGTTGATTGCGCGAAACGTCGAGCCGGGCAAATGCAACGAGATGCTCAATCTTGACTCGCCGGGCGTCGTCCTGCGGATTCATAACGCCTATCTGGATGCCGGCAGCGACGCGGTCCTTACGAACACCTTTGGCGGCAATGGTTTTGCTCTGGCCCGTCATGGCCTTGTTGACCGCGTAGGGGATATAAATACGGCTGGTGCTCAGCTTGCCCGCAGGGCGGCCGGACAGACAAAATACGTCCTCGGCGATATCGGGCCAAGCGGCGATTTCCTCGAACCTCTGGGAAGTTTAAAGCCGGCTCAGTTAAGCGCTGTATTTGCTGACCAGGCAAAGTTGCTTTTTGTCGGCGGCGTTGACGGTTTCATCATCGAAACGATGTCCGCCGTTGATGAGATTACTGTTGCGATAAAAGCGGTTAAATCGGCCGGCTCTGATTTGCCGGTGCTGGCGTCGATGTCCTTTGACAAACACGGCGACGATTTCAGAACTATGATGGGCGTTGATGTCAACACAGCCGTATCGGCTCTTGTGTCAGCCGGCGCTGACGCCGTGGGCTTTAATTGTGGAACGACGACCATCGACGAATACGTCGAGCTGGCGGAAAGATATGTGGATGCGGTAAAGGCCTTGAGCAGGGACGTTCTGGTCTTCGCTGAACCCAACGCGGGTAAGCCCGAACTGGTTGACGGTAAAGCCGTCTATAAGGTCACGCCCGAAGAATTTGCTAATGCTGCGGAGAGAATATACGCCGCCGGCGTCACAATAATCGGCGGCTGCTGCGGCACAGGCCCCGAATACATCAAGGCCCTGGCCAAAAAACTACAGGGCTGACCCGCTTTTAGCGTTTTCGTGATGCGGGCTATGGTCATTACCGTCACATCTTGTTTTTTTTCAGTTTCATTCCGAAAAGAAATCGCAGCAAGTTAATGCGTTTTATCGCGATATCACAGATTGCGATAATTACGGCGAACGAAATTGCCGCGATGATGAGGAATTTGGCTGCCATTGGGATATTTAATCGAACCACGTAAAATCCGATTACCAGCATAACCGTCTGGTGCAGGATATAAAACGGCAGGACAGTTTCATTGGTGTATCTGGTGGCCCTGTTCTCGAAGTTGAGGTATCTGGAGCCGAGCCCCAGTATTGCGACCAGCCAGCACCAGGCGTTTAGCGAACGCAGCGCCGCGGATAAAACGTCGTCGCCTGCGTATCCTCTTACTGTCAGAGAATACCCGACGATGCCGATTGATATGCCGATTGCCAGCGCGACGACAGTCAATTTTTCAAAGGCCTCCTTGAACGCCGAATCGCAGGCGGCGATGTATCCCAGCACAAAAAACAGCAGATATTGCAGCAAAGGCCAGCCCCCAAACCCCCGCGGGCCTAAAATTGAATGTTGCAGTGTATCTGTTTGGACAAGCCACTCAATCGCGAAAATAGCGATTGAAGGAACGACAATTACCCATAATCCTCCCGAAGACCGCGCTATTCGTGAGAAAAAAATGCGTACCGGTTCCCTTGCTATATCGATAAAAAAAGGCAGCGTAAGCAGCGAGAAGATAAAAAGCATCTCCAGATACCACAGGTGAACGCCCATCCAGGCGAAGTTACCGCCGAAGCCGTACCATCCGTCGAAATAGTGCGGATAGAATTCGATGAAAGACCCTTTGAATTGTCCCTCGCTGAGCCGTTCCAGATAAATCTCAAGCGGCGCTATCACAACGAATGTGCCAAAAATAAAAGGTACCGCGAGTCGTTTGATTCTCGCAAGGATGTATTGTCCCGGCTTTTGATACCTCAGGGCGTAGTATGCGCTGATTCCCGAAAGCACAAAAAAAAGCGGCATCATCCATTGCGCCACAATCAACATTACGACCGTTGCAGAGTGACTCACCTGTGCGTTCTTGACGTGCCAGCCCTCTTCGTTGAAGAACCTTCCGCAGTGAAACAAAAACACCGTAAGCATGGCGAGTCCCCGCAGAATGTCGATGTCCCGACGTCTTTCGTGCTTGTCTGCAAAATCCCGCTTCTGCATTTGCGTAGTTACCGACCGCCCATTTTTGCCTGGGTGGCTTTGAGTAATTGAGTGATGGGATTTATGGTCCTTTGCGTTGCCCCCTGGTTTTTTCTGATTATCTCCTGGCCGTTGTGGGCAATTCGGCGGGCATAATCAGTATCGGACAGGCATTTAGTCATCGCATCGAATAATCCGTCAGCGTCTTTGACCAAAATAGCGCCGTCCGCCTTCAGCAGGTCATCGACGGCCTGTTTGAAGTTGAAGGCGTGCGGGCCGAGGATTGTGCATTTGCCCAGTGCCGCCGCCTCCATCATATCCGAGCCGCCCATCGGCACTAACGACCTGCCCACAAAAACCACTGTCGCCAGCGAATAAAACTTCCGCAAATCGCCCATCGTATCGCCGAGAATAATCGTTTTGTTTCTCAATTCTTCATTCTCAATTCTAAATTTGCCGCCGCTTTTTATTTCACTGTACCGAAGAAGCTCGAAACCATATTGTTTGATAAGTTGAGCAACTTCGTCGAATCGTTCCGGCTTCCGTGGGACAATTGCTAATCTTAAATCCTCAAATTGCTTTTGCCCGATGAGCCGCGTATGAACGTCCAGAATAATCTGTTCCTCGCCGTCGCCTGTTGCCCCCGCCACCCACAGCCGTTCATTCTTCAGGCCGAGTTGTGCTGCCAATATGTCGGCCCCCTCGACCTTGTCGGCTATCTGGGCGGTATCATATTTTACCGAACCCGTCACAATAACTTTTTCAGCCGGCATTCCGAGTTGACGGAACCTCTCGGCGTATTCTTCCGTTTGCGCAAGGGCCAGAGAGATATTCTGAAATGTTTTCCTCGTTATGGACTTTATCAGTTTGTATCTGTCGAAGCTTCGCCTGCTCAATCTGCCGTTGACGACGACCACGGGTATGCTCAATTGATGTGCAATCCGAACAAGGTTTGGCCAGACCTCCAGCTCGATTAACAGGCAAATTGCCGGCCGGATGTTCGCAAACGCCCTCCGCATCGTAGCCCAAAAATCCATCGGGAAATAAAACACACTCAATCGTTTGCCGAATAGCGCGTTGGCTCTTGCGAAACCGGTGTCGGTTGTGGTGCTGATAACGATTTCGTAGTCGGGTAATCTGTTCTCCAGTTCGCGGATAATCGTTGTTGTGGCGTTGACCTCGCCGACGCTTACCGCGTGAATCCAGATACATTTTCTGTCGGGATATTTTCGGCTGATTTTGCCGAAGCGGTTTGCCCAGCCGGCGCGATAACGGCCGTACCTGAGCATTTTGTAAATAGCCACAGGACTTATCGCGATGACAGCCAATAAATATGCGAGGTCAATAAGGATGTTCATTATCGGGACAATGATATTCGCTGATGTGCCGGCTGTCAAATCGCAAGTCCGTGAAGATGGCTAATCGCGACTAAGGCGTGCTCTCCTGCAGCCAGTTCTGTGCCAGAACGGCGAGGTCGCGGAAGTTGATGATGGCGTCGGCTGCCATATCCGCTCGTGAATTCCAGTTAGGCGAGAGTGGATTCGCCAGCCAGGCGTTTGCGAGAGCGGCGAGGTCAAGGATGTCAACTTTGCCGTCGCCTCGTCCCGGCGCGATGTCGCCCGCAAGGCCGGGCGGCACAAACGCGAATTTTACGTAGGGCTGGCCCTGACCAGAAAGCCCGCCGCCGCGAATATAAAAGTCCGTATCGACGAACAGATTCATTCCGAGAATACCTTCGAGAATACCGCCTTCCGGCGAGTTTACGTCGAGAACAATCACCGGCACGTGGGTGAAGCTCAGCCAGGCGGGGGTGGCGCTGATTTCGAGCGAATCAACGTAGTAGCCGTCGACAATTGTGCTGGCGCCGGTTGCGTCGGAAATCTCAACGTAAAAATTGGGGTCATTTTGAAACAGTTCTATCTCGGCCGCCTGCGATTCGCTGACGACCGTTATCTGGGCGCCCGTGTCAAACATAAACTTTTTCTGTTGTGACGTTCGGCTTCCGTGTCTCAGGTCGGTCCGCGTCGCAAAAAACAAACTTTGCGGAACGTCGAACATCGAGCCAAAAACCACGGACGGCGTCGTGGGCTCGCCGTCGCCTTCGGGGCAGGTTTCGCCCAGAATCTCGAAGCAGGGCATGAATTGCACGGCGTATGCGGTTGAGGGACGAAGTTCGAGATAAATCTTGTTGGTGTAGGCCGGAATTTTGCTGTCGTCGTATGGATAAAGCCGTATGTCGGGCGCGGTAATTTCATTGCCGTCAAAGTTCAAAGTCACCGGCTGGCTGTTTTTGATTACGGTAGTGAAGAAGAACGCCATCGGCGAGCCGACCACGGTCGGGAGGTTCGGCGATTCGACTAAGTCGCCGACGATGGTCGCCACATTGCTTTGACCGACCATATTGGAATCATTCGCCAAAAGAGTATTTGTGTCGATTGCTGCGAGTCCGTCGGCGAATATCCCCAACGGCTGGCTGACGAGTGCGTCGATGTTGCCAGCGGCGCCGACAAGCGTGACGGTGAAGGATGTGACAAGGTCTGCGTCGTATATGCCCGCAAGCATCGCGTCGTATGCGTTGATTATGTGAGCACTTGAGCCGGTGTCAAAAATGCCGATAGCATAATCGGACTGTGGCGACCCCGTAAGGTAGTCGCCCACGACCGAATACTCCGTATAGGCATCGTAGTCATCCATACCGGAGCTGGCGTCTGTTATTCCCACGGCCACGTAAGGGACAAAGCCATCAATAGGCGGCGAGTTAATAACGTTTGCGAACACGGATGCTTCGGTCCCTGTGCTCGTTATCGCAAGCGGCGATTCGGTTTTCTGCTTACCGCTTATCGGCTGAAGCTCGACCGGCCCTCCCCGGCCCCGGTTTTCAAGAAGGGGAAGATTCTGGTCCTCCGGGTAATATATGGCTTTTATTTGGCGGCCGGCCGAGACCCGCCAGTTGACTTCTTTGCGTTCCCAGCCGGACTGCCCCGCAGATGTTGCGGAGGCGCAACACGCTGCGGTAAGCAGCATGTATGATATCAGGTGTGAGTAATTGGCAACGAGTTTGCTTTTCATTGTGCGCCCTTTATCCAGCCGTATCTATTATACCATACTTAGGGTGAATCTGTGCGCAAAAGTCGAGAGAGGGCTGACTCTGACGTTTTTTCCCGTACTTTAATTACGCCTTATCAAAAACTTGCACAAGTCCGACATTGCAACTATGCTATCCCGAAACTGAAACTGCAGCGGCACAAATATGGCAAAAGCCAAACTATCAGATTTGTTGTCTCGTCAGGTTGTCATTGCCGATGGCGCGATGGGAACGATGCTCTATCAGCAGGGTGTGTTCCTCAACGCCTGCTTCGATGAGCTTAATATCAGCAATCCTAAACTGGTAAGCAAAATCCACCAGCAATACGTCGATGCCGGTGTCGATTTTATCGAGACCAACACATTCGGCGCAAACGAGGTCAAACTCGCCAGATACGGCCTCGCCGAGGAGGTGGAGAAAATAAACGCCGCCGGCGTGGAACTGGCTAAAAAGGTTGCCGGGGAGCGGGTTCTGGTCGCGGGCGCTATGGGACCACTGGCACGCGATATAGCCCTGTATAACAAACTGACACAGCAGCAGGCGACCGCAGTATTCCAAAAACAGGCAAAATCACTGGCTGACGCCGGTGCTGACTTTATTATTCTCGAAACATTTTCTAATACCGATGAACTCCTACTCGCCATTAACGCCGTGCGGAGTGTCACGTCGCTTGAAATTGTTGCGCAGATGACGACCAACGAACAGAATGAGACGCCTTATGGCGAAAAAATCGACCACGCGATTGCCAGGATAGCCGCCGAACCGGGCGTCACGGCCGTTGGTTTGAATTGCTCCGTCGGCCCCTCCGCTATGCTGAATGCGCTGGAGCTTATCCGCGGCGTTACCGACAAACCCCTCTCCGTCCAGCCCAACGCTGGGTTTCCGCGGCAGATCGAGGACCGAATGCTCTACGTCTGCACCCCCGAATATATGGCAGAATACGCCAAACGTTTCTACGAAAAGGGTGCCAGGATAATCGGCGGCTGCTGCGGGACCACGCCTGCCCACATAAAGGAAATCGTCCGGGCGGTCCGCTCAATGGATAAGGCCGCGACATCAAAGACACGTTTTAGCACAGTCACAATCGCAGCGGTTAGTCCCCAGGCCGGCTTGGGGGTTGAGATGCCGCTTGCGGAAAAGTCAAAATTCGCAGCCAAATTGGTCGCTGGCGAAAAGGTCACGACAATCGAAATAACCCCGCCCAAGGGGCTGGATATCGACCCGATTCTGGAAAAAGCGAAACTATGCGCCGACCTGGGCATCGATGCGATAAACATCCCTGATGGGCCGCGTGCAAGCTCTCGCCTGTCCCCGATGGTGACTGCGGTGAAAATCCAGCAGGCAGCAAACATAGAGGCGATACTGCATTTCTGCTGCCGGGACCGAAACCTAATCGGTATGCAGTCCGACATCCTCGGCGCCCACGCCATCGGGCTTCGCAATATGCTCGTCATCACCGGCGACCCGCCAAAAATGGGCGAATATCCGCAGGCGACAGGCGTATTCGATATGGACTCAATTACACTGACGGGCGTAATCAGAAACCTCAATCGCGGCATTGACCTCGGTGGCAATCGTTTCAGCCCATCCACCTCACTTGTTATTGGGGTCGGCGCAAACCCCGTCGCCACCGATATCAAACGCGAAATAGACAAATTCCACCAAAAGGTAATCGCTGGCGCGGAGTTTGCCATCACCCAGCCGGTCTTTGATGCGGATACCTTGTTTCGCTTCTTGGACGCGACCAAATCATCCAAAATACCGATTATCGCGGGTATCTGGCCCTTCACCAGCTTGAAAAACGCCGAGTTTATGGCTAATGAGGTTCCCGGCGTCGTTGTCCCGCCTGAATTACTCAAGCGAATGAATGCCGCAAAGACCCAGCAGCAGGGAAAAACCATAGGCGTCGAAATCGCAAAAGAATTGATAGAGAAAATTCACGACCGCGTCGCGGGTTTCGCCGTAAGCGCGCCGTTTGGCAACGTCAGGATAGCGTTGGCCGTGCTAGGTAAAATAAGTATCGACCAGATTTGAGAGCTTCAGTATGCAGCAGCAAAATCAAGCGAAACAATTGGAAGTCGAGCTAATCGCCATAACTCCAGACCCCCAAAAGGTCATCGAGCAGGCGGGCAGGACGTGCTATTTGAGCTTCGACAAGATGGATGACAATTCGCAGGCCGGCTTCATCAAACGGCTGATTAAAATGGGGCACGAATCACCTCTCGAACACGCCTACGCCACCTTTAGAATCAAGAATTGCTCCCGTGCGATGACCCACCAGTTGGTCCGTCATCGCCTTATGGCTGTCTCGCAGCAATCCCAGCGATACGTCGATGAAGAGGACTTTACCTATGTCGTGCCTGAAAGTATGCCCGCCGAGCTGGTTAACGAATTCCACAACGATATGAAGACGATTCAGGATATGTATCGCAAATGGCGAGACAAGGGGCTAAAGAAAGAAGACGCCCGCTTCGTCCTGCCCAATGCCTGCACAAGCGAAATCGTCGTATCGGCCAACTTCCGCGAATGGCGACACATCCTCACCGTGCGAACAGATAAAGGGGCACAATGGGAGATAAGAAAAGCCGCCAATCTTATATTAGACACACTGAAGCACCACGCACCGGCGTGCTTTGATGATATCGTGCCATCAGATTAAGCCACAGAGTTTTTTTAGACACGGATTAACGCTGTTTTTTGATTAGCTGAAAAACTTAGTGTCATTGGGAGTTTGAAAGAATACTGCTTATTACCAAAATAAGGAAATTAAAATGTATAAGGATATGCGATACAGCATCATTCTTGTCCTGCTGCTTATAATAAATATCGGCTGCTCTTTAAAGCAGCAATCGGCGACAAAGGTAACGAGCCGAAGTGATAATTTTTACAATGTAAAATTTTACGGGGCCAGGGGCGACGGGACGGCAGTTGAATCCAACGCTGTAAATAGGGCAATTGAGGCCGCATCAGACGCGGGCGGCGGAACGGTGTATTTTCCGGCGGGAAATTATCTGACTGGCTCTATCCGGCTTAAAAGCGATATTTGTCTGTTCATTGACCAGGGAGCAACTATTATTGCCGCCCCTGTAAGCAAAGAAAACGGCTATGATGACGAGGAAGCCGGCAGCAATAATCAATACCAGGATTCCGGTCACAGCCACTGGCACAACAGCTTGATATGGGGCGATGATATTTGTGACGTATCCATTGTGGGCGCAGGAAAAATATGGGGAAATTCATTATATAAGGACTGGGTTGACAGCAAACAATCCGCAAATAAAGCAATCGCACTGGTTCGGTGCAGAAACGTGATTATCCGGGATATATCCATTTTGCAGGGCGGCTGGTTTGCTGTTCTTGCCACGGGAGTTGATAATTTTACCCTTGATAACGTCAAGATAGACACCAACCGCGACGGCGTAGATATCGATTGCTGCCGTAATGTGCGTATATCCAATTGCCTTATTAATTCACCTTACGATGACGGTATTTGCCTGAAAAGCTCCTTTGCTTTGGGCTACGCGAGAGCGACCGAAAACATAACCATCACCAACTGCCAGCTAAGCGGCTACGACGAAGGGACTTTGCTGGACGGAACTTTCAGGCGAACGGAGAATCCCAAATATAAAAATCATCCCACCGGAAGAATCAAGTTCGGAACGGAATCCAACGGCGGATTCAAAAATATTACAATATCCAATTGTGTTTTCGAACATTGCCGTGGCTTTGCCCTGGAAACGGTGGATGGCGGACTGCTGGAAGACGTTACCATAACAAATATTACTATGCGAGACATTGTAAACGACCCCATCTTTCTGCGACTCGGTTCACGAATGCGCGGCCCGGCAGACATAGCCGTAGGAAAGCTCCGCCGTATTATCATAAGCAATGTAATGGTTTATAATGCCCATCCATCATATTGCTGCACTATAAGCGGAATTCCTGGTCATTACATTGACGATATACAGTTAAGCAACATTCGCATTTACTATAAAGGAGGCGGAACTTTGCCGGATTCGGCTCTGCATGTACCAGAGTATGAAAATAAATATCCCGAGCCCGGTATGTTCGGGCCGCCGCCTGCTTACGGGTTTTTTATACGACATGCCAAAAATATAAAAATGAACGATGTTGAGATAAGCTGTATGAACGAAGATGCCCGCCCACCATTTGTTTTGGAAGACGTGAATGGAATTCACATGTCTCGCATAACGGCACAAAAGAAAGAAAACGTAGACAGGTTTATTTTGAAAGATGTTAGTGACTTTCAAATATCTCAAAGCAGGGATATAAAAGAGCAATACATTGAAACTATTGCACATGGAGTTGTTAATTGAAAAAGATTGTTTTGCGCACAACGTCAGTTCATCAGTAACTCAAATCCACAACAACAAGATGGTGGTCAAAAAAACTTGCTTTTCTTTCCAGTTTGGCGATATACTGCGACGCCAACGACAGAATACGGATTTTTATGGATTGTAGATATGACAGAAGCTCCATATCAATTTGACTTTTCAGAAGAAAACATAAAAAAGACAAACCGAGATATGCTATTTTTGTTTTTTCCCGTGTTTATTGTCTGCGTGATTGGATTCGGATTTTTCATTACCGGCTTTAAAATTAAAGAGACCTTAATATGTTCGGGCTCTGCTTTGTTAACTATGTTTGTCGTCTGGGCCGTTGAAATTCCATTGTTAAACCGGAGGCAAAGAAAAATAAGGGTCTTTGTTCATAACGATAAAATTGTCAAACAATGCGGCAAACATGAAAACGACATATCTTGGGAAAATGTCTCCCTATTAAAAATAAAAGAAGATAATAAAGGCATAATTACTCATATCAAGATTAGAGGTAAAGATAAAACATTGCTTTGGCTATACGGATTGAATGAAATGGGAAAATTAGCAAGTTTGATAAAGGAGCGGATATCAGTCGATGCTTTGGTGAATACAAGAAGAAATAAATTAGATCTCCGAATAACAGGCATAATAGCCGCTATTGCTACATTTATATTTATGACAATAATAGCCTCATTTGGAGCCAAGGCAATGGACATCTTTGCTATTTTGGCATCATTTGGGGTATCCTGCTTTTTACTTCTATATAGGCCGCTAAGAAAAAGCGACAGGGGCCTCAAATGGATTGAGATAGGGGTTTCTTTGCTAATGTTACTATTGGGTATTTATGGACTAATTAGCTTCCTTAAAATTGGATACGTGCCGTAAGAACAATTGGGTCGCTCCAATCTTTTACTATACCAAACCTGCGAATTGAACCCACTACCTCAAGGAAGGTATCAGCTCAATCAAAAACTCCCAAACGGCGTCAACGGAGGCGATATCGAGGCGTTCCTGTGGTGAATGGGGGTTTTTAATCGTGGGGCCGACGGAAATCATTTCGATGCCGGGAAATTTTTCGCCAATGACAGCAGGCTCAAGGCCGGCGTGGACAACCCGTGCCTCCGGCTCCTTATTATTGAGCTTTTTGTAAACTTCCTTTGCCTGTTTAAGCAGCGAGGAGTTAACATCAGGCCGCCAGGAAGGATAACGGTTTGAAGTAATCGCCTCGGCGCCGGCAAGATGGGCTATTTCAGTGATTTTGCCTGTTAGCTCATCCATTCGAGACAATTCAAAACCCCGCTGCATCGTGGTGATTCGCAGGAGATTTTTGTCCCGGATGGTCTCAACCCGTGCGAGGTTATTCGATGTTTCAACTGTTCCTTTGAACTCATCCGACATTCGATATACGCCGGTGGGTAAAGCCAACAAAAGATTTATGATTTGTGATTTATGATTTATGATTTTTTTATTCGAGGGGGCTTTTATCAACTCGACTTTAAGGTTGGGGTCGGTGGTGGAAAACTCTTTTTTGAACGATGCCTCGAGTTTAGCTAACTGTTTTTCGATTGCGGGAAGAGCAGAATTATTAAAACATAAAACTGCCTGAGCGTCGCGAGGGATGGCATTAGAGGCCTTGCCGCCGTCAATACTGCAAATACTGATATTAAACCGTTCCTTCAACCCTTTGAGTGTATTTGCCAAAAGCTTAATGGCGTTTGCGCGTTGTTTGTCGATATCAACGCCTGAATGGCCGCCGTGAAGGCCGGAAACTGTCAGGGTAAAACAATCGAAATTGGCGGGTGCATCGACCCATTCGAGTTTAATTGTAATCTCGGCGTTCTCGCCGCCCGCGCAGCCGACAATGAGCGATTTATCTTCGCCGTCGAGATTAATGAGATATTTGCCGGTTATAAAGCCCGGCTGCAAACCATTCGCTCCCGTCAGGCCCGTCTCCTCATCGACGGTAAACAGCAATTCGAGTTTGGGATGCGGCAGTTTCTCCTCAACCAGCGCCAAAGCCAATGCGACACCTACGCCATTATCCGCGCCGAGGGTCGTGCCATTTGCTGTGACCCAGCCATCTCGCTCGACTAATTCGATAGGGTCTTTGGAAAAATCGTGTTTCGATTCAGGCGTCTTTTCACAGACCATATCGACGTGGCTTTGAAGGACGACTATTGGTGCGTTTTCGTAACCTTTGGTCGGGGGCAATTCAATAATCACGTTATTTACGGCATCGCTGCGACAGGGGAGATTGCGGCTTTTTGCGAAGTCCTTGAGCCAATCGATAATCTGCCCCTCATTTTTGGAGCATCGCGGAATGGCGCTAATCTGCCGAAACATCTCCCAGACATTTTTGACCTTTGACTGATTCAAAGTCATTTTTTTATCGACTGACATATCATCACTCCATGTGAGACCGCGGTTCTTTGACACGCAATGCAACCCGCGAATGCGATTATTGCGAACAGGACACAACAAATCGTCCTAAGAGTTCGATTCATCAACATACCCTCGTTGGCATTATACCGGGACATTTGTGGCCGGGCAACTGCCGTTCGTCGTTCGTATTTCGTATATCGTCCCGCCGGAGGCGTTCAGCGTACAGCGTACAGTCAATTTTCCTCCGGAAAATTGAGACGGGCAAAGTCACCATGGTACTTCTTAGCTGCTTCATCATAGGCATTTGCGGCGTCGATTTCGTTTGTGAATCTGCCCAGCCCTATTTGTTTCCCATGACACTTAATTCTCGCCAACCACAAACCTGAATGTTTCTCAAAAATCACCCCTCTAAATCGAGAAGATGCTTTGGATTTGTCTCTGCGGCTATTGCAGGAATTCTGCGAGCGTGTCGCCAGGCGCAGATTGGCCCTTCGATTATCAAGGGAATCGCCATTTTTATGGTCAACAACAAGCCCTTCGGAAGGCATCAAAATATCTCTGTGTAAATACGCCATTTTTGTTTTCCCTGTGCCCACTTTGATACTTCGAACAGCATAAAAATTGCTTTTGTTTCCGAAGAGAAACCATTTGAAATGTCTAAGCCGGTAATAATCCCTTGGTTCAAGAATCGTCCATTCTCCCTCACCGAGGTAAATTTTGCGAAAAGTGTAACCATACTTCCATTGGCGATAGAGCATCACGGGCCAGGCGAAGACAGAGTCCAACCAGTTTGCTATCCTTATGCGAGTTATTGACATAACATCCTCCTCGCTTGCCACGGCGTACTTCTTTTACGAAGCCGGGCCCTCTACCCTTAATTTATTTGATGCTCAGCCCCGCACTTGTCTGCGACAAGGAACCGCGGGGCTTCGGCCCAATTCGAGGAACATAGTTCCTCTATAATTGGGCCAACTTGCGCGCTTTTGACGAGAAATCGTGTTTCCCGATACCATCGAAATGCACTTAAGGCGTTGTGTGGAAAGGAATAAAAAAAATTTTAAGAAAGTTGGAAAAGGGCAAAAAGCGCTTGCGCGCTTTTTGCGAAATTCGGAGGGGATCCTTCGACGCGGCCAAGTAAACTTGGCCTTGCTCAGGACCTACGCTGCGCTTCGGCTTGCGCGAAAATGGCGAACAAATGTATGAAACGTTTGTTTTGGACACCCGGTTAATTGAGACACTTGTCCACCTGCGGTTAAAGGTCATCGGTGCCTGATGGAGAAACTATCCCCGGTGAGATTCGAACTCACAACCTTTGGCTCCGGAGGCCAACGCGCTATCCAGTTGCGCTACGGGGACGTAAATAACGCTCGTATTTCGTCTTTCGGTTGCGCTGCTCGTAACGTACCGCGTCGTGCGTAATGCGTACTGCGATTAAAAACGCGAAACGAAATATCAAACCAGCCGAGCAATAGTGACCGAATGACGCTATTTTACTACGCCAAATATGCCCGTAAGTCAAGGATTTTGCACCTGGGAAGGCCTTTTTGAGCAGGTACTTGCTATTGCAGGGGTTTTGGCTATACTGGGTTGGTTAGCAGGTCGGCGGCCTGCGACGAACCCGGCGATTTGCCACGGGCGAACAGGGTTTTCTTGACAGGAAAGGGTGCGGCTATGGCGCAATGGGATAATCAGTTAGAGAAATTGAAGCAGGTAATAGACATAATGAAGGAGCACAACCTTGTCGAGGTTCAGATAAAACAAGGGGAGGACGAGATTTCCGTCAAGAAAGGGTATCCCGTCGCGTCGGTACAGCCGCAAATTTTGCCTGTCGGCGGACAAGCAGGAGGTGTCCCGGTAATTGGGACGGGAACACCGGCGGTAATGCCCGCCACCGCGGCGCCGCAGCAGGAAAATCTTGCGGAGATTAAATCGCCTTTGGTGGGGACTTTCTATGCTCAGCCCAGCCCTGATTCGGAGCTATACGTCGAGTCGGGTTCGCACGTTGACCCGCAGACGGTAGTTTGCATTATCGAGGCGATGAAGGTGATGAACGAGATAAAGGCCGAGGTTGGCGGGACTATTGTCGAGGTTGTGGCTGTAAACGGCGAAGCGGTTGAGTATGGGCAGGTGCTGTTCAGGGTGAGGCCGGACTAAATAATTGCTGATTGCTGATTGTTGATTGCGGATTGTTTGTCGTATGTTTTCCAGAGTTTTGATAGCTAATCGAGGTGAGATAGCATTACGGATTATCCGTGCCTGCCACGAGCTTGGGGTTGAGGCGGTGGTGGTTTACTCGGAGGCCGACAGGGGGGCTGCCTATCTTGATATGGCGGATGAGGCGATTTGCATAGGCCCGCCAGCCCCGGCGGAGAGTTATCTCAATATACCGCGGATAATAAGCGCAGCCGAGGTTGCCGACGTGGATGCGATTCATCCTGGTTACGGATTTTTGGCTGAGAATGAGAACTTTGCCCAGATATGTCGTGAATGCGGGATAACCTTCATAGGCCCGTCGCCTGAGGCGATGCGATTGTTGGGCGACAAGGTCGAGGCGAGAAAACTTGCGAGGAAAGTGAAGGTGGATTTGGTGCCCGGCTCCGATGGTGTCGTTGCCGACGAAGTGCAGGGTCTCAAGATAGCCGGCGAGATTGGGTATCCGGTAATGATTAAGGCGGTTGCAGGCGGCGGCGGGCGGGGTATGCGAGTCGCCCACAACGATATGAGCTTTCGAGCCGGCTTCGCAGCGGCACAGGCGGAAGCCCATGCAGCATTCGGCGACGGCAGCGTGTATCTCGAAAAGCTAATCGTCGAACCCCGGCACGTCGAAGTGCAGGTGATGGCTGACGCGACGGGCAATACGCTGCACTTCTACGAGAGGGATTGTTCCATACAGCGCAGGCACCAGAAGATGATTGAAGAGTCGCCCTGCCCGGTCATCAGCGAAAAGACCAGGCAGGAGCTTTGCGAGGCGGCGCTGCGGATTATCAAGCACGCCAATTACGTAAACGCGGGCACAGTTGAGTTTCTGCTGGACAAAAACAAACATTTTTATTTCATCGAGGTCAATACGAGAATCCAAGTCGAGCATCCGGTGTCCGAGATGGTGACCGGCTGTGATTTAATCAAGATGCAATTGGGAATTGCGGCAGGGGAGAAGCTCGAATTGACTCAAAAAGACATCAAACACAGAGGTGTCGCGATTGAATGCCGGATTAACGCGGAAGACCCGGCCAATGGTTTTTCTCCCTGCCCCGGCACGATAACCCGGTATATTCCGCCTGGCGGTCCCGGTGTTCGCGTCGATACGCACGTCTATCAGGGCTGGACGGTGGCTCCCAATTACGACTCGCTGCTTTGCAAACTAATTGCTTACCAGCCGACAAGGACCGAGGCAATTGCGACGATGCGAAGGGCTTTGTCGGAATTTATTATCGAGCCGATTAAGACCACCATTCCCGCCTGTTTATCCATCCTCTCGCACAACCTTTTCGTCAAGAGCAAGGTTGACACCGAATTCGTCGAGCGAAATTTCTAATAGATCCTTCGACTCCGCTGCGCTTCGCTCAGGATGACAGAAAAAAATGACATTTTTTCCGTCATTTTTCCAGGGCGATTAAATCTTCGTAGGATTCGCGTTTTCTAATTACGCTGAATTTGTTGCCATCGACGAGGACTTCAGGTGCGAGGGGGCGGGCATTGTAGTTGCTGGCCATAGTAAAGCCATAGGCGCCTGCGGTGAAAATACTCAGCAGGTCGCCACGTTTGGTGGGGGGGATGGCCCTGTCTTTAGCGAAAAAATCGGTGCTTTCGCAAATCGGGCCGACGATGTCAACAAACTCCAGACCCTTTATATCGAGCTTCTCGGTTCTTTTTAAATAAGAAAACCTTTTTTCGACTGTTGCGGGCCATATAAAATGAAACGCGTTGTATAAAGGCGGGCGAATGAGGTCGTTCATACCGGCATCAACAATGACGAATTTCCTGTTTCCGCCTGTTTTGCAATACAGGACCCTTGTCAAGAGTATGGCTGCGTTTGCCGCGACACTTGCGCCGGGTTCGAGGATGAGTTTGAGGCCTTTGCCTTTCAGCATCGGGACAATAGCAGCGGCGTAGTCCTCCGCGGTAGGCGATTGTGCGGTGACGTAATCGGCGCCGTATCCGCCGCCGATATCGAGGGCGTCGATTGTAAAACCTTTGCTGCGAAGTTTATCCACGAGGGCAAGCGTTTTGCCGAGGGCCTCGACGTATGGCTGCACGGTATGTCCCGCCGAGCCGAGATGGATGTGGAGTGCG
>JBEKZA010000023.1:0-32925 GCA_049510335.1 Sedimentisphaerales bacterium | reverse complement strand
CGACGTGACGCCTCTTTCACTTGGCGTCGAGACATTAGGCGGCGTTATGACCAAACTGATTGAACGCAATACCACGATACCCACAAGCAAGACGGAAATCTTCTCGACCGCCGCCGATAATCAGACAACTGTTGATATTCACGTCCTGCAGGGCGAGCGCGAGTTCGCAAGCGACAACCGTTCATTAGGCAGGTTCCAGCTTGCCGGACTCCCGTCCGCACCGAGAGGCATTCCGCAGATTGAGGTCGCCTTCAATATCGACGCCAACGGCATTCTCAACGTCTCCGCCAAAGACCTCGCAACGAGCAAGCAGCAGTCGATTGAAATCAAGTCCAGCTCCGGATTGAGCGACAGTGAAATCGATAAGATGAAAAAGGACGCCGAATCGCACGCAGCGGATGACAAGAAGAAACGAGAGGTCGTAGATTTGAAAAACCAGGCCGACCAGTTGATTTACGCGACGGAAAAGACGCTCAAAGAGCACGGCGGCAAGGTATCGAGCGAGACACGCGGCAAAATCGAAAACGCCGTCAACAACCTTAAAGAAACCATCAAGGGCGATAGTGCTGACGCGATAAGAAAGGCGATTGATAATCTCGGCAGCGCAAGTCAGGAACTCGGCAAGACGCTTTACGAAGAGGCCGCCAAAAAGGGTGCCGGCGGCGCGGGCAAGGCCGGCCCATCTCAACAGCCGCCTCCGCCACCTGAAGGTGAAGTCCGCAGAAAACCCGGCGACGACGACGTAATCGACGCCGAATTTGAGGCAAAAGATAAGTAACGGCAACCACAGATTACACAGATGACGCAGATTTTTTGGCCAGAAAGAAGCCGTGTTTCCCGTTTTATATAGAATAATCATTGTTTTAAAGACACATGAAAGACGACCAGATAGAATTTCAGGAGCTTCTCGCAGAATCAAACCCAGGCGGCGCATATAATATCCGCCTCACTCGCGTGAAATATCGCGACAACCCTCAACCTTGCATGGATATCCGTACGTTTCAACGCGGATGCGATAGCGAAGGTGAGAATGTCTATCACCCGACCAAGAAGGGTGTTCAGTTGTCCGAAGATTCTTTCCAACGCTTAATCTCGAAGTGGAAGCTAATTCCCGAGAAGCTTCTCCATCGGGAAATCCTGAACCGTGCCTATCATCTATTTCTCGCGGGCGAATTTGAGAGTGCCGTAATCCAAGCGTTTAAAGCAGTAGAGGTCAGAGTTCGGGAAGCTGCGGGATTACAACCAGAGGACGTTGGAACAAAATTAATGCGAAAAGCATTCGACCCCGAAAACGGGCCACTTACAGACCAAGCAGTGCCTCTCGCAGAACGAGAGGCACTGGCTCATCTGTTTGCTAGCGGTATTGGGTTGTACAAGAATCCATGCTCTCACAGACACGTTGAAATGGACTATCATGAGTCCTTTGAGATGCTAAACCTCGCAAGTCATCTGATGAAGCAAGTTGACCTTGCAATTGAAAAAATTTCTAACAAAACGATGGATAACAACAGATAATAGTTGTAGGTCGGGGCTTGCCCCGACAATTATCTAAAAAAGAGTTGGGATTAAATTATGATAAGCATTATATTAACAGCCATCGGTTTAGTTCTCAATATGATAGGTGTTATTTTGTTGTTTTTTTATGCGCCTCCTATATTTACTATTTTGCCTGGTGGCAAGGAATTGCTTACCTATACCGAAAACTCCGAACAAGCAGAACAAAAAGAACAAATTGTAAAACGAAGGCAATGGATATCTAGTATTGCCCTAATTACTATATTTGTTGGTTTTCTTTTCCAATTAGTTGGAGTGTTCTTTTGAGGTGATTTTAAAATTCTCTGTGTCCTCTGTGCTCTCTGTGGCTAAAAATCTCTCTGTTCTCTGTGGCATCATTTGCCGATGCAAAAGCGGTTATTTCGGCACACAGGATGGGTTATTCGGGTCTGCGTAACAATCGACAAGCCAGTTGCCTGCAAATATTGCGAAGTCGGCCAAGTCCACCCTGCAATCGTTATTCAGGTCGCCCGCTAAGTTAAACTGGCATACGCGCATGGCAAGAGAGTGGAAACCTCCTGCCGCGATGGCGATGAAGTTGTTTCCGTCAGGAGGCGGCGCCACACCATACCAATTCAGGCCCCAGGCGACGATTGAGCCGTCGGACTTCAGGGCAAGAGAATGTTCATATCCTGCCGCGATGGCGATGAAGTCGTTTCCGTCAGGCGGCGTCGCCTCACCAACCTCATTGAGGCCCCAGGCGACGATTGAGCCGTCGGACTTCAGGGCAAGAGAGTGGTAAATTCCTGCCGCGATAGCGATAAAGTTGTTTCCGTCAGGGGGCGTCGCCTGACCAGCCCAGTTTTTATAATTATCGTAGTTGTCGCCCCAGCCGACGATTGAGCCGTCGGACTTCAGGGCAAGAGAGTGGAAACCTCCTGCCGCGATGGCGATGAAGTTGTTTCCGTCAGGCGGCGTCGCCTGACCACACGAGTTTCCAAAGTCATCATTGTTGTAGCCCCAGCCGACGATAGAGCCGTCGGACTTCAGGGCAAGAGAGTGGAAACCTCCTGCCGCGATGGCGATGAAGTTGTTCCCGTCAGGGGGCGTCGCCTGACCATAACCATTTTCGCCCCAGCCGACGATTGAGCCGTCGGACTTCAGGGCAAGAGAGTGGAAATATCCTGCCGCGATGGCGATGAAGTTGTTTCCTGCAGGCGGAGTTGCCTGACCAGCCCAGTTTCCAAAGTAATCATTGTTGTCGCCCCAGCCGACGATTGAGCCGTCGGACTTCAGGGCAAGAGAGTGGAACTCTCCTCCCGCGATGGCGATGAAGTTGCTTCCGTCAGGCGGCGTCGCCTCACCATAACCATTGTAGCCCCAGCCCTTGACAGAGCCGGCGATTGAGCCGGCGAAAAGGGCAGCCGGCGATACTGTCAGAATGCAAAAAACCGAGATAACCAGGTAAAAAACAACCCTCTGCCCCCAGCAGTGCCTTTGAGCGTGCATTTGGCTTTCCTCCATCCCAAAGTATCGTCCGAGAAACATAGACCCATTCGGACGACGTGTATCACACTATACCGCATTACCTGTCGAATTTGCAAGAAAAAAATAAATTATTTTCCGATGCAGAAGCGGGAGAAGATGCGGTCTAATAACTGTTCGTCGATATTATGCTGCTCGATGTCACCAAGCGAATTGTACGCGGCTCTTAACATCATAGCGGCAACCTCATCGTTGCCCGCCTTCAGCTCATCAACGGCTTTTTCGATGTCCGCAATCGCAGTAGTAATGGCCTGCCTGTGCCGGGCGGTCAGGGCTAGGGCGTCCCGCGTCATGCGTCCTGCGTAGTGCGTCTCAATTAGCCGGGTAACGATTTCGGTTTTCAATTTGTCTATGCCTGCGTCGGTATGTGCTGAGACGGGCAGAAATTCACAGCCGAATAATGCTTTTAGTCGTAAGGTTCGCTTATCAATTTCCGTTTCCGCAACAAGGTCGGTCTTTGTTGCGACAGCCATTAGTTGCCTGTGAGGCATCAAATCCCAGACAGCGAGGTCTTCGGCCCAGTCAGGTTTGGCGATATCGACGCAGAAGATAACCACCGTCGCGTTTCGCAGGGCGCTAATTGCCGCCTGCTGGGCAAGCTCGTCGAGTATTGACTCGGCGTGCGTCGTTAATCCGGCGCAATCGAACAGGACACATCTGCACCCGCGAATTGTCAATTCACCTGTCAGGACGTCTCTTGTGGTTTTGCGCTTATCAGAAACGATGCTGCGCTGTCTGCCTAACAGTTTATTCAATAACGTGCTTTTGCCCGCGTTAGGCGCCCCTGCGATTCCCACGGCGGGCAAATCGAGCGTTGATTCACATCGAACCGAATCGGCAAGCAATCCGCGAAGCTGATTTATTGTCCCGCCAAGCGCAACTGTTATATCGGCCTCGTTCGTCGGCTCGATATCCTCCGTGCTGAAGTCAAGACCCGCTTCGAGACGGCTCAGGCAATCGAGAATCGCGAATGAGATTTTTTCTTTGGTCCGGCCCAACTGGCCCGCGAGCAGGTTCTCCGCGGCGGCAAGCTGAAATGCGTTTGAGGCGGTAATCACCTCATTGACGGCCTCCGCCTGCGCAAGGTCGATTTTGCCGTTAAGATACGCCCTTGCGGTAAATTCGCCGGGCAAGGCGGACCGAACACCGACAGCGAGCAATTGCT
This sequence comes from Sedimentisphaerales bacterium, assembly GCA_049510335.1. Classification (GTDB taxonomy): domain Bacteria; phylum Planctomycetota; class Phycisphaerae; order Sedimentisphaerales; family Anaerobacaceae; genus Fen-1362. The sequence continues at coordinate 28,721 of JBEKZA010000023.1, read as the reverse complement.
CCATCAACGCCTCGGTTATGGCCTGGTTTGCCCACAGGTGGATTTCCGCGAGGTCGTCGCCCGTATAAGAATGCGGCTGACGGAAAAGATAAACGAAAGAGTCAAGATTTGAGATTTTGCCTGAAATAATTCCGGGGTTGCCGGAGACGGCGGGAGTGAAAACCTGATTCAGAATTTCGCGTGTCTGCGGGCCGGTTATTCGCACGATTACCCGATGGTCGTTACCGGGAGAGCTGACTGCTACAATTGTATCTTCATTCATAGCGTATAGCGTATAGCATCAAAGGTGAAAGCGTAAAGTTAAAAGTGCAAAACCAAAACGTAAAGCTTTCAGTTTTAAGCTTTGGTTTTGAACTTAAAGTTATTAGTTTTGCGTTTCCTCTCTGCCCGCTACCCGCTGTACGCTGTTGTTTACATTTTGAAAAACGGTTTCGGCTTTGGCTTTTTTACTTTTCCGCCGGTCTTGCTTGTTACTGCCACGAGGCCCTGCGCTTTTTTCTGCTCTTTTTTCTGGATGTGCTTTTTAATGACGTATTGCTCGATAACGCCCCCGAACACGCTGGCCATAATGTAAAGATTCAACCCCGACGGCGACGTATAAAGCATCAGCGGAAACATCAGGGGCATCATAAACATCATCATTTTCTGCTGCTGGGCGGCCTCAGGCGTCGGCGCCGTCGCCTGTGAGGGCATCAGCTTCTGCTGCAGGTAAAACGCGATACCCATCAGAATCGGCAGCAGGTTAAAAGAATCCCCAAAATAGGGAATAGTAAAACCTCCCGGGAATTTGAACAGCGCATCGGGCGCCGAAAGGTCCGTTATCCAGAAAGGCAAAAACTTCGCGCCCCGCAGGTCAATACTGGCGTAAATCGCGCCATACAGTGCAATCCATATCGGCATTTGCACAAGCGTCGGCAACATACCCATAATCGCAGCCGAATGAGAGACGCCGTGCTTTTTCTGTACCTCGGCAATGCGACGGTTCATCTCCATCATATTCTTGCCATATTGCTTTCTGATTTCCTGCACCTCGGGCAGCGAGTTGAACTTGGAGTATTCGCTCATCGATACCTGGCTTTTCCGGGTCAGCGGATGGAGGAGCAGCCGAACCAGAAGAACGAGGATGATGATTACGACGCCGTAGTTGGGGATGAAGCCGTACAGCCCCTTCATAATCGCCAATATCCCGAAGCCCAGCGGATATATTATCGCGGCCGGACAGCAGCAGGCCATAAAGTCAATCGTATTGATAAAACCGAGGTCCTTATACATCGGGTTTTTGTCGAACAGCCCTTTGTCCTTTGGCCCGATGAAAAGTTTGAACCCGAAGATTTTACTGCTTTGCGGCTGACCCGCGGGGGCAAGAGTAAATGCTGTGGTCTTCAGGTCGATGCCGATATCACCCTCCCCGCCCTCGATGCTGTTAAACCAGCCGGACCTGTCGGCCAACCAGTTGCAGAAATCCGCGTTAGGGTCGGCTGCCGGAACAACAATGGCGGCGAAATACTTGTTGGTTACCGCCGCCCACAAAAACCCGGCGCCGCGTGAAGCAAGACGTCTGTCTTCCGCTGTTTTTGCCTTGGTGAGTTTTTTGACGTCAAGGACGGCGCTGACGATTTGCTTTTGGGTATCCCTGAAGCCGGCAACTACCCTTCGGGTATCAGACCTGGGGTCTTCCCTGTCAATCCCAACCGGCCCCGCCAAATCAAACTGCACCTTTTGCTCGCCGATAGACACATTCTCAACAGCCACGTCGCAGTCAACATGGTAAATCCCGGCAGCAGCGTGATACGTCTTGGTCAGTTTAATTACGGGCTGTCCCGCGGTTTTGTCCAGGATAACCGCCTCGAAAGTTGCCGTCTCGGAGCCGTTTGGGTCTTTTATAACGTCCAGCGATTTCCAGTCGAGCTTGTCCAGGCGAAGTTGCACTTGCTGGTTCGTCAGCACAATCGCCTCGTTAGCCAGCGAGGAAATCTGTGCCCCGTCCGGCTTCGTTGCAGGTCTCAGCAGCATCAGCGGCTGTAGATTCTTGCGGTCGCGGTCACTAAACTCGCTCAGCGTGGCTTTGCTGATGGCGGCGCCTCGCGTTGTCAGCTCCAGCAAAAACTTAAAGCCGGTATTCGGGTCAAGCGAGCCGAGCGTAACGTCTCTCGCCTGCCCGCCGACGGCGCTGAGGTCCATATCGCCGGCGCCCGCAGCAATTGCCGTGAAAAGGCAAAAAGCAGTTAATGCTAATATTGAAACAATTCTTAAATTCATGTTTCCCGTCTTCTGTCCTCCGCCTTCTGTACTCCGTTAAAAGTTCTATCTTCCTTCTTCAAGCCGGTCCGCGTTGAAGGTGTCTAACTGGTCGAGCGCTCTGATTTTCTGGGCCGTGGTCTTGTAATCATATTCGAGGCGAACAAAATGCACCTCATTTTCTTCGACGTAAACGTAGCTGGCGCGGTTGTCGTGGTCACGCGGCTGGCCCACCGAGCCGATGTTGATGATTGCCTTTTCGTCCTCGACAATCGGATAAACGCCGCCTAATTCCGTCGGCAGATAAAAATCGGGTTCGTCGAGAAATACTCCCGGCAGATGCGTGTGGCCGACGAAGCAGACGTGCCTGACCCGCTCGAAGAGCACACGGACTTTTACCGGGTTGGTATAGACGTCATCGGGGAAGATATACTCGTTAATCGGCCTTCGGGGCGATGCGTGCGTGAAATCTATGGTCGCGGCCACGTCGCCGAGTTTTACCTTGACCGTGCGGCGCATAGGCAACTTGCCCAAAAATTCCCACCGCATGTCCCTCGGCTGCTTGTCGGGTTCCGCTTCGAGATTGAATCGCGTCCAGAAGCTGGCCTGTTCCGCACCATAGTTGAAATTGGTCGGCTCATACAGCGTGGCGTAATCATGGTTGCCCAACACGCACCATTTGGTCTTGCTGATGACCAAGTCGAGGCACTCGCGGGGATTGGGGCCGTAACCAATGACGTCGCCCAGACAATAAATGGTCTTTATGCCCCGGCTTTCAATGTCCGCCAGGACCGTCGTCAACGCTTCAATATTCGAATGTACATCGCTTATGATTGCAAACATAACCAGATCGCCTGTCCATCTTGTCTATACCGCACGGCTTGTGCCGCAAAAACAACTTAATAGCAAAAAAATCGCGAAAAGGCCAGAGTATTTATTGTTTCTCACAAACGCAACGGCAATTTTCGTATATTCACCCGCCCGGGGCCTCACTCGCTATTTGTTTTGCTTTGAACATAAACTCTGCTATAATACCCCGCCAGCACGGCGACAAAAGGATTCAATTGCTTCAGTAAGGGGTCTGTCTTGACGGAAACGAATTTACTTGAAGCTCGGGAATTGGTGAAAAAGTATTCAGGCAGGGCCGTTGTCAACGGCGTATCGGTCACCATTGCGCACCGCAGCATCGTTGGCCTGCTCGGACGCAACGGCGCAGGCAAAACCACCTCCTTTCGAATGATTATGGGGATGATTACGCCCACGGCGGGAAAGGTCTTCTTCGAGGGAAACGACGTCACCGAGCTGCCGATGTACAAAAGGGCTCGGCTGGGCATCGGCTATCTTTCGCAGGAGCCAAGCATCTTCCAGCGGCTCAGCGTCCGCGACAATCTCTATGCGATTCTCGAAACAATGGCGACTACAAACCAGCAGCGCAACAGTAAGGCCGATATGCTGATTGAGCGTTTTGGCCTGACAGAGGTGGCTGCCAGCGAGGGGCGGTTTCTGTCCGGCGGCGAACGAAGAAAACTCGAAATCGCGCGGGCTATGGTGACCGAGCCGTCACTGATTTTGCTTGACGAGCCGTTCAGCGGAGTTGACCCCATTACCGTCGAGGATTTGCAAAAAGACATCCGCCACCTCGTCACCTCCGGAGTAAGCATCCTGATTACAGACCACAACGTCGAAAGAACGCTGGAGGTAGTGGACAAGGCCTACATAATCGACCACGGCAAGGTCCTGGCCGAAGGCACGCCCGCTCAGATTATCCAGAACGAGACCGTCAAAAAGGCCTATCTCGGCAATACATTCGACGGCGATGAGTATGATTGAAATCGACGCTGACAAATGCCACATCACGCATTACCCGGCGGAAGTTTTGGGTGAACCCTCGCGGCCCGTCGAGAAAATCGACGACAGTATTCGCCGACTCGTCGCCAAAATGACCGACCTTATGATTGAGCTGAAAGGCGTCGGCTTTGCGGCGCCGCAGGCGGGTGTGCCCTTGCGGCTGTTTATCATTTCCATCGACGGCAGCAGGGAAAATGTCCGCGTCTATGTCAACCCAACGGTCAAGCCGGAAGGCCCGCTTGTGGAAAATGAAGAAGGGTGCCTGTCTGTGCCGGGTGTGTACACGAAAATCAAAAGATACGGCATGGCGACCGTCACCGCCACCGACCTCACTGGTAAAACTTTCACCGAGCAGGCCGACGGGCTTTACGCCCGCGCCCTGCAGCACGAGTTCGACCATATCGAGGGTATCACCATTGTAAAGCGGATGCCGACGATTGCCCGTATCGCTCACCGCAAACAAATCCAAAAACTCGAAGAAAAACACAACAACGCCGGCTCCTGACGGTCTTATATTTTGAAACACAAATGAACATCGCATATCTCGGAAGCGGCCAATTCGGTTTGCCTTGCCTCAACGCACTGGCTCAGTCAGACCACAAAATCACTCTCGTTATCACTCAGCCGGCGCAACCCGCGGGCAGAGGCCGCAAAGAAAAGCCCACGCCTGTAGCCGAATGGGCAGCCGAACATTCCGTTTCCCTCATCGAAGCGGCTGATGCAAACGCACCTGAAATAATAAATCAACTCACTAAACAAAAACCGGACATTCTCGTCGTAATCGCGTTCGGCCAGAAAATAAGTAAGCAGGTCATCGAAATCGCCCCCAAAGGCGCAATAAACGTCCACGCGTCGCTTTTGCCGAAATACCGCGGCGCGGCGCCGATAAACTGGGCAATAATCAATGGCGAAACCGAAACGGGCGTCAGCATAATTACCGTCGCGGAGAAAATGGACGCGGGCGACGTCCTCGCCCAGGCCGCCACCGAGATTGAGGGCGACGAATCGGCGGACAAACTCCACGACCGCCTCGCTAAACTTGCTGCCCCCCTGCTCGTCGCAACCATCGACAAAATCGCCGCAGGCGCCGCCGCATACACGAAACAGGACGATTCAAAGGCCACCCGCGCCCCCAAACTGAAAAAATCCGACGGCCTTCTGGATTTCGCCCAGCCGGCGGAAACCCTGCACAGGAAAATGCTCGGCCTGTGGCCCTGGCCCGGCGCTGCCGCAATCTACAAGTCGAAAAAATCAGGCCGAACGGAACGGGTCACCTTCGCCAAATCAGAAATCCTGCGAACAACCAATCCCCAAAAACTTCCGCCCGGCACAATTGACGAAAACCTAAACGTCATCTGCGGCAAAGACCGCCTGCAGATTGTCCAGCTAAAACCCGAAAACTCCCGCCTGATGACCTTCGCGGACTTCGTCAATGGCCGACGCCTCTGTCCGGGCGACTCGTTTGTCGGCGTCGAGCATTAGTATGGCCGGCCCGGAACCCCAAACTGCTCGCAGTATCGCCGCAAAAGTGCTTTGCGAAGCACAGCGCAGCCGGCAGTTCGCCGGCGAGATATTGGAAAAATACCCTCAAATGACCGAAAGACAGCGAGCAACCGACCTGGTCTTCGGCGTAATAAGAAACCATTCAGCCATCGACCTTGTTATTGAGAAAGTTTCGTCCCGCCTCGTCGAAAGAATCGCCGGCAAGATACTTAATGTAATCCGTGTGGGTGTTTATGAGCTGATTTATTGTCCGCAGACGGCCGAACACGCGATTGTCGATGAGGCGGTTGAATATGTAAAGCACGTCACAAACACCAGACAGGCGGACTTCGTCAACGCGGTGCTTCGCCAGACACAAAGACACATAAACAATCGCCGGATATCGCTCGAAGAAGCCCATCCGCAGAAAACTATACCGCAAACACCGAACACAGGCTGTGAATTTGATATCGATATACTTCCCGCCGACGAATCGACGCAGAAATATCTGAGTATTGCCTTCTCGCTCCCGGATTGGCTGGTCGCGGGATGGCTGGCCGAATATGGCGAAAAGCAGACAAGGGCAATTTGCTTCGCGAGCAATCGCAGACCAGGTGTTTATCTCAGGCCCAATCCGCTCAAAACCACGGCAGCAGAACTTGCGGAAAAGCTCAGGACCTCAGACGTCGAGTGCGAGATTGAGCCCGAATCGCAAATGATAAAACTGACAAGCCCAAAGGCGATAACCGCGCTGCCCGGCTTCGATGAGGGTTTATTCGCCGTTCAGGACTTGGCTGCGTCGCAGCCGGTCCGGCTTTTACAACCCCCGTCCGGCTGGACGATTCTCGACCTCTGCGCCGCGCCTGGAACAAAAACAACACAACTGGCCGAGGCGACCGGAGGACTCGCCAAAATCATCGCGACCGACATCGACGCCGGTCGGCTGAAAATGGTCAGAGAAAATGTGGCTCGTCTTGGTCTGGCCGCCTGCGTCACAGTAATAGATTATCACGCTGTGGATGATTGCGCTAAGCGGCTCGGCGGTTTTGATTGCGTGCTAATCGACGCACCGTGCTCGAATACCGGGGTTCTTGCCCGCAGGCCGGAAGTCCGTCACCGAATCACGCAAAAAACCATCGAGGACCTGACAAAAGTGCAGTCGGACTTGCTTTCACAGGCAGGCAAGATACTGAAACCACAGGGTATTATCTGCTACAGCACCTGCTCCATTCAGCAGGACGAGAACAACCTGCTCGTCGGCCGCTTTTTGGCCGAAAATACCTCGTATCGAATCAAACTCGAAAAACTGACCCTGCCTTCCGCAGAAGGATTTGACCACGACGGCGGATACGCGGCGATTATAACTAATCAGGCGGACGCCACCTGATAAGTTGTTTTTTTGCCGGTTTACTCTTGACGAGGTTTGCGTTAATTGATAATTGATTGATAATCGCCGGCCAGATGGAATTAGCCGGCTGGGTAAAATTGAAAGGAGGCCATTTATGGCAAAATTAGTTCTTATCACGTCACTCGTCGTTTCCACTTTCATACTGGTCGGCTGCGGCGGCGCCAACGCCGGCAAGGCACAGACAGCAACACCCCCAGGCCAGACAATAGATGTCACCAAAGCCAGCGAAGCGGGGCTGGTGGAACAACTGGCCGCCACCCGCCTGGCATACCAGCAGGGTGTGGAAAAGATGATTCAATACTACATCAAAACCGGAAACAATATGAAACTCAACTGGGCAAGGAGCGAGCTTGGCTCGCTGAACTCAATCCCCCAGTATAACTATCTCGGCGAGACAGCCATCAGCAAAGGTCCGCCTGCCGAGCAGATGGTAGACGTCGCCAAAACCACCGAGGCGGATTTGGCGGAACGGTTGCCGCTCAGCCGCCAGGCGTATCGGCAAAGCGTGGAAACGCTGATTAAATACTACACCAGCACCGGCAACAATATTAAGCTCAAATGGGCTCAAAACGAGATGAGCGCATCGAACGCAATTCCACAATACAAGTATATCGTCGAGGCAACCGCCGCAGGCCCCAACCTCAAAGCGGGCAAGACGATTGCTGACGCGGATACCCTCTACGACGATGCGGTCAGGACTGAAGAAGCCGGCAAGTTTCTGTTCATCATCACGGATGAGGGGCTGATACGGCAGGCGCTGGACAAATACGAGCAGATGATAAAAAAATACCCGACAAGCGACAAAATCGACGACGCGGCTTTCAGGTCAGCCGAACTATATAACCGCCTGGGAGATTATCAACTGGCTCTCCTCTACTATCAGAGAACGTATGAGTGGAACCCGGAAACAACTTATCCTGCCATGTTCAAAGCCGCCTCCATTTTCGACAGGCGATTCCATCAGCGCGACGAAGCGCTTAAACTGTACCAGGATGCGCTAAAGCGGATAACAAGGGCCGGTGAGCACCCCCAGTGGAAATTGATTGCCGAGCAGCGGGTCAAAGAATTGACCGGAGAAGTCAAACCTGATCAGTCAAATCAACAGTTGCCGAAGCCGTATTAACGCTGGTCGAACTTTCTGAAAGAACGTTTGCGTAACTATGGGCCTGACTTTTGGTCAGGCCCATTTGATTTTCACAGATTATGCTGACAAAACTGGAACAAAAAGTGGCGGACTTTATCGCAGCCGAACGGCTTCTCTCGGCAGGCGAGAAGGTCCTGCTGGCCGTCTCGGGCGGGGCGGATTCCACGGCGTTATTGCACGCGATGACCACTCTCGCAGCCGACGGTGCCCTGCGGGCGGAAATTCATTGCGCACACATCAATCACCAGTTGAGAGGCGACGAGAGCCGGCGCGACCAGGATTTCGTCGTCGAGCAGTGCGAGAAACTCAAGCTGCCGGTCAGCGTGGAACGAATCGACGTGCGCGGACACGCGCTCGCGGAAAAATTGTCTATTGAAACGGCTGCAAGAAATTTACGCATCAATCGCCTCATTGAGATTGCCGCCCGCCAAAACTGCGCCTGCATTGCGACCGCCCACCACAAAAACGACAACGCCGAAACCATCCTGCAAAGATTGTCCCGCGGCACCGGCCTCCGAGGCCTCTGCGGAATCTGGCCCGAAAAAAAATTTGAAAACGGCGCCAGATTCATAAGGCCCCTGCTGTGCGCCACCCGAACCGAGATTATTCAATACCTCAACAGCCGTAATCTTAAATGGTGCCTGGACCGAACAAACGAGGACTTCGCATATAAACGAAATTTTATACGCCACCTTCTGCTGCCGGACCTGCAGAAAAATTGCACCGGCTGTCTCGTCGATGAAATGTCGGAACTGGCAAACGCGTCTCGCGGGCTTTATCGGCAGGTCTGCCGGTCAGCCGATGCGATTTGGCCGAATGTGGCAGCCACAGACAAACAATCCGTCACACTTGACTCAGACACGCTTGCCGCCCAGCCGATGGAGGTCAAGGTCGAGCTTGTTCGCAGAACCTTGGCGCATCTGGCCGGCGGCGAACAGGAAATTACAGAAAAACATTACAGTGACATCTTGCAACTGCCGCAAAATAAATCGGCACAGTTACCGGGCGGCATAGAAGCGCACAGGCAGGATACAAAAATCGTTTTTATGCGCAGTCCCGCCAAATCGATTGAGACAGGCGAAACCGCGCCCGTCGCGTTGAAAGTGCCGGGAAAAATACAATTCGGGTCTTACACAATTGACGCCGAAATCTTCGAAATTGAGCAAAGCCGCTTCGATATTTTCAAAAAAACGAAAACAAACTTTGTTGAATGGTTCGATTTTGACAAGTTGAAGTTGCCTTTGGAAGTTCGTATCCGCAAACCAGGCGACAAGTTCCGCCCACTGGGCCTCAAGGCGGAGAAAAAAATCGGCAAGTTCCTCACCGACGCAAAGGCATCTTCTCAGACGCGGCGCAAAGCGATTATCCTCGCCGACAGCGAAAAAATTATCTGGCTTTGCCCCATCAGGATAAGCGAACAGACCAAAATCACCAGCCGGACGAAAAAAATCCTTCAGTTACGGATAACACAAAAAGAAGACGCTGCGGACAATTTGTCCGCAGCGTCTTTCAATTCAGATTAAGGACAATTTGCCTGGTTTGGGTCGGTGCATGTCAGCCAGCTATTGGCAAATTCGGCGAAATCCAGAAAATCGACCTTGCAGTCCTTGTTGATGTCGCCGCTGGCATATTGGGTGCCCGGGTCGCCGCACCGTTTTGGAGTCGGCGGTATGGAATCCTGACCCTTCGGATAAGGCAACAGGCCCATATTCGTCCAGTTGATTGTGATTGGTGTTACATTTCCCAGCATTGGGTACGGCGGATACATATACGCGTTGCTCATCCACTGGTTAAACTGCCAAAGGTCGTTATCTTCCAGCGATGCGTAACTGTGGCCGAATTGGAATTTGCCCACATAGTATGTCTGGGGCGATGAATCAAGGAAGAACTGATGGAGTTCCGGGTTATTGTTATAGTCGTATCCGGCCATGAAGCGGTATTCACCGATTTTCTGCGTGCCACTCGTGTTGGTGTAAATTTCAAAAGACCCGACCACGTTGCCGCCCGTCGCGTTTGGCCCGGGAACTGGCGAATTCATTGGGGTGTGTCCAATATGCCAGCCGAATCCCGGCTTGGTTATAGTTGCAGCAAAGTATGAAAAATTCACGTCCTGGTAGGTGAGGGGGTTCAAAGGAATGGCATTGGGATTCCACGGGACCTGTATTCTCGTCGTTATTGTGACGTTAGTGTCATAAGGGACGGGGTGGTCAGTCAGGTCCCAGAATACCTTCAGTTGTGTCGGCGGGTTATTGACCTCGGTAATATTCGGCACATGGTTCGTGTCCCAGTCGATATCGGTGCGATACCAGAACATCTTATTTGAATTCACTTTGTATCGCAGGCCCTGGGCGGCAAACATCTGGTTATCCTGGAGAATTTTGTAGGAACCAACGTATTGTATTGTTAATCCCCATGTTCCGGACATGTCAAACCCGATCGGACAGGAGCTCAAAAACGTGATGTCGTCTATGTAACGATGGTCGTCGCTGTAACCGTAGTTGAAGTACCAGCCGACACCCTGATTACCGTGGCTTGGATTGGGATTGTTGTAATCATCGTAAGTGTAGGTCTGAACGTGTTGGGTGAAAACCGGGTAGTCCGAATCCGTCACCTTTACCTGTGTGGGATTTTCACTGATGGACTCAGTGTCATTGTCGTCGTCGCCCCACGCGGTAATGGAATGACCGATGGTCTTGCTGACGTTGTCAATGCTCAGTTGGGCGGTCGCGCCGGCGCGCAACTGGTTGCCGAGAAATTCAGGCAAATCAGGTCTTTGCCAGGGATTTCTTGTGTTTTTCCAGTTCGACTCGCCTAAGACGGTGATATTCTTGTAAGGATTTGTGTTCTTCCATTTGTTGTCGGCGGAATTGAGCCAGGCCGAGAGCGCGGTATCGGTCCAGCCGCATTGGTTGCAGTCGAGAATGTCGTTGCACATTTCATCGTAAATTTCGTCGGCGCGTTCCTGGACGTTGTTGCCGTCGCCGTAGCCGGCCCCTGCGAGCATATTTGCGGCGGTGGCGACCCAGCAGGTGGGTTTATAGTTGCCATCATACCAATGATTGTGATCGACCTTATCGACGTCGGGCGGCGGATTCATTTTCAAATAGCCCCCGACCGAAACGGATGACGTCGCCAGTATGACTGCCAGACACAAAAATACGCGAATTGCGGAAATGTATATGAAATTGAATTTTCTCATAAATCTCCTCCTTATTTTAGAGACCACCCGACAAAACCCTCTATTTATCTAAACCTGCGGCAAAATACACTCGCAATTTGCCTTAGGTCCTATTGCCGGACAGACCACAACCGCATCATTTTAACTCCCTGATTTGCTTTATCTTAGATGATGCCGATGGCCGCCACTTGTAAAAGGAGCCGCTCCTGATGCAACCTCTTCCAAGTTACACGATTTGGATTCTAACCAGTTGGAGTCGAGGTGTCAATAGCTATTTGCGGTTTTTTTTAAAATGCCCCCTGGTTATTGCTCGGTGGACTCAAACAGTTCCGGTTGCTCGGTTGGTTTTTTCTTTTGGGATTTCAAGCCAAGATGCGAGCACGCCTCATTAGTTATCTCCCTGCCTCGCTTCGTCCGTCGGACAAAACCGATTTGCAGCAGATACGGCTCAACCACATCTTCGAGCGTGTCCCTTTCCTCGCCCAGCGTCGCCGCCAGCGCCTCGATGCCTGCAGGCCCCCCCTCGTAAACGCCCGCCAGCGCCCGTAAAAATGACCTGTCTAATTCATCGAGGCCAAGTTCGTCAATCTGCTCCATTTTGAGCGAACTTTCAACGATTGCGGTGGTGAGTTTTCCCTGACCCTTGACCTGTGCGTAATCCCGCACTCGTTTCAACAGCCGATTTGCGACTCTCGGCGTCCCGCGGGAACGCGTCGCAATCAGCTCCAGCGTCCCGTCCTGACAATTCAAATTCAACAGCTTGGCCGACCGCTTGAGGATTAAACTCAATTCCTCTTTGCTGTAAAATTCCACGTGATACAGCATCCCGAATCGGCTTCTAAGCGGCGCGCTGAGCAGACCCGCCCGCGTCGTCGCCCCGATAAGCGTGAATCGCTTCAGCGGGAAATTTATCGTCTTGGCGTGCAGGCCGCTATCGACGGTAAAATCAACCCGAAACTCCTCCATCGCGGGATACAAAAACTCCTCAACAGGCGTGCTTAGCCGGTGCACCTCGTCAATGAAAAGTATATCGCCCGTGCCGATATTGCTCAAAAGCCCCATCAGGTCGCCCTGTTTTGTCAGCGCAGGCCCCGACGTGCAGCGGATATTCGCCCCCATCTCATTTGCGACCACGTTGGCAAGCGTCGTCTTGCCCAACCCCGGCGGCCCGTAAAAAAGGATATGCTCCAGCGGCTCATTTCTCTTTTTCGCGGCCTCAATCGCAATTTTCAGCTTCTCGATTACCCTCCGCTGCCCAACGCATTCCTGGAGATTCTTCGGCCGTAGCGAAACATTGAACGTCTCTTCCGCCTCATTCCTCGACTCACCAGTTATGACTCTATCTATTGCCATTAGACCTCTATGCCTTGTTTCAATCGATACACCAACGGCACTAATTCTTCCGCCGACTTCACGTCCGGATGTTTTTTACAGGCAAGCTCAATAAGTTCCACTGCCTCATTCCGTTTTTCGCCCCAGGCAATCAAAATCTCCAGTGTCTCCGCCTGGTATGGTTTGAATGCCGGCCCGGCCGCGCCCGTCGGGCCCACGCCGATTGCGAATCGGCCTAATTTGCCCTTCAGCTCCGCGATAATCTGCTGCGCCGTCCTTTTACCGATGCCGTCAAGCGCCGTCAGTGTCTTGTCATCCCCATTCTCTATCGCCGAGGCGATACTGGCAATCGGTATGGTAAGTGACCGCAACGCCTTCCTTATGCCGATACCTTTGACGCTGGTGAACTTGTTGAAAAATTCCCTTTCCCCGTCGCTCAAAAAACCAACGATTCTGGGTATGAGGTTCCCTCCGCCCAGGGACCCTTCATAATATTCCATCGTGCAAAACGTCACATTTGACCCGATGCTGCCCGATAATGCACTAATACAGTATCCTGGCAGCATCACCTCATACGCAATCGCCCCCACCTGCACCATCGCGCTTTCGGTATCCAGCTTTACGAGTTTTCCTTCCAATCGTGCTATCATATTCCCCGGTTAGCCCCCGGCTTTATGCCGGGGGTTCTCATCGTTTCCGCACAGCACATCGCCGCCGCAACCGCGTCCGCCACGTCATTCGGCTTCGGCAATTCCCGCAGCGACAAAATAGTTCGTATCATTTTCTGTACCTGCTCTTTCGACGCGTGCCCGTTGCCTGTAACGGATTTTTTTATCCGCGTCGCGCCAAAACTCTTGACTTCGATACCCGCCGCGGCACATCTCTGCAATATAACCCCTCTTGCGTGCCCCATCAATATCGCCGTCCTCGGATGCGCATAATGCGAATACAATTGTTCAACCGCCACAACCTCCGGCTTGAACCTTTCAAGCAGCGAATCAATATCCTCCGCTATCTGGTCCAATCTTGCCTCCATCGCCTTTCCGCCGCTCGTTCGAATCACTCCGCCCTCAATCAGCGTTGTTTCGCCTGATTTTGACTCAATGCACGCATACCCGCAAACCTGCAATCCCGGGTCTATCCCGAGTATTCTCATTTCATTCTCCAGCCGGTCGCTCCGCCGGGTTTGTCTTCGAGAACAATCCCAATCTCCTCAATTTTTTTCCGCAGCGCGTCGGCTGTCGCGAAATCCTTCTTTTGTTTCGCAGCTTTGCGTTCCTCGATGATAACGCCCACCAGCTTATCAAGCATCGCTTCATTACCCTCGCCTTGCTGGTCGTATTTGTCCTTTACAATCCCAAGCACGTCTCCGCCTAATCGCGTAAACATATTGTCAATGGCTACCAGCGTCTCGCAGTTTGTGCCTTTGGCAATCAGGTCGCCCGCCAAAACCGCAAGCTCAAACATCACCGATAACGCGATTGATGTGTTAAGGTCGTCATTCATCGCTGTTTCAAACTTGTCTTTAAGTTCTTTCAGCCGCTTCGCTGCATTATTGTCAATCGGGCCATTAGGCGAGTTTTTAATTTGCTTTCTTACCGCGATGATTGCGTCCGTTAATTTATCATAACCGCTTTGTGCCGCGTGAAGCGCCTCATCCGAAAAATCCAGCGTGCTTCTGTAATGGCTGGTTAAAATGAATTGCCGCACCGCAAGAGCATCATACTTTCGACTCAATTTTTCATGCTTCGGCTCCGATGAATCCGTGAATACCTGCTTCAGCGTGATGAAGTTATTCAAGCTCTTGCCCATCTTCTGGCCATCGACCGTAACCATATTATTATGCAGCCAGTATTTGACGAATTGCTTTCCCGTCGCCGCCTCCGCCTGCGCGATTTCGCATTCGTGGTGCGGGAACTGATTTTCAAGACCGCCCCCGTGAATATCGAAGGGTTGGCCCAGGTATTTCGTACTCATCACCGAACATTCCAGATGCCAGCCCGGAAACCCCGCCCCCCACGGGCTTGGCCACTGCATAATATGGTTGGCTTCCGCCTTTTTCCAAAGCGCAAAATCGACAGGATGTTTCTTTTCCGCTGAAACCTCCACCCTCGCCCCCGCCATCATATCCTCGACCTTTCGGCCCGACAGTTTCCCGTAATCCTCGAATTTCGACACGTCGAAATACACCGACCCGTTCGCTTCGTATGCAAAACCCTTCGCCAGTAGCGCCTTGACCAATTCTATCTGCTCGACGATGTGCCCGCTCGCCCGCGGACTTATATCGGGCCTGACACAGTTGAGTTTATCCATATCCTCGAAGTAACTACGCGTGTATAGCTCCGCCAGCGCCATCGGATGTTTTTTCTCTTTGGCTGCTGCCTTTTCAATCTTGTCCTCGCCCTGGTCTGCGTCGTCGGTAAGGTGCCCCACGTCCGTGATATTCTGAACGTATGTCACGTTATAGCCGAGATATCGCAGGTAACGAACGAGGATATCGAAACTGACGTAACTTTTCGCGTGCCCCAAATGCGCGTGCCCATATACCGTCGGCCCGCAAACGTATATCCCCACCCTGCCTTCTTTTACCGGCTTAAATTCCTCTCTCCTTCGCGTCAAACTATTGTAAAGTTGCAATCCCATTTGTCTTTGCCTTCTATAGCGTTCTTTTAACTTTCTTTCTCAACATCGCCGCCGCCGTCGCCGCGATTGCCTCGCCTTCGCCTATTTCGCCCAAGCCCTCATTCGTTTTCGCTTTTACGTTTACCGCGTTAAAGTCGATTCCCAATAACCCCGCGATGACCCGCTTGATTTGTCCCTTGAATAGTTCCAGCCGCGGCTGTTCCGCGTGAATCGTTACATCGACGTTGATAATATCCCATTTCTTCTCAACCAGTTTCTCTTTAACTATTAACAGCAACTCCTTGCTGTCCGCGTCTTTCCATTTCGGGTCGGTATCGGGGAAAAACGTCCCTATGTCGCCCATCCCCGCCGCCCCCAATAGCGCGTCTATCACCGCGTGTAGCGCCACGTCGCCGTCACTGTGCCCCAGCAGTCCCATCGGGTACGGAATCTGCACCCCGCCCAGCATCAGCGACCTGCCCTCCACAAGCCGGTGAATGTCCGTGCCTATACCCGTCCGAAACTCGATTGGCTCTTCTACAATCACAGCGTTCCCTTTGTGCTGGGAATCCCGATTTTATCGGGATTGCCCGTTATTTTTACCGCCGCGCCAAGTGACTGGCCCGCCGCCTTGAATATCGCCTCCGCTATGTGATGGCTGTTCGTCCCGTAGGGCACATTTATATGCAGGTTGAACTTGCCCGCGTTCGCAAAACTTCGCAGCATCTCCTCAAGGCACTGAACGTCGAAATCGCCGATTTTGTCCGTCCGGTATTCCACGTTGTAAACGCAACTCGGCCTGCCCGACAAATCTATCGAAACATTCGCCAGCGAATCCTCCATCGGCACCGAGCTGTTCCCGTATCTGTTAATACCTTTTTTGTCGCCTAACGCCTCAGCCAAACACTGCCCTAAGCACAGCCCTATGTCCTCCACTGTATGATGCGCGTCAACGTTGAGGTCGCCTTTGGCCCTGACCGTCATATCAATCCTGCTGTGCTTGCTCAAATGGCTCAACATATGGTCGATAAACCCGATGCCGGTATCGATTTCGTATTTCCCGGCCCCGTCGAGATTCATTTCGACAGTAATGTCGGTTTCCTTTGTCTTTCTGTGGATTTCCGCGGTTCGCTTTCCCATATCGGTTCCCTATTCCGAAATGATTCCCTTTAGTGCCGACAGCAGCGCATCGTTCTGTTCTTTTGTCCCAACGCTTATTCTCATCTTATTGTCGATGCCGACCCTGTCCCAGAACCTCACGTATATATTCCGCTGCACAAGTTTATCATAAATCTCTTTCGCCTTGCACGCCTTATGTCCCGCGAATACGAAATTCGACGAGCTGTCAGGCAGCGTAAATCCAATCGCCCTCAATGCTTCGCTGAGCCGTTTGCGCTCCTGCTTTACCTTTTCGATAGTTTGCTTGAAATAATCCCGGTCTTTTATCGCCGCCGTCGCCGCCGCAATCGCTATCGCGTCAACGTTGTATGAGTCCTTCACCTTGAGCAATCCCTTTATCATTTCAGGCCGCCCAATCGCGTACCCGAAACGCAATCCCGCCAGCGAATACCCCTTGCTCAGCGTGCGAATAATAATTACGTTCTCGAATTGCTTCACTAATTCGGTACAGTTTCTCTCCGCGAAATCCACGTATGCCTCGTCAATTAACAGCACGCCTTTCGTCTCAGCCGCAAGCGACTCAAGCTCCTCCCCCGCCACAACCGTCCCGCTCGGCGCATTCGGATTGCACACAATCGTCAACGCCGCCCGCACCCGCGCCAGTCGCGCAGGCAAATTGAACTCCTCATCAAAAGGCACCTCGATTGCCTTGCACCCCTGCACATTTGCCAGAACCGGGTAAAGTGAATACGTCGGAACCGGATATGCGACCGGTCGCTTCTTGTCGCAAAATGCCATAAGCGCCATCCGCAGGAATTCATCCCCTCCGTTGCAGCACATAATCCAGTCGGCTTCAACCCCGTTGATTTCCACCGCCGCCTCCCTAAACGCGTTACCCATCGGGTCGGGATACCGCCGCAACTGCTCCGCCTTAATCCCCGCAATCGCCTTCATCACCGCAGGCGACGGCGGATATGGATTCTCATTGGTATTTAGCTTTATAACCTCCGCCTGTCCGGGCTGAAACCCCGGCTCATACCCCTCCGCCTTCTCTATATTGTCTCGAAAATAGCTCATCGTCTGCTCCAGTAGTCAGATTATATGCTTTCACCGCAAAAACGAAAGCCCCCAAATTCTTCTTTGGGAAAAAGAGTTCCCCGGCGTTATAATCGCCCCGCAGGGTATGAAAATGAGATTTAGAAATCTGGCGTATGTCTTTATTGCTATCTTTGTAGTTGGCTGCACCACTGCAACCCAACCTCGCGGCAATTTCGTAGGCCTCGACCATCCACCCAAAAATGTCATCATCTTCATCGCCGACGGCGCCGGCTTCAATCACTTCCTCTCCGCCGACTACTACCAGTGTGGCCAAACACCCTGCCAATCCTATGAGGACTTCCCTGTAAAACTCGCGATGTCCACCTTCCCCGCAGCCGGCTCCTATGACCCCAACGCCGCCCGCGACAATTTCGATTACGTAAACGCCGGCTGCACCGACTCCGCCGCCGCCGCAACCGCCTTGGCAACAGGCGTCAAAACCCATAATAAAACCCTCGGTCTCGATACCTATGGCCGACCCGTTTTGAATCTTTCTGAGCGGGCCAAACAGCTTGGTAAAACCTCAGGTGTAATCACCACTGTCTTCTTCGATGATGCCACCCCCGCCGGCTTCGTCGTCCACAACGGTGCAAGGAGCAATCTCACCCAAATCGCCGACGATATGGTCAACACAAACTCCGTAGATTGTATTATGGGCGCGGGCCACCCTTTTTATGATTCCGACGGCAGGCATACACAAGAGCCAAACTACAGATATATTGGCGAGAAAACCTGGGCGGGCCTGAAGAATGGTTCCGCAGGCGGCAGCGCAAACCACTGGACACTCGTCCAGACACGCGCCGAATTCCAAAACCTCGCCACAGGCCCGGCTCCCAAACGCGTCCTCGGCGTCCCTCAGGTATTTGAAACCCTCCAGGAAAAACGCTCAGGCGACACCAACGCCGCACCCTTCGAAGTGCCCTTCGACCAAAACGTCCCCACACTCGAAGAAATGTCACTCGCCGCAATCAACGTCCTCGATGATGACCCCAACGGCTTCTTTCTTATGATTGAAGGCGGCGCCACCGACTGGGCCGCCCACGCAAATCAATCGGGCCGCCTCATCGAGGAAACCAACGACTTCAACAAGTCCGTCGAAGCCGTTATCCATTGGGTAAATACCAAAAGTAGCTGGGATGAAACCCTCGTCATCATCACCGCCGACCACGAAACAGGCCATCTAACTGGCCCAGGCCGCAATGACCTCGTCAATAACGGCCCACGCAACCTGCCCACTATGAAATGGCACAGCAAAAATCACACCAATTCTCTCGTCCCCTTCTTCGCGAAAGGCCCCGGCTCGCAGCTCTTCAAAAACAAAATCGCAGGCCTCGACCCCATCCATGGCCCCTACATCGACAATACCGACGTCGCAAACACCATCTTCTCCCTCTGGCATGTCAATACAACCACGCCACATCCTTAAAGGCCGGTTCACCATACCTGTTTTATATTCAAAATTGGATATTGGATATTGGACATTTCTCTGTCCTCCGTCCGCTGTTCACTGTCCCCGCTTAGTGACAAAATATCTTCGCAAGGTATCAAAAAACAATAATTTCCAGTATTCTAAACGCCGATAAAACAGATACAGCAGGCGTTCCTGATATCCAAAAGGTCTCGGCCCGCGAACCAGGGAGATTAAAATGAAAAAGTTTTACTGGAAAGATGAATACAACCTGGGAATTGAGAAGGTGGACCGTCAGCATCGGCAGCTTTTTGAAATTATCAATAAACTCATCGAACGGTCCGCTGAATCCTCCGACCCGAAGCTGGTCTCGGAAACGTTGACGGAAATGCTCGACTATGCGAAAGAACATTTTAGAGATGAAGAAGCGATGATGCAGGAATACGGCTGTCCGGAGCTTGAACGACACAAAGAGCAGCACGCCTACTTCATCAGGACAACAGCCGAACTATCCATAAACGCCCTGAACAATCAATCAATGGTCATCCAGGAGATTGTAGAATTCCTCAAAATGTGGCTCACACTCCACATCCTCAAGGTGGATATGAAATACAAGGACTTATTTAAAGCAAAAATCCCCGCCAAAGTTAGCTGATAATCATGCAGATTATTCTGTTTCCTCCGCAATCCGAAATGGGAAACCTTCGTGCCTTGCCTGCCCCCTTCTGTCTTGTGTCTTGCGTCTTGCGTCCTAACTATCCGCTATACGCCACCCGCTATCCGCTATCTCAAAAATAATACGTCACAGTTAGCGTGCCAATCGAGTCAGCGTGGGGCTGCTCTTTGTATTCGCGAGTCATAAATGTTTGTGAATATCCCACCTGCAGCGACTTGTATCTGTACACAAGACCGACCTGTATAAGTCCCACCGCCGGCTCCTCCTCAAGTCCGCTCAAAAACCGGTCATACAGGACCGCCCTTCCCCCCACCCTCGTAAATAAATACGCCGATGATTTGTCATCGGCTGTCCTGCCGCATGCCGAACTTGGCATCTCCATCCGACCCGGACCAAAATCATTCGGCAAATTATATCCCCATCGCAAAACAAGACCGAGGTTCGCGTTGCGGTGCACCGACCCTGCCGTGAAACCATATTCGATGTGCGAGTCAAAATTCGACGTGTTCTTGAAAGGCAGCCCGTCGGTCTTTTGCTTCCTCATCCACGTAAAATCAGCCGCGAATTCATTGCCCAGCTGGCTATGCCATCCCTCCGGCGCGTCGATGCCCATCATGCGGTGTATGAAACGCTGCATTTCCTCGGCCTGCGACAACGGCCCTATTACGCCCAGATTCAGTTCGAAATGCTCCATCTCGTTTTGAGTGGCTCGCTGGGCGAATACGCCCCCGTAAAGCCACCCGGCGAAAACCTGGTCATGAATGCTCCTTAGTGCCGGCTCACTGATATGGTCTGGGGTGTATATGTTCTGGCCGAAAAAATAACCCATCGCCGTAGTCACCTCGGCGTCGTTTCCCCCGAAGCCGTTCCATCTCGAAAACTCCTTCAGCAGCTTCCAGTCGGGCTGATTGGTATAGACCAGCTTCATCCCGTTCGTGTAATGCCTGTCGGTGCTGAGGTAGGGCTTGATGAATGTCCCGTCGTTGTCCCAGTAGAGATTTAAACTCTGCTCGGGCGTCTCCGCCCGGACGGACACAATGCACGCCATCGCCCCGGCGACTGCGATTAAAACCGCAAAATTTATTTTTGACGCCCTGATAGCCACAGATTCCTTACTGCTTTGACCTTCTTTCTACATATCGTTCTTTCTACATACCGTTATATATCGCCCCCTTTGCCGGCAAACATTAACAGAGAATTCCCCCCTTCCCTTTGCGCAATGCGGATTTCAGTGAGTTGTGGCCAATGGGCGGTACTGGACTCGAACCAGTGGCCTCCAGCGTGTCGAGCTGGCGCTCTAACCAACTGAGCTAACCGCCCCGAATGTCGATGATATATTATCGTAAAAAAGCCGGAAGTCAACCTTGCCGGTGAATGGTTCGAGCAAATACGTCTGTGGCGCAGCGGGGGATTTTCAAGTGAGGGGTGTTTCGGCTTTTAACTGGCGGGTCATCAGCTCGGCGATGGCTGACCGCACCGATTTATCCCT
Organism: Sedimentisphaerales bacterium; assembly: GCA_049510335.1. GTDB lineage: Bacteria > Planctomycetota > Phycisphaerae > Sedimentisphaerales > Anaerobacaceae > Fen-1362. Next base: position 7,679 of record JBEKZA010000023.1, on the reverse strand, counting down.
GAACAGCACATCGTAAACCGCCTCGGTAATCGGCATTTCAACCTTATACTTGGGCAACAATCCTTCGACAACGGATTTGCAGGTAGCGATACCTTCGATGACGGATTCGGTTGCGTGTTCGGCAAGGTGCGGGGATTGGCCTTTGCCGACGCGTTCGCCAAATGAGCGGTTTCTGCCCTTTGGGGATATGCAGGTCGTCACCAAATCGCCTAAGCCGGTCAGGCCGGCAAAGGTCTGCGGGCTTGCGCCCATAGCGATACCAAGCCGGCTGATTTCCGCAAGGCCCCTGCACAATAGCGCGGCCTTGGCGTTGTCGCCTGCGCCGACGCCGTCGATTATGCCCGCGGCAATGGCGATGATGTTTTTCATCGCCCCCGCCAGCTCCACGCCGACAACGTCGGTATTGGTATAGATGCGAAACCAGGGCGTGCTGAATGTGTGCTGGACTTTTTGCGCGAGTTCCTCGCTGGTCGATGCAGCGCAGGCGGTGGCGGGCAGCTTCCGCGCAAGCTCATCGGCTATAGTCGGGCCGGACAATGCCGCCAGGGGCCGCGAGTCGTCGCCGAGAATATCGGCGATTATCTGCGTTGGGCAAAATAGCGTTCCGTTTTCGATTCCCTTGGCGACCGAGCAGATTGGGACGCCTTTGGGCGTGAACCTTTTCAGTCGGGTCCAGACGCTTCGCATAAACTGGCAGGGGACAGCAGAGACAATCAGGTCGGCGCCGGCAATAATTTTTTTATCGTCCGGCTCGAAGATAATCGCTTTCGGCAATTTGTGGCCCGGGAGGAACTTTTTGTTCTCCCTCGCCGTCGCCGTCTCCTGCAACTGCTCCGCGTCGTAGCCCCAGATTCGCACGGGCGTATTTTTCTCCGCCAGCAGTATCGCCAGGACGGTTCCCATTCCGCCGTCACCGATTATGGATATGTTTTTGAACATAAGTTTAGCCACCGAGGGATTATTATAGCCACAGAGGTCACAGAGGCCACAGAGATTTTTTTTAGACACGGATTCCGCGAATTAACGCTGATTGTTGTTAGCCGCAGTCCTTGGGACTCTTTACAGAGGACTCCATAGGAGAACGCTAAACGCTATCCAACACTTCGAGCTGTTCGGGTTTGAGGCGTTTGAGATTTACGAGTTGGTTCTGGCCCAGGCGGGCCTCGATGATGACTTTGCCTTCGGAGTATTTTTCGTTGATAATCGAGCCATAGGCGCGGAGGAAGCTGGGGATTTTGCCGTCTGCCTGGCTGATTACGAGTTTGATATGCAGAACGCCACCTTTGTATTTATCGAGGACGGCGAGGCGTAGGCGGTCAAGGCCATAGCCGGTTTTGGCGGAGACGCAGATTGCGTCGGGGTAAAGGGTCGAAAGCATCTCGAGCGTAGTCAGGCCGCTGACTACGTCGGCTTTGTTGAGGACGAGCAGCATTTGTTTTTTCTCGCAGCCGATTTCCGCAAGCACGTTCTTGACCGATTCGATTTGTTTGAGCGCGTCGGCGCTGGATACGTCCACTATATGCAAAAGCAGGTCGGCGGTGATTGCCTCTTCGAGGGTGGCCTTGAATGATTCGATTAACTGGTGAGGCAGATTCCTGATGAAGCCGACGGTATCGCTGAGCAATACTTCCGCGCCGCCCTCGAGCTGCCATTTTCTGGTGCGGGTATCGAGGGTGGCAAAGAGGCGGTCCTCGACGTATGCGTCGGCGTCGGTGAGGGCGTTGAGGAGCGTGCTTTTACCGACGTTGGTGTAGCCGACGAGGCAGATTTTGAAGAGGTCCTTTCTGCTGTCGATTTCGCGGACTCGGCGTTTGTCGATATCTTCAAGGTTGCGTTTGAGCTCCGATATGCGTTTGCTGACGAGTCGTCTGTCGATTTCGAGCTGCTGTTCGCCCGGGCCGCGAGTTCCTATGCCGCCTACGGCACCGGCTGCGGTTGCGCCGCCCGCTCCTGCGACTGTGTCAAGGTGAGTCCACATACGGGCAAGACGGGGGTAGGTGTATTCGAGCTGGGCCAGCTCGACCTGAAGTTTGGCCTGAGCGGTTTTGGCGCCGGTGGCGAAGATGTCGAGGATTAATTCGCTGCGGTCGATGACCTTGGCTGCGCCGAGCATCTCCTCAAGCTCCTTTACCTGGCGAGGGAGAAGGTCGTTATCGAATATGACGAGGTCGGCGTTGAACTTTTTGACTCGCTCGGCGAGTTGTTCGGCTTTGCCTTTTCCTATGTAATGGGCAGGATGAATTTTATGGATTTTCTGCTGGAAGCGGTCGATGACGATTGCGCCGGCGCTTTCCGCCAGAGCAGTAAGCTCCTTGAGGTCGTCGTGGTCTTTTTGGCCCGGCAGTATGGCAGCCACTAATATGGCCCGCTCTTTGCGAACCTGTAAGGTCTCACGCATTTTATCCAACTAATCAGCACCTCCAAAAGTATGTCCGCATAGTATCACAGTTGTCTGTATTATTCAATCAAACCTTAATCATAGGCCCCCGACGTGGTTTTTTTTGTCGAATTTTTGACTTGCAAAGCAGCGTGCAACGGCTAAAATGCATTCTTAATCAAGTTAGTGTGACAAACAGGTTTGTTTTAGTTAACCTTTAAGACAGGTTGGCGTGAGAGGTGTTTTTTTATGTTGAAAGTGAAGTCAAGAACGGGCGAATCGGTCCAGCAGATGATGAGACGATTCAAAAAGCTTTGTGAGAAAGAGGGTTTGATACGAGATATGAAGCGAACAGCGTATTATGAGAAGCCCTCGGAGCGCAACCGCCGGCGTATGCGGAAGGCCGAGCGTATTGCTTTTAACTTTCCCCCGAAATAGCCGACCTGACCACACCTCCTCCAGTTAATCAGCATTTTCCCGCCGGTCAAAATACCCCGTTGTTCCGGTATGTCCGCTTCGACTGATACACCAGATTAAATAATTCTACTGGACGTTGAAGCGCAGACGAGGGGCAAATTTGCCGTCCTGATTTTCGAGCGAGTAAAAGGAGGCGTTTATTGCGCCGAGGGGCCGGACGGCAAGGCCGAGGGTTTGGCCGTCGAGCAAGAAAACCGACGGCGCACAAAATCCTTGACCAGGGTAATCAATTGTAAATAATCGATGGTTCCCGGAGAGGTGTCCGAGTGGCTGAAGGAGCACGCTTGGAAAGCGTGTGTGCGGCTTGCCGTACCGCGGGTTCGAATCCCGCCCTCTCCGCTGCGTTTTTTTCAAAATTTCGCAGGTTCTTAGATTTGTGTTTATAGAGGAATCTGCGTTTTTTTTGATATTTTGGGGGTGAATGACTTACCATTGTCCTATTTTTGGTCTTGTCGCTGTGAAACTTAGACTGTTCATCGCGGCCTGTGCCTGCCTGTCATTCATTGTAAAGTACATATCCAGTATTGCACTGGATGAATGCTCCATCCACTTGCATGACAACCCTGTCAAACTCAGTAGTTTTGGAACGAACAGTACAAAAGGCAGTCAACGGATATATAAAATGTTTGCGTTTTTTGCATTTTTTTAAGTCTTTGATATTACTAATCTTATAGCTATACCGTTTTTGCGATTTTGCACGCTATTTAGCCATTGGGTTGTAGGGTGGTTGTATGGATTTTCTTCACTAATTTTGGCCGCAATGTCAAAAAGAAAAAGTCAATATGAAAGCTTGAATTTTCAAGACAAGCTTGATATTCTTTTGTAAATGAGGATTAACGGCATAGCTGAGCATATTTAAATGGGAAATCCCAGTTGATATAAATCTTCCCAGTCGGGCTTTTGTCTGACCGTGCGAATCAAAATTGAAAAAGATTCGCACGGAGAGATTCTGTTTTATGGAGATGAAAAAATGATTCATCGATTTATTTTCGTTCTTGTCGCAGGGTTGCCTTTGTGTGTTTCCGCAATCGCATCACAAATCGGGTTTGAGCTCAAAAGTCCTAATGGCCATGTTTCAGCAACAATATTGATGGATGAATCTCGCCAAATGCAATTTACATTGAAACGAGACGGCCAGACCATAGTAGACAAGTCCAATTTGGGTATAGTGATCGATGATGCCGATTTAGGACTTGGAATCGATTTCGGCAAGGCGACTTTCCGCGACATCAATGAAAAATACCCGTGGTATGGCGTTAAGTCGGAGGTTAGCAACTGCTGCAAGGCAATGGAGTTGTCCGTAAAACACCTTGCCAGCGGGCAAAACTGGGTATTTGAAGCTCGCGCTTATGACGATGGTTTCGCGTATCGCTACGTCATACCCGGCGCGGGCCGACACATCATCAACCGCGAAAAAACCGATTGGTGTCTGCCTGCCGGCTCTCAAATCTGGTTTCAAACAAACACCCAAAACTACGAAGGTGTTCATATTAAACGTCTGTGCAAAGACGTAAACGACAATACATACATCGGACCGCCCGTCACAATCGAGCTTCCTGACAAAAGTTATGCCGCGATTACTGAGGCGGCTTTATTTAATTACAGCGGTATGACTATGCGAGGTACAGGGACAAATACGCTTGCAGCTGTTTTTGAAGATGACCCTAATGGTTTCTCGATTGATGGAACCATCACATCACCATGGCGAGTGGTAATGACCGGGCCGGACCTCAATGCCCTTGTCAACTGCGATATTGTTCATAACGTTTGCGAACCGCCCGACGCGAAGTTGTTTCCGGAAGGGATAAAAACCGAATGGATAAAACCCGGCAGGGCCTTGTGGCACTGGTGGTCTGGCGACAGCGTTAATTTCGAACGACAAAAATGGTGGATAGATAACGCCGCCCAAATGGGCTTCGAATATATTCTCGTTGATGCCGGCTGGGAAACCGCATGGAAAACCGACGCAAAAGATAAATGGCAGTTTCTGGCCGAGCTGGTTGAATACGCACACAGTAAAAACGTCCGTGTATGGGTCTGGAAATACTGGACAACCCGCACAGAACGCAATGTTAAAATGGATGGTCTGGAAACCCACGAAAAGAGGGTCGATTTTTTCAAACGATGCAAAGATGCCGGGGCGGTTGGTGTAAAGATTGACTTTATGGATTCGGAATCCAAAGACAGAATTGATTTCTACACAGGCGTTCTAAAAGACGCGGCAGAGGCCAAACTAATGATTAACTTCCACGGCGCAAATAAGCCGACGGGTGAAGACCGCACCTGGCCAAACGAAATGACACGCGAAGGGATAAGGGGCCTGGAGTATAACAAGTGGGACGCCCTGACGCCCGACCATTATGCGTCGCTGCCGTTTACACGGTTCTTGGCGGGCCACGGCGATTTTACTCCCTGCACCTTCAATCCCAAGTCGCTCAAGGGGACAACAGTTACTCTCCAACTGGCTACAGCCATTGTTTATACATCGCCTGTAATACACTGGGCGGACAACCCGAAGTTTTATCTCGAAAGCCCCGCACTCGAAATGATTAAGCGGATTCCGTCGGTCTGGGACCAGACGATTGTCCTGCCCGGCAGTAAAATCGGAGAACTTGCGGGTTTTGCCCGGCGCAAAGGCGATGACTGGTTTATCGGTGTAATAAACGGTTCGAACAAAAAACAAGGGTTCAGCTTCAACTTATCCTTCCTTGGCAAAAGCAATTATAAAGCGATGATTGCCCGCGATAAAACAGGAGAGAGAACTGCTATGACTATAGAAAATAGAGTTGCAGACGACAAACAAAAACTCGTCGAGGAACTGGAAGCAGGCGGTGGTTTTGTCGTATGGCTGACTCCTGTTAAGCGGTAAAAAAAGTTTAACTCAAAGGTATTAGAAACCGGAAGCCAAAAACGTCAACCAAAATAGACCTCTTTACTGTACCATTTAGGCTGATGACTTACATTACAGAGGACGATGAAAAGGGTGGAATATCAATAAGAAATGTCGGTGGAACATAAAAATATTATAAGGATAAAAACAAATGGTTACGAGAAGATTAGTTTTACAAAGCGTGCTGTCGATAACGGCGATTGTCTGCGTGATAGCATTTTGCGGCATCGCATCAGGCGAAGAGACAAGCTACAAGCTAATTAAGAGGGTTCCGATAGGCGGCGAGGGCGGCTGGGATTGCCTTATCGTCGATAGCGCGGCAAAGCGTTGTTATATATCGCACCAGAATCACGTCGTTGTTTTCGATACGGAAAAAGAAAAAGTAATCGGCGACATAAACAACACACCAGGTGTGCACGGGATAGCAATCGCCGCGGGTCTTAATAAAGGTTACATAACCAACGGCGGCGATAACTCGGTAACAGTTTTCGATACGGCGACGCTGAAAGAGACCACCAGAATCAAGGTCGGAAACAGGCCCGACGCCATTTTATTCGACCCGGCGACAAAACGCATTTTCGCATTCAACGGCGGCAGCAAAGATTGCACAGTTGTCGACGCCGTTAAAGACACCAAATATCGGCACTATACCTTTGGGCGGCAAGCCGGAATTCGGGCAATCCGATGAGAAAGGGCAGGTATTTGTCAATATCGAGGACAAAAACGAAATCGCCGTGATAGACGCCGAAAAGCTGACCGTAACGAACCATTGGTCGATTGCGCCCTGCGAATCACCCAGCGGATTAGCCATTGACCTCAAAAACAAGCGGCTATTTTCGGCCTGCTCGAACGGCAAAATGGCAATAACCGATTACGCAACCGGTAAGGTTATCGCGACGCCGGCTATAGGCAAAGGTCCTGACGGAGCGGATTTTGACCCCGAAAAAGGTCTTGCATTCAGCTCCAATGGTCAGGATGGAACATTGACGGTGATAAAGGAAGAGCCGGCAGGCCAATTCAAGGTTGTCGAAAACGTGGCGACTGCGCCGATGGCACGCACTATGACGCTGGATACGAAAACGCATCGGATATATCTGGTTACGGCGAAGCTCAAACCGCCTGCACCGGGAGAGCAAACAGGCGGACGCCGAAGGAACTTTGAGCCCGACTCATTTGAATTGCTGATTGTCGGCCCAGCCGCAAAATAAAAAACAGCCGAATTTTTGATTTAACTTATGCCGGATAATACTGTTGGCATCGGCCGAAATAACTCGTTTTGAAGGGTTTTTGCCGATGGTGACAGCAACAAGGTTATAGAATGACAAGGATTTGAACTAATAATGCACTCGTTATATCGAACACTGCGGACGGCGATACGCTCTTTAAGGCGACATATTATGATTATAGTAAGAATTGCGTTTTCACGGACGTTGACAAATATTTTATGAATATAAGGATTTTTATGAAAAAGCAAATTTGGGTTATATTTTCAATATTCTTATCTGTTCAGGTTTTTTGTCAGGGAAGAGCTTCTGCTGAAACAACAAATGACCGGGAGCGATTGTTAATGGACTCAAACTGGCTGTTTGCTTTAGGCCACGCCTATGACACGGATAAAGATTTTAAGAACGGCACATCTTATTTTTCATATTGGACAAAAACCGGTTACGGTGACGGCCCGGCGTTCGCCGGTTTCGACGACCGCGCCTGGCGCGTTATCAACCTGCCCCACGACTGGGCGGTAGAGATGCCTTTTGACAGTAAAGGCAGCCACAGCCACGGCTATAAAGCCGTCGGCAGGAATTTTCCCCAAAATAGCGTCGGCTGGTATCGCAAAAAGTTTTCCATCCCCGAATCCGACCTCGGCCGCAGAATCGTTATCGAATTCGACGGCGTTCACCGTGACTCCCGCCTTTGGATTAACGGCTTCTACAT
>JBEKZA010000022.1:0-33834 GCA_049510335.1 Sedimentisphaerales bacterium | reverse complement strand
ATTTCTGCTTTCATAACTTGCGAGAGAGGATAGAGATTGCCATAGATGTCGCTTATCTGTCGCCAGCGGTAGTCGTTTAGAGCAAATTGATATGGTTCGAGGCAGGCCAGCCAGGGATTGCAGGGGTCGGGATAATCAGCATATTGATTGGGGTCGATGGTCCCTCTTGCAACATCAATCGCGAGGTCTTCGGAAATTTGCGCGATGACGGTATCGACTGCTGAACCGAGGTCCTTGTTGTCGGCTACCGACGACGTGGCGACCCAATCGACGCGGGATGAAAGAAGAAACATCACGCCGATGATAGCCAACAGCGACGTCAGCACCACCGCCAGAATCAACGCGGAGCCGTTTTGGGGTCTGCGTTCTATATTCTGTGTTCTATGTTCGATATTCATCTTCTGTCTTTCAAAATCCGCAATCCGAAATCTAAAATCCGCAATTTTTTTACTCACCCAGATAAACGATATGGGTAAATGTCTGGCCATCCTTGAAGACGCCTCTCGAATCGTAAAGCGTAAAAGTAAACTTGATTGCGGGGGGCCAGAAAAGTCCCATAGGCGCGGAAGTTCTTACTTCGTCATTATCCGGCCGCCAATCGATGACGCCGTTAACATCATCAACCGCAACCGCAAGCTGGACCATAAAATTTGGAACGCCTTCGGCCATCAGCATATGCAAACCTGTGCTGTTTTGATAATTAATCCGCGGTCTGTAATGAAAACAAATATCCGTTATATGGTCTTGATTTGCCGTTAGCTGGAGCAATGCCTGCCATTGAGACAGAGAATTGGTATCATGCTCATAAGCGTCATTCCCGGCCGAATCGAATGTACTGATAAAATCAAGGGGCCATTGGACAATACTCGGGTCAGCGGTTAAAATGTGCTGGCGCCTGGCTAATGTCCTGTATTTTTTATTAGAGTAACGGTCAGTACTATTTTCGAACACCTGTTGATTGGGGTCTAAAAAATACCCGTCGGTCGGTGAATACAAACTTGCCTGGCCGTATTGGATTCGCGCAACATTACCAACGACCGGTGAGCCAGTGGGCGACGGAACAGCGGGACTGCCTGAGTACAACCGTGTGGACTGAAAATCGCCATCGGCAAAAAACATAATCTGGTCAAATCTATCGTCGGAATCGCTGGGAACCTCGAACCGTATAATCACAGGCGCATCACTGCGGATGCCTCTGAAATCGTTGTCTAACTGCTGGGTTATGACTCGCAGTTTCCCCATAATTTCGGCCTGCGCCGACGCCGTGCGGTATGAGCCGATAGCGGCCTTGAAAATGGCACTGGCAAAGAAGACAACAATAGCCAGCAGACCTATGGCGACGACCATTTCGAGGAGGGTGAAACCTTTACCACGAAGGCACAAAGGCACAAAGATTTTTCTTTTGTTGTTCTTCACCACAAAGACACCAAGACACTAACAATCACAGAATAATTCGTTTGATTCCGTTCTTCATTACGGGCACATTAAAGTTAATCAAGAATCCTAAACGCTTACCGGTTAGTTTCAAATAACTCAAAACCTGTGCCATATACACAGGATTCATTTCATCAACAGCTTTCAGCTCACATATCACAAGGTCTTCCACTAAAACGTCCAGCCGAAGTGCTTCACCGAATTCAATACCATCGTACTTAATAGGGACATCCACCTGCTTTCGGTATGATAAACCCGCCCTTGCGAGTTCATGGCAAAAGCAAACCTCGTATACCTTTTCCAAAAGTCCGGGGCCTAATGCTTTATGCACTTTGTATGCGGCATCAACAATTGTTTCCGCAACCAACTCTTCTTTTTCTGTCACTTTCTTAAAATCCATTTTGATTCCTTCGTGTCTTCGTGCCTTGGTGGTAAAATCCGTTAGAACCGCATCACCTTTTGATAGACACCGATGCAGGGGTATCTGCCTCCGCCGACGGCTGGCGGAATAACCCAGACCCAGAACGTTCCACTGCCCCTCTGCCAACTTCTATCAAGATGGACAACATTCGAGGCAGAGTATCTTCCGAGGACGCGATAAATCTGGCCCGTGGCGTCGTCCACGATTGTGTAACCGGCGTTGATAAAATTTGACAACCCCAGAGCATCGTTTATCGTAAGCTCATCCGCCCTGCCGCCGGCTGTGACAGATACGTATATCGGCAGCGGTAACGGATAATATGGTAAGAGGGCAGATGGGGATCGCATATAATACTTCGTGCCTGCACCGACCTTTCTGGAGACAAAGACCGTCACCTGAACGTCGCACGGGTCGAGCGGGTCAACCCTTCGACAGACGGCAGACCAGCAGTATTGTTTCTGCGACGAGTCAACAGCCGTTGACGGATAGTAAAATTCGGTGGGCGGCACCTCTTGTGGGGCTCGCTTGTTGATGACCACATCCCAAAAAGAAACCGAGACAGGCGTAGAACTCTGGAAATCCGCCGCAGCAAGAGGATAACACGGGTCGCGGACATAAAGCATTATCTTTGCGAACGCCTCGTCGGCTACCGTCGCGGCTATGGTGCGCTCGGATGCGACCGTCGTAAAATGAATGCTCACCGGAAATACGCCCGCGATAAACAGCATCCCGATGGCCAACGTCCCGACCGCCAACAGCACCTCCATCAGCGAAAAACCGTTTTCGTCGTGCGTCTTGCGTCTTGCGTACTGCGTATTTTGAAGATGAGCGTTCATTGTTCGTTAACAATCGTTCCCGTGTATGGGTTTATAAATACCGGCTTTAGCTGGTTCAGATAGCCGGAGTATGCATTGCCGTTGTTGTACGCCTGTTTGAACCGCTTGGTTTCGTAAATAATAAAGCCGTTTCGACTCTGCTCCTGAGTCAGACCAAGAGTCGGATAATCATCCTGAAGAAACATACCAGTCGGATTGACCGTGTCGGTAATCCTCGTTTGGGTGTTAAAAACATCATCGAGACTGTTATCTGCGAAACTGGGGTAGTATATCGGCATGCCGTCCCTGTTTCGGACGCGGACATCGTGAATGACGAGCTTGCCGGATGGCGAGAATATTATCGAAAAGGTCGTAGTATCCCGAAAAATATTTGAGTTGGTAAATTCAGTATCGCTATCAGCAATTCCATCACCTAAACCGGAGTTATACATCAGGTCCATAACGCCGATGGAGTCGGGCAGTTTGATGGGCTGGATTCCATCGACGGCTCTAAAGCCATTGGCCAAAGTGGTGCGGTCGTAGTCGTAAACTATAAAAATCATATATTGCGAGGCGCCGACGGGGTCATTGGGGTCGTAACGTTTCTGGAATCGAATGCCTGCGTATCGCTGCTCTTTGATGGCTATCGCGCGAGCGGAGGACAGGGCCGCGCTTATCATCGACTTTGCCCCGCTTGCGGACTCGAAAGAGTTTAAGAGCATATTCGCCGCCGGTATGGTCAACGCAACCATTACGGCGGCTATCGCGATGACGACCGTCATTTCAGCAAGCGTCAAACCGGATTGTTTGCGTCCCTTTATCATTTTTGCTGGATATTGGATACGTCGTCTTTTGTGTCGAACACTTTGTCCGGCCCAGCGGATGTAATGACCGGAAACGTCTTTTTGGCAGAATTTCTGTAAACGAGATAGTCCGACCAGTTTTCAGAGGGGTTAGCGAGGATATAATCAGCATATTCAGGATAATAGTCGTATCGCAGAGTTGTCCCCCACGGGTCAATTATTCTCGTGAACGGCAACTTGGTCGCAATGGCACCGGAGGTTATAGTGATATCTATTGAATTGCCGTTGGTGCCCTTGTTTGTCAGTAAAGATTTGTCGATTTTTTCGAGCGTAGTTCGGCAATCGGGGACCTGGCTCAGGCAAAAATATAATACCTCCGAGCCGGAATAACTGATGTCGTGAACCGGCTCGTTCTGATTTACGTCGACTGTCGTGATAGGCGGGGCCGGCGGATACAAGGCATTGCGGAGCGTTTGTTGGAGGTAAAGGTCAGAAACAGTAAAGCCGTTGCAATCCAGGGGAAACACAAGACCCGTATAGTTGGCGTCCTTATATTCGTAGCCGAAGTCGCGGAATTGCTCGAGGGCGTTGCCGACCAGCTCAATGGTAGTGCGACAGAGGCGTTCCTTCCCCTGGTCATTGATGCGTTTGCCGACGCCTGCCATCACCGAGATAAGTACGATGATAATCGCGATGACTACCAGCATCTCGATGAGCGTAAAACCGGATTTTTGCGTGCCGGATTTCATCGGTTGTCTCCCAAAAGCAGGCAGCGGCATTAGAAACCGTTGAAAATATCATCGCTTGTTCCATACTGGCCATCCGCCCCCGCAGACATCAAAATATAAGTGCTGGCGTTGTGCGGGCTGTTCCCCGTTTTCTTGTCGAGGGTCTCATTGTAGAATATTCTGTCGTCAGCCCCGACGCCGGGGATTATAGTTACACCGCCGCTGGCCATTGGATGAACCCGAACCATTGGGGGGGAATACCATGGTAGCGGAATGCCAACAAGTTTAAGATTGTCGCGGCTGTCGTAGATGTTTTTATCGACTATTCCGGGATCTACGAGAGGGTCATCTATTATGTGGTTAACGTTATTCGTGTTGGCCTTGTAATACAATATAGGCATACCGGTCTTATTGCCGCTTCTCATTTTTCGGGCAAAGACATCGCAAAGAACAAAAGTGCAGGGGTCGTAGGGGCTATAGGTCTTAACATAGCTACCAGCATCATTATCACTATCGTAGATGTCACTGAGGCGATTGATGCCGATTTTTTCGGGCTGGATATACATCCTTCTGGACTTAATGTTATTGGCATAACAGTCGGAGTCTGCGACCCCGCCACATGTATTGTATGGCGGATATGGCATACCAAGCCAGGGCGATGTCCAATCGAAGCCCCTGCGCTCGAAGTTAGACGTGAGATTAAAGCCCTTGAGGTCCGCGCCCACCATTGCCTCGGCTAATTTCATCGCGCCGCAGTAGGGAACCAGTGTTGTTGGGCGTGTGCCGTCCCACTGATTGGAATCCGGGTAATCGCCATAATCCTGCTTGAAGGCCTCCAGCGCCATATCCAGAGTTGCGAACTGCGCCCTCTGGGCGGCCTCCTTGGCCATCTTGCGAACCGTCGCTATGGAGGGCAGCAAAATACCCACCAGCAGAATAATGATGACCAGCACAGTCAGCAGCTCGATAAGAGTAAACGCCTTACGATTATACATCACGGTCATCCTTTATAGTGAGGACTTCGACTGAGCTCAGCCGAACGTCCTTGTCGAACTAATCCCCGAAATTAAAGATGTCGTCGCTTGTTCCGTATTCGCCGTCGAACCCCGCCGACATAAGAATATAGGAGTCAGCCATATGGGACTTGGTTCCTGTCGTTACTTTTTCGTTTCGTGTCTCAGTATAGAAAATAGTGGGGTCGGCTTGCGCGCCGGTCGGCGTGATTCCGGTTGTCGCCATTGGATGCACGGTGCTCGGCGGGGACACCCACGGAAGCGGAATATCTACAAGCTCCTGGTTGTCGCAGCGATTATATATGTTGTTGGTGGGGGTTTTACAGTCCGTGACCAGATTTGCGTCGTGTTCGTTTTTGTTGGTGTCGGCCTTGTAATACAATATGGGCATACCGAGCTTGTTGCCCGTCGCCATAGTCCGAACATAGGCATCGCAGAGAACCAAATTGCAGTCGGTTGCGGTTAAACCGGCATATGAGGTGCTCGCCAGGTGCGCCGACGTATATATATCAGTTAGTCGGTAGGCGTTCGCCTTTTCGAGGTCGAGATACATCTTTCTGGCTTTAATGCTATTGACATAGGTTGAATAAGCTGTTAGGTCACCCGTGCCTGGGTTCACAGGATACAAGCTGTTCGTCGTGGTCGGCGTCAGTCCGTCCGAAGTTCCGTTCCGGTAGAAGCGGGAGTTAAGGTTAAAGCCCATAAGGTCCTGCCCCACCATCGCCTCGGCTAACTTCATCGCGCCGCAGTATGAGACGGGAGTAGGGTCAGTGCGGTCCGAAGGCGGGTAGCCCTCGTTCTCCGCGTTGAACAGGTCCAGCGCCACCCCTATGCTGTGGAACTGGGCCTTTTGTTTCACCCGCGTCGCGTAGCGCCTCACGCGATTAAGCGCGGGCATCAGCAAACTGATGAGAATTACGATGATGCTCATCACCGTGAGCAGCTCGACGATTGTAAAGCCGGCCTTTTTGTTTGAGTTGTCTCGAATCGGTTTCACTTGTATTCTCCTTTAGTTTTTTTAGAACCATTTTGTCACCCAACGTTAAGGGTGGAAATAATCTTCACCATCGGCAGGAACACCGCCATCACGATGACCATCACCATGCTGCCCAGACCAACAATCATCAGCGGCTCGAGGAGGTGCATCAGCGAAGCGACAAGAACGTCAACCTGCTCGTCGTAGTTGTCGGCGACTTTAAGCAGCATTTTGTCTAAGTCGCCCGTTTCCTCGCCGACGGCCACCATATTCGTGACTATGAGGTCGACGGTTTTGGACTGCTTCAGCGGCGCAGCGAAGGTATCGCCCTGCCGGATGGAGCCCTGGACGTTTATCAGCATTCTGGCGAAGACCTCATTGCCGGAGGTTTCGCTCGTCACGTTAATCGCGTCAAGAATTGGAACACCTGCCCCGATAAGCGTACCCAGGGTTCTGGTCCATCGGGTGATGGCGACCTTGCGAGTGAGCTGTCCCATAACCGGCAGTCTCAGCCTTATGCTGTCGAGGACGTATCGTCCGATGCGGAATTGCCTGATAAGCCGCATAAGAAAAATGAAGGCAAACGGAACGCCGATAAGCACGGCCCAGCCGAAATCCAGGGAAATCCATCTGGCAACGCGAAGCACGATTTGGGTAAGGGCAGGCAATTCCCCGTCAGTCATTTCTTTCAAAGTACTCTCGAATCTGGGAATGACGAAAGTCATCAGCATCAATATGATAGCAAAAGCGACGCTGAGAACGACAATGGGATAAACCATAGCGCCCTTTACGCGGGATTTCAGCTTCTGGGCCTTTTCCATAAAGTCAGCCACACGGGACAGAATCAGGTCCAGCACACCGCCCGTTTCGCCTGCCGCCACCATTCCGACAAACAGCCGGTCGAAACATCTCGGGAATCTGCCCATCGCCTCGGACAAAGTGGCGCCGCCTTCGATGTCGTCGGCGACGTAGCCGATAATACGCCTGAACGTTCCGGCTTTCTGCTGCTCCTCGAGGATTCGCAGCGACCTCAGTATCGGCAGGCCCGCGTCCTGCAGTGTGGACAATTGTCTGGCGAACTGGGTAATGAACTTGATTTTGACCTTGCCGCCTGCGCCTCGCCTGCGCTTCGGTTTGGCAGCGGTGGCAGTATCGGCCCTCTTCACAGCCCCCACAGGCATTACCTTCGTGGGGAAATAACCCATATTCCGTATCTTGCTGACCGCCTCTTTTTGGCTTAGCGCCTCAACCTCATTTTTTATCGCCACTCCCTGGCTGTCGAGCGCCTCATACTTGAACAATGGCATATTAAACACCTCCTAATTAATAAGTTTACTCGCTTGCGGCAATTGTCTCTTTAACAACCTCATCAATGGTAGTGACACCGTCATAAAGGGCAGCCAGACCCGACTCGCGGAGCAGTCTCATACCGGCCCTCTGGCTGGCCGTCCGCAGAACATTGGTCGAGGCGTGGTTCATAATCAGCTCGCGTATCTCGTCGTTGAAAGTCATAATCTCAAAAACGCCGGTCCGGCCCTTGTATCCGGTGTTATTGCACCTCGAGCAGCCCTTGCCGTAATAAATTTGCTTGCCTTTGATGTCTTCGGGCGTAAGCCCAAGCTCCATAAGCTGGCTTTCGCTGGGCGTAAAAGGCGTCTTGCAGTTTCCGCAGATTTTCCTGACGAGCCGTTGCGCGATAATGCCTTCGAGCGTCGCGGTGACAAGAAACGGCTCAATGCCCAAATCCAGCAATCTCGCAATGGAACTGGGCGCGTCATTGGTGTGCAGCGTGGTGAACACAATGTGCCCCGTCAGGGATGACTGCGCAGCTATTTCGGCCGTTTCGAGGTCGCGGATTTCGCCGACCAGTATCACATCCGGGTCCTGACGAAGAATGGAACGCAGGCACTTCGCAAAAGTCAGGCCGATGCTCGGTTTCATCTGCACCTGAACGACGCCGTCCATATCGTATTCGATGGGGTCTTCGGTGGTGATTATCTTGGTTTCGATGTCATTAAGCTCGGTAAGCGCCGCGTATAACGTCGTCGTCTTGCCGCTTCCCGTCGGGCCTGTGATGATGACGATGCCGTTGGGCTTATGGATAAGCTGACGCACTACTTTGAGCTCCTCGGCTCTGATACCCAGTTTTTCGAGGTCGAGCTGCAACTGGCTTCGGTCGAGAACACGCAGCACGACGCTTTCGCCGTACATCGTGGGCAGGACGCTGACGCGGAGGTCCACCGGATTGCCCCCGACGGTAAGGGATATTCGACCGTCCTGCGGCAATCGCCGCTCGGCGATATCCAGGCTGGCCATAACTTTTATACGGGAGCTAAGTGCCGCAGCGATGTGCTTGGGAGGCGGCACCATCTCATACAACACGCCGTCGATTCGATATCGCATCTTGTATTCGTTCTCAAACGGCTCAAAATGAATGTCGGATGCCTTGTCGCGTATGGCCTGCATCAAAACCAGGTTAAGAAGTTTCCTCACAGGGTTTGATTCCGAAAGCTCCTTAAGCTCATCGAGGTCAATGCTCTGGTTTCGCCCCGCAAATTCAGCGAGGAACCCGTCTTCCTGAATCTCGTGGATAAGCTCATTTATACCCTCCCCCGCATCCTTTTCCTGATAGTATTTTGTCAGAGCAGCATCAAGCGCCTGTGAGTCGGTGATTTTCGCAATTACCTTCAAACCGAGCAGCGTGGCAAGGTCGTCAACAGCACGGAAACTGTCGGCCTTGTCAACCGCAACCACCAGCTCGTTGGCGGCCTTTCTGAACTCGATGGGTAAAACGCGATACGACTTCGCCATCTGCGGCTGGATCTTTTCCAGCACCGCCGGAGCAATGTCATAGTCCCCGACGTTGATATATTCCATCCCACGCTGGGCCGCTAACGCAATATGCAGTTGCTTATCAGTAACAAGCCCCAGTTCTACAAAAATCTCCCCCAACAAGACATTCTTCTGCCCCGGCTTTTGGCGTTGCTTTTGGACCTCCAGACACTGGTGAACCTTCTCGCGGGTAAGCAGCCCCATTTTCATCAGAACTCGTCCGATGGGTCTGCCACGTAATTGTTCGATTGGCGGCAACTTATCCATAACGTCCTTCCTTACCATCGCACACCGGTTTGTTAATCCCGGCAATATATATTATAGTGTCGTAATGCCCCTTGTGTCAAGGAATTAGCACTTGGACATACGGTTAGCAAGACAATCCCGCCCTCCCTTGTAGCAAGATTATCCCAACAAAAATCCCTGATAGCCAGTATCGCCCCTGCTTTGCTATCCTATAATAAAGGCACAAAAAACCTATGTCCGCAGGATAGGCCCCATATCCTCTTCTTCCTCTCTGGGTCTTTCGTGTGGCTTAAGGGTCTTGAGGCGAGCCATGGCCTTATCGTGTAGCGCGCCCGGCTGGCGGGATTTATCCATCATCTCAGCCATCGTAATCTTGCCCATCTCGTATAATTGCCACAGGTGGTCATCCAGCAGTTGCATACCCAGTTTTCTGCCGGTCTGTATGCTGGAATCAATACGGTATGTCTTGTTCTCACGGATAAGGTTGGCGATGGCCGGCGTGACGACCATAAACTCGTATGCGGCGATTCGGCCTTTGCCAGTGGCCAACGGGCAAAGTGCCTGGCTTAAGACCGCCATAAGATTACTTGCTAATTGAATGCGTATTTGCTCCTGCTGGTTAACAGGAAATACGTCGATGATTCTGGTGATGGTTCCGGCGGCGCTGGTGGTATGTAGCGTGCTGAAAACTAAGTGTCCCGTTTCCGCCGCTCGCAACGCCGATTCAATTGTCTCAAGGTCTCGCAACTCGCCGACCAGAATCACGTCCGGGTCCATTCTCAGAACGCGGCGAAGCGCCTCCCCGAAACTTGGGACGTCGATACCCACCTCTCGCTGGTTAATGATGGACTTTTTGTGGGAGTGGTAGTATTCGATTGGCTCTTCTACGGTTATGATGTGACGGTCGAGGTTTTCGTTGATGTAATTGACCATCGTGGCCAGCGTAGTGGTTTTACCGCTGCCCGTCGGGCCTGTCACGAGGAAAAGCCCCCTCGGTCTGCGGCAAAGAGCAGCGCATATTTTGGGCAGCCCTATCTCGTCAAAGCTCAAAATCTTGGACGGAATAAGCCGCAAAACGATGGCGATATTGCCCCTTTGCCTGAAGACGGAGACACGGAACCGCCCCTGCTCGCCGTAGGTGAAGCCGAAGTCGGTGCCGCCCTCTTCCTGAAGCTCCTGCTGGTTTTTATCAGGAGTAATGCTCTTCATCAAAGCTGTAGCGTCGTCCGGCTCGAGCACTTTGGTTTCCAGCGAGCGAAGCCGACCGTCAATTCTGAGGACAGGCGGCCGACCAACAGTAATGTGAATATCGGAACCACCCATTGTGATACAGGCCTGTAGCAGGCGGTCTATGTTGACTGTTGCCATTTTGTTTTTCCCACAAAAACAGACAAATCAGGCGACTATGCTTTCGGTCTGGGCTATAGCCGCAACCTCGGCCGGCGTGGTAACTCCTCTGAATATCTTGAGTTTGCCGTCCTCCATAAGGGTTCTCATTCCGCCGGCGATACAGGCCTTTCGCAGTTCGCTTGTCGGGGCCTTTGAAAACGCCAGCTCTCTTATTTCATTATTAAGCTCGACCATTTCAAATACGGCCTGACGACCCTTGTAACCAACGCCGTGGCACTGGCTGCACCCAGCTCCTTTATAGACGGAATTTTTGGTGAGGTCCTCCGGCGTTATATTGAGCAGACTAAGACTTTGAGGGTCAGGGTTCTTATCGACCGTCTTGCAGTTTTTGCATATTACGCGAACCAGGCGCTGCGCCATAATGGCCTGAATGGAGCTCGCCACCAGGAAGGGTTTGACGCCCATATCAATCAGACGCGTGATGGCGCTTGGAGCGTCGTTGGTGTGAAGGGTGCTGAAAACAAGGTGACCCGTCAAGGCGGCCTGTATTGCGATGTCGGCGACGACGCCGTCACGAATTTCGCCGACGAGTATTATGTTGGGCGCCTGACGAAGCATTGAACGAAGAATTTTATCAAAGGTAAGCCCGATGTCCTCTCTGACCTGGCATTGGTTCATTCCCGCGAAGCTGTATTCCACCGGGTCTTCGGCGGTGATGATTTTCTTGTCCGGCTTGTTAAGCTCCTGCAATGCCGCGTAAAGCGTAGTCGTTTTGCCGCTGCCCGTCGGGCCGGTGACAAGGAATATGCCGTTGGGCCTTCTTATGATTTTCTGGAAGCGGTCGTAATCGTCGGACTCAAAGCCCAGCGCCTTAATGCCGATGTTGACGGCATCCGGACGCAGAATACGCAGGACGATGCTTTCGCCATGGTTGCCGGGTAAGGCAGAAACGCGGAAGTCGATGTCCTGTTTGCCTATAGTACGTGTAATACGACCATCCTGCGGTAATCTTTTCTCGGCGATGTCCATACCTGAAAGAATTTTGAGTCGCGCAGTCAGCGGCGCCTGCATATTCTTGGGTATGGTGTCTTTTTCAAAGCAGACCCCGTCGAGGCGGTACCTGACTCGCACTCGGTCAACCATTGGTTCGATGTGAATATCACTTACCCGCATATTGACGGCGGTATCTATGATGAGATTAACCAGCCGGACAATGGGACCGTCATCGGTGCCTGCGACCTGGCCGGCCCTGAGGATTTCGGCCTGAATTTCATGACCGGCCTCCGCCAATTCGGCAGCGGTGGCATCGATGCTGTGCTTTAAGCTGTCGCTCTCCATCGTGACTGCCTGTTCGAACGTATTCGTGATGAAAGAGCGGATATTCGAAGGGCTCGCAACGTAACACTCGAGCTCTTTATTGGTGCGAAACCTTACCGAATCCATCGCGTCGAGGTCCATCGGGTCGGTGATGGCTAATTTGAGCCGGCCGTTGTCCACCCCAAGAGGCAGTACATTGTGCTTCCTGATAAGGTCTTCCGGCACTAACTTGAGAGTTTCGGGCGGTATTGTGGTGGCATCGACGTTTATATACTGTAGGCCGAATTGCTTGGCGATGGCCTTTGTGAGGGTCTCCTCGTTAATCAGCCCTTTTTCGAGCAAAACCTGCCCAAGACGCTTACGGCTCGCCTGCGCCGCCTTGATAGAATCTATCAGGACCTGCTTTTCAACCAGGCCTGCCTTAAACAGTATTTCCCCCAGATGTCTGCGTGCCGCTTTGGCCATATACACCCGCTAATGACAGAATTCTGCAAATCCCATTATAGTATTTCGGCAATAATAAGTCAATTATTCAGCACCAACCGCAGCATATTCAACGCTGTCAGTGCGGCCCTGTGCCGAACCATATCTCTGGTATGAGAAAACAAAAATCGCTCGGTTCGGGAATTATTATCGGAGCTTATACCGATATATACCAGCCCGACTGGCTTTTGTTCGCTGCCTCCCGCCGGCCCCGCGATACCCGTTATAGCGATTGCAAAATCGGACCCTGCCTTTTGCCTGGCCGCCATCGCCATCGCCGAAGCGACCTGTTCGCTGACCGCACCATATTTTTCGATAAGTTGTTCCGGGACGCCAAGTTCGACTTTGGCCTTATTGCTGTAAGTTATCCAGCCCTGCACAAAATACTCGCTTGCGCCCGGGATATCGGTAATGAGCTTGGCCAACAGGCCCCCCGTGCATGATTCCGCGACGGCAACCGTCTTGTGCCCGGCTTTCAACTGCTCACCGACCACCTCTGCCAGCGTCTGGTCATCAACGCCAAAGACGAGGTCGCCTAACAGCTCACGGAGATGGCTGGAATCGGTCCGCGCCATTTCCTCGGCTTGTTCTTTCGCCTGCGCAGAAGCGACAACGTGAAGCGTAATGATGCCTGAACCGACGGTTGAATTTATAAGCGGGTTTCTGCCCCGCTTCATAAGGTCGCCCAGCTTTTCCGCGATTGCCGATTCGCCCGCGCCGAAACACCTGACCTTTTTGACGACGGTAAAGGCGCTTCCCCCCTGCTGCCCAAGGCGGGGCAAAACCGACTTCTCGAACATCTCTTTCATCTCGACGGGCACGCCGGGCAACGCGAAGAAGCGTTTATTCTTCACTTTCGCAAAAACGCCCGGTGCAGTTCCCATCGGATTTTCGATTGGCTTGGCGCCGACGGGGATATGGGCCTGAATCGTATTCTTCTCCGGCATTTGAAGCCCCCGTCTCTCGAAAAACCGCCCGATTTCTTCTAATAGCGTCTCATTCAACTGCAATTTAACATTAAGCAGTTCCGCGAACGATTGTCTCGTCAGGTCATCATCGGTAGGCCCCAGTCCCCCTGTCGCAATCACAATATCCGCGTCCTCGGCTGCGCGTTTCAGTCCCCGAACGATTTGGCTGATATCATCGCCGACGGTATAGACACTTACGACCGGAACGCCGATTGAAAGCAACTGCTGACAGATATACGTCGCGTTTGTGTCGGTCGTGTGCCCGTTAAGTAATTCATTACCGATACTGATTATACTTGCGGAGGTCATAGCTCTAAAATCTAATAACTACGCTGATAGCGCCGTTTATAGCACAGGTTAGAATGGTTTGCCAGAAGATTATCCGGCCGGATACACGACGCGAATAACGCCGGAGTTGACAGCGATATTGGACTGGCCATATATTAGCCGGGTTGTTCTATGCGCCCGTAGCTCAACTGGACAGAGTGTCGGGCTTCGAACCCGAAGGTTGCAGGTTCGACTCCTGCCGGGCGCATTTAGAATTGGCATATTTAGCCCCAGTACTTGCCTGCCCTCGAATGTCGTTATCGGGGGTGGCGAATTGGACATTTATCCGCCTATGGCGGAAAGGACACGGTTTGGGTAGAATTGGGGGGTAATTTAAAAGTAAAAGGATAAAGGACATAAAATAGTTATCTGTCCCTATTTATTACGGTTTTCTTTTAAGGGGCAAAACAAGTGTCTGAAGATGAAATTCCAATTGAAACCCCGGATAATAATCAAAATATTTGGCGGTACATGGATTTCTCCAAATACGTCGATTTACTGACAACCGGAGAATTGCATTTTACCAGAGCGGACAAATTCGAAGACCCTTTCGATTGCAGTTTTATGCAATTTTTTGATGAGTCAGCACGAAAATGGTCTTCGGATGACCCACAAATTAAAGAGTGGTCACGTAAACATAATACTTTTCCGCGGCTTTTTGTGTATTTGAATTGCTGGCACATGAATAATGGCGAATCGGCCGCTTTGTGGAAACTGTACTCTGAAAATAAATATGAGACAATCGCAATACAAACTACTTTTGGAAAACTCTACTCCGAAATTAAACTCAAATGGCCGCGAGATGGCATTCGTATATCCAAGGTAAAGTATGATCCTGAGAATGCAGGGGAACCGACTGAAAATCCTCCTGGTAGATTACTCTCAAGCTCAGGATTGGAGGATATTATTTATAAGCGACCAGCATTTGCACACGAAAAAGAACTGCGAGCATTTATCTTTCAAGGATTTGATAAGCGACAAGAAGCACCCCTAAAGAATGAAGCACATTTCGAAAAATTAAAGAGGGAACGTCCTCCACATATCCGTATAAAAATTACCCCCTCCAATTTGATTGAAAAGGTCTATGTCAGCCCTCTTGCCACAGATTTGTTTGTGGAGTTAGTTAAAAATGTTTCCGGTGAGTTGAAGGATAGAGTTCTAAAGTCCGACCTATATGAGCTTTATTAAAAAGGGGAGAAGCTATGGACAGTCACCTATGGGAGAAACTAGGGGAATAAATGGGGGCAACAACCGTTTTTAAAATCCGCAATCCGCAATTATTAATCTCTGTGGCCTCTGTGACCTCTGTGGCTTAAAAAACCCGAGGCCTCTGTGGCAAAAATCGAACAGTGTGAATCCGTGTTAATCTATCTATGTCTAATCCCGCCTCGCCGAGGTGCGGAGTTCATTTACTTTCAACTTTCGACTGCTCAAATTTCTCGCGCAGCGCTCAGAATGGCCAAGCGGAGGGACACGCACTCATCCAGTATCCGGCCAGAACGCTGAAGTCGGCAAAATCCACGTTGCTCCCGCCGGCAATAATAGGTCCCGATTCCAGCCAATAAGCACAAAGCTCCGCAAGGTCTTCTAAATCGACAACGCACGGCGGTTTGACCTTCACGGCAATATCCTTGCTGAAATCCGGCAGCGTATATGTCAGCACCCCCGAGACGGAATCCGCCTCGCCGGAGTTGATAACGCCGCCGGCGTCTCGCGTCGCGTAAACTTGGATGACGTAATGCCCGTCGTCGAGTCCTTTGACAATCACCGGCTCGTTATGGAAGGTGCCGTTATTTATCAGTCCGTACTGGCTGTTAGTGTCATAAATCCAGATATAGGCCCGCTCGTTGCTCACAAGTCCCATTGAGCCCAGCGGAGAAACGTTATTGGGGGCAAACTCATAGCCGCTTATATGGAACCAGTCGTCGCCGTAGTTTACTATCTGAACCGCCTGCTGGCCTGCCGAAAGGGGAACAGTGACTATAAAATTGGTTGAACCGTCGGTAAAGGTCTGCAGGAAAACCTGACTGCCATTGACAAGCACCCGAATCCTGTTGTTGCCCGATGCGGCAACTTCCGACACGTGAATTTTCAAGGCCCCGGCACTCGGCATAGTTAAATGGAAATTGGGATCCGACTTGTAAGCAGAGTGCCAGTTGCCCTGAAGCCACTGTGAAAGGTTTTCCATTCCGGGGAAGTAATCCCCCTGAAGGGTAAATACCGTCTGCGTGGACACCGCCCAGAAATCGGTCAGGACCGGATTAGCAAAGTATGCTTCTGCTCCGGAAGCCGCTCGCTGTGCCCTTGCTAAATCGTGGTCTGCGAGGTTCTCATTGGCGGCATAAATCGAAAGCGGCGTATATACGCCATAAAGATTACAGGGGTCTATGTAATTATCCCACCACCACAGATGCGCGCTGCTTTTGGCGAAAAAGGCGCTCCAGATGCCGTTGTGCATCTCCAGACCTTCTTTTAACTGTGTCGCGTAAGGTTCCGGCTGGGTGCTGCCTTCCGGATTGCCCCCCAACCCGAATTCGGCCATAATCACCGGCTTATTGTAATCCGCCAAACTTAAAGCTGTTTGCTCGAACGTGCGAATAGTATCATTCCCATAGTAATGCACCTCAACGAGATTGATGTCCGGAAGGTTCCAGATATTCTCGAAACCGCTGCCGTGACTGCTGGTAGTCACCGAGTGCTTGAAGTAGTCAATGCTGCGTATGTAAGATGCCATTGTGTTGTGCCAGCTTACCACGCTCGCCTGGTTGGAGCTCCAGCCGTCGGTGAACTGGACTTCGTTGAATAGCTCCCAGGCGAAGATTGCCGGTGAATATCCCCACCTCGCGATAATGTAGCGATACTTGTTTTTGGTCAATTTTATGGCACAGGGGTCAGTGAAATATAAAGCGGGGTTGCTGAGCCAGCCGCCAGCATTGACGTTGTAAGGATTATCGTTCCAGTCAGGATTGGTAGTTGTGCTGAACTGGCCGTGATGCTGCAGGGCAAGCTGAATAGCAACGCCGTTTTGTTCTGCGATTTCGACGTATCTGTCTAACCGCAGCGACGTCTGCAAAGATGGTTTTCCGGCCCCCTGGAAGTAGGTTTTGCCGCCAAAGCCGCTTCTCCATTCAAGGGCGACTCCATAGTCAGCGCCATAAGTGCAGCTCCACAACCGCACCCAGTTTGCTCCGGCGTTGTGCAGTTTTTTGAGGAAATAATCCCAGCCAGAGATTCCGCCGCCAGGGATTGAGCCGTTGTTCCAAGCGATGTTTTGTCCGATATTTAGCCGCGTGTCTCCGTTGTCATATTTCAGAAAAGCCGGATTCTCAGGGTCCACCCTGATAAATCCCTTTTTGCTGCTGTCCTGACAGTTAAATGTCCCCAGGTTTGTATAAACCCCGGTGCCGTTGGAATCTGTGATGGTAATATCGAAACTGTGCGCCCCGAGTTTTGACGGGGCAAATCGCGCCTTCCAGGATATAGCGCCGGCGGTAGTATAAACCTCAGGATTGCTCCCCGATACCGTATAGCTTTGGTAATAAAACGCCGGAATTGTCGCCACCGTTCCGTCCGGCTGATGGAAACTCACCATCACGTCAACGACGCAGGGGTCGAAAGGACTGGTGTATGTTCGGGAAAGCGTAAACGTCACCTCGAACTTTTCATACCGCCCAATGGTCGTGCCGTTTTGCGACAGAGAAGTTATTGTGGTTGTGGCAGCACTGGCCGGAATGACCACGACAGCCAAAAGCAATACTATCAGGTGTGACAACGCAATATGCGCGTCTTTTCTCATCACCACTTACCCCCTTCTTGTCATAAAGGCATTAACTGCCAAACCTGTATGTATTATATCAGGAAAAATCGCTTACGTCCAGAAGTTTCTCTTCAAAACGGCCAGCCAACCGGGCACCTGCCCGCCCAGTAACCCGCTAAAACGCCAAAATCGCCGAAATCCGCGTTGCCCCCGTCTCCATCAAGGTCAATTCCCGGCCCAAGCCATTGCTCACAAAAGGCCTTCAGGTCATCCAAACCGACATAACACGGCTCTACCTTAACCGCTATATCCTTGCTGAAATCCGGCAGCGTGTATGTTAGCACTCCCGAAACAGAATTTGCCCTTCCCGAATTAATCACGCCCCCGGCCCCGCGCGTCGCGTAAACGTCAACAACGTAACGCCCGTCATCGAGCCCCTTGACAATAACCGGCTCATTCTGAAAGACGCCGTTTGCTGTTTGTCCGAATTCACTTCCGGTATCGTAAATCCAGATATATGCCCGCTCACTTCCGGATATCCCAACCGAATCCAAAAGTGAAATATTATTGGGCACAAACTCATAGCTGCTTATTCGGAACCAGTCCTGACCGGTGTTTACTATTTGCACCGTTTGCTGGCCCGCCGAAAGTGGGACCGTGATTATAAAATTGGATGCGCTATTGGGATACCCCGATGAAAAAACCGACGAACCATTAACAAGCACCTGTAAGCTGTTGCCGCCGGCCGGCGAGACGCTTTGAACGTGGATTTTCAGCGAGCCGGCATCCGGCATATTCAAATGGAAATTGGGGTCTGACTTATAAGCCGATTCCCAGCTTCCGTGAAGCCACTGTGAAAGGTTTTCCATCCCGGGGAAGTAATCCTGGTTGAGTGTAAATACCGTTTGAGTGGAAATCGCCCAGAAATCTGAAAGGACCGGATTTGCGGAATACGCTTCCGCTCCCGAAACGGCCCGCTGTGCCCTCGACAGGTTATAGTCCGCTATGTTCTCATTCGCGGCATAAACCGCCAGCGCCGTGAACTCATCGTAAAGGTCGTAGGCATCGATGTAATAATCCCAGAACCATATATGGGCGCTGCTCTTCAGATGAAAACTGCTCCAGATGGCATTGTGCACCATCAGGGCTTCGTGCATTTGCGTTCTATACGGCTCAGGCAGAGCTTCAACGTTTTGTTCCGGGTATTGCACGCCGGCTAATGGTTCCGGCGCCCCGAACTCTTCCATTACTACCGGCTTATTGTAACCTGCCAGCCCCAATGCGGTCTGCTCGAATGTCCTGATAGTATCCATTCCGTAGTAATGCACCTGGACCGTATCGATATTCGGCAAACTCCAGATATTCTCAAACCCGGAACCGTGACTGCTTGTGATTATGGGATGCTTGAAGTGGTCTATGCTGCGTATATATCTTGACATCTCATCGTGCCACGCGACCACGCTTGCCTGGTTGCTGCTCCAGCCGTCGGTAAACTGCACTTCGTTCCATAGCTCCCACGCCAGGATTGAGGTTGAATATCCCCACCTCGCTACGATGTAACGATACTTGTTTTTGGATAACCTTATTGCATTGGCGTCAGTGAAGAATTGTGCCGGGTTGCTCAAAAATCCCCCTGCCGCGACGTTGTATGGATTTTCGGCCCAGTCGGCATCGGCCGTCGTGCTGAATTGGCCGTGGTGCTGCAAGGCGAGATGCATAGCTATGTCGTTTTGTTCCGCGATTTCGACGAATCTGTCTAACCGCTGCGCCGTCTGCATCGATAACTTTCCTGCCCCCTGGAAATATCCCCCGTAAGTGCCGTTCTTCCATTCGAGGATAACACTCCCATTGCCCCCGTATCGGCTCATCCACACCCGCGTCCAGTTCTCGCCCGCCGCGTGCATCTTTTTAATGTAATAATTCCAGCTGTTGACCTCGCCGGCGCACCAGCCGACGTGATGCCCGATATTCAACCGCGTGTCTCCGTTGTCATAACTCATAAAAGCGGGATTATTGGAATCAACCCTGATAAATCCTTTCTTACCGCTCTCCTGGCAGGTAAACGTCCCGGCGTTTGGGTAAGCTGCTGTTCCATTAGCATCTTTGATAGTAATATCAAAAGTATGTATGCCCGGTTTTGAAGGTGCAAAACGCGCCTTCCAGGATATTGCCCCGGCGGTTGTATAAGATTCAGGATTGCTTCCTGACACGGTATACGCTCGATAATAAAACCCCGGAATTGCCGCGTTGTTTCCGTCCGGCTCATGAAAAGTGACCCAGACGTCAATGATGCAGGGGTCAAAAGGATTACTGTAATTTTGGTCAAGCGTAAAGGTCGCCTCGAACTTCTCATACCTGCCGATTGTGGCGCTATTTTGCGATAGGGAGGTTATTGTAACTGCTTCCGCCGGGGCTATATTTATGGCCAAAAGCAATATAAGCAGGTGTGCATACAGATAGCGTATTTCTTTTCCCAACTCCATTCCTGCTTTGAATGATAATACTGTTACCTGCTCTTATGCATTATACCAAAAAAACGCTTAATTTTCCGGAAAATTTCAGGCAAAATCAAAAACGACGGCGGGACTCAAACTTGTCATTAAAGACGGTGATAGTCAAACTTGTCGTTCCCGTGTCCCCACGCGGTAGGTTTCTCGACATAAACTTCCTGGTAGAAGAAATCCATCATTAAAGGCGGCGGTCAAACTTGTCGTTCCCGTGCCCCCACGCGGTAGGTTTCTCGACATAAACTTCCTGGTAGAAGGAATCCATTAAAAGCGGCGGTGGTCAAATTTGTCGTTAAAGGCGGCGGTGGGATTCGAACCCACGGATAACGGTTTTGCAAACCGTCCCCTTAGGCCGCTTGGGTACGCCGCCAAGCCGCTTATTACGGTAGTTTATCGGGAAATTGGCCATTCCGCAACAGATTTTACCGACTGCTGGCAGGTCTGGGGGGCTGGTGAATACTAACGCCGAAGGAATCTTCCCATGCCTCTTTGAGGACCTCGGAAACCGTGGGGTGCGGGAAGCTGACATCGTGGAATTTTTCGGTCGAGCCGATGAGAAGCCGGGCTGTGGCTATAAGCTCCGTCACGCCCGCGCCAACCATTGTGACGCCCAAAATCCTGTCGGACGTCTTGTCGCGAACGACCCGGATTTCGCCCGCCGTCTCGTTGTGCGCAACGCTCCTGCCATTGGCTCGGAAAAATCCTTTGCCCACGGTAATTTCGATGCCCTCTTTGGCGCACCTGTCTTCGGTCTTGCCGACGGATGCGATTTCGGGGAAGGTATAAACCGCACGCGGGATGAGCGAGTAATCAGACATTTTCGCGTTGCCGCCCGTGATATTTTCCGCTGCCACTTCCGCTTCCGCGAATGCGCCGTGCGCAAGATAGGTCGTCCCCACCGCGTCGCCTATGGCGTAAACGCCGGGGACATTCGTCTGCATTTTATCACTGACCTTTATAACGGGGCCGCTGGTCTGCAATTTCAGATTCTCGATTGTCTGCTTGTCGCAAACCGCTTTTCTGCCGACGGCGACCAGAACCTTTTCGGCGTCAATTTGCTGCCCGCCTTCAATCGCTACTTTGGCAATTCCTTTTTCAATATCAACCGACATGACTTTTCGGTTTGTCAGAACAGTGATGCCGAGCTTTTTGAATTCACGTTCCAAAAGCTGGCTGACCCATTTGTCCTCGGTATTGATGATTCGCTCGAGCGCCTCGACGATTGTCACCTTTGTGCCGACAGCCGCGTAAACGCAGGCAAGTTCACAGCCGATTATCCCGCCGCCGACGACGACCATCGAAGCGGGTATTGCCGAAAGCGACAACGCCTCGGTGCTGCTGATTATGGTTTGGCCGTCAAAGCCAAACGCCGGCACTTCAACCGGCACCGACCCCGTCGCTATGATGATGCCTTTTTGGGCGTTGAGTTCTACTTTGCCGGGTTCGACGAGGACGGTTTTGGGCGAAGTGGCGATTGCGCTCCCCTGGAAAATTTTGATTTTGTTCGCCTGCAAAAGGCCTGTTAATCCTTTTCGAGAATTGGTGACGATTGTCTCTTTTCGCTGCTGCATTTTCGCCCAGTTGGGCGAGACGGCCGGTATATCGACGCCCATCGCGCCGGCGTTTTTGGCCTCGAGCAGAACCTCAGCGGACGCGAGCAACGCCTTTGAGGGGATACAGCCGCGATTAAGACAGGTCCCGCCTATCTCGGCTTTTTCAATTATGGCGACGGTCGCTCCCTTTTGTGCGCAGCGAATCGCCGCGAAATACCCCCCCGGCCCAGAGCCGATTATTACTACGTCAAATTGTTCCGCCATTTATTGACTCCACAAGACGGATTACGTGTTTTATTTCAGGGGCAATAGTATAACAAAAACAAAATACTTGTGATAGTGATGAGAAATTGTATTATGTTCATAGTCCTTTTGACTAATCGAAAGGACTATGAACCTTTTAGAATCAGAGGAGCAAGATATGGTCTTCAAAACAAGGCAGTGGGAATATCTCAGAAAGCTCTGGCATTTGACGCCGAGAGAGGTGGAGGTTGCCAGGATGGTCTGCGAGGGGATGGACAATGAGCAAATAGGCAGGAAGCTACACATTGAATATAATACGGTGCGTGCTCATCTCGGGAATATATTTCGCAAGGTCGGCACTAAAAGGAAATCGGGGATTATTCTGGAATTTATCGAAACACTGCAAAGAGCGGGGCTTTAGGGTACCGGCGGCTCAGTCACTAAAGCAGCGAGACACCTGCCAACACAGACAGTATGATTCATAGCAGGAAATATATATTAAGTTCGTAGTCCTTTCGACTAATCGAAAGGACTACGAGCATATAAAACAAAACGCATATTTATTTTGAACATATAGGCAGTTAGTGAGTCAATCGGCCGGCCGATTGCGGCGGCTGATTATGGCGACGGTCGCTCCTTTTTGCGCGCAGCGAATCGCCGCGAAATATCCCCCCGGCCCAGAGCCGATTATTATGACGTCGAATGTTTCCTGCATTTTTGCACCTCGTCTATCGATGTTCGTTGAGACGGTAGTATAACCCTAAAGACCCAAGACACAAGACCTTCTGCAGAAGACAGCGGGGAGAAAAGAAGGATTTGAGATTTGAAATTTGAGAGAGGGGAAGAATTTAAGATTTAAAATTTAAGATCTCAGAAGGATAACCACAAAAAGGCAATCACGGTTTTTCTTTGACAAAAATATGCTTCGGAGATAGGATGGCATAATTATCGAGGATTTTTTGAGGATTACAGATATGCGGTATATTTATGTGCTTTTGACGGTTCTAATACTTTCGTCGGGCTGCAAATCTCAATCGTCACCTACATACGTCACCTATCGCTCAGCCAACACCCCCATCAACGACAATACAATCAACCACTTCACATTCGGACGAAGCCACTCGGGTAGAACGGGATGCTTATAAACAAGCATGGCAGGAAAGCCAGAGGTCGGTTGATAATTTCAAATGGGCAGTTGATAAGGCTATTTGGGCAATAGGAGCTGTCTTGGCGTTGTTTGGTTTCATTATGTATAAGAACACAAAGGAACACAAAGAAGCTGTCGCTGAGGCAAAAGAGGCCAGCAAAGAGGCGAGACAATGGGAACGAGAGGCGAAACAAATACTTGGCAGCATAGATAAACAGGTCAAGGAAGAGCTTGAAAACATAAAAAAACAGGGCAAAGAATCAATTGGAGATATCGTAAAACAGACACAAACGCAGATGCGAATAAGCGAATTGTGGAGCGATGCTTTAAGGTTACATAATGAAGATAAATATGAGGAGGCCTGTGATAGGTATTCCAAGATTGAACCACTTACCGGCAAGAAACCTGTGGCAGAACTTTATTACAACTGGGGCAATGCCCTTTTCGATTTGGCAAAGATTAAAAAAGATGAGAATCTCTTTGAACAGGCCCGTCAGAAATATGAGCAAGCCATCAAGATAAAGCCGAATTATTACCAAGCATATAGCAATTACGGCAATGCACTTAGCAATCGGGCAGTGCTTAAAGGAAATGAGGAACTCTTTAAAGAGGCCTGTGGTAAATACGCCAAAGCAGTTGAAATCAAACCTGATGAATATATACCATACATATGCTGGAGTAATGCACTTTTATCTTGGGCCAAACTTAAAAAGGGTACACCTGAATATGAAGGTTTATTAAAACAGACGGAGGAAAAATGCCTCAAGACAGAATCTCTGAAAACAGGTAAGGGCGCTTATAATCTTGCATGTTTTTATGCAATAAGAGAAAACACGGAAGAATGTAAGAAATGGCTGTTGGCCGGTCAAGAAGCCAATGAATTAGTCACACGGGACAAGGCGATGAAGGACAGCGACCTTGAGAACGTGAGGGGTGAGGCGTGGTTCAAGGAGATAAAATGGAAAGGGGAAAAGTGAAGAGATCTGAGATTTGAGATCTCAAATTTGAGAGAGAATAGAATAATAATTTAAGATCTGAGATTTGAGATTTCAGAATAAAAGAATCTGAGATTTGAAATTTGAGATTTGAGATAGAAGAAAGAGAAACAAGGATTTCAGAAGGAGAGCAAAGATGAAATATGAGCGGTTCGAGGACCTGCCGGTGTGGAAAGCGGCGATCGATTTGGCGAAGCGAGTATATGAGCTTGCCAAGGATAGGTTCTTTAATCAGCCGGGAGACCTGATGGACCAGTTGAGGCGGGCGTCATTATCGGTTTCGAATAATATCGCAGAGGGATTCGAGCGAGGGACGACGGCGGAATTGCTCGCATTTTTGTATATCGCCCGCGGGTCATGCGGAGAGACGCGTTCGATGCTGCGGTTTATTGAGCAATTTGAGGAAGCGGCACATTTGAAATCTCAAGTTTCAGATATAATATCGATGGCGGAATCGTGTTCGAGGCAGATTCGCGCGTGGGCGGATAGTTTGCAGAACAGCGACATCAAAGGGCCGCGGCATCTTAACGACCAGACACGCATCAGATATCAGGCACAAAAACGCAACGAGGCATTTGAAAAACAACTGGCAGAGACACTGCGAAAGGCACGGCCGCAGGATTATCCGGAGCCGGAGTGAAATCTAAGATTTAAGATCTCAGATTTGAGATTTCAGATTTGAAATTCCCTCGTTCTTAGATTGCGTTTAGGACACAGAAGCGCCTTCCGGAAAGTTTAACCTCGCGAACTCCCCGTGATATTTCTTCGCAGCCATATCGTACGCTTTAGCGGCGGCGATTTCGGAATCGAATCGGCCGAGCCATATTTTTTTGCCGTGGTGTTTGAGCCGGGCTTCCCATTTGCTGCGGTTTTTATCGCGCGTTACGCCAACAAACTTTGACAAGGTCTTTGATTTGGTCTTGGATTTATTGCACCGATTTTGAGAATGGGTAGCGAGACGCAGATTAGCCCGGCGGTTATCGAGGGAATCGAGGTTTCGATGGTCAACAAGAAGATGTGCAGGGGCATTCATAATTTCCCTGTGCAGACGGATTGTCTTAGTTTTGCCCGGGCCAATTTTGGCGTAACGAACAGCATAGAATTTTATGCCGTTGCCGTTAATGGTCCATTTGAAACAATTGAGGCGATAATAATCCCGCGGTTCGACAATCGTCCAAAGGCCTTCGCCTAAATCAATCCTGCGAAAAGAATAGCCATACTTCAATTGACGATACGCAATCACGGGCAAGGTGAAAATAAAGTCGAGCCAAACGGGAATTGTTATTGTAAGTTTTGCAGACATCGTCCTCTCCAGCCACTAAGACACGAAGGCACTAAGTTTTAGTTTGGTTTTTTGAACTGCCTTACCTTGAAGGCACGATGTCCCGTGCGGTTCTCCGCTATCTGCCTGCGCTGCAGGCACACAGGATTATACCAAACTCAAACCGCTTGTTCAATAATTATCTAACAATTTTTCAAAAAATATATGCTTGCGCCGAAGTGCTTGTCGGACAGCAAGTTATACGCAGTGCCTATTATCCGCTATATGCTATTAATCCTTGAAAAGGCGGATTAGATATTGTTAGAATTGAAAGGCAATCAGGAAGAACATAATAGCCCAAAATTTTGGATGGATGATTATATGATATTAGAAAACTCTGACTCATTTGAGCAGCCGGACGACGAGGCGGAACCTTTTGAGAAAAGGTCTGAAGAAGAAGTGGCTGCTATCGTCGGTGAGCTTATCGACAAGGTATGGTATAACAGGCACCAGGACTTAAAACAGCTCATTGAGGAAGGCAAAGAAACCTGCGACCCGCAAATCTGGAGAGACGCTCTCAAAGCAGCGAAAAAGATTGAGGACAAATACGGCGAAGACAACTTGGGGCCTTACGACGACTTCGAATGGGGAATGCTCAACGGCAAACTGTCTGCGCTTCGCTGGCTACTCGGCTACGAATGGGACATGCTCGACACCTGAGAATTAAGCGGCTTACGGGGCGAGGAAGGCGTCCGCTTCGGATGCGGGCGTTTCTGTCCCCTGGTATGTGCGTGTGTTCTGGAGCGTGAAAATGTCGTCAAGAGAAGGGCCGACCAGACGGCTTTTGAGAAACTGGACCGAGCCGTCGCAGAACAGGACGTTTTGGCCCCGGCCCGAATGATTGGCGCTATTTCGATTGAGTAATTCGTCGCTGATATTTATGGGCGCGGACGGCGAGGGGAGTGTTTCAAATACAGGACTCATATCCGCGACTATGACCTGTCTGCCCGTCGCGGAGGCACCTTTCGGACAACCTATTCTGAAACTGTATGTAACAAATTTTCTGCTGGGAAAATCGTTGTATTCTTTGGGGTTGCAAGTGAAGGAGCAATCAGGTTTTTGGACGGGACACATAAAATCGGTCGGCTTGGCGTAACCGTTCTTAACCAGTATCCACATCCTGCGGGTATTCGACAAGTTTTCCGGCCCCTGATAAGCAACCTTCCACCAGCCGGCGCCGGGTTCAGCCGCAAGTGAAGGCATCTGGCCAGCGTTGTCGGCCTGATAGTTGCTAAGCGAGCGGAACATACCCGCCAATTGCGAGCCGCACTGCGTCTGCCAGTATTTTTGACGGGCGTAACTCGAAACCCAAGGCACGCCCCCAAGCAGGGCGCTGCCTACTACGATAAATACGGCTGCGGTGGCCAAGCGTCCAAACATATCACGCCAGAAGCCCGCTTTGAGGAGACCCGTTTTGCGGTTCTGCTCAGCGGCCAGAAGCTGGTCGAGCTGGAGCCGGCCCGTCCGCGTGGCCTGCATAGCTCGCCAAACCGTTCCTTCGGCCAATTCATCGGGGCACGACGGCGGGGTGACGCTGTCTAATGGGGATAAGGAGGCCTTTATTGAGGCGACAAACTTAGCCGCCTCGTCGTTGAAAAACACAAGTTCCTGTGCCTGGGCGGTTTCAGGTTCGGAGGTGAGTCCTAAGCAGTAATCGAAAAGAAGCTGTTTTTGATTCTCACTTAACGCTGTCATTGTGACTTTTTGCTCCTTACGGCTGTTTTCCAATCCTTGGCGAACCGGCCAACCGCTGTGTGCAGCCGGCTTTTTACCGTGCCGATAGGTATACTCAAAACCTGGGACATATGTTTGTAAGAAAATTTGTTAAAGTAGGCCAAAATCAAGATTTCGCGCAGATTATCCGGCATATCCGCTATAATCCGCCTCACATTGGCGGCGATTTCGCCCTCTTCGAGGTCATCAAAGGGGCGTTCCTCCTCGGAGGCAAGAACGTTGAGCATATCGCCAAAAGACATATCTTCCGAGTCGGTCATAGTTCCGATGGACACGGCGGCGGTCCGTTGCATCTTGCGAAGGGCGTCTTTGGCCTTATTAGCGGCAATCGTGTATAGCCAAGGGCGAAGGGGCCGGGTGGGGTCGAAACTGGCCCGGCTGGTGAATAGTTGCAGGAAGGTCTCCTGAAAGACGTCATCTATAAGGTCCTGGCGGTTGAGGAAGTTATGCAAAAAGGCGTACAGGCCGTTTTTGTAGCGGTTTACGAGTTCCCGAAACGCACCTTCTTCGCTGGCCGCGGAGCGGTCCAACAATTCGGCATCAGTCAGTTTCGTGAAATCGTAATCCATAGCACCACTATATTTAGACCATCGAGGATAAATCCCGCCTACGGACGGATAAAGGTTGGCATTATAAACATTTTACAGGCGGCTGAAAACCCTTTTTTAGCTCGTGGCTTGACGCGCTACGCTTGCTTCCTTCAACTTTGCTCCCCGGCCTACGGATTGCCGGGGCAGGCAGGACAGGATTGACGGGAGGTGAGGTTCGGGTAGAATTTGGGAACAAGAAGAAACAGGAATTGTAAAACGATGCGAAAAACGGCGGCTGTACTTAGTGTCCAAAGTTTCTAATGTCAAACAAATCAAAGATTGGAGGAACATATGAATCGCAGAACATTCTTAAAGGGCGTGCCGGCTATTACCATACTGGCCGCCGCGGCGCCCAGCTTCACCGAGGACGCCAACACATCGTCCGGTTCCACCCGTGACGCGAACACAGCGTCCATCTCCACCCAGGACCTGCAGCCGATAACGCTTGTGAAACCCGAGACGGACGGAGGCAAAAGCGTGCTGGCGGCCCTGAAGGAAAGAAGGACTATGCGCAACATCAGTGCGGAGAAACTTCCGCCGCAGATGCTGTCGAATCTTCTGTGGGCAGCATTCGGCGTGAACCGCCAGAGCGGGCCATCGGGTCGCGTGGGAAGAACAGCCGCATCGGCCAGCAACTCGCAGGAAATGGACCTTTACGTTGTCATGCCCGAAGGAGTATATCTCTACGAGGCGGCTGGTCACCGTCTGAGTCCTGTTGTCGCCGGGGACATGCGCGCCAAGGTCAGCGCTCACGGCCGCGGAGGCGCAATGGATAAAGCTCCGGTGATTCTCATCTACGTCGTGGATATCGCTAAATACAGTAAGTCGCCGTTTCAGGAACCGGGCTTGAAGGACGCGGAGATACAGAAGTCCTATTACAACGTCGCCACGGGTCTCATAGCAGGAAACGTCTATTTGTTCGCCGCCTCGCAAGGATTGGCCGCCTGGTTCCACAACTGCAATAAGGCGGGACTGGCCACGGAGTTAAAACTCCAGCCCCAACAGCGTGTGCTATACGCCCAGACAGTCGGTTATCCGGCGTAGGCAGATTTCGTAGTTAGTCCATTCGACTTGGTTCGACTCCGCTCACCGCAGGATGCGCTACGAGCGAAGGTTCTCTAAACATATCCGGGCAGTGCGTTGGAGATGGGATAAACCGGCACGCAAAATCGGCGAGTTGGCGAAGCGCGAGTGAAATTCATCTTCGGTGAGGTTGATAACCTCGTTCAAATCAAGTTCGGCCCGGTCGGGGTGAAAAACAAACTCCTTGTTGGCACAGGATGGCGCACTATGCTGATAAGGGCAGGCCAGGAGACATTCGGCACAGCCGAAGAGATGATTGCCGATTTTGGGGGTAAGGTCAGCGGGAATTTCGGCTTTGGATTCGATTGTCAGATAGCTGATACACTTTGTGGCGTCAAAAGAGCCGTCATTTCCGAGGGCGCCGGTCGGGCAGGCGGAGAGGCATTTGGAGCAGGAATCGCACTCTGAATCAATTTCTGATTTCGGAACAGGCCCTTCGACTCGGCGTGCGCCTTGCTCAGGGCGACGCTGCGCGTCGATTTCTGATTTGAGTTCGAGGTTGGTGATGATTTCGCCAAGGAGGATTTGAGGGCCGAGGCGGGGATTGACGAGGGCGTGGTTTTTGCCTATGAAGCCAAGTCCGGCGCGCACGGCCAGAGCGCGTTCAAGCAGAGGCGACGAATCGACGCAGATTTTGAATTTAAGGCCATGGCCCGTTGTATCGACCAAAAAATCGACTAATTTGCGCAATTGCTTTTTAATGAACGGATGATAGTCCTCGTAGCAGGCGTAGGCAGCGATGCGGCCTCTCCCGTCGTCCTGCGACATTTCCGGCGTGGGCTGCTGCGAAGGTTTGTAATTGAGGCCGACGACGATTACGGATTGAGCACCGGGGAGGAGTTTGGCGGGGTTGGTGCGTTTGTCGAGGTTTCTGTGCATATAAGACATTGTTCCGGCGTGGCCGGCGTTGAGCCAGCCGACGAGGTGATTGACGTGCTCCGCGGGTATGGGCGAGGCGTCGGTGACGCCGACGAGGTCGAAACCGATTTCGAGGGCCTTTTGTTTTATCTGTTCGGTCAAATCCATTGTTTTTTATATTATACAATAATGTGGCGGATAGCCGTTAGTATTATGAATAGCTCACTTGTAAGATGCGGGCGGAGCAATTATATTGTCGCCAATAAAAACCGGCTGGAGACAGACAAGTGTCAGAAGAATTGATTGGATTAGTGGGCGGCAGCGGACTTGGAGACGCGCTGGCGGAGGAGATAAGAGACGCGAAGTTCCGCGACGTCAGGACGCCGTTCGGCAGGCCCAGCGGCAAAATTATGGTTGGCCAAATCGGGGATAGAGGCGTCGCGTTCATCAATCGTCATGGACGCGGGCATAAGTTATCGCCCGGCGAGGTGCCGTACGCGGCGAACATATTCGCCCTGAAAAAGTTAGGTGTCCGGACGATTATCGCGACGGCTGCGGTGGGGTCACTGCGGCAGAGTATTCGGCCGGGCGACCTGGTGATTGTGGACCAGTTCATTGACAAGACATTCAGACGGCAGAGCAGTTTCTTCGCCGGCTACGGGGCGGTTCATACTGAAATGTCGGAGCCGGTGTGCGGCAGATTAGGGCGGAGCATCGCGGCGACGGCGGCGAAACTGAATTTGAGGACGCATCGTGGCGGGACATACGTCTGTATGGAGGGGCCGCAGTTTTCAACGAGGGCGGAATCGCTGATGAACAGGAAATGGGGCGGGGATTTAATCGGGATGACAGCGATGCCGGAGGCGAAACTGGCGAGAGAGGCACAAATTTGTTATGCGCTGGTTGCTCTGGTGAGCGATTATGACTGCTGGAGACCGCAGAAGAACAAACGAGATAAGCAGGAACTTCTGCGGGAAATAATCGGGAACCTGCAGCGGGCAAGCGAAAACTGCCTGAAGCTGATTGAGGCGGTGTTAAAGAACAAACAGGGACTTGTTTGCGAGGATTGCGACTGCAGGAGGAGTTTAGAACTGGCGGTGTGGACGGACAAGAAAGAAATAAGGGCGACGGAAAGAAGAAGATTGGCGGCATTATTCGAGTAGAGAGACGGAGAACAGAAGGCAGAAGAAAAACTGGATCCCGGCTTACGGCATGCCGGGACGAGAAGGAAAAAGGGGTACATATATGAGAAGGACAGGCGTTGGATTGGCGGTTCTGGCGGCGGTAATCATCGGCGCGTGGAGCGGGGGCTGTCAGGAGGAACAGGCGTCATCAGCGGGTTCGACCCCTGCCAAAGACGTGCAGGGGCAGGCAAGCTCATCGCAGGACGTGAAACTGCATCGGCTGATAGCGATGGAGAACAGAGAGCTGGGGGCAAAGCTCCAAGTCGAAACGAAAAAGCGAGACGACGAGATAAAAAACCTTAAAACACAGCTTCAAACCGAGACGCAAAAGCGAGATAATGACATAAACAACCTCAAAGGGCGGCTTCAAACCGAGACGAAAAGGCGAGACGACGAGATAAAGAGCCTTAAAACGCAACTCCAGGCCGAGACGCAAAAACGGGATGATGAGATAAAGAACCTAAAATCGCAGATCCAAAACGAGACGCAAAAGCGAGACGATGAGATAAAGAACCTCAAAGGGCAGCTTGCCCAGTGCACGCGCGAAAGGGATGCGGGGGTAAAAACGCTGAAAGAGCAGTATCTGCGCGTGCTGGCGAACATAATGGAAAAGAATTCGGAATTGACGGCCGAGGTTTCGCGACTGCAGACGGAAGCTGAAAAGACCCGGAAGTAAATCACGTCCCTGCCGGAGGCAGGTGAGAGAACAAGCGCCTCGGTGTAAGTTTCGCCGGTTTATGCGCAGACGTTGCGAGCGGCGGTGACACAATCGGGAGAGCCGTTCTGTGGGTAGTGTTTTTGGAGGGCGGCGGCGACAAGGCCAACGAACATCGGTTGCGGGCGCAGGGGCCGAGAGGTGAGACAGGGATGCGCCTGGGTGCCGATAAAGTAAGGATGGGAGGGCAACTCAAGGATTTGCATAATGGGTTGCCCGGGGGCTTTACCTGAAAAAACGAGTCCTGCTTTTTCGAGCGTCTCGATATAACGCGGAGCGACTTCGTAGCGGTGTCTGAAACGCATTCGGACGGTGTGCGATTTTGCGAAGAGGCGGGAGGCGAGGGTATCAGGTTTTAGCTCGATATCGTGGCCGCCGAGTCGCATATTTCCGCCGAGCGATTCGATTTTCAATTGTTCGGGGAGGATGTCGATGACGGGCTCTTTACAATTCGGCTCAATTTCAGTGCTGTTGGCGTCGTGCAGGCCGCAAACATTGCGTGCAAATTCGACGACAGCCATCTGGAAGCCGAAGCAAATGCCGAGGTAAGGGAGGTTATTTTCGCGGGCGTATTTGACACAGCATATTTTGCCCTCTGTGCCGCGTGTGCCGAAGCCGCCTGGAACGATGATGCCGTCAACGTCAGCGAGGTGCCCTGATATATTGGCGTCGGTGAGGTTGGTTGTTTCAATCCATTTGATATTCACCTTTGCGCCCAGCGCGATGCCGGAATGCTCGAGGGCATTGATGATGGAGGCGTAGCTGTCGCGGACGGAGGTGTATTTGCCGGTAATGGCGATAGTGACAGGTTTCTGCGCGGAGTCGATTTTATCGGTGAAGTCGCACCACTGCGCCCACGCTTTTCGCTCGTGGCGAAGATTGAGGCGGTCTTCGATTTTCAAAAGGCGGGCGACCTCGAAATCGAGGCCCCGGTCGCGGAGCATAGCGGGGATTGTATAAACGCTGGCGGAATCGGGGAGCGAGATGACTCTTTCGAAGGGGACATTGCTGTAAACGCTGATTTTCTGGCGGACGGTGTCGGTGACGGGATTTGCAGCCCTGCAGGCAATGATGTCGGGCTGGACACCTAATTGCATCAACTGCTTAATTCCCAGTTGTGCGGCCTTAGATTTTTGCTCGCCCAAAGTTTGCGGTTCAAGAATATAGGTAAGCGCGACGAAGCAGCAACTTTGGGGGCCTTCTTCGTAGGCAAGTTCGCGCATCGCCTCGATGAAGTAGGCATTTTCGAGGTCGCCTACGGTGCCGCCTATTTCAACAAAGACGACGTCGGCGTTTGTCTTCATCGCCAGATTGCGAAGGCGGAGTTTTACCTCACCTGTAACGTGCGGAATCATCTGGACGTCTCTGCCCAGGTAGTCGCCGTGTCGTTCCTTGTTAAGAACGTCGTTAAAGATTTGGCCTGAGGTGCAGAAGTTTGCTTTTGATAAATCCTGGTCGAGCATACGCTCGTAGGTGCCGAGGTCCATATCACATTCCATACCGTCGTCGAGGACGAAGACCTCGCCGTGGCGGAAGGGATTGAGGGTGCCGGAGTCGATATTAAGATAACCTTCGAGCTTGATGGGCGTGACCTTGAGACCTTTATCCTGCATAAGTTTAGCGAGACAGGAAGAGAATATGCCCTTGCCTAAGCCGCTCATCACGGTGCCCATCACGAAGAGATATTTCGTTTTGCCGGGCTTGTAGCCAGGCGGTATGGGCGAGAAAAATTCGCTGTCGGTTGATGTCTTACTTACTGATGTTAACAGTTCGCTATCCTTAGTCATATAAATCACCACCCAAGAAAATCACAAATTCCAAATCTCAAGCACCAAATTACAAACAAATACCAAGCACCAAATCGCAAATAAATTCCAAGCATCAAATTACAAATAACAAAAGCAAATTCCAAGTTCCAAAAACCAAATCACAAACAAATTCCAAGTACCAATATCAAATGCTTAAAACCTCATCGAGTCTTTAGCAAAATAGCTGAAAAGATTTTCAAGAGTTCGCCGGCTTCTCTTTCCAATTCTGAACGCTGCTTTTGAAGTTGCGAATCCTGTTGTGTATCTAAAAGTTTCAGCCAGAACCGACTTTCTTTGGCTTCTTTACGGCATATCTTAATCCTCATGGCAAAGTCCTTTTTGCCGAGCGATTCATTGGCTTCTATATAATTGGCGCCAACAGAACCGGAAGACCTGATAAGTTGTTTTCCATCTTCAAGGTTAGCTGCGCTTTTGTTCAACCTGCCTACAAAGGTTCTGACGTTTTTTGCGAATTCTAATGTCCGCGGTTCCAAATCATACTGTTTTGATTTTTGTGTATTGGCCATTAAGTTACATTTTCAATTTCATTCTTTGCCACAGAGGTCTTTTTTATTTTTAGCCACAGAGAGCACAGAGCACACAGAGATAATTTTTCTATTCATATC
>JBEKZA010000021.1:0-34788 GCA_049510335.1 Sedimentisphaerales bacterium | reverse complement strand
AATAGCGTCGGCTGGTATCGCAAAAAGTTTTCCATCCCCGAATCCGACCTCGGCCGCAGAATCGTTATCGAATTCGACGGCGTTCACCGTGACTCCCGCCTTTGGATTAACGGCTTCTACATCGGCACCGAACACTCCGGCTACAGCAGCTTCCAGTACGATATCACCGATTACCTCAATTACGGCGGCGAGAACGTAATTGCCGTGCGCGTCGATGTCACCATGGAAGAGGGCTGGTTTTACGAAGGAGCAGGAATATATCGCCACGTCTGGCTCACTAAACAATCGCCCCTGCACGTCGCCCAGTACGGCACTTTTGTAACTTCCCAAATCGATAACAAGTCAGCCCAAATTACCGCCCAGACAACCGTCGCCAATGATGGCAATAACGATGCCGCTTTCGATATCGCTCAAACCATTCAGAATGCTGATGGAAAACCGATTGCATCGGCCCAGCTGAAATCCCTCGTTCTCAAACCCGGCGAAACAAAGGAATACCCCTGTCTTATGGACGTCAATAATCCCAAACTATGGTCTCTCGAATCCCCTTATTTGCATAAACTTGTCACGACCCTGCGTTCAAATGGTGCGGT
The DNA here is from genome assembly GCA_049510335.1 of Sedimentisphaerales bacterium. GTDB lineage: Bacteria > Planctomycetota > Phycisphaerae > Sedimentisphaerales > Anaerobacaceae > Fen-1362. The sequence goes on along the minus strand of JBEKZA010000021.1, from coordinate 34,195 downwards.
GGTTGACCGTTATGAAACTGCTTTCGGCATCCGCTCGGTTCGTTTTGACCCCAATGAAGGTTTCTTTTTGAACGGTAAACACGTCGCGATTAAAGGCACAAATAATCATCAGGATCATGCCGGCGTGGGTACAGCCCTCCCAGACGCCCTGCAGGAATTCCGTATAAAGAGATTAAAATCAATGGGCAGTAACGCCTATCGCTGCTCTCATAATCCGCCCACTCCCGAATTGCTCGATGCCTGCGACCGGCTCGGCATGCTTGTCCTCGACGAAAACCGCCTCATGGGTTCCTCGCCAGAACACTTCCAGCAGCTTGAAAGAATGATTCTGCGCGACCGCAATCATCCCTGTGTTATCGCCTGGTCCATTGGCAACGAAGAATGGGCCATCGAAGGAAACGTAAAAGGCGCACGCATCGCCTCGACTATGCAGGCGTTTGCGAAGCGTCTTGACCCGACCCGCCGCGTCACCGCCGCCGTCAGCGGCGGATGGGGACAGGGCATATCAACCGTAATAGATTTGATGGGATTTAATTACATTGCTCATGGAAATATAGATGAGCATCATAAAAACTTTCCCAACCAGCCGTCTGTGCTTACAGAAGAATCCACGACCAGCGCCACACGTGGAATTTACGAAACCGACAGGCCAAACGCGCACATGGCCCCCTCGGACCGCAATTCTTCAGGTCGTCGCTCAGACCGCGGCATTGAAAGAGGAATCCAGTTCTGTGCCGAGCGCCCGTTTGTCGCCGGTCTGTTCTTCTGGACCAGCTTCGAATATCGCGGCGAGGCAAACCCCTTCGGCTGGCCCCAGGTCACTTCGCAATTCAGTATTATGGACCTCTGTGGCTTCCCGAAAGATACGTATTACTATCTCAAATCGGTTTGGACTGATGAACCAACACTGCATATTTTCCCTCACTGGAATTGGGCAGGCAAAGAAGGTAAACCCATAAACGTCTGGGTTTATGGCAATTGCGACGAAGTAGAGCTTTTCCTCAACGATAAATCTCTGGGCCGCAAACCGATGCCCAAACTTTCCCACGTACAGTGGGACGTTAATTACGAGCTGGGTACACTCCTCGCGCGTGGGTATAAGGCAAATAAAGAAATAGTCACCGATAAAGTCGAAACTACAGGCGAACCAGCCGCAATCCGCCTGATTCCCGACCGCGATTCAATCAAAGCCGATGGCGAAGATGTATCGGTTATAACCGTCCAAATCGAAGACGATAAAGGACGCGTCGTCCCAACCGCCGGCAATGAAATATCATTCGCTCTCCAGGGACAGGGCAAAATCATCGGCGTCGGCAACGGCGACCCTTCCAGCCACGAGCCCGACCAGTTCCTTGATATTACAAAACCTGAGTTGATTAAAGAATTAAAAATGGCCTTCATTGCCGATAAAGAGAATTTCCCGCAGGTGGCGTATGATTTCAACGATTCGAACTGGGCCGACTTCAAACAGGCCGTCGAAGTAAACACCCCGAAGACGGATAACCTGATTGCCGTTCGCGGTTCGTTCCAGTTGCCCGCCATCCGCGATGATATGAAATTTACCCTCTTCACAAAAAGTATCAGCGATAATCAGTCTATTTACGTCAACGGCCATTTGATTTCAGCTGGCATTAAGCGTAATGCCACGAATCAGAATTTTAAGCTCGACCTCGGCATCTTAAAAGAGGGCAGAAATGTCTATGCTGTGGTGGGTACTCCTCTTGTCGTGAGACGCCAGTATGAAGAGTTAAATGCCGACCCTGGCGTTGTTGGGGTCTTTATCCCCACAAAGGATTGGAAACGCAAAACGTTCAACGGCTTCGCGCAGATTATTGTCCAGTCGCAGCAACAGGCTGGCGTACTGACCCTCACCGTGACGTCCCCGTCATTAAAGTCGTCGGAAATCAAAATCAAAACGCAACCTGCCGTTTTGCGACCGGCCGTTGCCTCAAAATAATTCCGTGGATTCCTTAAAATATTTAGCCCCGTCACCATCGCCGAAGGGCGTGCCTGTCCCGCCGTAGTCCCTTAGGGACGAAGGGGGATGACGGGGTTTTTCCTTATAATTGGGCATTTATCGATGGTTTACCCGATAAAGTTGTTTAACGGGGAGCACTACAAGTCAAAATGGCAGGCAAGTGTATTCGCCGAACCTGCCGGGGGCATCGTTGTAAGTCAAATTTTCCATTGATGCTCGTGCGATTTTGAGGGTAGAATTGACGTTAGTGCGGTATATCCGGAAAAATAAAGATTGGAGTAATCTATGAATCGCAGAACGTTCTTAAAAAGCGTGCCCGCCCTCACCGTGCTTGCCTCGGCAAATACCGGCTTTGCCGACGATGCCAACGAGGCAACAGTGGCCAATCAGCAGCCCGTCCCCCAGACCTACGACGTTATCAAACTCAATCCCCCCGATTTGAACCAGGGAATTTCCTTGATGCAGGCCCTGAAGAAAAGAAAAACCAATCGCGATATCTCCGACAAAAAGCTCACTCTCCAGCAGTTGTCGGACCTGCTTTGGGCGGCTGACGGCATAAACAGGCCCGACGGCAAACGAACCGCTCCCGCCGCAAAGGCCGTATATTCCGTTAATATTTATGTAGTGCTGCCCGAAGCCGTCTATCTATATGACATGGCGAACCACCAGCTTACACCCGTTGCAAAAGGCGACTTTCGTAAATCGACCGGTGCGCAGGATTTCATTTACATCGCGCCGGTGAACCTGGTTTATGTTCTTAACGCAAAAAGTCCGAAAGACTCATTTGTGCCCAATTCGCGTGATAAATACGTTGAAGTGGGTTGTCTGGCCCAGAACGTCTATTTGTATTGTGCATCGCAGGGCTTGGCCGCTACCGCAAGGGGCGGGGTTGACCAGAAAAAATTCAGTGAAGTCATTAAAGCCAAGCCCGAACAAATTGCCTTGGCACAGACGATAGGGTATCCGAAATAAGACTCGGCTGGGCCCTCATTTACCGAATCGCCGGCAATACGCTTGTCCTTGCGAGAATGGGCTCGCACTCCGAACTATTCAGATAATCGCAGTTCGAATCTTTCCTGCCCTGCCTGTTCTCCATGCCCCCACGCTTTGTCCCCTCTGCTTGTTTGCGCAAGCAAACTGAGGAGGCAGTGGGTGGAAGATAAGTGTGGTGAGTGCGGTTTCCTGTTTTTAATTGAAAACTGCCTCAAAATCACTACACTGGTTTTTCGTAATCGCAAGCTAAAATGAGTGTTATTAAATTAGCAGGAGCGACAAAATGAAGCCGTGGGAAAAATCACTGTTTTCAACCCTGATATTTGGCCAGCTGTTTTTAATAACCATACTTGCGTCCTTTGCTCTGTCGAGTGATTCAAATTCGGTCGAGTCAGGCCGGAAACGGCTGCTGATGGATTCTCGATGGCTATTCTTCAAAGGCGATGCGCCAGGAGCTGAAAAGGCGGATTTCAATGATGCAGATTGGCGCAAGCTGGACATTCCCCACGACTGGAGCATTGAAGGGCCGTTCGGCGAAAAGGAACCCTCAGGCGGCAACGGGGGCTATGTACCTACTGGGATCGGCTGGTATCGGAAGATCTTTCGCCTGCCTGACTCTTACAAGGACAAACGGATAGCCATCAAATTCGATGGTGTGTATGAGAACAGCGAGGTATGGGTCAACGGCCAGTACCTGGGCAAGCGTCCGTTCGGATACATCAGCTTCCATTACGATATCACCCCGCATCTGAACTTTGGCAGCCGTGAGAACGTGATTGCTGTAAAGGTGGACAACTCCAAACAACGCAATTCACGATGGTATTCAGGTTCCGGCATTTATCGGCACGCCTGGCTGCTGGTCACAGGCGATATCCATATCGCTCACTGGGGGACGTTCGTTATTACGCCGAAGGTTTCCCAAACGTCCTCACTGGTGCGGGTCAAAACAATGGTGCGGAATGAAGGCAAGGTTGCCGCCAATTGCACGCTGACCACGGACATAATCGACAAGAACGGTAAGGTGGTCGAGACAGTGCAGGGAGGTGCTGATGTTGCAGCGAATGGCGAGCACGAATTAACGCAGGAATTGACGATAGAAAACCCTAACCTTTGGTCAGTGGACAGTCCATATCTTTACACTGCCCATAGCTCTGTCCGCACCGGAGATAAGTTGGTGGATGAATACGACACGCCCTTCGGAATCAGGGAGGTGGTTTTTGATGCGGACAAGGGTTGCCTGCTCAACGGTCGGCAAATCAAGCTCAATGGTGTGTGCCTGCACCACGAAGGCGGGAGTGTGGGAGCGGCGGTGCCGGAACGGGTCTGGGAACGGCGGCTTGAGATTCTCAAGGAAATGGGCTGCAATGCCATCCGGACCGCTCATAATCCGCCAGCACCGGAATTTTTGGACCTGTGCGATCGGATGGGCTTCCTGGTAATGGACGAAGCGTTTGACGAGTGGAAAGTTCCCAAATTCAATATTGAACCCTATGGGTACTCTCTCTACTTTGATGAATGGTCGGAGAGGGACGTGACAAGTTTCGTCCGCCGCGACCGGAATCATCCCTCGGTTGTGCTGTGGAGCGCGGGCAATGAAGTGGGAGACCAGACCGACCCGAATGGCGCGCAGACGCTCAAACGATTGATTGAAATTTTTCACAGGGAAGATCCTACGCGTTTAGTAACCGTAGGCTGTGACCAGATAGCCGCTGAACCACGAAGTGTGTCGAATGAGTTTCTGGGACTCTTGGACGTTGTTGGTTACAACTATGTGGCACGCTGGCGCGAAAGGGCAGAAAAATACTACAGCATTGACAGGCACGCCTTTCCCCAGAGGAAGGTTATCGGCACGGAGAACCCATCCATGGGCGGACTCAGGGGCGACTATCGCGGGTTGTTCCCGGGCGGAGAAGAAGGGGGACCTTTCCGCAGAAGGGGGCTAAGCCAGATGATTACTGTGGAGCAATTGTGGAAATTCACCAGCACGTATGATTACGTGGCAGGTGATTTTATGTGGACAGGTATCGACTATTTGGGCGAATCCAGGTGGCCTTCTAAGAGTTCATCCGCCGGAGTTCTGGATACCGCGGGATTTAAGAAAGACGGATTTTATTTTTACCAAAGCCAGTGGACGAACAAACCTGTTCTGCATGTTTTCCCGCACTGGAACTGGAAGGGCAAAGAAGGGCAGGTTATCCCGATCACCTGTTTCACTAATTGCGATACCGTGGAGTTGTTCCTCAACGGAAAGTCTTTCGGTGTTAAGGGTTATGTCTTTCCGCTTCCGGGGGTAGAAAGCCGTAACGGAGAATGGTATTACGCGCCACGGGCGAGAGTTTCGCGTACCACGGCGGACTTGCACCTGTCCTGGGATGTGCCCTATGAGCCGGGCACGCTGAAAGCCGTGGGGACAAGGGACGGCAACGTTGTTTCTACGATGGAGATTGTTACGGCAGGGGAACCGGCCGCGATTGGTTTGTCGGTTGACCGAAATACTATTGTGGCAGATGGACGCGACGTGGCGCATATCATGATTCAGATACTCGACGGAAAAGGCCATATTGTGCCCACGGCGGACAATGACGTCGCTTTCGAGATTCAGGGTGAAGGTAAAATCATTGGGGTAGATAACGGCAAGCCGGATAGTCACGAATCATTCCAGGCCGACCACAGGAAGGCGTTCAACGGCCTGTGTCTTGCGATTGTCCAGGCGAAATCAAAACCCGGCAAAATCCGGCTGACTGCACGCGCCGCCGGATTGAAAGAGGACTCAATCGAGATAGAAGTAAAATCGCCGACAATAGCTATTCCCGTGTTGCCGTAAGACGTCCAGATTTTTTATCGTCGATATGCGATTAGTCGAGAAAAAATAAGTTTGGATGATATTTTCAATATTCTTATCCGAACACGTTTTTTGTAAGCGAGGGGCTTCCGCTGAAATAACAAAGTTTCAGGGCCGATGCCTGATGGATTTTGGTGTATGTCTTCAGCCAAAATGAGACAAACTTCCCTTTGAATTAGGAGACGGTTTCAGTTCCTGTGACTGTGATTCTATCGTTATATTTTTTCTTTCAAGTGTCTTACCTCGTACTGTAAAAATATTCATCCCATCCACAGGCCGCTCTCCTGTATGACTTCAAAAGCCCGCCAGAGTTTTCATCTCTGAATCAGACCGTTCCCGACGTAAACGCGGTAATCCTTGATGCGTCCGCCAACCGCGGCATCACCCTGTCGCGGCACATAACGAAAACCGGAAATCGTCCGCGTCTGGCCGAGATCGAGCACGAGGCGATGCGGATGATTCGGTTGCGCATTGCTCCATTGGGTGTGCCAGAAATTAGCCGTTTGGCCGTCAATCGCGTTTTCCGCTGTGCCGTCCTCCTGCGCGCGTTCTTCGCTGTCCACGTAGGCAATCGTCCAGCCTTCGTGGCTGAGCGATCTGTCGGACTCGTCGAGCAGATCCAGTTCAGCAATCGCGGCAAACGGTCTGCCGTCCTGCGCGTTGAGCGATTCGATACAAAAGAAACGCCCGGTAGCCGGCGAGCTGAATTTTATTTCCTGTGTCGCGGTCCCAAACGAGAACGAACCCGTGTGAACCGGCGTTGCGGAATCCAATTTCAGCGTGCCTGTCGGACGGCGCATCTTGGCGAAATCTTTTTCCGGATGAAGCTCGTTTAGTATCGGTTTCTCCAAACCGGCGACGATGGGTTTTTCCGGACCGAGCAGGTCAAGGATGACAAATTCGTTTTTGCCGGCGAGCAGCCAGCAGCCCGGGACGTACGCCGTTTGCGTCGGGCCGATGTTCCAGTAACGCCCGAGGCAATGGCCATTCACCCACACGACACCTTTGCCCCACGAGCGCAGGTCGAGAAACGTGTCTCCAGGTTTTTCGATGTTCACGGTCGCGCGCCAAAATGCGGGACGCATGGAGGACGGGTTAGTAATCTGCCCGGCGTCACGGTATTTCAAACCGGCGAGCATCAGGTCATCGAGCCGAAGGTTAAAAACCGTCCATCCCCTTAATTCGGTTCCGTCGAGGCGGACCGGCGCATAGAGCCCTTTGCGGTCGTGGACTTCCGCACCGAAATTCACGCGGCCCATCGGCTCGACAAGAATATCGAGGGTCGCGTCGTTTTTGTGTCCCGGAACGCGGACTTTGAAACTGCGATTGCGCCGATCCATTACACCTACCATGTTGCCGTCCATGAACACATAGTCGAAATCGCGAACCTCGGCCGCCAGGAGCGTTGCCTCAGAACCCGCGGGAATCGTGGTGCGATAAAGAATTTCGCCGTAACCTTGGTTGTATTTTTCCATCGTGCGAGGTCTTTCATCGGCGATGGGTTTCGGAAGATTCGCCAGCAAGGGAGCAAATTCCGTCGCTTCAACTGGTACGAAAGTGATGACTGGATTTTTCGCCGGCGGGTCGGGAATGGTTTCGCCGGCAAGCAGGTACTTGGCAAAGAGTTCGCGGGTCTTGAAGAATTTGTCCGTCGTCCAGCCCGCTTCGCTTATCGGCGCATCGTAATCGTAACTCGAAGTATCCGGTTTGAACGGACGATCCGCGCCTGACCAAAGGCCGAACGTGGTTCCGCCATGCGCCATATAGATGCTGAAAGACCCGCCTTTTTTAAGCATGTATTCGAGGTCGCTGAGATAGCGTTGTTCATTGCCGAGATGATGCGGTGCCCCCCAGGTGTCGAACCAGCCGGGATAAAATTCGCCGCACATCAGCGGACCTTGCGGAAGGATTTGGCGCAATGCCTCGAACCCGCCCGCGGGGTTAGAGCCGAAGTTGACAACCGGAAACAAATCCGCCCGCCAGCCGTCTTTGAGATGATCTGTCGGATTACAGGCGAACAAAGGCACGTCGAACCCGCCATCAATCATTGTCTGACGCAGCTCGCCCATGTATTCGGCGTCCGTGCCGTAAAAACCGTATTCGTTTTCGACCTGCACCATGAGAATGGGCCCGCCTTGAGTGATTTGCAGCGGACCAAGCACGCGGCCAACTTCCTTCAAATAAGTTCTTGCCGCGTCGAGATAACGCGGATCGCGGGTGCGCAGTTTGATGTCATCGGTCTTGAGTAGCCACCACGGAAAGCCGCCCATCTCCCACTCGGCGCAGGCGTATGGACCGGGACGAAGAATTACCCACAATCCCTCCTCCTGTGCGATGCGGCAAAACTCGGCGGCGTCCGCCTGGCCGGACCAGTTGAACTTACCTTGCTCCGGCTCGTGCATGTTCCAGAAAAGATAGGCGCAAACGGTATTCAGGCCCATCGCCTTTGCCATCTGCAAACGATGACGCCAGTATTCGCGCGGCACGCGCGCCGCGTGAATTTCGCCGCAACGAATCTGAAACCGCTGGCCATCGAGAAGAAAATCATTGGTGCCGATGGCGAACGTGTGTTTGGCAGGAGCGGCCTTGGTGTCCGCAACGGCCAGCGATACCACGGCAAGAATAAAAAGTAGCCAAAAAATTCCTGATTGAAGTTTCATAGTCGGCTGCATTATATCACACCGAATGCGGCAGGATAAGTGGCATTTTTGATTGCTTCAGTCCGCGTACTGTAAAAATATCCATCCCATCCATCAGGCCGCTCTCCTGTATGACTTCAAAAGCCCACCAAGACGTTTCCGACAAATGAAATATATGGCATAACTGCTGGAAAATCGACCTTTCAGCAAAATAAGCTGTTTATAAAATCGGGTTTCCCAAAAACTCAGCATCGAATGAAATTTTTATATACTACGGCGTACAAACTGATAGCGTTGAATAGCATTCATCGGATATATAATCCGGTTGCACATTCGATAGCAAACGAATGTTCAATCTGTACGTCTTCAGGCAAAAATTAGACAGATTTACCTTTGAATAAGGAGACGACTTCAGCTTTTACTAACGCCAACCCATAGAAAGTGTCGAGGCGATACATTCTTTTTTTAAGCGTTGTCCTACAAATTGTCCTATTTTTCGAGTAACGTATAGTAACTTATCGTATAGGCAAAGTAACGTATCGTAAGAGTTAATTCTTTAGCCAAAAAAGACTTGTGTCATAAGTGCTTGTCTTATAAGATATTACAAAAGAGGGCGGTTATAATCCCGCTCTCTCCGTTCTACGCTGCGCTTCCCCCTTCGCTTTACTACGGAGGACAGGCCGAACGGCGGGCCGTTTTTGGAAGACAAACTATTTCTCAAGCAATTTTTTGAGTTCGTCGAAGACGGCGTGCTGCGCGATAAATTTGAGCAATCGAGAGTGGAAAGTTGGCGAAATACAAACTATCCACTACACGCTGTCCGCTGAACGCTGAATTACAGCGAAGCCATTCGCAGGACTAATTGTTCGATAGCGATTCGGGGTTGCGCCAGGCCCTTTTTAATCGCGTAATCGGTGGCGGCCAACTGCTGTAAATAGTCGCCGATTTGCTTGAGCGTCAATCGTTTCAACAACGCAAATTGCGCATCTTTGTTGTACCAAATGCGGGCTTTGCCCGCGACTTCATACTGGGAGCATCCTTCATCGAGCAATTTTTTTGCTGTGAACAATCTGCGGAAATGAAACGCGAATGCGCCGATGGTGGAGTATTCGGCGGATTTATCTTCAGCGAACAATCTGCGCAGCCGTTCGACGGCGGGAGCGGGTTGGCGATGGAGACAGGATTCGATAACCGCAAAGGCGTCGAAGAGACGATTGTGGCCTACGAGCGATTCGACGTGTGCGGTCGTGATGGATTTTTCATCAGCGGCATAAACCGCTAATTTATCGACTTCGGTATAGAGACGAGGAAGGTTATCGCCCGCCAGTTCGATGAGCAGTTCGGCTGCACCGCGTTCGAATCCTTTGCTGTGCGCGTCGTGGGAGTAAGCGATGAGCCGGCGTGTAATCTCCGCCCCTTTGGGCGCTTCCACCTCCACCAGGGTTCCAACGTCAGGCAGTTTTTTGGCAAGACGAGTGTTGCCCGGCCAGCTCGATACCGTCAGGACCAGTATGCCGGTCGGACAGGGATTCTCGAAATACGTCTCGAGGATTTCGCGGTTGGCGGAGATGAATTTGTCCGCGTTTCTTATCACGACCACGCGTTTTTTTGTCAGGAAAGGCAGTGTGCGAAGCTCGTCTAAAACCTCGGTAATGGTAATTCTGTCGGTGTCGGCGACAAGAAGCCCGGTCGCTTTTTCCTGCTGGGGTATGAGCCGGTCAACAAGCTGGGTACACTGGGCGTTGACTAATGTCGGCTCGTCGCCTGCGATGACATACACAAGCTCATTTTGCTGTTTAGCTTTGGCTGCTTTAGGGGCCATAGCAAATTCCGTGGTTGCGCGGTTCGTCTATCACTTGCGCTGCTTGTGTGGCACGGCTAGGATGGCCGTGCTACGTTTAACGCAACCTTATCTTATTTGCGGGATATTTTACCCGGCTTTTTGCCCTTACCCTTTGGTTCGTCCTTTTGTGGCTTCGACTTTGGCTTTTCTTCCAGCTCGGTTTCGACTTGTTCCTCTTCTTCAGGCCCGGGTTCGGTCTCTTCCTGCGGCGGTAATTCCGCTTTCTGTATTACGGAATCATCGGACTGTTCCTTCGCTGCTTCCGGACCAATCTTGGCGGCGGCTACGAGCTTGTCGCCTTCCCGCAACTTTATAAGCCGGACGCCCTGTGTATTTCTGCCTATGGGGCGAATCTGGTCAAGGCCGGTGCGTATGATTTGTCCGTTGGCGGTAATCAGCATCAATTCGTCTTCAAACTGCACCGCCTTGAGGGAGACAACTTTGCCGTTTCGGTCGGTGGTTTTGATGTTTATTAAGCCGATACCCCCGCGGTTCTGGGGACGATAATTGTCAAGCGAAGTGCGTTTGCCGTAGCCGTTTTCGCAGACGGTCAATAGCGACGCCTTTTCCTCGGCGATGACCATATCGACGACCGCGTCACCGGTGCGCAGGCGTATGCCGATGACGCCGTGGGACACCCGGCCCATCGAGCGGACCTGCTGCTCGTCGAACCTTATGGCCATCCCGTCCTGCGTGCCGAGAACAATGTGGTCTTTGCCCATTGTCTGGGCGACGTCGATGAGGGTATCGTTGGGGTCGAGCTTGATGGCGGTAACGCCGACGGAGCGAGGATGGCTGTAGTCGGAAAGTTTGGTCTTTTTGATGACACCGTTTTTCGTCGCCATCACAAGCTGCGGCTGTTTGTCCTCGGAAGTTTCCTCGTCCCTGGCGAGTTTGGCGACGTTAATGACCGAGGCAATTGTCTGGTCGCCGAGGTTGAGCAGGTTGGCGATACTTCTGCCTTTGCTCTGGCGGGACAAGCTGGGGACGTCGTAAACTTTTAGCCAGTAGCACCTGCCGCGGTTGGTGAAAATCAGCAGATAGTCGTGGGTGGAGGCGGTGAACATATGTTCGATGAAGTCGCCCTCTTTGGTGTCCGAGCCGATTACGCCGGTGCCGCCCCTGCCCTGCTTGCGATAGGTGTCTATGGGCATCCGCTTGACGTAGCCGGAGTGGCTTACGGTAACAATGACCTCTTCCTCGGCTATCAGGTCCTCGAGGTCGAATGTCTCGGCTTGTCTTGCGCTTATTTCCGTGCGTCTTTTGTCGCCATATTTGGCTTTCATCTCAACAATATCTTTGCGGATAATATCCATCAGCACTGATTCTTTGGCCAGAATCGCTTCGTAACCCTCTATCTGGACGGCAATATCCGCGTATTCCTTGGCGAGCTTTTCTATTTCAAGCCCCGTCAGCCGCTGTAATTGCATCGTCAGGATGGCGTCCGTCTGCGGGCCCGTGAGAAACTGCTTTTCTTTTGTCTTTTCCCTGATGAACTCTTTTGGCAGCAGTTTTCGCAGGGTTTCCGATTCCGCCAGTTTCAACGGCTTTTTCATCAGGTTCTGTTTTGCCGTCGGCGTATCGGGGGACTTTTTGATGAGGTCTATTATGTCGTCTATATCGCTGACCGCCAGAATCAGTCCTTCGAGGATGTGCGCCCTGTTTTGGCATCGCTTGAGCAGAAACATAGTTCGCCTGCGGATGACCACCTTGCGATGGTCGATGAACAGGTCGAGCATCTGGCGGATATTGAGCGTTTCGGGTCTGCTGTTGACAAGGGCGACGTTGGCGATGGCGAAGGTGGTTTGCAGCGGGGTATATTCGAAGAGTTTATTCAGCGCCACCTGCGCGTCGGCGTCTTTTTTCACCTCGACAACGATTCGCATGCCGTGCCGGTCCGACTCGTCGCGGACGTCGGCAATCTCGGCGATTTGGCCGTCGCGGACGCAATCAGCTATCTTCGAAACGATGCTCGTCTTGACCACCATATAAGGAATTTCGGTGATGACGATGCACTCTTTGCCTCTCTTGGAGGGCTCCACTTCGGCCTTGGCCCTTACCACGAGGTGTCCCTTGCCTTTGAAATAGGCATCGATTATTCCCTGTCTGCCGCAGATGATTCCGCCGGTCGGGAAATCCGGTCCGGGGAGCTTTTTCATTATGTCCTTGAAGCCGCAATTCGGGTCGTCTATGACCAAAAGCAGGGCATCGCAAACCTCGGCGACGTTGTGCGGCGGGATATTGGTCGCCATTCCCACGGCTATGCCCGTCGAGCCGTTCACTAATAGATTAGGGAACCTGGAAGGCAGAACGGTCGGCTCCGTCCGGGTTTCGTCATAGTTGGGGACAAAATCGACCGTGTCATGCTCCAAATCGTCCAGCATCTCCATCGCCGGCGCGGTCATTCTCGCCTCGGTGTATCTCATAGCGGCCGGCGGGTCGGCGTCGATTGAGCCGAAATTGCCCTGCGGGTCCACCAGCGTATATCGCATATTCCAGTCCTGGCCCAGCCGGACTAATGTGCCGTATGTCGCCTGGTCGCCGTGGGGGTGATAGTTGCCGCCGGTATCACCGACGATTTTTGCGCACTTGCGGTGTTTGCTTCGCGGCCCCAGATTGAGGTCGTTCATCGCAACCATAATTCGCCTTTGCGAGGGCTTGAGACCGTCACGCACGTCGGGCAGCGCCCGCGATACAATCACGCTCATCGCGTAATTGAGGTATGAGTTTTTCAACTCATCGAGTATGGCAATATTCTCGATTCGCTCGTGCGTTTCTGTGTCTTTCTTCATAGATTCAAGCCGTCCTTAACTACCCAGATTTGCTTCCGCCTCGCCTTTGGCGGATAAGTCCGCAATCCCTTGCGTAAAAGGATTTGCTAAAACCAGTGTGAAAACATACCCCAATCAACTGCAAAAGTCAAGCCCGCATCCTCTGAAACACAAACCAGCCAAAGCCCTATAATACTCCCCCTGTCAGGGGTATTATCCGGCTTTTGCGCGACAATTTTGCTTGACAATGCCGGCCAAATCGGATATAATTATTATTAATCGGGGAGATAGAAGAGCGGGGACAATTTATGCTATTCGACAGCAAGCAGAAAGCACTTGTGCTGTATTGCGCCTGCATATCGGCAGGTATTGTTCTGTCGGCTGGAGGCGTCGCCCGAGGCGATATCATCCAAATTGAGATTACCGGGCAGGTGACATCCGTTGACGACCGCGCCGGCGCGCTGGCCGGCAAAATCAAAAGCGGCAACACTATCACCGGCTGGTACATATACGATTCAGGAACGCCCGACAGCAATCCACTGTCTACCGAGGGCGATTATGAGCACAATGTCGAGCCCTTCGGCATAACCCTGAACATCGGCGGATTCCTCTTTGCGAGCAACCCACAGGACACGGATTTTCTGATAACAGTCACCAACGATTACAGCTCAAAGGACAGTTACCAGCTGAGCAGCACCAACAACCTGCCGCTGCCGAGCGGCGTCGAAGTATCCCAAATCTGGTGGCAGCTCAACGATTATACCGCCACCGCCCTCGACAATGATGCTATCCCACTGGGAGCCCCCGTGCTGACGGACTGGCAGCGCAATAATCTTAGCATAACCTGCGGCAGCAACGGGACGACCCGCATCGGAGCAACCATAACCGACGCCTGGCTCGTTGTTCCGGAGCCCGCATCCGCATTGATAATTACGCTGGGGATAGCTTTGATGGCATCGAGACGCAATCGGCGATAAGGTGACACGGGGAGCGTGCGATACTGATTATGTGACCTCGGCGGGAATTCTTTGCGGTATGACCGGCAGATACACCGTGAAGGTGCTGCCCTTACCAATTTCGCTTTCGACTTCGATTCTGCCGTCGTGCCTGAGGACGATTTCCTTGACGATTGCCAGCCCCAGTCCGGTGCCCTGGATTTGTGTGCCGGGGCGATAGACACGGTAAAATCGACCGAAAATTTTAGGGAGGTCTTCGCTGGGTATTCCCATACCATTGTCGGTCACTTTGATAACCAGCTCATTGTTGCTCACCTGTGCCGATACCCTGATGCAACCGTTTTCGGGAGTGAACTTGATGGCGTTGTTAACCAGGTTCGAAACCAGCGAGTGGATTTTGTTTTCATCGCCTAATATCTCCGGAAGATACTCGGCTATGCCGGTTTCGATGCGAATTTTCTTTTTGGACGCCAGGTGTTCAAGCCCTTCGACCGCACGACGGGTAACAAGGCACACGTCAACAGGCCTGCGGACGATTTCAATAGTGCCTGATTCCATCCGCGAAATCTCCAGAATGCCGTTTATGAGGTTTGTCAGCCGGTCGGATTCCTCATCGATGACCTGAAGGAACTCTATCCTGGTTTCCTCAGTCATATTCCGGTCCTGAAGCATAGTTTCGGCGTAGGCCTTGATTGAGGTAAGCGGAGTGCGCAGCTCATGCGAAACAGAGGAGATAAAGTCCGACTTCATCCGGTCGATTTCACGCTGCTGCGACACATCACGGAAGACCAGCACTATGCCGGTCATAGTTCCGTCATTTCTGCGGATGGGGGCAGCAGTGGCGGAAACGGGACATCGCCGTCCGTTTCTGGCGACCAGCACGTCGTGGTCTGTGCCGGATTCGACTTTGCGTGACTCAAGCACTCTGTCAATGGGGCTTTCGGCGGGCTGCCTGGTCTGTTCATTGACAATTTTGATTACCTCGTCGGCTGATTTGCCGTTGACCTCTTCAAATCTCCATCCCGTCAACCACTCCGCGGCCTTGTTAAACAGCACTATGCGGTCCTCCACGTTCACGGCAACAACCGCATCTCCCATACTTGAAAGCGTGACCGCCAGCAGCTCTTTTTCTTCCGCGAGCTGTTCGGTCCGCTCCCTTACGAGTTCCACAAGTTTTTCATGATAATTTTTAAGCTCGTCTTCGGCCTTTTTGTGGCGGATGGCGTGCTTGACGACCTCGGGGAAAACCTTTAGGTAGTTTCTCGCAGGGTCTTTGATGAGGTAGTCGGAAGCGCCGGACTTCATCGCCTTGACGGCAAGCTCCTCACTGCCGGTTCCGGTTGCGAAGATGGTCGGGGTGTCAACAATCGACTCAAGGACGTCGAAGGCGGTCCCGTCGCCGAGCAGGTAGTCCACAAAAACCAGGTCGAACTTATCGCTGCGGAGAATTTCTTTGGCCTGTGCGACAGAGCCGGCAATTGTGTAATCGTAGGGCAGGTTCTCCTCCTTGACCACGCGTTTGAACGCCATCTGGTCAAGGCGGTCATCCTCCACCATCAGGATTCTGTATCTTGTGTTTTCCACGGTCTATGCAACGGCGCAGGGCATTTCGCTTAGTGTCCAGTACAGATCAACGGCCCGCATTGCCTCGACGAATTTTTCGTAGTCGGTTGGCTTTACGATATAACCAGCCACGCTGAACTGGAAACTTTCCACCTTGTCCTGCTCGTCCTTGGATGTAGTCAGCACAATCACAGGTATTTGCCGCAGCCCGGCATCGTTTTTGGCAACTTTAAGGAACTCGATGCCGTTCATCTTGGGCATGTTCAAATCCAGCAATATAACGCACGGCATGTTGTCCCTGTCGCGCAGATGGCTCAGTGCTTCTTCCCCGTTGCCAAGACGCACCAGCTGGTTTGTGACCTTGAGGTCTTTCATTGCCCGCCTGACGGTCATTGCATCGACATCGTCATCTTCGACAAGCAGTATCGGTCTGGATGTCCGCATGTGCATTCTCCTGTTCACCATTTGGCATTTCGCTCAGTGTCCAGTACAAGTCAATAATTCTCATTGCTTCGACGAACTTCTTGTAGTCCACGGGTTTGACGATAAAACCGGCGACGTTTAGCTCAAAGGTCTGGAACCGGTCCTGGTCGTCTTTCGAGGTAGTCAACACTATCGCAGGAATCCTTTTGAGTTTTTCGTCGGCTTTGGCAACCCTGAGAAACTCAATACCGTTCATCTTGGGCATATTGAGGTCAAGAAGTATAACACAGGGCTTTGCGTTGTTGTCGTCTCTGAGGTACGCAAGGGCTTCTTCGCCATTGCCGGCGCGAACCAGCGGGTTTATGACCTTGAGGTCCTTCATCGCCCGCTTGACCGTCATTACGTCAACTGTGTCATCTTCAACCAGCATAATTGGCCTACAATTTCGCATTCTCGATCTCCTTTTCTTTCACCACAAGTCCGTTCCATACCCAGTACCGGATTACTATATCCATAGCCCGCAGAAAGGCGTCATAATCCACCGCTTTTATGATGTACCCCGCCACGCCGAGGTTGAAGGTGTCGAGCTTGTCCTGCTCGTATTTTGAAACGGTCAGGACAACGACCGGTATGCGCTGCAGTTTGGCGTCCGCCCTGATAATCTGCAGCAGTTCGACCCCGCTTATCTTCGGCATATTAAGGTCCAGAAAAATCAACGCCGGCTGCTGATTATCCTGCCCCCTTAAGTACTCCAGCGCTTCTTCGCCGTCCGCTTTGTGAACGATGAGGTTCCTGACCCCGAGGTCCGCCAGCGTCTGCTTCACCGTGGATGCATCCACGATATCGTCTTCAACAAGCAGTATCGGTTTTATCGTTTGCATTCTTAATTACCCCTTCCTTTGTCTTTGGCAAGGTGAAGAAAAAAGTGCTGCCTTCTCCGAATTTCGACGTCACCCGGACCTTTCCGCCGTATAATTCGACAATCTTCTTAACGATAGTCAGGCCGATGCCTGTGCTTTCGGTTTTGTCGCGTGAAGACAGCGTCTGGAATATCTCGAAAATTTTTCCAAAATACTGTTCTTTGATTCCACAGCCGTTGTCCGCAACGCTGAATTCCCAAAAATCGTCTTCCTCGGTGCAGCCGACTCTGATTTGCGTCTTCGGCTTGTCCGAGTGTCGTATCGCGTTGCTTAAAAGGTTCTGGAAAACCTGTTTTATCCGCAGCCGCTCGCACCGAATGGTAGGCAACCCCTGCTGGATAATGATTTCAACATTGGCCGGGACGGCGATATCAACGATTACCTCTGCCAGAAGAACATTGATATCGACGTCAATCTGCTCATCGGTGATTTGCCCGATTTCGGAATATCGCAGTATGCCGTCGATGAACTCGCTCATACGTTTTACCCTGACCAGCATAAGGCGAAGCTGATTTTTACCTTCGTCATCAAGCTGGCCGGCATGTTTCCTTATCAAGCGGTCAGCAATGCAGCCAATCCCCCGCAAGGGTGATTTGAGGTCATGTGCTATAACGTGAGCAAAGCTTCGCAGCTCGAGGTTGGAATGTTCCATCTCGTGTATGGTCTTTTGAAGGTCCTGATTTAATTTAGCAAATGTATACTCGGTTTTCTTTCGGTAAGTAATGTCTCTGATGATATAGACAAAACAGGTGGTGTTGCCCTCGTCGTCGATTACCGGGTCTGCGGAAGTTGCGACCCAGGCGTCTTTCTTGGGTATATAAATCTCCGCCTCCTCGTGCTTATTGGTCTGCCTGGCTATCGCCAGCGGACAGTTGTCGGGCGGCAGGGCTGTACCATAAAGCAAACTGTGTGTTGTTTGTCCCAGCATTTTACCAACCGGACTGCCAAAGAACCGCGATGCGGCACAATTGGCCAGCACAATCCTGAGTTCCTTGTCAACCAGCATAATCGAGTCCCGTGTGGCGCTGAACGTCGCCTCCCATTCCTGAAGAGACCTGATGAGCGCTTTTTCCATGCGTTCCTGCTCGCGCCGCGACCGCTCAAGGTCTATAACACGGGCATGCAGAAACTCAATTTCGCTGAGCAACTGTTCTTTCGTCAGCTGCTCCCGGCTGTCGCCCGGCGCATGGTCGTCTGCCGCAACCGTCTGCCCATTTTGGATTTCTCTGGTTTTCATCGTTTTTCGTCACAAATCGGCGTTAGAGCAAAAAACGCCGTCTGTTCACCCTTCTGTCTCCGAACACGGAATATTCAATAAGTGTTTTGCATCTACCCCTCTGTATTCTTCTCCGGGCAATTCACTCGAATCCCAATAGAGCATAACTGTTCCCATCAACTCCACGAATTCTCTGTAATCCACCGGTTTTACCATATAACCGGCCGCACCGAGTTCGAAGCTGTCAAAGACATCCTGCCCTTCCTTGGAAGTTGTAAGCACTATAACAGGTGTTATTCTCAGGCCGGCATCCGCCTTTACGACCCTCAAGAACTCAATGCCGTTCATCTTGGGCATATTCAGGTCAAGAAGAATTACAAACGGTTTATCCGTAGCCGGGTCGGCCAGGTATTTCATTGCGTCCTCGCCGTTGACCAAATGAATCACGGCGTTGGGAACGTGCAGGTCCCGCAACGCCCGCCTCACAGTCATCGCGTCAACGCTGTCGTCTTCAACAAGCAGTATCGGCTTTAGTGTTTGCATATATAGCTTTCTCCCGCTGTCCGGGAAATGTGAAAAAGAATGTGCTGCCTTCGCCTAGCTGAGACTCCACCCAGATTTTGCCTCCGTAGATTTCGACTATCTTCCTGGTGATTGTCAGGCCAATTCCCGCGGTATCCGGCTCATCTTTGGTGGGGAGTGTCTGGAATATCTTGAAGATGCGTTCCCAGTGCTTTTTCTCTATGCCTGGGCCGTTGTCGCGGATGTAAAATCTCCAGAAGTCCCCCTGCTCGACACAGCCGACCTTTATCAGCCCTTTTGGTTTGTCCATAAAGGCAACGGCATTTGCCAAAAGATTCTCAAACACCTGCACCATATGCCCGCGTTCGCAGGTCACCTTCGGCAAACTGTCCACGGCTATTTCGATACTGTTGCCCGGTTTTATTCTCTCGATTACCTCAGATACCAGCGAGTTCAAATCCGTTTCCTGTTCGTTTTGCCTGTTTCTCGCAATCTTGGAAAATTGCAGCATTCCGTCGATGAGATTGTCAATGCGAATGACCCTCGCCTTGAGCAAGCGGATATTTTCGCGGCCTCCCTCATCGAGTTTATCGCCGTAGTCGCCGACAATCCAGTCAGCGAGGGTCCCTATCCCCCGCACCGGCGTTTTGAGGTCGTGCGCGGCGACGTGCACAAAATCCTGAAGCTGTCGGTTGGACCTGCTAAGCTCCTGAATGGTTGACTTCAGGTTCTTGTTAAGATTTTCAACAGCTTCCTCCGCCAGGGATGTGTGGAGCACCTGGGAGGTCGAATGCGCGATTCCCTCCAGGAGAGCATCCTCCTCAGGAGAGATAGGATGCTTACTGAAGAGTGCCAGCACGCCCAAAGGCGTGCCTTCGGTGTGCGTAAGGCGATATCCGGCAAATGACACCAAACCCAGCTCTTTGACCCAATCGTGATTGTGAACTCGCGGGTCGGTTGCCGCCTCGTTGGTGAGGAACTTGTCCTGCTTTCCCGCGGCAATCAGCCCAATTTTGTAACAGCCAAACGGCACGCGGCGATGGACTTTTCCATCGAGGTGGGTGTAGCGGCCGGAGCTGGCCATCAAGTGCAGGCACTTATCTCTGAACCGGCAGACGTGCGGCCCCTCGGTAACCTGGGCGTGGGTACAACCGGCTTCGCACCGGTCTCCGGGCTTGATGACCCAGATTCTGGCAAAGTCGGCATCCAGGATGCGCACCACCGCATCGGTGATAAACTTGAGCTTCTGTTCGATTGGAACCGGGGGCAAGAGAAGTTTTTGGAGGGCGTTGACAGCCAAGAGTCGTTCCTCCGTCTGCTTGCGCTCGGTGATGTCTCTGCATGCTCCCCGATATCCACAAAGATTTCCTTTATCGTCTACAACCGGTGTGTTGTTTGCCTCCAAAATAACAATACGGCCATTCTTATGCACTTTAGGATTAACGAAGTTTTTAATGCTCTCTCTCTTGGCAAAAGCCTCAAACGTTACTTTCTTTAACTCTTCTTTCACATCTGGGGCAAAAAGGTCATAAAAATACTTCTTTCCAACAAGCTCTTCCGGCTCATAGCCAAGTATTTTTTCCACAACAGGGCTTGAATAAGTGTATAATCCTTCG
This sequence comes from Sedimentisphaerales bacterium, assembly GCA_049510335.1. Taxonomy (GTDB): domain Bacteria; phylum Planctomycetota; class Phycisphaerae; order Sedimentisphaerales; family Anaerobacaceae; genus Fen-1362. Next base: position 13,913 of record JBEKZA010000021.1, on the reverse strand, counting down.
GCATTAACTTCCCAAATCCAGTCGCCGGCGTTTTCAGCTACCTGCTTGAATCGCTCCTCACTCTTTTGCAGAGCCTCTTGTACCTGCCTGAACCCCTGGAAGAATCCGCCTGTTTTGTAGAGCATTGCATTGTCGGATATTTCCGGATGGCTGCGCAAATACGCCTGAAGGTACTGTGCCATCCTGGAGGGATGTGCCATAATGAACCGGCAGGCGCTATCACCCCTGGCTTTACACATTATCTCAGAGGCAACCAGCGGAATTCCAAAGCTCTCCTCGCACCATCCGGATGAATATCCGGCACTCATAGTGCAGACACAGGAACTGTTCTTCTTGCCGCTCTTTTCCCACGCATCGGCCTCAAACGAAAATGGGTGGTCGTATATAAGATAGAAGTTCTCATCCGCTGTCGGTTTTGACTCAGCAAATATGTCAACAAAAGCCCATCCTGTATAAGAAAAATGAATTGGCCCTACGGAAAGCTTCTCTATGGGGTCCCGCAGACCCATTCGTTGATGGAAGTTCCTGGCATCCATCTTTCCGATGGTGTGTGCAACGTCAAAAAGAAGGCTCCTCGCCATTTCTGACGCATTCTCCTCTCCACAGTCCTTGAACATACCCTTTATGGTGTCGAAGAAATCCACCGACATCGAGGCCGCTCTGACAAGAATATACCTCTGGCCGAATATCTCTATCGTACCCGTCGAGGCGTCTTCCTTCTTTTGACTGAAGTAAGCGCTCACATACTCTTGAGCTTTCCGGAAAATCGGCTCAAACTGTTCTGGAACGGCTACGGTATCCAACATATTGCCATTCCTCCATTTTGTGCCGAAGTTCGCATGATTATCAGATAATGTGTCTTCATTGCATCTACGCTATCATCTTCAACTAACAATGTTGGTTTGTAGTTTTTCATTTTCAGCTCTAATTGTCCTGGTTCTCGACGTTGTCAGAGTCATGCTCCGCGGCGACTGCGGCAACTACCTGTTCTTCCGGCGGCTCAGGGGCGCCGCTCTTGGGAAACAGGAAGTAGAACGTCGTTCCCTTGCCCACCTCCGAATCGAGCCAGATTTTTCCGCCATACAACTCGACTATCTTCTTCACAACCGTCAGTCCGATACCCGTGCTTTCAAACTCGTCCCGCGGCGCCAGTGTCTGGAATATCTTGAAGATGCGTTCCCAGTGCTTTTCCTCTATGCCCGGGCCGTTGTCGGCAACGCTGAATTTCCAGAACTCGCCCTCTTCGGCGCAATCGACCTTTATCTGCCCCTGCGGCTTGTCCATATATTTAACGGCGTTGCTCAGCAGGTTCTGGAAAACCTGCGTAATACGGGTCTCCTCGCATCTTAAGGTAGGCAGTTTCGTCTCGACGGTAATCTTTATGTGCGCCGGCGGAGCGAGCGTATCTATGATTTCGGGCAACAATTTGTCGAGCTGAACATCGCTATTTTTCTCCCTGATGCGACCAACTCTCGAATACTGAAGGATGCCATCTATAAGATTGTGCATCCTGTCAACTCTCTGCCTGAGCAACTTGAGCTGTTCTCGACCGTCCTGGTCTAGCTTGTCCGCGTAGTCGGTGGATATCCAGTCCGCAAGCGTCTTTATCGCACGCAGAGGCGCCTTGAGGTCGTGACTGGCGATATAGGCAAAATCCTTCAGCTCCTGGTTGACAGCTTCGAGCTCCTTGAGCAGGTCGGCCTGTTTGTGCTCCGCTTTCTCACGTTCGCCTATCTCGTCGGTAAGGTGCTTGTTGGCTGAAGTCAGCTCAACGGTGCGTGCCCGAACTCTTAACTCCAATTCTCCCTTGGCTTTAACCAGTTCGGAGTCGCGCTGCTGAATCTGCTCCAACATTTCATTGAATGAATCAATGAGCAGGCCGACTTCGTCGTTGCTTTGCTTTAACGCACGCGTGGAATAGTCCCTCTTGTCGGAAACGTCTCGTGCGACTCTGGCCAGGTCGAGAATGGGGCCCGAAATAATACGCTGCAGTTTAGATGAGATAACATAAGCCGCCAGCACGGCCAGCAGCAGCACTATCGCGGTGTTTTCGGCATCCCGTCTAATCGCCGCATACATAGGGCCGAGGTTAGAGCGGAGGCAGATGGTGCCGATTGTTTCGTTATCAAGCACTATCGGCTCGAATACCGTCAGCAGCCCACCGTCGAAATTATACCCCTGCTCCCGCGATAGGGGCAGCAGACAGGATTTGTCGGCTTCGGTCCGGACATAGCTGGCAAATTTCCTGCCGTCCTTTTTATAGATACAACCGACGACAATTGAGGAATCGGCTTTGAGGGCTTTTAGTGTCTTCTCCGCATCTGCTATATCTTCAAATGTTAATGAGGCCTTGCAGTTATCGGCGGTGATTTGGGCCTCGGTCGAGAGCTTCTCTATCATATTGTTGCGCAGACCCCGCCACTCCCAGAACACGAATGCGCCGCCCACCACCACCAGCGATACTACGCAGGTGACCATTACAATGGCGATGAGCTTTAACTTTATCGCCATATTCTGGACAAGACGCATAATTACCCTTCCGCATCAACAAACATCTGTGTTCTGTCGGCGCTCCCGGCCGAACCAACCACCGCCTCTGTGCTCTTCTTCACCATAGAGTAAATGAACAACATAAAACCCCAGCACATAAACAGCAGCAAAACGACGACCATCGTCGTGTCACGCTTCAGCATAACAAACATCGGATTCAACTCCGCCCGAAGCCGGACGGTGCCGATTACTTCACCATCGAGAATTATCACTTTTATCACCGTCAAAAGGTCGCCCCTTAAGCTCAAAGCGCGGGAGGATTGCATAAGGTTAGTCTGCTGATCCCCCTGGTCGGCATTATCATCTCGATAATACACCGCCAGCATTTGGCCCCGTCTATTGCGAATCGAACCAGTGACAATCGAGGGCTCGTTCTTAAGGGTGCTGAGTATCGCTTCGGCGTCACCGGGGTCACGGAAAGCCATGGTTGCCTTCGAGTTAACCGCTACCATCTCGGCCAAGGTTGAGAGATTGGCCGAGGCGCTCTTAAGATAAGCGGTCTGACCACGGACTATGACTACCATTCCCGTGCACACTATAACCAGCGTGCATACCGCCATAACAACCGCTATCAGCTTTTCATTTCTCCTCACTGTGACACCATGGGAAATCGACATGGTCAGTTTTTCTCCTTCGGAGACGATGGCTGGTTGTCATTGGCGGGAATCTGTTCGTCTTTGATTACACGCTTTGCAAGACGCAAAAGCTGTGACCTGATTTTTAACCCGGCCTTCTCGACGGCGGGAATACTTATGTCGAAGCGAATCTTGTTATCTTCCAGAAAGAAGTTGATGGCGCCGCCGGATTCGATAAAACCGTCAGTGTCCCCAACAGTCAGGACGCCATCCTTGCCCACGATGTCAATTATCTCACGAATCCTCTTCTGCTCGGATGGGCAGATGAACAGAAGGTAACATCCCTTAAGCTCCTCAACCTTTTGCTGCCTGTCCCGCTCGGACATCTCAGTTATCTTTTGCAGGCCTTCAAACCGCTTTATAACCAGGGTGCGGTCCTCGACGGTTTTGTCTTTGAAAATATCAACGGCCGGGCCAAAAGGGTCATCCCCTATGATGCCGATGACTATCTGCTTTCCGCTCCGCGACATCTTCTCCTCAGGCCAGTCCACAAACTTCAGGAAGTTGTACATAAAAGCAGCTTTGACCTCGTATTCCTTATATTGTACGGTCTGAGATTCTGCATACGCACCGGACGCCAGCAACCAGCCGAGAATCACGAAAGATTGGACAAACCAACGTCCAATGCAACCAGCTGTGGTGCCTGCAAGCCGCCATCGGCTGCGGAGAGAACCAACATATCCTATATGAGCTATCATAAGTATGGTCGCTCCCAATTCAGCTAAAATTTATATGTTAGTGAAACACCAATAGCCGGCGCGTAGTCACGGTAGTCACCGGAACTCGCCAAGTAGTTACGCTTGTTGAGATCCCTGTTGAAAATACCGAGCAGATCGTAGCCCGTCACGCCAATGGTAAGGTTTTTGCTCGGCTTATATTGCAGACCGAGGTTCAGGTAATAGTCGCCACGATACGCCTTCTCCCATCCCTGCTGGATAAATCGGTGAGGTCCATACCAATCGCCCTTATAGTCCATAATAGGCGTGCCATCTCCGTTATAGCCACTGCCGGCAGGGAAGGAGTACGGATTGTACTGGTCATAATCCTTCATCCCCGGAAATCCCCAGTAGATGCGCAGCGACGCGTCGAAGGTCCATTTGTCATCTAATTTGTGTTGGAATGTTAACTTGGTTATGTGATTGGACCAGGCGGCCAGGTCATCACCATAGCCGTATGGCTCGGCGGTAACGAAGGTAATATTGCAGGGGTCTTTCAAACTGAAACTATAAAGTTTCGTATAGCTATGGGAAATACTCAAACGGTCTTTCTCATTGTGGTAAGTGGCCTCAAACTCCAGGCCATAATCCCTCTGTGTGCCAACGGGTTCAGTAGCATGGGCGGTCTGGCTCCAGTCCACAAGCGCAAACTCATAGTGGACGAACACCGACGCGGCCAAGTCAAGATTCCTGCTTTGCTGCCTTTCATAACGCAGCTCGATACTGTCGAGTTTTTCCGGCTCGCTGGATTCACCGGTAGTCAAGGCCTTGGATTTCATCTCTTCCTCAGTGGTTGCCCGCACCGACTGTGACCACATCAGTTTATATGTGTCTCTCTCATCCGGCGTGTGGACTATTGCCGCTCGCGGCGAGAACATCCAACGGGTATATGTATGGTCGTCAAGCCGGGCGCCAATGAAGGTCGTCCACTTGTCATTAATAGTCCACTGATGCTCGCCCAACATTGAATACATATCGGTTGACCAGCGAGGCATAGGATTCAATCGCTGGCTGACAGGGTCTCCGCCAGGCCAGCCGATGCCAGGCAGACCAAGCTCGCGGTGTGATATCTCGCCGCCGAAGGCAATCTTGTGCTGGTCATTGGGCTGCCATTGCGACAGTATCTTGCCATAGTACTCGTCCTCACGATAGGCATCATCTATCGCATTTTGTCTGTATTCCACGAAATTGAACAATTCATAGCTAAACGCGTAATCGATATCGAGATTGTCGGTCAGTTCCTGTTTATACCCAACATAGCCGGTCATCTGTTGGTAATTATAGAAGTTGATTCCTACGTCTTTCGGAGTGACACCATCGGCCCGGTAAAACACCGAGTCGGCATATCCATAACCTTCACGAGCCCACATCCCGGGGGCATAGTTGAACTGCTTTCCGCCGCTGGTGTAACGTGCCCAGATGTCCCAGTTATCTCTCTTTATCTGGGTGTACATCTTCAACTCAGGCAGGTTTCTGGCGTCCGCTCCGTCACGATTCATCGGTTCCCCCGTCATCGGGTGACCCGCCTGTGTGCCGTCGGACGGTATATGAGCGGGGTCGTTCTCAGGCCCCCATGCCGGGTTCCACCAGTAGTAGTCCGACTGCGATGGGAAAGTAAATGGGAAAATCTGAGGCGCATCATACTTGCTTGCGCCAACATATTTGCCGACGCCTGCATACGTGAAGAAACCGCCGTCGTTGTCGTCGAACTTTTGGCCATGTTTCAACTCGGTTGAATAAAACTCCTCGACGGCGCCAAGCCGGCTGGTGGTCTCCGTGCCCTGGAATGTGTCAGGGCCGTAGGTGACGATGTTAATCACCATCGATACCGCACCAGGACCATATAGGGCAGAGCCGGGGCCCCGCACGATGTCAATGTGATGAATATCACTTAGCACTACAAGGTCACGTTCGCTTATTACCCCCTCGTGGGTGCGTTCGTTCATAACACGCCCGTTGACGAGAAGCAGATACTTGTTTTCGCCAAGGATTCCTCGCAGTCCTATATGGTCGCCCTCCCAGTGATGCCGTATCACTTGCAGGTCGGGCACATAAATATCGAGCAGCTCGTTCAAGCTGCGGGCGCCGGAGGACTGAATCTGCTCTGCAGTAATTATCGTCATAGCCGACGGGACAAGACGCGGCGTGGTCTTCGTCAGCGTTGCAGTTGACGCGACCTCGATATTCATCAGATCTTCCATGGGCAGAGAGAGCAGGTCAGTGTTCTGTTTGGAGCCCCCCTGGTCCTGTGCTAACGCTGACGTACCCATAGTAAGTATAATCAAAATGGAAAACAACAGCGCAGGCCATTTTATTAACAGCTGCTTATTCTGCGTCTTCATAACGATATTCTCCAAATTAACTCTTGTCCCCAAAATATGGGTTGATGGACATAATCTCTTCTGCCCTGTTGACCCAACGAACAGAAAAGCCGGTTTCAGCATTTTTTTACCTGTGCACATTTTTCCAGTTTTCCCTTTATTGTTTTGCCTAATTGTATCGGGTTGAAGGGTTTGGTGATGTAATCGTCCGCCCCTATCTCAATGGCCTGCGTGACATCGTTAAGCATGCCTTTGGCGGTAAGCATAAAAACAGGGATATGTGCCGTGCTGCCGTCGCTCCTGAGTTCCTTGAGGACTTGCAGGCCACTAATTTCAGGCATTAGCCAGTCAAGCAGGATTACATCGGGGTGTTTTTCGCGAGCGAGCTTTAAGCCGATGGCCCCGTCTTCAGCCAGATAAACCTCAAAACCATCCAGCTTGAGGTTGTAATCCAGCACACGCCTGATGTGCGCCTCGTCCTCGATAACCAACACGGTAATTCGTTCACTCATCTCTTCTGACCCAAACAGTTTTCGATATACCACAGCAAGTCAACGTGTTGTGTCATCGGCATCTTGGGGGGTGGATTTAAGCAAAGATTGGTACAGGCCATAATTGAAATAAAGAAAACGTCAAGGCAACCGCTGCTTGCGCAAAAACGCATATAAGGCCTTATTCCAAAAGGGCTTATACGCACGACGGCAGACACCGACTTGCGCGGTTTTATCGCATTTTTATACAGGGAACTAAAAGGAATGATGGTCCGATATAATTAAGGCAAAAGAGCGTCGCCAAGTTGTAAAGGCGACGAGTATTCTAACTATGCAATTGCCGCCACCGGGATAATCCGACCCAGCAGGTCCTTAACGGTATATGATTTGGCGAGGTCCACAGGCAGAATGCAGCCGTGGTCATGGTCCGACGCTAGAATAATAAGATTGCTACCCGCCTGACAGCAGCCGCGTTCCTGCCTCTGGTGGCCGAGGACAAAAATTTCGGCGTCGAAAACTTTTGCCATTTTGTCCAGCAACTGTTGACTGAGATTCCTGCCCCAGGTCAGCAGATACGCCGAACCTGGCTTGACAATGTCGTTGATTCTGAGCTGCCTGTCTAAAATACGACAGTCAAATTTGTCCGCGTAACGATCCGCCGGAAGAGAATGCGAGATAAACATCCCGTTGGCACATTTGACCGCGAGGGGCTGCGAAAACAAAAACTGTTTTATTGCCAGCTTGACGCGCTCGCTGGCGCCGGAAAATTCTCTGTCTAAGGCGGCCCGCATCGCTACGTTCATTTCCTTGCCGTTCTTCATAACGTTGGTGTTGTTGATGAAGGCGGTGTCGTGATTGCCCATTATTATATGAACACGGTCAGGGAACCAGACCTTGTAGTGAACCACGTCGAACAGCAGTTTATATGACAGACATCCTCCCTCTTTGTCTTCCGGGCCGCCGTGTATGATTTCCTGAAGGATTACGTGGGTCTCGGGGTTATGCGCAAGGTCCGCGAAGGCAACGATTCGTTCAAAATTCCGGCGGTGTCCGTGAATGTCGCCTGTCAGGACAGCCGAGCCGTGTGAAGGCAGACAAATCAGATTGCCTCGTCTGAATTTGTCCGCATGGTTGGCTTCCATTCCCTTGTTCAGCAGCTCGGTTATTTTATCGGGCATTTTTCGAGTCCGGCCAGCTGACAAATGAGCTTTTCACAACAAGATTGCCGCAGGATAGCTCCCCGGCGTTGCCCTGTCAAGACCCGTCGATTTATTGAGGAATGGTTTTTGGCTTGCAGCTTAATATGCTGTGTATCATCAGGTCCAGCCGGGATATCACGGTCATCATATCGGTGGGCCGCTTGGCCGGGTCTTCCTCCACGCAGTCCATCACCAGATTGGAGATACCCGCCGGTATCTGCGCCCTGACTTCGTGCGGCGGGCGAAGTGTCTCCTGGACAAGCAGACCAAATGGGTCCTTTTTCGCTATCAGGGTGGGAACCGTCTTGCCCGTCAACGCCCAGTACATCGTCGCGCCGAGGTTGAATATATCCGTCTTGGGCCCCAGGGGCTTACGCCTCACCTGCTCCGGTGCAATATAGTCAGGGGTCCCCTGAATCCGTCGCTTGGTCGTCCCTATCCGACAGCTTTGTCCAAGGTCTATAATCCTGATGGCGCCGGCTTTGCTCAGAAGAATGTTGTTTGGCTTTATGTCGCAATGCACCAGCCCGCACTGATGCATCGCGTTAAGCCCCGTCGCCACCATTCTGAACACCAGCATCACGTCCAACAAACTCAGCGCCGGACCATCCTCCAGCGATTCCCCCTCAAAGTATTCCATCGCAAGCAGCATCTCCGTCGTCCTGAACATACTGCGAAGCTTTTTGAGCTTGTAGCACTTGCGAATGTATGGGTGGTCCACTCGCTGCGATACCTTGTATTCGGTTTCAACCTGCTCGAAGATGCGGGCGTCTTCCGGCCTTTCCATAACAACCCGCTTTAAGGCCACCTCCATCCCGTCAACGTCGTCGCTGGCAAGGTATATCGTGGTTCGCGCACCAACTCCAATGCGTCTCTTAATGGTATATCCGCCAATGTCGAGTATGTCTCTTGCCATATCTTCCTGTCAGACCGCCTAAATCCGCATACACCCTTTCCCGCCAGCAAACCGATCACCTGCTCCGTTAGATAATATCGGCACCGGTTCCTGTCGGCTAAACTTTGAAGATTACAAAGTTTACAAAATCTCCCGCGGTTTGTCCAGCATAAGGATGTGATTTCTCCGGTCTTTCCACACATCACGAGTCAAAACGGCTATGTTAACGGGTTTAAGGATAATCGCGTGTTATAAATTTCCACTTGACAACCCGGCTCGCGTAAACTATTAAAAATGCTTTTGGCGTTCTCGTCGTGACAACAACATCACACTGAAGCCATTTGGAGCAAAAAAAATACTATGCTACCGATTAAAAAAATCAGTAAAAGCAGAACACACAGCCGCCGAGCACATCATCGGCTCAAGCCCGTCAACTACACCGTCTGCCCAAAGTGCGGCCAAGCGAAACTCCCCCATGCCGCTTGTGCCAAATGCGGCTATCTCAATTCTAAAATCACCCTAAAAATCGCCAAGCAACCCGAAAAGAAGGGGTAATTCCGGATGCGCATCGCTATTGACGCAATGGGCGGCGACAAGGCCCCCGATGCTATCATATCCGGCGCCATTGAGGCGCTCGAATCGCTCGGCGAAGACGACGAGCTTATTCTGGTTGGGCCCAGGGAAATTATCGAACCAAAGCTCCCTTCGCAACGCCCCGGCTCCGCAGCCCTCACCATCGTACACGCGCCGGACGTCATCGCTATGGATGAACCACCCATTGATTCGCTGCGCAAGAAGCCCCGCAGCTCAATCTCGGTGCTGGCCAAACTCGGTAAACTAAACCGCGCCGATGCCGTCATCTCCGCCGGAAACACCGGCGCCTGCGTCGCCGCCTTCCAGATGCGTATGCGTAACCTCCCCGGCGTCAACCGCCCAGGCATCGCCGTGGTCTTTCCTACCTTTGCAGGCCCCGTCACTATTTGCGACGTCGGCGCAAACATCGCCTGCAAGCCGGTAAATTTATACCAGTATGCCGTTATGGCCTCGATTTATTCCAGGCAGTTGTTCGGCATAACAAACCCACGCGTCGGGCTGATAAGCATCGGCGAAGAGGACGCCAAGGGCAACGAAATCGTAAAAAAGGCGCGAGAGTTTATAAAGCAGGACCCCAAGCTCAACTTCATCGGCAACATCGAGGGCCGCGATATATTCAAAGGCAACTGCGACATCGCCATCTGTGACGGCTTCGTCGGAAACGTCATCCTCAAGCTGACCGAAGGGCTCATCGAAGGACTCGTCAAGGCAATAAAACAGGAAATTATGTCGTATAAATTACGGCTGGTACTGGGACTGATGTTTAAGGGGGTAATGAAACGTTTCTTCAAAAAACACGACTACCACGAATACGGGGGGGCATTGCTGCTGGGCGTCAACGGGACGGCTCTCATCTGCCACGGGGCAAGCGAAAGCAGAACTATAAAGAACGCCATTCTGGCGTCGAAGAAATATCACAGTATAAAAATAAACGATAAAATAGCCGAATATCTTGGCGCCAGCACCGTAGGCACAGAAGCACAAGGCGCCGAACAGCAGGACGCTGCTTTAAGGGGCACGGATGAACAAGCCGATTGAGTCGCACCAGTCACACTTCAACGCCATCATAACAGGCCACGGTTCCTACGCACCGCCCGGAATCCTTTCCAATGAGGACATCGCCAAAATGGTTGATACCTCAGACGAATGGATAAACACGCGGACAGGGATTAAGCGGCGGCACATCTGCAGTGAAAAGGAAAGCACCGCAACCCTGGCCACCGAAGCGGCCAAAAAGGCCCTCGCAATGGCGAACCTCAAGCCCGAAAAAATCGACATTATCATCGTAGCCACCATAACGCCGGAAATGGCCTTCCCATCCACCGCCTGCTTCGTTCAGCAAAACCTCGGCGCAAAGAACGCCTGGGCATTCGACCTGATGGCGGCGTGCAGCGGCTTCATCTACGGACTGTCCATCGCGCAGCAGTTCCTCGAAAGCGGCAGATTTCATAACGTGCTCCTAATCGGCGCTGAAACGCTCACCAAAATCACCAACTACAAGGACCGCACAAGCTGCATCCTCTTCGGCGACGGCGCAGGTGCCGTTGTCCTCGAAGCAAAACCGAGAAAAAAATCAGGAACGCAAAGCGGCATCATTTACAGCACAATGTACGCCGACGGAAGCTCCTGGAGATCGCTCAACTGCCAGGCCTATGGCTCACGAAACCCCGTCGGCAAGCCCCTGGATAACCCGAACAAGATCTATATGGAAATCCACGGCCGCGAGGTCTATCAGCAGGCCGTGCGACGCATCGTCGAAACCGTCACCGAATGTCTCGAAAAATGCAAACTGACACTCGATGATATCAAAATGATTGTCTCGCATCAGATGAACGCACGAATCATCGAGTCGGCCGCCAAACGACTGGAACTGCCGCCCGAAAAGTATTTCATCAACATCTCCGAATACGGCAACACCTCCGCCGCCTCCGTCCCCCTCGCCTTCGACCAGGCCATCCGCGAAGGCAAAATCGAACGCGGCGACATCGTCATTTTAGTCGCCTTCGGCGCAGGCCTCACCTGGGGCGCAACCGTCATCCGCTTTTGACCACAAAAACAACCCCTCGCAGCGCAATTTACCCATCGTCTTTCTCCCGGCGTTTTGTGTGCCGGATAGCAGGGTTTGCCCGCCGTGTGCGGAACGAACGACAAATCCGCGAACCTTCTCTAACGCCTGCCGTATAACAAGGTTAGGGCAGGGGCTTGCATCTGCGAAAAAAACTTAAAAAATTCCATAAAAAATTCTTGACGCACTGTCGATAATGCAATATGCTTGATTTGCTAATGCTGGCGTGATTAGTTTTATAGGCCAGCGGATGAGGGTAGAAAGTTAGGTGAATTTGAACCGTATTTTCAAAGTGTTGAAAGTTTTGCCTTAGCTGGGGTGGCGGAATCGTTTCTATGAACCGCTGGCAGTTAGGCAGCGGTTTTTTTGTTGCTCTTTTTTAATTGTATAAGTAAACTATCCGGCCTCGACTAAATTGTCGATTTGTGGTTTGAAATCTGTTTTTTCAATCAGTAATCCGCAATCACAAATCAGCAATTGAAAGGGCTCGTAGCTCAGTCGGTTAGAGCGCACGCCTGATAAGCGTGAGGTCGGAAGTTCGATTCTTCCCGGGCCCACTCGGAATTTGAGATTTGAGATTTCAAATCTGAGATTTCCGCGATAGCGGCTCCGGGGACGTAGCTCAACTGGGAGAGCGTTGGCTTTGCAAGCCAGAGGTTGCCGGTTCGACCCCGGTCGTCTCCATTAAATTCACCTCCGGTGGATTTAATGCCCTGAGCAAGTCCCAATTCATCGGGACGCGTTAAAGGGCATTGTTTTAGCCCCCCACTCTTGTGGCGGGGGTCGAGAGCCCCAGGGTTTATCCCTTGGGTTATCAGGTAAAGCTGTTTTACAAGTCAATATGCGGGTGCAGTGATTTAAATTTAGATTTAGGTCTTCCTAAACGCGGTTAATACTCCAATATTTCAAAGTGGAGCGCATTTCTGGATACCTTGTTTGTTGTATCGATTACTCATTATTCTGACCAGTCAAAGATTGATATGGTCAAGTTACTAAGGGTGTATGGGGAATGTCTTGGTGCCGAGAGGCGATGAAGGACGTGGCTGGCTGCGATAAGCCCGGGGCAGGTGCCTAGCAACCGTTAATCCCGGGATCTCCGAATGGGGAAACCCGACAGGAACGGGCAACCGTTTCTTGTCATCGCCGGCTGAATGCATAGGCCGGCTGAAGCGAACGCAGGGAACTGAAACATCTAAGTACCTGTAGGAAAAGAAATCAACCGAGACTCCGTCAGTAGCGGCGAGCGAAGACGGAATAGCCCAAACCGGGGAGCTTGCTCCCTGGGGTTGCGGGCGCTGATAAGGAGTTACAAAGGTTTCGTAAGCAAAATCCTCTGGAAAGTGGAGCCATAGCAGGTGATAGCCCTGTATGTTAATACGAGAACTCTCCGTTACTATCAGCGTTCCAGAGTAGCACGGAGCTCGTGGAACTCCGTGCGAAGCTGGGGGGACCACCCTCCAAGGCTAAATACTACTCGGCAACCGATAGTGAAAAGTAGGGCGATTGAACGATGAAAAGTACCCCTATTAGGGTAGTAAAAAGTACCTGAAACCATACACCTACAAGCTGTGGAAGGGCTATGACTCCGATTCGTCGGGGTAATGCCTGACCGCGTGCCTTTTGCTTAATGAGCCAGCGAGTTGCCGTCTGTGGCAAGGTTAATCCCTTAAGGGGAGCAACCGTAGCGAAAGCGAGTCTGAACAGGGCGATTTAGTCGCAGGCGGTAGACGCGAAACCACGTGATCTACTCATGGCCAGGATGAATCCGCCGTAAAAGGCGGAGGAGGTCCGAACTCATTAACGTTGAAAAGTTATGGGATGAGCTGTGAGGAGGAGTAAAAGTCTAATCAAACGTGGAGATATCTCGTACTCTCCGAAATAGCTTTTGGGCTAGCCTCGAGTAACTTTCTTGCGGGGGTAGAGCTACCGAATGGGGATAGGGGCCCACCAGGTCATCTTCCCCAACCGAACTCCGAATACCGCAAGAATTATCTCGGGAGTCAGTCTGCGGGAGATAAGTTCCGTGGTCAAAAGGGAAACAACCCAGACCGCCAGCTAAGGTCCCAAAATCCGGCTAAGTTATTAAGGAAGTTGAATTGCTGTGACAGCCAGGATGTTGGCTTAGAAGCAGCCACCATTTAAAAAGTGCGTAATAGCTTACTGGCCGAGCAGTTTGGCGCCGATAATGATCGGGAATAAGCCGGATACCGAAGCTGCGGATTATTTGACAGGTTCGCCTGTCTTTTAGTGGTAGGAGAGCATTGCTGCCAGCGTCGAAGCCATACGGTAACGAGTGGTGGAGCGGCAGCAAGTGAGGATGCTGGCATGAGTAACGATAAAACAGGTGAGAATCCTGTTCGCCGAAAGCCTAAGGTTTCCTGGGGAAGGTAAATCCGCCCAGGGTTAGTCGGTCCCTTAGTTGAGGCCGAAAGGCGTAAACGATGGAC
>JBEKZA010000020.1:0-36454 GCA_049510335.1 Sedimentisphaerales bacterium | reverse complement strand
ATAGACGAGATTGACCGTCAGCTTGTCAGGATGCTCAATGAGCGTGCCGGTTTCGTGATAGAAATAGGCAAGCTCAAGAACCAGACAAGCACCCCTGTTTATGCGCCGGACCGTGAAAAAGAGGTTCTCGAGAAGGTTGCGGGGGCAAACAATGGGCCTCTTCCGAACAAGTGCATTCAGGCGATATGGCGTGAGCTGATGAGCGGGTCTTTTGTTTTGGAAAGACCTCTGCGTGTGGGTTATCTGGGGCCTGGCGGCAGTTTTAGCCATACGGCGGCGCTGCTGAAGTTCGGGCAAAGCGCGGATTACGAGCCGCTGGTGGATATTCGCGGTATTTTTGATGAGGTCGGCAGGGAGCATTGCGACCTGGGTATTGTGCCGATAGAGAATACCCTTGGCGGCGGCGTCATCGAGACGCTGGATGCGCTGGTGGATTCGAATGTGAAGGTCTGCTCCGAGATTTTAATGGCGGTCCATCAAAACCTTCTTGCGAACTGCAACCTCGACCAGATTGAGAAGATATACTCGAAGCCGGAGGTTTTTACTCAGTGCCGCAACTGGCTGGCCGCGACCTTCAAGGAGGCCAAGACCATTTCAGAGCCGTCAACGGCCAGGGCGGCACAGAAGGCCGCCAAAGAGCCGAGGTCTGCGGCAATCGGCTCGGCCATTGCCGCAGAACTGTACGGTCTGAAAGTTGTCTGTGAGAATATCGAGGACACGCCCAACAACGTGACAAGGTTTTTTGTGGTCGGGCGCGAGGACGCCAGGCCCACAGGCGAGGACAAGACGGCGACGATGTTCAGCACGGCCCACAAGGCGGGCGCGCTGGTTGACGTGCTGGAAGTGTTCAAGAAATATGGCGTCAATCTGACCAACATAGAATCGCGGCCGAGCAAAAAGCGGCAGTGGGAATATTACTTTTTCGTCGATTTTGTGGGACATAGAACCGACGAGAACGTTCAAAAGGCCCTCGATGAGGCACGCAAGCACTGTTTGCAGCTCTCGGTGCTGGGCAGCTTCCCAAGGGCGACGGAAGTGCTGGGGTAGGAAGAGCGTGCGTTGAAATGATTGCGATTGGAGAACATTTTAAGGGCGTTTCGATGAGAAAAGCATTCGTGGCGGGCAACTGGAAAATGAATACGGACAGTCACTCCGGCGTCAAGCTGGCCGAGGACGTGGTTTCGGGCTGCGATGGGACGGCGGGCAACGAAGTTGACGTAGCCGTGTGTCCGCCGTTTGTTTATCTGCAGCAGGTTGGCAGGGCGCTTCAGTCGTCACATATCGCGCTCGGTGCACAGGACGTTTACTTCGAGCAGAAGGGCGCGTTTACCGGAGAGATAAGCGCGGCGATGCTGAAGGACGTCGGCTGCGCTTACGCAATCTGCGGACATTCCGAAAGGCGACACGTTATCGGCGAAACCGATGATTTGATAAACAAAAAAGTCAGGGCGGCGCTTGCGGGCGGGCTTTTGCCGATACTGTGCGTGGGCGAATTGCTGGATGAGCGCAAGGCGAACAAGACCACAGAGGTGGTAACGCGGCAAATGAAGGCCGGCCTGGCCGGATTGAACGAAGAAAAGATGTCGGCGGTCACGATTGCATACGAGCCGGTATGGGCGATAGGGACCGGATTGACGGCCACGCCACAGCAGGCGCAGGAGGTGCACGCGCTGATAAGGGGGCTGTTGGCGAATATGTATAGCAGAAAGCTGGCGGCGGAGATTCGCATCCAGTATGGCGGGTCGGTCAAGCCGGATAACGCAGGCGAGCTGATGTCACAGGAAGACGTTGACGGTCTGCTGGTCGGCGGCGCAAGCTTGAAGGCCGATGATTTTGTGGCTATTGTCAAAGCGGCAGTTTAACGACAGTTTTGAGTTTATAAGGAATAAATTATGGCATTGAATCCGTTGTTGGCGGCGGGGTTTATAATGAGCATTATTGCCGGGGTTTTCCTGCTTTGCTCGATTGTGCTGATTCTCGTCGTCCTGATTCAAAAGGGCAAGGGCGGCGGTTTGAGCGGCGCGTTTGCGGGCGGTATGGCAAGCGGGCTGCTGGGCAGCAAGACCGGCGACGTTCTGACGTGGATTACCATTGGCGTGGCCAGTTTCTTTTTGCTGGTGGCGCTTGTGCTGGACAGGTGGTGGCGGCCGACGGTGAGCGGGCCGGGGCTGCAGCCAACCGCCCCCGTCACGAGCACGGACACAGGCAGCGACGCCGGCCAGTCCGCACCGGCGGGCCAGCAGGATTCAGGCGGGCAACAATAACAGTGGTATAAAAGCCCGGGGCTTGCGTTCTTATGTTCCCGTGCGCTTATATTCTTAATTAAGCTGGTGAGGGTCCTGACCTTGATAAATAGTATGACCGGATATGGAAGCGCGGAGGCCCGGCTGGGCGGCGTGACCTACGCCGTTGAAATCAGCACGGTGAACAACCGCTACTTTAAGCCGACCCTGCGGCTGCCCGAGTCGTTCGGGTTTCTGGAGGGGGACGTCGAAAAACAGTTGCGACAGGAATTGTCGCGGGGAACCGTCAATTATGTGCTCAGGCAAAAAGGGGCGCCGGCGGAAGCGCTTTTTGAGATAAACGAGAGGGCGCTGGCGACTTTACTGAAACGGCTGGGCAAAATTTCGCCGACGGCCGGGCTGGAGCGAGAGCTTGATTTGGGAGGACTGTTGTCACTGCCGGGGATTTTGTCGCCGGCGGTACCGAGCGGGGCGATGGCGGGACGGATTCGGCGAAAAGTGCTGGCGGTCACGCGGCAGGCGATAAAGGAACTCAAAACAATGCGTGCGGCTGAAGGGGCCGCGCTTGCGAAGGACCTGCTGCAGCATTGCAGGGCGATAAGGGCCGACCTTGAGCGGATACGACTCCGCAGTGCAGCCGGCCCGCAGCAACATGCCGAGAAGCTCAGGAAGCGCGTCGATGAGCTGCTTACGGCAGCGAAGTTGAAGCTAAACGACGAGACGGTGGCGCGAGAGGTCGCGATTTTCGCCGACAGAGCGGATATATCGGAAGAGGTTGCCCGGCTTGATTCGCACCTCGTACAGTTCGAAAAGGGCCTCAAGGGCAGCCAGCAGGCGGGACGCAAACTCGACTTTATCTGTCAGGAGATGCTCAGAGAGGCCAACACAATCGGCAGCAAGGCCAGCGATTCTGATATCGTACATATGGTTGTGGATATAAAGTGCCGGATAGACCGAATCAAAGAACAGGTTCAAAATGTGGAGTGACGGTTTGCTTATGAGCAAATATCAGTCGCCGGACGGAATGATTGTTGTGATAAGCGGTCCCAGCGGCGTGGGCAAGAGCACCATTTGCAGGGAGCTTGTCAGGCGGCTGGATAACGCGTATCTCAGCGTTTCTGTGACCACGCGGCCCAAAAGCGACAAAGAGGTCAACGGCAAAGATTACTGGTTTGTCAGCAAAGAGGAATTTCAGCGGCGGATAGAACAGGGCCTGCTGCTGGAGCATGCGGAGGTTTTTGGCAACTTGTACGGCACGCCTAAGGACAAGGTCGATGAGGCACTTGCCGCAGGCAAGACGGTAATTTTGGCGATAGACGTCCAGGGCGGCAGGCGGATTAAGGAGGCGTATCCGGACGCGGTAATGATATTTATACTGGCGCCGACCCAAAAAGAGCTTGCGGGCCGACTGTATGGCAGGGGCAGAGACGACGATGAGGCCGCAAAGCGACGGCTCGACTACGCGGGAAACGAGATTGCCGCCGGCTGGCAGGATTATCAGAATATGGTCATTAACGAAAATCTGCAGGAGGCGGTCGCCGAGATTGCCAGAATAATTGACGCGGCAAGGACAGCGAAAAACAGCGAGGACGCGAAACGTAATCAGGTTGTGGAGTAAATGGAATGATTGACGAATTGAAAAGTATTGAGCTGGTGGAAAAGGTCGGCGGAAGGTTCAAGCTGACGGCGCTGATTCAGAAACGGCTTATGGAACTGATGCAGGGCAGTAGGCCTTTGATTGAGGACACCGAGGGCAAGAGCCAGCTTGAGATTGTCGTCGAGGAAATCAAGCGGGACAAAATTACCATCGACTACGAGCACAGCGACATTGACAAGCCGCGCGATGAGTAGGCGGGGCCTCAAGGCAGGCGGATATGTCAGGACAAAGCGGAAAGCTCGATAAGGTAAAGGTTGTGCTGGGGGTAAGCGGCGGAATTGCCGCGTATAAGGCGATTGACCTGGCCAGCAAAATGACGGCCGCGGGCGCCGAGGTTAAAACGGTTTTGACCGAGAACGCGATGCAGTTAGTGGGGGCAAAAAGCTTTGAGGCGGTGACGGGCGGGCCCGTTTATACGAGCATGTGGGAGACGGAGGGGGAATACAAAATCGGACACGTCAATCTGGCGGACTGGGCGGACGTGGTTGTGGTGGCGCCGGCGACGGCGAACATTATCGGCAAATTCGCCAACGGCATCTGCGATGATTTGCTCAGCACGATGCTTTGCGCCTGCTGGGCCAAACCGACGATATTAGCGCCTGCGATGAACGAGAAGATGTGGACCAATCCGGCCGTGCAGAAGAATACAGAGGTCGTCAGGCGGATGGGTGTGGAGCTGATTGGGCCCAATCGCGGTCGGCTTGCCTGCGGCGCGGATGGGTTGGGCAGAATGGCCGAACCGCAGGAAATCCTCGAGGCGGCTGCAAGGATTGCCGCCGGACTAAAACGCAAAGCCAAATAGCCATTACCCAAATGCACTCTCGAAAACCAGGCGGCAAACTTAGATTTTTAATCACGGCGGGAGGCACACGCGAGTACATAGACCCCGTGCGATTCATTTCCAACGCGAGCAGCGGGCGGATGGGCTATGAGCTTGCTCGTGCGGCGTCTGCGGCGGGGCACGACGTGACGCTGATAACTGCACCGACGAACCTTCAGGCCCCCGCGGGTGTGGACGTGGTCGAAATCGAATCGGCCTGCGATATGTTCGAGGCGGTAAAACGCACGTTTGGCAGGTGCGATTGTATGATTATGGCTGCCGCGGTTTCGGATTATACGCCGTTGCGACCGGCACGGGAGAAAATAAAAAAAAGCGGCGGCACGATTACGCTGAAGCTCAAACCAACGCCGGATATTTTGAAATGGGCCGGAAGCCACAGGACGCGAAACCAGGTTGTAGCCGGCTTTGCCCTTGATGACAGGAACCTGCGGGCAAACGCCGAGAGAAAACTGCGTCAAAAAAATCTGGATATGATTATCGCCAATACGCCCGCGGCGATTGGCAGCGACAGATGCGAGGTATGGGTGAAGACGGCCGGCGGCGGGTGGCGGCGGATTGCGAAAGCGCCGAAGCGGCGGGTCGCCGCCCGGCTGATAAGGATGATTGAACAATCAGCATTGGTGGATTAGATGGAGAGTCAATCCTGGCTGAGGACGATTTGGGAGGACCGCCGGAAGCGGGTCATTCTTGGTCTTTCTTTGTTTCTGATTGTTAGCGTCGCTGCGGTGTACGCGCAGACCGCCGGATTTGCGTTCGTCGATTATGACGACCCGGCCTATGTGCTAAAGAACCCGAGGGTGCCTGGAGGGCTGACCTGGGACGGCATTAAATGGGCCTTTACCACAATGTACGACAGCAACTGGTTCCCGCTCGTCTGGCTGTCTTTGATGCTGGACAGGGAATTGTTCGGGTTGGGCGCGGGAGGTTTTCACCTGGTCAGCGCCGCACTCCATATCGCCAACACGGTGCTGCTTTTTTGGGTGTTGAGACGATATTCAAAGGCGTTATGGCCGAGTTTTTTTGTGGCGGCGTTGTTCGGCCTACACCCTCTGCACATTGAGTCCGTTGCCTGGGTGGCCGAGCGAAAGGACGTACTCAGCACGCTGTTCTGGATGCTGACAATGCTCGCCTACGTTCGGTACGTGGAACGGCCCATGGTCGGGCGGTATGTTACTGTCTGCGTGCTTTATGCGCTTGGCTTAATGGCAAAGCCGATGCTGGTGACGCTGCCTTTTGTGCTGTTGATTATGGATTACTGGCCGCTTCGGCGTTTGTGGCCGGCGGTTGATTCGGAGGGCTCGTCTGGCGTCGGGCTTCGCCGGCTGATATTCGAGAAGATGCCGTTGTTTATCCTGTCGGCGTCGTCGTGCGTGGTGACTTTTATCGCGCAGAAATCCGGGGGGGCAGTGATGAAATTCAGCTCAATCTCGCTTGGTTGTCGCATAGGCAATACGCCGGTAGCTTACTGTGACTATATTTTGAAGATGTTCTGGCCGGTTGAGCTGGCGGTTTATTACCCTCATCCCGGAAAGGCGCTTGCCGGCTGGAAGGTCGCGGTATCAATAGCGGCCCTGCTGGCGATTACGATTGCGGTGATATTGCTGCGGCGGCGCCGGTATCTGTTGGCGGGCTGGCTGTGGTATCTGGGGACATTAGTGCCCGTAATAGGGCTTGTGCAGGTCGGCGGACAGGCGATAGCGGACCGCTACACTTACATACCGCTGGCAGGCCTTTTTATTATGCTGGTCTGGCTGGCCGGCGACATAGTGGGTGGGTTGCGGCACAGGGCCGTCCTGGTCGGCCTTGCCGGCTCAGCGATTATTGGCGTGCTCGGGATTATGGCGTTCAGGCAGGTCGGATACTGGCGTGACACATTCACGTTGTTTACACATACAGCTGCCGTCACCCCCAGTAACTTAGTTACTCATAACATTTTGGGGGTTTACCTCGTGCGTAAGGACGACATTAAAGGAGCGATGCGTGAGTTTGAGGAGGCCTTGAAGACAGCGCCGCGGGACGTTGGGTCGCTTTATAATTTTGCCAGGGGCCTGTCTGTTCAGGGCAGGAACGACGAAGCGATTGAATACTATAACCGGATTTTGGTGCTTGCGCCTGGTTACGCCGACGCTTACGGCGCCCTTGCATCGATGCAGGCCGACAAGGGAAACCTTGAGCGTGCGATTGAAATATACCGCGAGGGTTTGAGTCATTGCCCTAATGATGGCGACCTGCACGACAAGCTGGGGTCGTTATTATACCGGCTGGGGCGGGTCGATGAGGCGATTGCAGAGCTTGAGATGGCGGCGTCTCTGAAAGCTGATTCTGCGACATACTGCAACCTCGGCAAGGCACTGGCGCTAAAGGACCAGACCCAAAGGGCGATAGAGTGTTATGAAAAAGCGATTATGATGGATGCAGACAACGCGGAGGCGCACTATAATCTCGGCAACGCCTATTCGAAACAGGGCCGGCTGGCGGAGGCGGTCAGTGAATACAAACGGGCGATTAAGGCGAAGCCGAATTATGCCAAGGCATACGGTAATCTTGCGATTGCGTTTTCGCAGATGGGCCGGTCTGACGAGGCGATAGACGGATTTCGTCGCGTGGTCGAGCTTGACCCGAATGATGTCAAGGCGTATCTCAATCTTGCCGCGGCCCTTGCCGAACGGGGTCTGTTCGACGATGCAATAACGGAATACGAAAGAGGTCTGAAGATAGACCCCAATAATAAAGAAGCCCAGGAAGCCCTCAAAAAGACAGAAGCGAAAGCCGGCAAGGCCGGTCAGTCCTTGATGCCTAAGTCGTCCTTGGTCAATAGCGACTCGAATTTGTAGCCGGCGCTTGTTACGTTCTCACCGGCACCCTGCTTGCGGTCGATTACGGCGACGATTTTTTTGACCTTTGCCCCCGCCTCGGTGATTACCTTTGCGGCCTCTAATACCTGCCCCCCTGTTGTAGCAATGTCCTCGACTAACAGAACAATGTCGCCTTTATTTAGTTTACCTTCGACGAGTTTTCCCGTGCCGTAGCCCTTTTTGCTGTTTCGGATAATGACCCAGTTTTTGCCTGTTTCCATTGCGGTTGCCGCTGCCAGCGCGACGCCGCCCAATTCCGCTCCTGCTATCAGCGTGACGTCGTTATCGATGTGTTTGGCGAATTCCTCGCCGAGGGCTTTGAGTATATCCGGGCAGGTCTCGAAGAGATACTTGTCTAAGTAGTATTTGCTTCGTTTGCCGCTGCGAAGGACAAAATCGCCTTCCAGATATGCGGTTTCCTTTACGCGTTTTATCAATTCACTGCGATTCATATTTTAGCCCCGAAGATAATTGTGACTAAAAGACGATTTCCTTCGCATCAAATACCGGGCCGTCTTTGCAGCAAAGTTTGTAAGTTTCGGCTGTGCCGTCGGTCTTGCATTTGACGGCGCAGCTCTGGCACAGCCCGATTCCGCAGGCCATCATCTCTTCCATACTCACCTGGCAGTCGATTTTTTTATCCCTCGCGATAGCCGCCACGCTTGCCAGCATCGCCCGCGGCCCGCAGGCGTAAATGATTGTCTCGGCCGGCTTGGAATTGTTCTGGTTGAGCCATTCGAGCAGGCAATTTGTCACCGTTCCTTTAAAGCCCGCCGAGCCGTCATCGGTTGCGACAAGCGACCTGACCACGTATCTGCCGAATTCAGCAAGCCAGAACTCAAGCTCCTGAGAAATTGTGTCCAATGGCCGCTCAAAAGGCATCTCGTATTTGCTCTTCGCCCCCGCAAACGCAATCGGCTCAATTCCCTGATAATTGGACGTCAGGACCTGTGCCAAATGCTCCAGGGGCGGCGCGCCCATCCCGCCGGCGACTAATATGGCGAGCTTTTTGCCCTGGCGTAAGCCATCCCCAGGCGGATGCGGCACCGAAAAGCCGTTGCCTAAAGGCCCGATGACGCTGATTGAATTGCCCCTGGTCAGCGTCGTCATCCGTAGCGTGGCGGGTCCCAGCACGCAATAAACAACCTCAACGGTAGTGACGCCTTTATCTTTGGTCACCTTGGCGAAGCTGAAAGGTCTGCGCAAAAGTATCTGCCGGGCCGAGGCGTCTTTCAGCTCTTCCGGTATCGTTTCGGGTGCGGGCATCGCGACGGCTGAAACGTCAAACTGGGCGAACTGGCCCGGCGTCGTTTTACCAAACGCCTCCGCGCCGGCGCCTTCAAACTGCAGACCCAGCCGATAGAATTTCTGGCCCAGCTTTTTATTGAAGGACACCTTCGCTTCAAACGGGCCTTTGAGATGCACGGATGATGTCTGTTCCATAATCGACCCTCAACGAACACCAAGAAGGTATAAAAAAAACGGCCGGAGTGCAATCGCAAACCGGCCGATTGTTAATCCCTCGCGTTTGTTGATGAGAATTATCGTTTGGTTTTCCTGGCTGCCCGCCAGGCCATTATGAGCATAAACGCGCCGAAGGCGAACATTACCAATCCCCACCAGAGGTTTATGTTGATGCCTAATGAGCGTTCGTATATTTTCGGGTCGGATACGAGGCCGAAGATCGTGATTATTGCCCCAATCAGGGCGAACATTGCTCCTATCGGGAGCCGAACGTCAAGTTTCATATCTGCACTCATATTTTCTCCTTTGCACAGGGCAATCCAGACGCGTTGGGATTACCAAAAGATTATGTTCAGGGCAAGGGCGGCCGCCAGCACAATGATACCGAGGAGCACCGGCTGTTTATACCAGACAAGTCCTTTTTCTTTGATTCGCGGCGTAAGCGAATAGACCAAACCTCGCAATTCGTCATCGGTTTTATTCTTTGCCGTTATGAGCGAAACGACGATTGTAACGATAAAGCAGGTGGTCCAGGCGTAAATCGCAGCCCAGAAATTCTGCGCCATATCAACCGGGTAGGTATGCAGGACGTGGCCTGCGCAGAGCCAGCCGCCTTTGATTCCCATAGTTGCGCCAACCGGCAGCGTCAAGCCGTGGTGAAGGGCAGCGGCGAGTGTGCCTGAAAGCAGGCCGAAGAATGCGCCGTGGCCCGTGGCTCTCCGCCAGAACATTCCCAGAAGGAACGTCGCGAACAGCGGTGCATTTACGAAGCCGAAGACAAGCTGGAGCATATCCATAATATTGTTGAACGCACTGGCGACATAAGCACAGGCGATGCTTAATAGAATGCCGACCACCGTGATGATGTGGCCCATTCGCAGGTAATGCTGGTCCGACTGGCCGGGCTTGATGTAGCTTTGATAGAGGTCATAAGTCCAGACGGTGTTGAAGGCGGTGACGTTGCCCGCCATACCAGACATAAATGACGCCATAAGGGCCGTGATGCCGATACCGAGGATTCCCGTGGGAAGGAATTTGGCGAGCATTACCGGCACCGCCATATTGTAATCCACGTTACCGCTTGCGTCTTTTGGCAGGAATGTGCCGCCGTCCTGATGAAGGGCAATGGCAATCATCCCGGGCAGAATCACCAGCGCCGGGAAGAGCATTTTCGGGAAAGCGGCGATCAGGGGTGTGCGTCTGGCCGCAGACATCGAGTTGGCCGCCATCGCTCTTTGCACGACTAAGAAGTCCGTGCACCAGTAGCCGAATGAAAGAACAAACCCCAGCCCCATCACCATACCGAACCATTCAACGCCCATCGGGTTTGCGCTCGATGAATTCATGTGTGCCCAGGACTGCGTCCAGGCGCCGGGTGCGAACGCCTTGCCTGCGGGGTTGGTTGAACTGGTTGCTACGACGTTAAGTTTGGCGACAAGTCCGTCCCAGCCGCCGACGCTTTTGAGGCCCAGAAAGACCAGGGGCAGAAAACCGAGGACAATGAGGAAAAACTGCAGGACCTCGTTATAAATCGCGGAGGTCAGGCCGCCAAGGAAGATGTAAATCAGCACAATGGCCGCTGAAACGATGATACACATGTGATAGTTGAAACCGAGGATTTGTTCGAGAAGCTTTGCAAGGACGTGCATAGAGATGCCGGACGAGAAAACAGTCATAACCGCAAATGATACGGCGTTGAAGGCGCGGGTCTTCTCATCGAAACGAAGTTTGAGATATTCAGGCACCGAACGCGCCTTCGAGCCATAGTAGAAAGGCATCATAAAAATGCCCACGAACACCATCGCGGGTATAGCGCCCACCCAGTAAAAATGGCTTGTCATAATGCCGTATTTCGCCCCGCATGCGCCCATGCCGATGACCTCCTGAGCACCAAGGTTGGCGGATATGAACGCAAGACCGGTAATCCAGGCAGGAATCGCCCTGCCCGAGAGGAAGAAATCGGTGCTCGTCTTTGTGTAGCGCTTCAGCGCAAAGCCGATTCCGAGCACAAAGACGAAATAAATTCCAAGAAGTGTGTAATCGACGGGACCGAGTTGAATTCCCTGCATATTTTGTGTCTCCTAAAGATATCCACCTGAATCGTGAAGATTATAGTAATTCTCCCGCCTGACACAATAACAAACATCGTGGGGTGTTATTTAGGGGGGCATTGCGGCGGGATATCTCCTGAAAATCGTGAAGGGTCGGCCGTGCCTGCCCCACCCATAAGTTCAGGTCACGCCGACCCTTCGCTCGACTTCAATGGGCTCGGAAGAGTGAGGAGTAGTTATTCCATTTCTTCGCTGTTTGCCGGAATCCGGCCTGTCGGTCGTTCTCTGTAACGTTAAGTCCCGTAATACCCGGCGTTGTTACAATATTTCCGCGGTTTTTTTGCAGATTTATCCGCCTGTAGCGGATTTTTGAAAAAATTGCAAAAAAGATGTAACAAATACCGTCTTTGGTGGACAATATATGCGGAAAGCCAATGAGTTCTACATTGCAAAATATAAGTCCCGGGCTGATTCACGAGGCCCAGCTTGGCAACAAGGACAGCATGGACCGGCTTGCCGAGCTGGCCAGAGAGCGTCTGTTTACATACATATACCGGCTGACGCTCGACCACGGCCTCACCCAGGACCTCTTACAGGAGACAATACTCTTTATGCTGCAGTCCATAAACCAACTCGAACACGTTGACCAGTTCTGGCACTGGATGTTCAGGACGGCCCTTGGAAAAGTCCAGCATCACTACCGCGAAAAGAAACGTCAAAGGAATATCGAATTGTCCGAACCCGAACGCCAGCGCATAAATCAGCGGGCCTCCTCTGACTTCAATGACGGCCTTACCGAGCTTATGCGAAAGGAGCTTTCCGACGCGGTGTTCAAGGCGATGAAACGCCTAAAACTGCAGTATCGCAACGTCCTGCTGCTTCGCTGCTTCGAGAATATGGAGTACGCTGAAATCGCCACGGTGCTGAATTGCTCCGAACTGCGCTCAAGGGTAATGTTTTTCCGCGCGAAAACTTCGCTGCGAAGGCATCTCGCCGTCCAGGGTTTCGGCAAACATTACTTGCTCATCGCGCTGGCGTTGTTCGGCATCGTCACCGCCTCGGCAAAGGCCGCCTCCACCACCACCATCACCGCCGCGTCCCTTGAAGTCGGCTTCACCGCCGTGCTGGTCGCCATAGTATCGGGTAAAGCCGGGCTGACTGCCACCGCCGGTATGGCCGCACTCGCCTTTGCGCTGCCCCTCCAGACCTTCTTATACATCGTTGGTTTTGGCTGTCTGGCCGTCCTGGGCGTGCTTGTTGTCTGCCTGTTCGGCATCTATAACAGCTAATCGCACGCCTGTTTTGTCGTCACCCCGGCGACGTCAATCTTCAGGAGGACAACTCGGCACGTAGCCCAGTTTGCCCCAGATGACCTTCTGCAGCCAGTACAAATCCTGATTGCAATGGCAGAGTGCGGGGTCTCCCCTGGTCGCCCAGGTAACGTCTTTAGTGCGCTGGTCCGCCCATTGATGGTATTCAGCGTGTCCGTCGGCAAAAGACGAGGGCATGCCGAAGCCGTGAAACATCGGCGGCGTGTCCCAGAACTCTTCTTTGTCATACTGAACGGCAAACGCGCCATTGCTTTGATACTGCTGGTCAACAAACACGAACCTTTCGGCCGGTCTTTTAATCTGGGTGCTAAACCTGACCTCTTGGCTAAGGCCACACTTACAGACCGTGCCGAAGGGGTTCCCTTGGTCGTCGTAATAAGCATTCATTGAATGAGATATGGCGTATGACACATATACGCCCTTTGGGCTAATGGGACACTTGTATATTTTGTAATCCTGGATATATTTCCACAGCGTCCCGTCCGAGATACAGTGTTTCCAGTCATCGATGTTGGCGTTCGCGTATCGAGGATCAGGAGAGATCCAGTAATCGGGGCTGGGGTTATTGGGTGGAGTATTAATTGTACAATTTGGTTTCCACGTGTGCGGCCACTCATACCAAGCCATTCCAAAACTTGCACAGCGAGCTTCTGAGCAGGCTACCCCGTGAGAGTACGTTATATCGGCGCACGGTATCCGTTCGTTCTGGTCATCGGCATACATCGCCCAGGCGGCGGTCAGGGTCTTGAGGTTTGCCATACATACTTCAAGCTTTGCTCGTCCCCGGCCGCTGGAGCTATAAACCTGCACGGTTGCCAGCGCGAAAACCGCGCACGCCACCGCAACAGCCAAATCAATTCTTGTCAATCCTGCTCGTTTTCTCATAATATGCTCGCCTCCAGATACAGCCCAAATTACCTCAATTTGCTTCCATAAGCCACTTATCCGCCATCGCCGCGAAATCCGCGAAATCAACATACATGTCTCTGTTTATGTCGCCCGGCGCATACATTCCATAACCAGAAATGCAGGACGAGTCGTTCGGGTTTGTGCACTCCAGCCAGTTGTTGGCCAGCGTCGCAAAGTCCATAACATCCACTTTCCAGCTCGGCTGGACGTCTGCCGGCCAGTGGAGCACGGGCTGTTGCCCATCGCAGGGCGTGTTTGTTATCGCCCAGACCCTGTTGTTGGAGTCACTGACAAACAGGGTGCCATCCTCAGTTATTGCAGGGAAACTCACCCAGCCGACGCCTTTGAATCGAGATACCTCAATGCCATCGGCGTTGACCACGCAGACGTAGCCATCATCGCTTGCGGCGTAAATCAGGCCATCCCTGTCGATGCTTAGCGTGAAGCCGCCGACCATTCCGAGCCGTGTTATCCACTTGATTGTTCCATTTGGTTCAACCGCCCGAAGATACGGGTCATCAAAACTGACGTATATTGTGCCGTCCAGCCCGATTACAGGCGATGACCAGCCGGATGAACCCTCGTAGTAATACTCCCACGTCAATGCAGAAATCCCCTGCCATTTACCCTCATCACAATAATGCAGGTAGTTATCTACAACACAATCATCCGGTGTAGTATGGTTGCGAAGGGCGACAAGATATTGATTGATTGTCTCACAACACAACTCGTTGTCGGGAGCGCAATAATAGTGGGGTTCCGGACGAAGAGGCGTTGACCAGATGATATTGCCCGTGCAGGGGTCAATCGCATACAAATTCGGGTCGTTGACAAGTGTTTGATATATGGTTCCGTCGTGACCGATTGCGGGCGGCGCCACTATTTGGCCTTTGTTTGGCTCAACCGCTCCAATGTCGCAAACCCACTTCACGCTGCCGTTGTTGGCATCGAGCGCATATAGATTTGGTTCGTATAGTCCGGCAACGTAAACGGCCCCGTTTCTTTCTATTACAGGCGTGGCAAGTATCGCACCCTTCAATTTTCCAGGCCCGGTAGTTGCGAATGTCCACAATTCACTTCCGTCGCCGTCGAGGGCATAAATAAGGCCGTCCTCCGAGCAAACATAAATCTTCCCGCTGTATCCAACCACCGGCGTCGAGTAAATCGGAGCATTCGTCGTTTGCGTCCAGCGCAGGTCTCCGTAATCATCAATCGCATACAGCTCGCCGTTTTGGCCCGCGGCATACACCATTCCGTAATAACCCACGGCGGGCGAGCCGACTATCGGCGTATTGATATCGTAATTCCAGATAAGTTCGCCCTGGTCGTCGAGAGCGTAAATGTTCCCGTCTTCACAGCCGATATACACGCCGTAGCTGTTCCAGGAAGGCATGGTCACCGCGACCTGCGAGGAAACCGGCCCATTGGTATCGAAGACCCATTTAACGCAGCCAAGTTGGGGCCCTTTGTTTTGGCTCAAGTCCGGCCCGGGCAACCAGCCCTTGTGCTGCCATTCCGGGGGTGCTGCAGGCCGATGCGGATACCAGCTTATTGTAAATAATCCGCTTTTCCGGCAAATCACGTTCGTGTCGCCGTCGCTGGGAACAACCGAAATCAGGCATTGATTTGAATCCACATCGCCGGGCAGTTGCCAAAGGTAGTTGTTAGCGTCTGTGATGCCCTCCGCAATCGCCTCCCAGTTTGCGCCATTGTCCGCGCTGAGCAGTATATTCACGCCGCTGACGCCGTATTGAGTCCACTGGATTTTGTGTTTGCTGCCCGTCGCCCATACCTCGCCGGGTTTCGGTTTGGTGACAACAATCATTTTTCCGTATTCATCGGCGCCCATATCGACGGCGATGCCGATGACTCTTGGCTGGCCGTCTATGTCGGTCGCGTTCAGCCCTTTATAAAGCGGACTGCCCGCGTCTATGCAAGGTGAATCAATCCTCAGGTGCAGGTCTCCGTAGTCGTCGTTGTTTCCGACCCCCCAGCCGTCGCCGCCGTCGTTGGGCTCTCTCACAAACCGCGGGTTGTCGTCTATATTACCGTTCTCTTCGCCTCCTGTATAAAAACCGTCCGGGCCCTTTCCGAACGGAATATGCGCATCGTTCGGGTCATCATCCTGAATGCAACTGAAAAACACGCTGGCATTCGTTGGGTATATCTGTGCGCTTGTTCCGTTACCGCTTGTACCGCTTGAATCCGAATTGCCCCAGAAGATGGAGTTAAACACTGATAAATTGCTCCCATAAGTACAGATGCCTCCGCCCGAGCCGCTGGCTACATTGCCGGCGACCGTGCATCTTTGCACCCCTATGTTGCTGGAATCCGCATATAATCCGCCCCCGTCGCTTTGGGATGAGTTCGCACTTACTATGCTGTCGCTGATATCCAACTGGCCGTAAAACACATAAACCGCTCCACCCCCGTCGCTTTGGGATAAGTTCGCACTTACTATGCTGTCGCTGATATCCATCTGGCCGCCAGACACATAAACCGCCCCGCCACTTTGAGTCACATTACCCGCAATCACAGA
The DNA here is from genome assembly GCA_049510335.1 of Sedimentisphaerales bacterium. GTDB lineage: Bacteria > Planctomycetota > Phycisphaerae > Sedimentisphaerales > Anaerobacaceae > Fen-1362. The sequence continues at coordinate 20,564 of JBEKZA010000020.1, read as the reverse complement.
CCTTCTAATCTTCACTGTGTTGTTTTGGTTGTTTATTCCCCCGCCTTTTACCGCCCGATTGTTCAGGATTCTGCTGTTGTCGATGATTACAGGCGCATTTCCTCCAATGAAAATTCCGCCTCCGTTAGAGCCGGCTGAATTAGCGCTGATATTACAGTCAATTATCGTTAGCCCTAGACACCCGGTTTGCTCTTCATCGCAGTAGCCGTAATAGTAGATTGCTCCGCCGAGACGCGAGCAGTTGTTTCTGCTTATATCGCAGCTGATGATTGTTGCGGCCGCACCCTCTCCCCATATGTAAATACCGCCGCCATAGCCTTGATAAGCTCCGGGGCCATTGTCGGTGATTCTGCAGTTGATTATGTTCAGCGGCCCGCCGAGCTGGTCATCGTTTTCAGACATGATGCCGTTGCTGTTGTTGATTATATTGCAGTTTCTTATCGTCGGATTGCTATTCGAGCAGAGGACTGCGTCATAAAACGCGTGTGTAATAGTCAAACCGTCCAAAACCGAGTTTGCGTCTTCGTTGTTGCCGAAGAGAAATCCATAGTTTTCATATGACCAGCCGCAGTCAATAATTGTGCTATTGACTACCGAGACGTCGTTTGGGTCAACGCTGCGGACAGTGATTGCCTTGCCATTGAAGCTGATATTTCTATTGCCCTCACCCTCATATATGCCAGGCATAACTATCACGGTATCCCCATTGCTGGCGGCGTCAATCGCTGATTGTATGGTCGGGTACGGCGTAACTATAATCGGGCCCGAGTCGCTGACCGCATCTGTCGTGGCCTTGGCGATTGGGTACTGACTGGACACTAAAAGCTCATTGCAAAACCCTCTTGAGGCCAACAACAGGACTATTGCGACCAAAATCGCCTTCTTCATTTTCCTGCCCTTCCCGATAAAACGATTATTGCGTTTTTGCCTCTTGCTGGAGCTATTACGGCTTCCGGCGTCAAAAAATTCGATTAGCCGCTCTCCGAATAGTTAAGTCCAGAAATGCCTCCCGGTGTTACACTTTTTCCGCCGCTTTTTGCGGATTTTTGGAAAAAATTGAAATAGATGCCTCCTTTGTTCAATTTTACTCCCTTTTCCAGATAAGTAAGGGCTTATTATACCAATTTCCAAAACTTTTATCCACAAGTTTTGCACAAATACCTCTTGAAACCCCGGCGGTTTTCGGCTAAACAGACTTATCCGCCTGTGGCGGCTTTCTTTTAGCGGCGAAAGGAACGAGATATGGCTGAAACATCGAAAAAAAGGGGAAAACTACGCGGTCGGGCGTCGCTGGCGACCAGGGCGATACATGCCGGCGAGCCGAGGCAGAAATACGCCGACTCCCTGATGACGCCAATCGTCCAGACCTCGACATATACCTTCAAAGATAGTGCGGCCATCGAGGGCTATACTAAAAAAGGCAAGGAACACTACGAGTATGGCCGATATGGCAACCCGACCGCCAAAATCGCCGAACAGCGATTAGCCGACCTCGAAGGCGCCGAGGACTGTGTCGTTTTCTCGTCCGGGATGAGCGCAATCACTACTACCATTCTCTCTCTTGTTCATTCAGGCGACCACATCGTTGTCACTGACGACAGCTACAAAAAGACGCTGGAGTTCTGCAAATCCTATCTTAAGCAGTTCGCCATTGATTGCACCATCGTGCCATTCGGCGACTACGGCATTATCGACAGGGCCATCAGAAAAAATACCCGCTTCATTTTTTCCGAGTCGCCCACCAATCCTTACCTGAACATCTTCGACCTCGTGAAAATCAAGAAAATCGCCGACAAACACAAGATACTCACGCTCATCGACTCCACCTTCGCGACGCCCTACAACCAGAGGCCAATCGAGTTCGGTATGGATTTGGTCCTGCAAAGCTGCACCAAGTACCTCGCGGGTCATAACGATATTCTCGCAGGCGCGGTTTTGGGCAGAGAGGAGCTTGTGGAGAAAATCCGCGACCTGCACAAATCAATGGGCGGCACCATCGACCCGCACTGCTGCTATATGCTTCTTCGCGGGCTGAAGACCTTCCCGCTTCGCGTCCGCCAGCAAAATGAATCCGCGCTGCGAATCGCCGAATGGCTCGAGGCGCATCCCGCGATAAGGCGGGTTTATTATCCGTTCCTGCCAAGCCATCGGCACTATGAGGTGGCCATCCAGCAGATGGAGGGCGGCGGCGGCGTGGTCTCGTTCGATATCAAAGGAAATCTGGCGACCGCCAAACGGTTCTTGGACCGGCTGAAACTGATTTACATTGGACCATCGCTTGGCGGCGTCGAATCGCTGATTACTCACCCCGCGCTTGTCAGCTACTACGACTACAGCCGGAAAGAACGCTACAAATTAGGCATCACCGACACGCTGTTCCGCCTTGCCGTCGGCATTGAAGACACCGAAGACCTCATCGCCGACCTTGACCAGGCATTGGAAATGTAAGCACTGGCAAGGCCAGAGTCCCTAAAAACCCCATTTTTCAATGGCAAAATCACTATCAGCACGTTTGTCTTGACAACCGAGTGTCTAATACAAACGTTTTAAACAAATGTATTAAACAAATGTATTATACTTTGTAGAGACAAGTGTTTTAAGGAGATAGTTATTATGACCGAATTAGCACATCAGAGTACAAAAGACGCAAAGGAAACGCGGGAACGGCTGCTAAACGCCGCAGAAGAGCTGTTCGCCGAGAAAGGGCTTGACGGCACATCAATTCGAGAACTGATAACTATGGCCGGATGCAATCTGTCAGCCGTCAATTACTATTTTGGCGACAAACAGGAGCTTTACGAGGAGCTTTTTCGCCAGCGACTTTATGAAATGCGAGATAGTCGTCTTAAAGCTATCAAGGCCGTTATGACCGGCAAGACCAAACCGACGCTCGAAGAATTGCTTCTCGCTTACTCCGTGGATTTTTTAAAGCCGTTTTCGGACCCCCGGCGCAGCCAGCGATTTATGCAGCTTTTCTTTAGGGAAATGGCGGAGCAGCGGCTGCCCAGAAATATGTTCCTCGAGGAAATGGCAGCTCCGGTGACGGCCGCAATGGAAGACGCCCTTGCGGTTATTTGTCCGACCCTCAGCAAACCCGATGCTATGATGAGTGTTCTTTCGCTAACCGGCCAACTGGTTCACATTATGCAGGTAAAAGTGTTGTTTGAAGGGGCGCAAGGCCATTCAATCACATCGATAAATATAGATGAGTCGATAGACCATATAGTTAAATTCTCGGCGGCCGGAATCAGGGCTTACGCCAAAGGGGACAAACAATGAAACCGACAAACAATCTAATCCTGTGCCTTTTACTATCCGCGATTTTACTTCCCGGCTGCGTCAGCAAAGAGGAGTTTTATGACGACGTGACGCTGTCCCGCCAGTCAGCTTACAAGCAGTGGGAGGACCGCAAGCAGACGGAAAAGCAGACCCAGGCGGTAATATCAGGCAGTATGTCCCTCGATGACTGCCTCAAGCTGACATTGACAAACAACAAGTCGCTTTTGAAGACGCTCGAGGAAAAAGAGGTCGCTCGCGGGGCCGAGCTTGGCTCATACTCCGCGGCGCTGCCCAGCGTTGGGCTTTCAGCCGGCTATGAACGGCTCGACAAGATATCGACCCTCAGCGGGGCGCTGGACAACTACTCTGCCGGGCTGACGGTCACTCAGCCGATATTTGCCGGTGCGGCTATCCCGGCCAAAATCAACGCCGGCCGGCTGGGAGTGCTTTTGGCTGACCAGACCGTTCGCGCCGCTGTCCAGGAAACCATTTATGCGGCCGAGCACGCTTATTACACTGTCCTGCTTGACCAGCATCTTTACACCATAAGCGATGACGCCGTCAAATCCGCAAAGGCGCATCTCGACGACGTGAAGCAGAGACGGGAGGCCGGCGTCGCTTCCAATTTCGATGTTCTCCGCGCGGAAGTTGAGCTGTCCAACTTCACCGCCCAGCTTATTCAGAGCCAAAACGCCATCCACGTCGCCAAAGCCGGTCTTGTCAAAATAATGGGCGTTTCTCAGGACAGCACCTTTGCTTTGTCTGACGAGCTTTTATATTCTCCTTCGGATATCACGATGCAGCAGGCCGTTGCCAGCGCATATCGCAGCCGGCCTGATTTGTTCGGCAAGGAGATTGGCATCCGCCAGCAAAAAGAATTACTCGCAATTGTGCGAAGCGAGTATTTTCCCGTTGTAAGCGCCTATTACGATAATGTTTTGACTAAGCCGGACCCGCATAACACCGCGCTTGTCGAATGGGGCAGCGCCTGGAACGCCGGCCTTTTGGCCACTTGGCCAATCTTCGACGGCTTTGCGCGCGAGGGCAGCATTATCGAGCAAAAGGCCCGTCTCAAACAATCACAGATAGACCTCGTCGATACCGAGGAAACCGCGTTGTTCGAGCTTACCAGCGCCATTCTCAGCATTGAGGACGCGGCTGAGTTTGTCGATTCTCAGAAGTTTAACCTTTCACGCGCCGCAGAGGGGCTTCGCCTCGCCGAGGTGGGTTACAGGGAGGGCATAAATACCCAGGTCGAAGTCATCGACGCACAGGCCGCCCTGACTACCGCGAAAGCAAACTACTATCAGGCCATATATTCTCATCTTGTTGCTAAGCTCGACCTGCAGAAGGCGATGGGGGCCCTCACGAGCTTTGAACCCGTCAGGTCGACGCAATCCGCACCGGACTCGAATAACGTGCAAATGGAGCAGACGAAGAAATGAGCATTACCGAAAAAATAAAGAGCGGCAGCCGGCGGAGAGTGACCGTCGGCGTAATCGTGCTGGCAATTGCAGCACTGGTTCTGGGAGCTGGCTATTTCTTTTTTGCGATGTCATACGAATCCACGGATGATGCCTTCATACAGGGACATATCGTTGCCGTAAGCCCGAAGGTGGATGGTCACGTCATCAGTGTATATGTGCAGGACAATCAAGAGGTGAGAAAGGGCGATTTGCTCGCCGAGATTGACCCGATGGATTTCCAAGTGAGGGCGGACTTGGCCGGCGCCGCGATGGCCGCGGCACAAGCAGGCGAGGAACAGAGCCGGGCACAGGCAGGCATAGCATCGGTGGAGGCGAAGCGAACCGAGAAGGATTACAACAGATACCAGCAGTTATTCGACGCCAACGCCAGCGTTACGCAGCAGCAGCTCGATAACGCGTCGGCGGCCGCGATGTCAGCTGATGCACAGCTTGCAGCGGCAAATAAACAGATTGCCGTGGCCCAGGCAATGACCTCCGAAGCTGCCGTCGCGTTTGACCAGGCCCGGCTGAATCTCTCATACGCGAAAATATACGCGCCGCAGTCCGGCAGGGTCGCCAATAAGGCGTTGGAAGAGGGTCAATACATAAGAGTTGGCCAGACGTTATTGACGATTGTTCCGCCGGAGGTCTGGGTGGTCGCCAATTTCAAGGAAACGCAGCTTAAATATATGGAGCCGGGCCAGCCGGTGAAAATCAGGATTGATGCGTATCCACAGAAAGTTTTCAAGGGGCACGTTGACAGCATCCAGCCGGGCACGGGCGCCATATTCAGCTTGTTGCCGCCTGAAAACGCGACCGGCAATTACGTTAAGGTTGTCCAGCGCGTGCCGGTCAAAATCGTTTTTGACGAAGACCCCAATGTTACCAAAATGCTTTCGCCCGGAATATCTGTTGTGCCCAAGGTGAAGGTAAAATGAGCAGCGGCGCGGACAGAATCCCGCATCCGCACGAGGACTGGCTGCCGCATAATCCCTGGGTGCTGGCAGGCGTCGTGATGCTGGCGCCGTTTATGGAAGTCCTCGACACCACCATAACCAACGTGGCTCTGCCACATATAGCCGGCAATCTCTCCGCGTCGATTGATGAAAGCACCTGGGTTTTAACATCCTACTTGGTCTCCAACGCCATTTTTCTTCCCTTGTCGGGATGGTTCTCATCCCTGTTCGGACGAAAAAACTTCTATCTCGCGTGCGTTGTACTCTTCACCATCAGCTCGTTTTTGTGCGGTCTGGCCCCCAACATCCAATTGCTTGTTTTCTTCAGAATTCTGCAGGGTGCCGGAGGCGGAGCGCTTCAACCAATCTCGCAATCCATATTGATAGAAAGCTTCCCGCACAACAAACGTGGTATGGCAATGGCGATGTTCGGGATGTGCGTGGTGGTCGCGCCGGTAATCGGGCCGACCCTGGGCGGATGGATTACCGACAATTATAGCTGGCGGTGGGTGTTCTTTATAAATATCCCGGTTGGAATCCTGGCTGTATTTTTCGCGATGCTTCTTGTTCACGACCCGCCTTATTTTATTCGCAAAAAAATCGGGCCGGAGTTCAGAATCGACTACATTGGCCTAGGCCTGATAGCCCTCGGCCTCGGCGCCCTTCAGATTGTTTTGGACAAAGGCGAACGCGAGGACTGGTTCGATTCCCATTTTATTATTACGTTTTCCGTAATCTGCACGGTTTGCTTAATCAGCGCCATTTTCTGGGAATTGAAACAGAAAGATCCGGTCATCAAACTGCGTCTGCTTAAGGACCGCAATTTCGCTGTCGGCGTCTTTATGATGTACGCCCTCGGTTTCGTGCTCTATGGCAGCACAGTGGTGCTTCCCATTTTTCTCCAGACGCTGATGGGTTACAGTGCCATGACAAGCGGCCTGGCGCTTTCGCCAGGCGCCGTCATCACGATGCTCTCTATGCCAATCGTCGGCTTCCTGATGACCCGTGTCCAGGCGAGATGGCTAATTATCGCGGGGCTGGTGGTCGGCGCAATTGGTCTTTTCAAAATGGCGAATTTCAACCTGCAAATCAGCTTTTCAGACGCTGTCTGGGCGAGAAACATTATGTCGGCGGGACTGGGCTTTTTATTCGTCCCCATCAACACCGTCGCTTATTACTACATAGCAAAAACCCAAACCGATTACGCCTCTGGCCTTATCAATCTCGCAAGAAACCTCGGCGGCAGCGCAGGCATATCATTTGTCACAACTATGCTTGCCCGCCGCGCGCAGTTCCATCAGAATATTCTGGTCAGCCACGTCACCGATACCAATCCGATATATCAGCAGTTTTTGGAGGGGGCAAAAGAAGTGCTCATTCAACAGGGCGTGAACGCGGTTGACACTGCCACCAAGGCCAAGGCGCTCATTTATGGGTTTGTCCAGCAGCAGGCCGCGATGCTCGCGTATATCGATAGTTTCTGGCTGTTCGGCCTTATCTTCCTACTGATGATTCCGCTGGTTTTTTTGCTGAAAAAGACGGTCCCCCACAAGGCGGCTGTGCCGGTGCATTAGCAACAAGATTTCCGCACAAATTGTCCGTCCGGCGGGTATAATACTCCGTAGCTTGTTGACGTAAAAAGACGGAGTCAATTAAAGGTCACCTGACAATGTCGCCGGTTAAGAAGCACAAGCCGAATGTGCAGATTGTTGCTGATGCGGATGCAGTGGCCCGCAGGTGTTTGGAGCTTCTTGTTGCCGCCGCCGACCACGCCATAAAGACCAAAAATGTATTTTATCTGGCCATATCGGGCGGGCATTCACCTCAGAAGTTTTTCGAGTTGCTGGGTAAAGACCCTGTCGCAAAAGCGATCGACTGGAATAAAACGCATCTGTTCTGGGTAGATGAAAGGTATGTCCCGCACGATTCGCCTCTCAGCAATTACAAGCTCGCCGCCGACACCTTCCTGACGAAAATCCCAATCCAGAAGGGAAACGTCCACCCAATTCCGACTGATTATGAGGATTTCAACTCGGCTGCCAAACAATACGAGGAAACAATCCGCTCGGTCTTCCGCGTAAAAGCCGGCCAGACGCCAAAATTTGACCTCATCGTTCTCGGTATGGGCGCCGACGGCCACACCGGCTCGCTGTTCCCGAACTCCATTGCTTCCTTCGACACCAAAGACCTTGCCTGCGTCGTCTATCTGCTCGACCAGAAATTGCCCGACCAGACCGTCACCAGAATCACGCTTACTCACCCCGTTCTTTGTGCTGCTTCACAATTGGTTGTTCTCGCCACAGGCCCGGAAAAAGCGGATATCCTCAAACAGGTCCTGACCTCCCAGCCCGACGAAGTCCGCTATCCGATACACGCCCTTTGGCCCGCCATCGACAGAATCTCCTGGCTTGTCGATTCCCCTGCTGCAAAACTGCTTGTCGGGTAGCCGTCGGCCAGTGTAGTAGTCGTAATAGCGGTTGCGGTTATGTTGGCTTGCCAAAGAGCCGGAATTAAGTATATCCCCACGCTACTTCGCATTTTTTTCCAGAACTAAGCTGTTTGGCTCGTTCTTGGTTATTTTACACATTTTCATTAACTGATATAGATCGACTGATATCGGCAGGTAAAACTGGCTCATTAAGTCGTCTTTATATGGGCCATCAACGATTAGAGTCGGTTGCCCAGTTTCTCTGTCATAAAGCTTTCCTTTGCGAAGTTCAATTCGTTCCGGAGATGTTCCATATGCGATTCTCAGTTGCTCAAAAAACGACCGTTCATAATAGGCCTTTTCACCCAAATCTGGCGGTCCGAGTTTAAGATAGTAGGTTAGATTGCCGTCAGTTTCGACCTTCTTCAGTAAACCATTATCAACCAAATCCCGCTCACTTTTTGGGAATGTGCCACCGTTTTGTTCGATGTATCGGGCGATCGCCCGACCTGCATCCCTTGCGGTAAGACCGTATTTACCCGCCGCGTCTATCCAATAGTAATAGTGCCGCACAACAGCTATTAAGGCCATTACAGCCAACAGTCCAAGCAGTACAAATACCGCTATGTTTCTGAACAACTTCATATTCTTATTTGTGAACACTTCTCTCGTGTACAGGTCTTGGTTTTCCGAGTATCTTTCTTCGTGTGATTCACTGGGCCCGCAAGGACTCGAACACCCCCCATTAGAGCAGTCAAAAACACCGATTTCAGCAAGTGGCAGCGCAAAATCCGACGCACCTAATGCGCCGAACACCTCTCAACCCCCAAAAGACCCGGACTTGGCAATGGTCGTCGAACACTGGCCAAACCTGCCGGAGCATATCAAAGCGGCAATCAAAGCATTAGTTAAAACTCAATTTCAAGGAGATACCCAATGACCGTATCTGAGAAGCAGTTGGAAGCTAATAGGCAAAACGCACAACTTGGAGGGGTGAAGACCCCCGAAGGCAAGGAGATTGTGAAATACAACGCCCTCAAACACGGGTTGCTTGCCAAAGAGGTATTTATCCCTGTCGGGGACGGGGCGGAGAATCCAGAGGAGTTTAACGCACTAATAGAAGACCTGAGCAACCATTTTAAGCCGGTGGGTGTTTTAGAAGAGATACTTGTTGAGAAGATAGCCGTTGCTTACTGGCGGCTTAGAAGGGCTTACAAATACGAAGTGGGACTTATCAGAGACGAATTAGACAACACTACGAGCAACTACTATGATGGCGATACGGATTCGGACGGTAATAAATACCGCAAGACAGACGAGGAAATAGAGCAACAGATTGAAGAAAACAGGGAAGATATTGAACTGTGGAAAAAGGAAAAAGAGGATTTGAGCCAACTTTATCGGGCAGGGAAACACTTAGAGGATATTTACGACCGGGAGGATAGCTGGGACTGGTTGTGTGATAAGGTCAAATTCATACTGCCTGGCGATGAAAACAAAATATGGCGGCCAAAAGATATAAGAGAGTTTCTAAGCGGTGATAAAAAATGGTCTGATGATGATATTTGGCAAGCTCTGATAGAAATTTGTGACGAGAGGGTAAAGTGTGACGAGGAGGAGATTGCAACTCTAAGACAGGATAAGGTGAGAAACCTGTTCAGGTTGCAAGTGATAAAGAAATTGGGAAGCATACCGTCAAAAGAAGAATTAGACCGACTTTTGAGGTATGAGGGCGCAATTGAGAGACAACTATACAAGGCAATCAATCAGTTAGAACGACAGCAAAGAATGCGCTCAGGGGAGGCCGTGCCTGCCCCCATAGTGGCGGACGTGGATATAAACACTGGTCAGGGTAGCTAAATGGGTTTGTTTCGCAGTTTATATGCTGACATTGTATCAAGAATCCTTAATGATTTCGGCAATGAAAAGAGAAAGAAAAAAATAAATGGGCAGATACTACTGGAGCAAAAAGAATACGGTCGAAGACGGCACTAAGCTGAGCATTTTTAAGCTGAAGGAGTTTGGCTTGTTGAATGGTTGGGGCGGCTCTACGCTGACTTGGACGCGCAAATTATCTGGCCACGAAAGCAGCGTAGGGATAGTTGTGGACGTGATGAATGAGCCGTATTATGCAAAGCTCAACTACACTATTACTGCCCGCGATTCAGGCGAAAAGACCGATTATGATTACAAGATTGGTCTAACGACAACGCCGTGTCATTATGGGGGCGTAAGGTATTGGTTTATCTGTCCGCTGGTTAGGAACGGTGTGCCCTGTGGCCGAAGGGTTGGGACGCTGTTTTTAGCGTCGGGCGGAAAATACTTTGGCTGTCGGCATTGTTACGACCTGTCCTATGAGAGCCGTAATGAATGCCGTTTGGGCCGCTTTGGCCAAATAGGATACGCCTTAAAGGCAGATAGGCAGGTAGAGGAGCTTAGGGAGAAAATCAAACGGTGGACATACAAAGGCAGACCCACGAGAAAAGTCCGAAGGATAAATGCGATTACACAACGGATAAACCGCTATGCGTCCGGTGTGGATTGGGAGCGTTTATTGATATAGGGTAGTGTGTTGAGTAGAGGACAATTTAATGTAATCGGCGAGTGTATCCAAATCATCTCTGCGTTCAATGAGTTGTTCAATCCACCATTTTAAAAAATTGGTCTTACCATACTTTGCACATTTTATTCGCATCCTCTGGCTTCTCGCAAATCCATCGAGTCCAGGAAATAATGTTGCTGCTGTTATGTTCATCGTTAAGAGCAAGTAATTTATAACCTCGTGAAAGTCATATGGAATAATTATTTTTATAATGGCTGGTGTGCCATTTATGGCTTCAAGCTCTTTAAATGATTTCTTTTTAAAAGGTGCACACAGGTTTTCCTCAAACGATAAATCTAATCTTTTCTGAAATAAGAACAAACCTAATTGGTTAGAAATCCTTTCATTCATTTTATGAGGTTCAACAAAGATGACACCTGGCTCCTCGTCTGTAGCGTCCGATTCCTTTTCTGTTTGTTTTGTTAAGATTTCATTGGCCTTATTCTCTTTATCTTCAACATAGGTTGAATTTAAGCATCCTTCAATAGGAGAGCTTCCTTCATAGAAAGTGCGACTAATAGCCCAAATTGCAGAATCCGAAACAGCTTTTTCAACAGAAAAAAATAAAGCTACAAGGAACGACCTGGTTAAATCAACAAGGCGCGTTGGACAGCCATAGTGACGCATCAAAGCTACCCATTCAAGTTCGGCGCTTTTGTCCGGCAAAATTGAGAGATAATGATGTGCGCGACGCTTAAACTCTGTTATAATTGTTTTTTCCAGATTACGATAATCTTTTGGGTTTAAACCTACCTTTTCAACCTCTTTTTCAAAAGTCGATTTAAGTTCCATTTTTTCATCGCTTTGCCCACGGAATACATACACTCCTTTGAGTTTCTCGAAGTTAATGATTAAATCTATAAAATTTACGGCTCTAAAATTTGCATAAAATTTTTGTGGAAATTCAATCACAAAGAACTCCTTATAATCAGGAATTTTCCATATTAAATGCTTGGCTGCACAGCTAAGTTGTTTCTTAATAGTAAAGGTGATTTTGTTTATAAATCTTTATCGGAAAAAGTCAAGGGGAAAAGGGCAGGTTCTTTGGCGAAAGTAAGGAATTGAAGTTTAGAGGGGTGGGGGTGGGCAAAAACTTTAGAACTTTCGACCTTCGATTCGGTTCGGCCAATCGCGCATTTTTTCCCTAATTTTGATTAGGGGGGGTATCACCCCCAAACCCCCGCCCCGTCTTGAAAATCATAATCTGCCCAGAAACCTATTTCGTTTTTTTGAATTTCGGATTCATCGGGCATATTTGGGCACTAAAAAATACTAACAAAAGCTAACATTTCTCAACAATCGCTCCATAAGTTACTCTGTTTCACTTATGGTCTTCAAGCCCTGAATCCATACGAGAAGATTAGCTTTGGTCAGGTTGCCATCGGTCAGGGGTAAATCTTTTTCTTTATGGGCGACACGGGTATTGCGAAAATCATTGATTTTTGTAACTACCGTCAGTAAGTCCATTGCGCCCTTAACCTTGAATTTTTCTCTTACCGCTTCAAAGACACCGCCGATTTTTGTGCTGTCGTTCATTGCGTAATCTATGCAATTACGAAGCAAGCCGATAGGGGAAACGCCATTATCGAAAACGAGGGTTTTTTTCAAGTTCTGCGCCATATTCTCATAGTGTTTTCTATCACGGCTGGCGACTCTTTCCCAATACGGCGCAAACCAAGCATTCCGTTCCTGAACAGGAGAAGGCACAAGCGGCAACAGCCGACGCTTAATTAAACCTTTTGAGGCCTCGTCAATCGACCCAAGTAATGGTTGAAAAACGGGGCTGTAGTCGATACCGGGCTTATTTTCAAGAAATCTGAATAACGAAATTGCCTGCTCCGCGTCCTTGCGGTATCTATCTGGCAAGGACTTCATTATTTCTTCGTCAACTAAGCCCTTTGCTTCAGAGACCCTTTGTTCTTCGACGGCGGTTACAGAGGCGAATAATGGGTATTGGGTCTTAAAATCTTCCTCTGTAAGAAGATTTTGGAGAGCAGGTGCGCAAGTCCTCGCCAATTCCTCTATGGTCTGGCCGGTAAGAGTTTCAAAAACGCCCTGTGGGACATAAAGGTAATTCCATTTACAGGTTTTCGACGAAGCGGATTTACACCATTCGACGGCGGCTCTTGCCTTACGCGGAACGTCTCTATCTTCACGGCCTTTGGTTTCGACAAGATAACAGTGTCCAGCCGTCGTTCTCACAAAGAAATCGGGCGTATAAAAGGCCAATTGACCGCCGATAGCGAGATAATCAATACGCAAACACTGAGGGCCCGCGTTCTTGGCAAAAGCAGCAATATCGGAAGCAATCTCCAGAAACTTCGCCATTGCCACTTCAAGGTCACGATTACAGGGGACAAGATTAAACAATGTTTTGGCTGCTTCAAGAACAGGGTGGCGTTCGCTGTGAGTTACCTGATATGGTTTCCATCCTGAAACATTGACGGGTTCTGCGCTGGGGGCGCGCACCTCTGAAGTTATTGTTCTGGCGCGAATCAGAGGGACAAAGACGGCCCGGATATGCTCAGCCACGTCAGAATCACCCAAACGTGCAATAAGCTGCTGGTCGAAAAGGTCTGTTTTTTTCTCAAACAATATCTCTTCGAGAAACGTCTGAACGAGCGGCGCAAGCGTCGAATGTAATCCCCTCAGCTTGCAGATTGTTTCCAATTGTTTTACAAAATATGAAACAGCACCGAAGCCGCTCTCCAAAAGCGGCAGGTGAATCTTGAGTTTCTCAACAAGCTCCCCGGTAAAAAGATGTCGTCCTTCGTAGTTTATTTCCGTCGCCCCTTTTGAGCCAAGAGGCAAAGGTTTGTATTTAGAGAACTCTTTCTTTACGTCCTCTATTGTCAGCCCCTTCAAAGAAGGAATGATACGATGTCCGGGGCTAAGGGGCGGCACTGCAATATCCAGTTTTCTAATGTCCTTGCGGGCCTCATCGGGATAAATCGAAACCGTCGTCGCAGGAATCCTGTCAACGTCTATAATTTCTATCGGCAGACCTTCCTGAGCAAGCTCCTGTTGATATAAACTTGCAAAGGCCGGATGGTCAACAACAGTAACTAATTCGTTTGCACCGCCCGGCGGAGTTATCCTTCTAAGTCCCCTGCCAAGTGTCTGCTCAGGCAGGATATTGGCCTTTGAGCTATAAGGACGCAAAGGGACTATGGTCGTAACATTGCGAATATCCCAGCCCTCTCGCAGCATTAGAACAGAAACGATGCAGCTATATGGGCTGCTGTTGTGGTCAAGCTCACGACTGAGTTTTCGCAGGGCCTTAAGGTCTTCATCACTGATTTCTTTATCACTCTCGACAAAGACGACTTGGGCATTTTGACCTTTGCCAACCTTTTTGACTTTACCTTTGAGGTTGGTATGAAGGTTTATTGTCTTGCTGTTTAGTTCCTTAAACACCTCATCGGTATTCAATCTGTTTGCTATGTCGTTCGCTGCTTTGGTATCTTCACACATTACAAAGAGCAGCGCCTTCTTATTGCTCCTTTTCCATTCCTGCTGACTTGCCTTCCAACGTTCGTAACCGAGTCGTAAATGCCTGTCGAATATGTAAGCAGCATTATCGCCGGGTTCTTCGGCAAGTTTTTGGTCAGCCCTGCCGATTATGGGTGTTTTGACAATTCCTGCGTCAACTGCCTCGCCAAGCGGAGTATCGCAGATAATGTGCTTAAAGAGTTGGCCTTTGTTGTCTTTGGGCGTTGCGCTGAAATCAAGCTGAGAGACAATCCCGCCGCCTGTGCGGGATTTTATTGAATCGTGCAGGTAATTTATCGCCTCATTCCAAGCAGAATCCGAGTCCCAGACGTGGTGCGCCTCGTCATTAAGAATCATTATTCCCTTATGAGAGGTTATCCGGTCTCTCAAAGCTGCGCCGGTATCAAGGGCTTTCGATTTAGAAACGGACGGCCCTACCCAGCTATAAGTTTCACCGTCCTTTTTTGTCTTACGCTTTGACATATCGTAAAGTCGATGGATATTAGTCAAATACAAAACGCCGCCCGTAGCTGTGCCACCGGCTTCATCTTGTAATACAACGGATAAGTTCCAGTCGCCTCGCCATTCAGCGGGGATAAGAGGGTCATCGTCAAATATATCAGGGCCGCCGTCAACAGGTTTGAAATCCTCTCTTAGCCGTTCGTAAACGGTAAGATTAGGAGCTATGGCAACAAAGTGCCGGGCCATTTCTGAATCGGATTCCCGCAGTGAATGAAAATAGCTCCAGACCATAGCAAGGGACATAACTTTGGTTTTGCCTGAGCCAGTCGCCATTTTGAAGGCGTAACGACTCCACAGGTCTTCTTCTTCGGTGATACCCAAAGCCATCAATTCAGAATTAGTCCCCGCAAATTCCTCTACAATCTGGGAGAGGCAATTTAGTCGTCGGACTTCTTTGAGATAGATGAGCGTTTCGATGGCTTCCTGCTGGCAGAAATAATAATGAAATTCGTATTCTTCTCCGTCAGGATTTTTTTTACGGTGACTGCGATTAAACCAGTGGTCGAGCAAGTATCTTGTTGTATCGCTTGCACCGGCGTAAAATCCTTCCCGCCAGTCCCGAACGGCAGAGCGAAGGTTTTGAGCAATTGTGATAGGCGTAGGACGCCTGTTTTTGATAATCTTTGCCGGTTCGCCAGGTCTATCCGCTTTTACACGATGCGAGTCGGGTTCTTCCCAGGGCTTAAAAAGCGGCTCAAGTGCGGCAGGATTGATTACAAAACCGTTTTGGTGGTCGCTCATATCTTCACCTCAACAGTTATGCTTGTGTCGCAGCCGAAGGTATCGACGACCTTTACGCAGGCGGTATAAGTCCCCGGTTTTGGATACTTGTATCCTGCGTCGCTGACGGTCTTTAATGAGCGGTCTTTTCGGGTGCGATAATCCTGCCAGTGGTGATTAAAAGGGTTACCCGGTTGCCAGTCGAAATCGACCGCCCAAAAGTCGATAAAATCTGTGCCGCTTTTGATTGCCCGCTCTTTGAGGGCCTCTATTTCTTTTGAAGGCACTTCCGCAAGCGACGGCATAAACTTCGTTATCTTTATATCGACGGTCTTTTCGTTCCCCTTGCTTTTATAGACCGGCTGTGCTTCCAATACCGCCATTTCAAGAAAAGGCGGCGGGTTCTTGCGGTTCTTTTCCATTATCTCACGAGGTATCTGGATAAGCATTAGTTTGACGCCTAATTCTTTTTCCAAAGCAGCCGTCGTAAGACGTAAATCCATTTCAAATTCCCACGCAAGGACGTAACATTCTTTTGCTCCCGATTGAGCGACTGCCTTTGCGACTTCTCTTGCCTCGTTGCGGTCGAAAACCGAATCAATGCCGTCAACGTGGCAAAACGCCCCGGACTTCTTACCGTGAATCAATGGCGAAGGCGCATTTTGAAGGACTTCCGCCTTGAAAAATTCGAGGACGACTTTTCTGTGTTCTTCATCGGCCCCGTGAAGATTTTCCTTTTGCCACCACTGCCGCTCATACCTGCCAAGATTATAAACATCAAAGGCCCGATATGACTTTCCTTCCTCGTGAAGCGTTCTTTGAAGTTCAATAAGACGCTTGCGGCTGGTATGAATCGCAAACCTGCCCAAATCTGTCATAATCCAGCGTCGATTCAATCGTTCCGCCACTGCTCCAGTTGTCCCCGACCCACAGAAAAAATCCGCAACAAGGTTGCCTTCATCGGAAGATGCTTTAATTATCCGCTCAAGAAGGGCTTCGGGCTTTTGAGTATTATAGCCAATCCTTTCGGGTGACGTATTAGGTATTCGATACACGTCATCCCAAATTGATTGTGGTGCTTGTCCTTCTTTCTCATCCAAATAGACAATCAATCCATCCATTCGAGGTGTGCCATCTTTTTTTGTTGCAATTTTTCCCTCTGCCCACCATTGTTCAAGCTGCTCTAATGTATATCCCCATCCGCGCCCCGGTGTTGGCAAAGTTCCTCTCCATTCAAACTTACCTGAGTTACTGTCAGCCCTCTCTGCGCATAAATCTTGGGTTGTATAAAGTCGGCCCTTCTCATCTCGTCGATAACGTTTGAGTTGTTCAGGGGAAAAACCAACAAATTCAGGATGCCATATATAGTTATTGTCCTTCGTGACAAAATAAAGCGTATCGTGAATGCGACCGTATTGCCCCGCCTCATTGTGAGCGTTAGTTCTCTTCCATACAATCTCATTGCGAATTCGCTCGTCACCAAATAATTCGGTGAGTATCATACGTAAATGAGAGTTTACCCTATAATCACAATGGACATATAGAGTGCCAGATTCTTTCAGCAATTCGCGAATGAGAATCAAGCGTTCATACATCATATAGAGATAAGAGTCCGTTCCTTTTCCCCACATATCACGGTAGGCGACCATTTCGAGAGTTGACTGGTCTTTTTCGACAGCTTCATCTTCATTGCCGATAGGGACATTCATAGTAAAATCCGCGCCGACATCAAAGGGCGGGTCGATATAGATTAGGTCAATTTTGCCTTTGAAGTCCTTGAGGAGCGAAGTCGTAACGAGTTTATTGTCGCCCCAGATAAGCATATTGCGGAAATCATCGGTTTTTTTGGCTCTCATTTCCTTTTCATAGAGAGCGAGATTGCCATCAGCGATTGCCTGTCGGCGGGGTTCATCTATTGTTTCGATTTTCTGCATCGGCATTGAACAGTCCGCTATATCGACGGTGCGCCTGTTGCCGAATTCGTCATATTTGCCTTCCCAGACGAGTTCTGTCTTGAGTGTCGATAGCGGATGCGGATTATCCGGCCCGTATGTTGTTTTCCCTGCCATATCTTTCTGCTGACCTCCTTTTTTACAAAAGTTTACCCGGCCATTGTCAGGCAAATAAAGAAGTGTGTCAAGAATCAAGATTCTGACAGTCAAAGCAAAACAGTTAAATCCATTGCCAGTTAAACCGCTTTTCGATACACTAATATCCTATGAACAAGCCCGAAATCGAGAGGACAATCTATGGGACATATCAGGTTAGGTGATTTATACAAAACCCGCCGTTGGGTGCAGGTTATAGCCCTGTTGGATAAGCAAGCAGAACCCCAAGCTATCGCTTCGCAATCTATGGCTGCTGCTGAAATAGGATTTCTAAAAGCGGCTAACGATGTTGGTTTCAAATATACCGTTTGGCTGCTTACTCAAGTCCCGCTTGCGGCGAAAGAATCTGATTTTTCTTCGGCACTTAATAAGCTGGGATTAGGCGTCCCCAAAGAGGCAGGATTATTTGACGTATTGGGAGCGTTTACCAAACACATAGATTCTTACCTTCAGAGGAGCAAAGCAAGAACAGATATTTCCGAAATGGCACAATTAGCAGCAGTTGAAGCATTTTCCCGGCGGTGTGGTGAAAGTTGCTTATTTGGTGTTACTCACGATACTGTGCAAAAAACCATAAAGGATTTGTCAACTAATAAAAACTTTGCTCTGCTTGCGCGGGACTTCTTTAGCAGATTTACATACCGCTACCTCAATTATTTCCTGAGTCGTGAGGTTTCAAAGCACGTTGGGCCTGGCCTGAGCATAGAAAGCATTGACAAACACACGTCTTTTAACGAGGCGTTGGAATTGCACTGTAGGCAATCTGCCGTTATTCTCCAGCAGTTTGCAGGCGGGTGGTATTCTAAAAAAGCTTATGAAACGGGTATAACACAGGAGGATGCAGGCGGCTTTACTGCTGTCGCTCTTAAAAAGCTATCTTCAGAATTGACGGAGGGGACATAGCAAGATGGCTTATGAGAGGATGTTTCTTTGCGGCGGCAGCGAGCAACCAAGAGGGCGGATATATCCCCCTGATACGGAAACTATCCCACTAATTTTATGGGGTAGGAATACCAACATCGCTCTTAAAATCAGTGACTTAACCCGAAAAATGGTGGCTAATCTTCCTGCCCTTTATGCTGACCTTCTTGAAATTGCTACATACGTATATTGTGCAGACCAAACGACACCGCGAGGCGGTAGTGGAGCGCGTGATGCCGGGGCTAATTGGCGTAGAAATATGCGATTTGTAATTTCTGTAAGAAGACCAGATTTTTGGTCTGGGAAAGAAGTCGTCGAAGAGCTTGTAAATACGTTGGGTTTTTTGTCAGACGATAATTATGAGTTTAGTTTTGTTCCTTTAGAAAAACCTCCGCCCATTGACAACTATTTTGAGTTTCCGACGGAGGAAAGCGAATTTGCCCCAGAGGAAATTATCACTTTTAGCGGGGGGCTGGATTCTTTGGCCGGAGCAATAAACGAGATATTTATACAGGGGAAAAAAATTGCACTTATCAGTCACCGTAGCGCGCCCAAGATTGCTCCAATACAAAAAGAATTACATAAAGCTATTTGCGAACGCTGTAAGCCGGAATTAAAACCTTTATACATACCAGTTTGGATAACTAATCAGGGCATTTCTCCTTCTGAGCATAGCCAACGTAGCAGGTCTTTTCTTTATGCTTCGCTTGCCACAACCGTTGCGGTGATGTTTGGACGGAAGAGAATTAAGTTTTACGAAAATGGGGTCACAAGCTTGAACCTGCCTATTGCAGAGCAGGTTCTTGGAGCGAGAGCTACACGGACAACTCACCCTAAAATAATAAGAGGATTTCAAAATCTGTTTTCATTGATGGCTGGGTGTGCCTTTGAGGTAGAAACACCGTTTTTTGACAAAACGAAAACAGAAGTTGTAGAGGTGATTAAGAATGCACAGCACGCTGATTTAATGAAAAAGTCAGTGAGTTGTAGCCACGTTTTCGGGATGACCCGTCTGCATACACACTGTGGCTGTTGCTCTCAGTGCATTGACCGTCGTTTAGCTATTTTGGCTGCGGGGTGCGTAGAATATGACCCCGATGAGATGTATAAGGTTGATGTATTTAGGGGGGAACGCACTGAAGGTAAAGAAATAACGATGGCTGAATCTTACGTTCGCTCAATGAGAGAAATGAGCACAATGACAGAGTTGCAGTTTTTTGGTAAGTATGGTGACGTGCACCGAGTTATACCCTATATTGGAGGGCAAAGCGATGAGGCAGCAGCTAAGATATTTTCGTTGTGCAAACGCAACGGAGAACAAGTTCAACAGGCCATTCAGAATGCGGTGATTCATTATTCGGCAGACCTTAGTAAAGGGAAATTGCCAACCCAATGTCTGCTTCGTCAGTTGTTTGGAGCAAAATCAGCCCGGATAGTAATATCGGAAGCCAAAAAGGGGATAAAGCGAAGGAAACGGCGAATTTCCTCAGAACTAAGCAAACGGCAACAGGAAGTTTTTAGGTTGATACGCGTCGAAGGCAAAACACCAAAACAAGCGGCAATTGAGATGCAGTGTTCATCACAAAACATTTCCAAGCTTCTCAAAAAAGCCGAAGCAAAGGTTGAAGCTCAGCAATCTCGCTCTGTGAATTTAGCTAAAGCCCAGCCCCTACCAAAAGACAGCAGGGGGCAAGAAAATTTATCTGATAACGATACGCAGTAAGCCCTTTTTGCAAACCTCAATATCAACCTCGCAAGTTTTTTCCGCCATTTCTTAACTCGTTGTCATTTCTAATCTTACAGGCCGTCTGCTCTTAAAAGGTTTACTACAAGGTTACTTTCAACCCTTTTGGTTGAAGGCAAGTGACAATTTTAGAAAGGGATTGAAATATGGAAACGAATGACACAAAAAACGAAATCCAATTGCTCACGGCGAAGCAGTTGGGGGCAAAGCTGAACCTGTCAAAGCGTCAAATTTTTCGCCTCAACAGTTGCGGAAAACTACCAGCTCCGATTCGTATCGGTGGGAGCGTGCGCTGGTCTGAGAATACTATTTCAAAATGGCTTTCG
>JBEKZA010000002.1:0-158385 GCA_049510335.1 Sedimentisphaerales bacterium | reverse complement strand
GCGCCAGCGGGCCAGCGTTCCGCCACGATAATACGCAAACATCCCAGGCACCCCGATATAATTATTCATTTGCAAAGTTCGCTGGACCTGGCCGACATAATCCAGACGTTGTGCAAAGAACCGGTCTCGCGGCCCGCCGAAGGCAGCCCCGGACTTGGTGTTTCCTACTCTACCCTCGTCGGACTTCTCAGGCAGATGGCCGACTCCGGCGCCGTCCAGGCCGAATTTCACGCAGGCCCTGTGCCGAAAAATCTGCCAATCCGTTCTCCGTAGCAACCCCACGCTGGAGGCGGAGCTGCGACGAAGTACGAATTGTCAAGAAATGGTGTCCCATCGACCGATAATATCTAAACCGAAGTTCTTGGCTGATTGAAAGGTTGAAAACGAAAAATAAAGTTTGAATGTTAAACCGTATTCGCTGTGGTTTTCCGGTCGGCAGCGATGATAATTATGAAATTATCGGACACTATTGTGTTAGGCGTCTTTGAGTCCGCAATCGGGTCACAACGGCAGGAGGGTTGCCCGCTGATTTGATTCTCTCCGCTTAGTGATTATATCCTGATATTTTTGTTTGGTTCTAATGGGTGCATAAATGCGGCTTGAAAAAGTTATTCTCGACGGTTTTAAGAGCTTCGCGGACAAGACGGAGTTTGTCTTTCCATCTCCAATAACGGGAATCGTAGGCCCCAACGGCTGCGGCAAGAGTAACGTCGTTGACGCCGTAAAATGGGTTTTCGGCGAACAAAGCGCCAAGAGTTTGCGCAGCGGCCATATGGCGGACGTTGTTTTCGGGGGTTCGGCCAGCAGAAAACCCGCCGGCTGCGCGGAAGTCAGCTTGTTTCTTTCCAATACCGATGGCTCCGCGACGGGGCGGCTGCCCATTGAGACCGACGAGGTCCAGATTACCCGCCGAATATACAGAAGCGGCGACAGCGAATACATGATAAACAATAAAGGATGCCGCCTCAAAGACATCCGCGAGCTTTTTATGGATACCGGCGTCGGGGTCAGGGCGTATTCAATCATCGAGCAGGGCCAGGTCGAACGCCTTCTTATGTCATCGCCCATCGAGCGGCGAACCATATTCGAGGAGGCCGCCGGCGTCAGCAAATACAAGGCGCACAAGGAAGAAGCTCTCCGCAAACTCGAGCGCACGGAGCAAAACCTCCTGCGGCTGGCCGACATCCTGTCCGAAGTAGCGGGGCGTCTGCGAAGCGTAAAGCTGGCAGCCGGGAAGGCGAGAAATTACGTTCAGTACACCCAGCGGCTAAAAGAGCTTCAGGTCAATTACTCTCTGGCCGAATTCGACAAGATTTTCAAGACCACCGCCCAGAAAAAAGCCGCTCTCGATGAGGCCGAGGCGTTATTTGCCGCCGCCGCCGCGGAAGTCGCGAAGTATGATGCGCTGCTCGGACAAATCGGTCAGCAGATAATCGAAACAGAGAACGACATCAACCGGACCGATAACTCGCTCGTTGCCGTCCAGAGCAAAATCGAACAGCACCTGCAGCGTATAGAATTTCTGCGCAGCAGAATCAAAGAGCTTGAGCAGAGAAAGGCCGCCGGCGTCGAAAGGGCGCAAAAACTCACCGAGCAGAAAAACGCGTTTACCACGGACCTCGAAAGGTATAAAGTCCTGCAGCAGGAAAACGATAAATCGCTCGAGCAATGCAGCCGGGATGTCGAGCAGACGAGCCGAACCGTTGCCGAGATTAACACGCGCTGCGCCTCGCTTGAGACGGAGCTTGAAGACGAGAAATCCGGCATAATAGACATTGTCCGGCACACCGCCCAGCTTCATAACGAGCTTCAGAGCATATCGGGCTATCGCACCAATCTTTCTTCCCAGAAGGACCGTCTCGCCGGCCGCGCACAGGTCACCGGCGCCGAGCTTGAAAAGCTTCTCACTGAGAAGGCGCAATGCGACGCGCGCCTGAGAGATATCGAAGCCGTCATTTCCGACCTGACAAAAAACCTCGACGCCAAGCGTGAGGAATCCGAGACCTGCGCCGGGCGCATTGACGAGGACAAAAAACGTCTCGCCAACAGCAAAGAGGCGAAAAGCGCGCTGGCAAGCGAGCTTGCCGTTCTTACCGATATGGAAAACCGCCGGGAAGGCGTCAAAGCGGGCGCAAAACGTATCCTCGAAAACGCCTCACGGTTTGACTACGTCGAAGGGATACTGGCTGACGTTATCACCGCGAGTATAGATTACGCCGCCGCTGTCGAGGCGGCCCTTGAGGACAAAACCGACGCCGTGGTTATTACCTCCACGGCCAAGCTCCTCGCCGGCAAAAGCGAAATCGACTCACTCGACGGCCGGGTCCATTTCATCAGCGCCGACAAAATCAGCCCGTTTGTCGATAACACCGACCTTTCGGCGTTTTCCGCCGTTAAGGGCCGGCTCGTCGAGTTCGTCAACTATCAGCCCAAACACGCCTCGCTTGTCTGGTCGCTGCTTGGCAAGACGCTTGTTGTTGACTCCATCGACTGCGCGTTATCTTTAGCCGAACAGATCGGTTCCGATTATAAGTTCGTTACCCTCAAAGGCGAGTTTGCCTCGGGCGACGGCTTCGTGAAGCTCGGTCCTCTCGGCCGGGCCGCCGGACTCATCTCCCGCAAAAGCCGGCTGCGTCAGCTTCAGGACACAATTGCCAACATTACCGGCGAAATAAACGCTCTGGAAAACCAGATCGACACCACACTTCGCACAAGCGAGCACCTCGCCAAGCTGTGCAAGGATTTCCGCACCGCCGTTTATGAGGCGAATACCGAAAAGACACAGATTGGCTCGCGTTTGGCCGCACTCGAGGAAAACATCAAACGGCTCAGGGATGAACAGCCCCTCATTGCCGGCGAAATAGACATGCTCGAAAAGCAGATAGCGCAGTCCGTCGAGCAGGAATATCAGTCCAAGCAAAAACTTCAGGAGCTTGAAGCCGTCAACAACGAGCGCAACGCCCGCATAAGCCAGTTGCAAAACGACTATTCCGGTCTCAAAGAACAGCAGCAGACGCTCGTCGATAAACTCACCGACCTGAAGGTCTCGATGGGGCAGATTTCCGAGCACCGCCAGTCACTAATACAAACCATCCAGTCGCTTCAGGCCCAGCTTCAGGCCAATACCGGGGCGGTCGGGGCGGCCGAATCCGAAATTAAAAGCTGCACCGAGCAGGCCGCCTCCGCGCAGGCCGACATCCTTGCCTGCGAGGCCGCCGTCTCGGAACTGTTCGGCGAAAAGGACACCACACAGCAAAACAGCTCCCAGCTTCACAAACAAATCGAAGAGATGCTCGCGGAACAGAAAAATAATGAACAGCTTCTGCGCGATAAGCGCGCCGGGCAAACCCAGGTCGAACAGCAAATAAATGAGCTTAAAATCGAGCTTGGGCAGCTCGACGTAAAACAGCAGGACCTCATCGCCCGCGTCCGCGACGAGCTGCAAATCGACCTGCTCCAGTCCTACACAAATTACCAGGACAGCGCCGTTGACTGGGAGAAAGTCCGCGAGGAAATCGCCGAGCTCCGCGGCAAAATCGAACGGCTTGGCAATGTCAACCTCGACGCAATTCAGGAGCAGGACGACCTTGAACAGAGGCATAATTTCCTCTCCACTCAGGTCGAAGACCTCAACTCCAGCAAGGGACAGCTCCAGCAGCTGATTAACCGCCTCAACAAGGTAAGCAGGGAAAGATTCGCCGAGACCTTTGAGCAGATACGCGGCCACTTCCAGCAAATCTTCCGCAAGCTGTTCGGCGGCGGCAAGGCCGACATCGTTCTCGAAGAAGCCCCCGACATTCTCGACGCCGGCATCGAAATAATCGCGAAACCGCCCGGCAAGGAGACCAGAAGCATTTCATTATTGAGCGGCGGCGAAAAGACAATGACCGCCATATCGCTGTTGTTCGCCGTATTCAAGACGAAACCCTCGCCGTTCTGTTTCCTGGACGAGGTTGACGCCGCACTCGACGAGGCCAACAACGAGCGGTTCGATATGCTGCTTAAGGAATTTCAGAAGGATTCCCAGTTCGTGGTCATTACCCACTCCAAACGCACGATGAGCACCGCCGATATGCTCTACGGGATTACGATGCAGACACAGGGCGTCAGCAAGAAGATTGCCGTCAACTTCGACCATTACGTTTCCGAGCCCGCCGCCGCGTAATCTTGCTTTTCAATCTGCAATCGGAAATTCCCTCCTTTGACGCCCTCGCTTATGTCCTCTATAATGTTCTCGTTCTATTAAGGGCCTGATTATGGAAACGATTCTGCTGGTCATATTGGCTGTCCTGGTGATTCTGGTCCTGATTCTTTTATTTTATACCAGCACCACCAGCAGAGATAAGCTTACCCAGCAGCAAACCGCCGTCGCTGCTCTCCAACAGCAGCTCGAGTCCATCCTGAAATCAACCGATTCCACCAGGAATACCCTTCAGGACTCACTTCAAAAAGGCCAGTCCACACTGACCCAAAGTTTGCAATCTTCTTCAGATACGCTCAGCAAACTCAATAATCAAATCGGCCAGGTCATTACCGCAAGCGCGCAGATGCAAAAGGTGGGCGACGAGGTGAAACGCCTTCAGGAAATCTTCGCGAGTCCCAAACTTCGAGGCGGAATGGGCGAATGGTCACTTGATAATCTGCTTTCTCAAATCTTGCCGCAGGGCAGTTACCAGCTTCAGTATGGTTTCAAAGACGGCCAGAAGGTCGATGCCCTCGTTGCGCTGGCCGGCTACAGTGTCCCCATCGACGCCAAATTTCCCCTTTCGAGCTTCGAGCCGCTGCAAAAGGCCGAGACGGACGACCAGCGAATACGCCTGCGAAAGCAGTTCCACGCCGACGTAATCAAACACATCGACAAAATCGCGGCAAGCTACATCAGGCCCGCCGAAGGGACGGTTGATTTTGCCCTGATGTATATCCCCGCCGAAAACGTGTATTACGAAACGATTGTCGAATATCAGGATGACACAAAAAACATTATCAGGTATTCGCTCGACAAAAAAGTAATTCCTGTTTCGCCCAACCTGCTTTACGCTTACCTGATGACCGTTGCGATGGGACTTCACGGGCTGCAAATTGAAAAACAGGCCGCTGAAATCCGCCAAAACCTCAAAACGCTCACCGGCTCATTGGCCGATTTCACCGCCACCTGGGAGGTCCTCGGCAAGCACCTCCACAACGCCTATTCCCAATACGACGACGGCCGGAAAAAATTAGACCGCTTCGGTATGCAATTGAACCAGATACAAACCGAATCCCAGGACCACTCCGGGTAAAATCCGGGGTTTCTTTTAGCGGGGGTGGTTTTCCGCGGTCGTGCGGATATAATGGTGCCCTTTAAGGTGACATTTCTCTATGCGCAGGCGTATAGCCATATTAGGTTCGACGGGGTCGATTGGAACGACGGCTCTGAAGGTGATAGACGCGTTAAATTCGCTGCCTGCAGCCAAAGAGCAGCGGTTTGAAATCGTCGCGTTGAGCGGGCACAGCAATATGGAGCTGTTGGCCGAGCAGGTGCGTCGCTACAGGCCCAGGTTCGTGGCAGTAACTGATGCCGATTCTCTGGCGCAGTTTCGTCGGCTGGTTGAGGGTGTGAAGGTCGAAATACTGGCTGGTGCGGAGGGGCTTACCGAAGTCGCCGGGCTTGACGACGTTGATACAGTCCTTGCGGCTGTTGTTGGAGTCGCGGGACTGCCCGCAGTATTGGCTGCGGTTCGCAAAGGCAAAAGGGTTGCGATAGCGAACAAGGAGCCGCTTGTTATAGCGGGCCAACTGATTACCGCGGAGGCGAAAAAATACAGTGCGGAACTGTTGCCAGTTGACAGCGAACACTCGGCGATATTCCAGTCGCTTTCAGCGGGCAGGCACGAGGAGGTGGCAAAGATAATCCTGACGACATCCGGGGGGCCATTCAGGCATGCTAATCCCGCCGGCATACCGAATGCGAGTATTGAGCAGGTTTTGGCGCATCCTGTGTGGCGGATGGGGCCTAAAATTACGGTGGATTCGGCGACGATGATGAACAAGGCGCTGGAGATAATCGAAGCGAGATGGCTTTTTGACGTGCCGGCTGAAAAAATAGAAGTTCTTGTTCATCCTGAGTCGATAGTTCATTCATTGGTGGAATTTGTGGACGGTTCGGTAATGGCGCAGATGGGCAGCCCCGATATGTCTCTTCCGATTCAGTATGCGTTGACGTATCCGGTGCGTTTGCCCTGTGTGGCGAAGCGGCTTCAGCTTGACCGGCTGAGGACACTGACCTTCGAGAAGCCGAACCTGGATGTTTTTCCCGCAATCGGGCTGGGTTTTGAGGTCGCAAAAAAGGGCGGGACCGCCGCAGCCGTATTTAACGCCGCTAACGAGGCGGCCGTCGAGCAGTTTCTCGCCGGCGGAATCAAATTTGGGAATATAGTCGAGCTTGTCCGGCACTGCCTGGACAATTGCGAAGCCAGGACCGACGCCTCACTTGAGGAATTGCTGGAGGCGGGCGCCTGGGCCAAAAGAGAGGTATTGGAATGTCTGAAAAACCATCAGCTTCGCTGAAAAACTCGTCACGTATTATTTTACTGATTGCACTCGTTCTCGCGGTAGGCGTTCTGATTGTCCGCAATATCGGCGTGACCAAGAACATCCTGCTGGTGATGCTTGGTTTCGGTGCGGTGGTGCTCGTTCACGAATTCGGGCATTTTGTCGTCGCCAAGCTGTGCGGTATAAAGGTGGAGGCGTTTTCGCTGTTTATGCCGCCGATTCTGCTGGGCATAAAGAAAGCAGACCGCGGCTGGCGGATACGTATTTTGCCTGAGCTGCTCCGAGAGAATGGACAGAATTCAGAGGACGGGCCTTTGAGTTTTACCGTGGGCGAAAAAGCTTTGCCAGGCGAGACAGAATACCGGATAGGACTCATTCCATTTGGCGGTTTTGTCAAGATGCTTGGCCAGGAAGACGTGGGGCCCGTGAAGACAAGCGGTGACCCGCGTTCGTTTGCCAACAGGCCCGCGCTGGCTCGCGCCGCGGTTTTGGCTGCCGGTGTGACATTCAACATCATAAGCGCTGTTATTGTTTATGTTGTGGTGTTCCTCGTGGGCATAAACCTGATGGGGCCGGTGGTGGGCGGCGTGATACCAGGTTCGCCTGCCGAACGTGCCGGCATCAGGGCGGGCGACGAGGTAATCGAGGTCGCGGGCGATAGCGGCCATCTGGATTACAGCGACGTTATGATGGCTGCCGCGCTTTCCGGCGAGGGAAAAGAAGTGGTGATGAAGGTCCGCCACGACGACGGAACCATCGAAGACGTTTCGCTTGTCGCAGAGATGCTGCCCGGCAAGCAATTCCGTGATTTCGGCATCAAAAGGCCCTCAGGATTGACTGTTGCGAAACTCTTTGCCGACGATGCCAACCTGCTTTTCGCAAGCACGGGGCTGTTGCACGGCGACCATATCAAAGCCGTGGGCGGCGTTGACGTCAGCAGCCACTGGCAATTCGAGCAAATCATCGAGCAGACCTTTGAGCCGAATGTCGCCGTAGTGGCTGAGCGGCGGCAGCCATCGGGTGAGACGCAGGTGGTTGAAGGCCGGCTTGCCCTGCGTTTTGCGCCGAGGACGGGTGCCGGCGCGGAGACCGAGGCCAATCTTGCCAATATCTGCGGCTTAGTGCCGCGATTGCGTATTGCAGCGGTATCCGACGAACAGACACCTTTGATGGAGCGTCTGTCACGGGCATTCAAAAAGGGGGAGGATGTTCCTCGTCTGAAGCCGGCGGACGTAATTGTCGCCGTCGCCGATGTCAACAACCCGACGTATTCGGATGTAAGGCGACTGACGACGACAAATGAGGGCAAAACACTGTCCGTGACGGTCTTGCGCAGCGAACCCAACGGCCCGATGCGACGCCTGACTGTGCCGGTGGTTCCCCGTAAAGCGGCGGATTCCGACCGCGTGGTAATAGGCGTAGCGCTCGAGTTCGACGTCAAACATCCGGTTGTGGCCAAGACCCTTGCGACTGAGCGGTATCCGCGGCCGATTGCTATTCCAGCGGGCGCGACGATAACCGCTGTTGATGGTGTCGAGGTATCGAACTTTTATGATATCGTCCGTCAATTAAAACAGAGCGCGAGCCGGCGGGTAAGGATTGACTGGCGTCTTGACGAGCGGACAACAGGCGATGCCGCGATTGACACAGCCGGCATTTCGCGGAGCGGTATGGTCGCCGTCGATGTTTTCCTTGAACAGCCGGTGCCGTTTGCGGATTTGGAGCGGCTTTACAAGGCCGACGGACCAATCGACGCCATAAAGATGGGATACAAAAGGACAAAGACGTTTATCATTCAAACGTATGTTACTTTGCAGCGGCTGATAGGGGGGCTTGTCAGTCCAAAGCAGCTTATGGGGCCGGTTGGCATCCTGACATTCAGCTACCGCATCGTTGCCGCCCAGCCAATCATTTATTACATTTACTTCCTCGGTCTTATAAGCGCCTCGATAGCGGTGCTTAACTTTCTGCCTCTGCCGCCTCTCGACGGCGGGCTGACCCTGCTGCTATTGATTGAGAAAATCAAAGGTTCTGCGCTTAGCGTGCGGACGCAGGAAATTATCGCCTATATGGGCTGGGGACTGGTCGGTGCGCTTCTGTTGTATGTGACTTTTAACGATATCGTCCGTAGTTTTTTGGGCGGATAATATACTCGGCTCAGGAAGACATTGGTAATCATAAAGGATTCCGGCGATGGCAAGTGTACTCGACAAGTCCGCCCGGCGCGTGGCGGGCAAGCTCTCATCGGAGGCATATCACGACGGTTTATGGGCCGAGCTGACACGGTCTGACCCTGAAATCCAGAAGCTGATAGCCAGCGAATACAAGCGGCTGCAGGACACAATACAGCTTTTGGCGGCGGAGAATCAGTGTTCGCGTGTGGTACTGGCGGCGCTTGGCTCAATCGTCCAGAACAAGACCAGCGAAGGTTTCCCCGCGGCCCGGCTGCACGGCGGCAGCGGCGTAATGGACGAGGTGGAGATTACAGCCCGCATGCGAGCCGGGCAGGTGTTCGGCGCCAAATACGCTAATGTCCAGCCGCACTCCGGCACGACAGCAAATCAAATCGTCATAACGGCGTTGCTGGAGCCGGGCGACAGGATACTGAGTATGGCGACGAGTCACGGCGGCCATTTCTCCCACGGCTCGATGGATTCCATCACGTCCAGGTTCTTCAGGATTGAAAGTTATTACGTTGACCGGGACAGTTTCCTGCTCGACTACGACCAGATAGAAAAGCAGGCGCACAACTTTAAGCCGAAACTGATTATCTGCGGCGCAAGCGCGTATCCGAGGACAATCGATTTTGCCAGGTTCAGGCAAATCGCCGACGAGACCGGGGCGCTGCTGCTTGCCGACATCTCGCACATCTCGGCGCTGATAATCGCCGGCGTTCACCCCTCGCCGATAGATTACGCACATATCACGACCACCAGCACCTACAAGCCCGGCGGCCCAAGAGGCGGGTTGATTTTGATGGGCAGGGACTATGACCGCAAGGTCATCGCCGCAGACAAACAGTTGCCTCTCTGGCAGCAAATAGAAAAGTCAACCTTCCCCGGCCTTCAGGGGACGCCCTACTTCAATAACATCGCTGCCAAGGCGGTCTTTTTCAAAGAAGCAATGTCAGGCGAATACAAAACAAGGCAACTCAAAGTTGTGGGAAACGCAAAGCGTCTTGCGGCGGATTTGGTGAAAATGGGCTATGACGTTCTTACCGGCGGCACTGACAATCACCTGATGCTTGTCAACGTGGCGGACGCCTCGCCTCACCTCACTGGTCTTGTGGCCCAGAAATGTCTCGAGGACTGCGGCATAGTCGTTGACAGGATGCGTCTGCCTTACGATGAAAAGCCGGACGTCGCGAGCGGCATCCGCTTGGGTACGCCCATTGTCACAAAAAATGGTATGGGCGTCGCAGAGATAGACCAGATAGCCGATATGTTGGATGCGGTGCTGAAAAAAGTTCATCCCATCAGCGACTGCCAATATACTATCGATAAGGCGTCGGCGGCAAATATCAGGCGACAGGCGATGATGCTGTCTCACAGCTTTCCGATACGCTGACGCCATTGCCGCCCTGTTGCCGGCGTATGCCAAGAAGGCGAAAGTATGCTGAATAAAATAAAGAAAGAGCTGACGGAAGGCAGGGCCTTTTTGCAGTTCGGTTTTCTCGGCGCCCTCGGTCAGGGTTTCGGGATGATTGCGCCGCTGGTCATCGCGAAGTTCTTCTCGCCGGAATTATTAGGCAGCTACTACCTGACCAAGATGGTGCTGTTTTTCTTTTCGTCGCTCCTTCTGTCTTATATGCAAACGCCTTTCATCGTTTTTGCCAGCCAGGAAAGAGCAAAAACGGGGAAAATAAACAAGTCGTTTTCGATTCAATGCCTGTTTTACGCCTTTAGCGCGACGTTGTTTTTGCTTGTAATTGTATTTGGCGGGAAAGCGATCGCCTTATTTGCCAAAATTTCATTGAAGGACCTGCTTTTTGTCGTTCTGGCGTTCGCGGGAATCGCTCTCAAGACGGTTATGTGCAACCTGTTTCTGGCGCTGGGCCAGAGGATGCGAAACGCCTTTGTGGAATTTGTGTTTGGGATTGCCTCTTTTGTTTTTGTAGCTATATTCTGTTTGGCCGGCATAATAAATATACCGACCGTATTTACCGCGTATTTCATATCCGGGTTACTGGTTACCGTTATGTTCACGCCTCGTCTTGATTTTGGTCTGCTGACTCCTTTCGTTTTTGACAGGCATCTGTTTGGGGACATCCTGGCTTTTGCAAAGTGGATTATCATCGGCTCGACGGCGGCCTATTTTATCGGGTGGGGGGACAGTATCGTATTGAGGATTTTGACCTCGATGGGCAGGGTGGGCACTTACAACCTCGGTTACGACATCTTCAAGGGCACCACTATGCTCATCTTTATCATATACGTTTACTTTCTGCCGTTTGTCAGTCAGCACATCAACGACAGCGTAAAAATCCGCGAGTACCTGCGGGTCAAAAGACCGAAGATATTTCTTCTCGGTCTTGCGGGTATTGCGGTTTGTTTTATCCTTGCTCCGTATGTGTTCAGGATTGCTTATCGGGGCGTGTACCAGGACTCGGTGACAATTTTAAGGATTCTGCTTATAGGTTCGGTGTTGGCGCTTTACAATACTTTTTACGAGGCCGTTTTCGATGCGTTAAAGAAATACAGGGTAACACAGACCGCCGTGGTGCTGCAGGTCCTGCTGAACCTTATTCTGGACGTGATTCTGGTGCCGCTGATGGGTATTAAAGGGACGGCGATAGCGGCGGTAGCCGGTTACGCGCTTCGCGTAGCAATATATGAAATATACTTCAGGACAAACATCCGGCGCCTGCCGCAATTTTCAGGGTGAGATTACTCAATTGCAATAATGTGCGAAAGCTTTGCAGGCCTACCTTAAACTTTTTTCTAACGGAGCTTCCGTTTGAAAAAGCGGTGAAAAATACCTTTCAGCCTCAATTCCAGCCAGATTCTGCCCCTGCTGGCGAGCATCGCCCCCGGCCCCTCAGACGCGTTTCGGGTAGCCGCCGAACGGTCGGTACGCGCAAGAATAGCCGTCCACATCTCGACGTGCTTTTTAGCATATTCCTCCCACGTCCAGTTTGAGACCGAATCGGTTAACCTTTTCCTTTTTAATGCTATTTCACTGAAGACATTCAAAAGGTCGTCAAAGTTATCTACTGGGTAAGTAATACCATTAACGGCATCGAGATGAAATCCCTGCGGGGTTACAATAGTAGGGACGCCGGCCGTCAGGGCGTCAATAAAACCCATCGACCCTTCATCTTTTCCGACGTATAAATAATAATCCGCCGTCGGTATCAGCTCTTTATAAACTTCGTAATCAAAGTTTTCGTAATACTCAACTTCTAAGAGATTCTTTCTCATCGCGTCAACGATACTTTGCCAGCCCTCTCCCATAATTTTGAATTTGAATACTTTGGGGTCAATACGACGTATCAAGTCCAGCACCCAATGCTCATTTTTTCGTCCGTCGGGATAAATCCTGGTTGTAATACCAATGACTATAGGCCGGGGCTTAATCAATTCATCGTGAGCGGGATTTATATAGCATAACTTTTCTCTCGGAACTCCGGCTTGAACGAGATATTCAACTGTCCGGGAGGACAAACATACCCCCATATCAGCTATCTCGAGCTGCTTTTTTACGTGATGATATTTTCCCTGTGTGTCTAAATGAGTAATCATCAAGGTATCGACCCTGGACTTTTGCCTGTTTTTATAAGCGTCATACAGGATATAGTGATTAACATCCGCCTCCGGACGGGAATCTTTGGTTATGCCTGATGTGATTCCCATCCTGTTCAGTTCGTCATTGAGCTTGCGGGCAAATTTACCCACTATCCAGGTATTCAGGTCCTCGCCGCAAATAATGTTTACCTTCATCATTTATACCTCTATGTTCGCACGGGCCGCCCCTGCGTTTAACGAAATTATCAGCCAACAAGGAGAGCAACGCAATATGGCAGGTCGCATCCGGTTTATGCAGCAGGTCCAAATGCTACTGTTCACCTTTTGTTCCTATTACCAAAACATTCCATGTGCTTTCATCGGGAACGCGTTGGGGGTCATCAAAGGAACGGATATCTATCATAGCAAGGCCCGCATATTTGAAGAAGAGAGATATTTCCTGCGGGAAAAAGTAACGCATAAGGTGGGACTCTTCCGTCTCGCTGATTACCTGATTGCCGTTGATGCGCCGAAGATGAAAACGAACTTCACAGAGGTGATTATATGTATCCAGCCGGCTCGACGCGGTTCTGATGATTTTTCCGTCTGTTGTGGGAACCTCTTTCACCCGTTCGCTGGGGCGCACGGTCAGCACCGCCGGCCCATACCATACATCGCATACAAAAAGGCCGTTGGGCTTGAGATGTTTCTGCACCGTCCTCAGCGAAGCCAGCACATCCTCATTAGTCAACTGATAACCCAGCACGGCAAACATCATCAGCACGGCGTCGAATTGCCGTCCCACGTCAACATTACGCACGTCGCCTTCTATAAACGTCAATGTGCCGGGTGGTTGTTTTGAAAGGGTTGTTCCGGACTTTTCCCTCGCGTGCGATAACATATCTGCCGAACAATCCACGCCTGTTACTTTATAGCCGCGTTTGGCCAGCGGAATCGCGTGACTGCCTGTACCGCACCCCAAATCCAGGATGGTCTTGACGGAGCCTTTCGCGTAACGCTGGAAGGTCTTTTCAAGCAAGTCGCATTCGGCCTGGTAATTTTTGTCTCCATACAACAGGTCATACTGGTTGGCGTATTGAGGACCAAAAACAGGTGTTGTCATACAAGGACCTTTCGAACCGCCCGGCATACGCGGCGCACCTGGTTGTCCGTTATGGCAAGACCGGAAGGCAGGTATAAACCATATTTGTAGAGGTTTTCGCTGACGGGCAGCGTCTGTTTTTTGAACCAGCTGAATTTCCTGAAAGCCGGTTGTTTGTGAAGCGGATAAAAGAAGGGGCGGGTTTGAATACCCTCTTCAGCAAGTCGTTTCATCACGGTTTTCGCATCCTGTTTGCCGGCTCGTTTGAGAACAACACCGAACATCCAGTAAGTGTTTTTGGCCCAGTCCTTTTCCGCGGGAAGCTGCAGAAGCCCTTTTTCATGCAGGGGTTTTAGCATCTTGTTATACATCCTGCCAATCCGGATTTTCTTTTTTACGTGCTCTTCTATTCTTTCAAGCTGTGCGAGTCCGATTGCGGCTTGTATATTCGGCATCCTGAAATTAAAACCAAGCTCATAATGAATAAATCTTTTGTCGGGGACAAAGGCAAGGTTCTTAAGCCGTCTTAATTTTTCGGCGAGTTTTTTATTATCGGTGACGCACATACCGCCTTCGCCGGTAGTAATAACCTTGTTCGCGTAAAAACTGACGCAGCTTATATCTCCGAAACTCCCGCATTTTCTGCCCTTGTATTCTGAGCCGATAGCTTCCGCGAAATCCTCAATTACAGCAAGACGGTGTTTTTTCGCTATTGCCATAATGGCGTCCATATCGACGGGGTGCCCGTAAATGTGAACCGGCATAATCATCCTGGTTTTGCGCGTTATTTTCTCCTCTATACGGGAGACATCTATGTTCCACGTCTCTTTTTCGGAGTCCACAAAAACGGGAACCAGGTTGTTGTAGATGCAAGCCAGGGCACAGGAAATTATTGTAAAGGATGGAAGGATTACCTCGCTTCCCGCGGGCAAATCCAGGGCTCTGACCGCCAGAATCAGGGCATTTGTGCCGTTGTTGACACTAATCCCTTCACTTCTTCCGACGTATGACGCAAACCGCTTCTCAAAATCCTGAATGAATTTTCCCTCGGAGGAAATCCACCCCGACTTAATTGCCTCCCCTGCGTATTCGGCCTCCTTTTTAAGAATCAATGGCTCGTTGACGGGTATCATTTGCCTTGCTCTATCCCCTTGAACCTGCGTTTGTCGTCTTCTCCCAGGAAAGGTCCCTGCTTTATTTCCATCATATGGGAATCTTCGATGATTTCGAAGCCGTGTCCGCCGCTGCACAGAAGGATGAAATCGCCGCGTTCTATGGTTTCAGAGAACACGTGTTTTTCATTCGAATCGTAGAAATTGATTTTTACTTTCCCTTCTCTGATAAACAGGACTTCCTGCGTATAGAAAACCTCCCGTTTTTTATGAAGATGGACGTGGGGTTTTATTATGGAGTTTTTCCTGTGGGGCAGGAAACCAAGCTGCTGGGAGAAATTGTCCGGAGTGAAAAAAGTAACAGTATCGCTATTGAAACTGGAGCGAATTATAATACAATATAATTCGCCGTTGTTGTAGCAGAATTCGAGACCCTCTTGTTTTACCTCTTTATTAACCACGGTGTTTCCTGAAAACAATCCCCGCCGACGGCGGTATTCTTAATTGCTGGCCATTATAATGCCATACGCGTAATTACATCCAGTGTTTTTTATCAACGAGCCGGGCAAAGATGGACTTATATTCGGCGGCGATTTTGGTTATATCGTGATGCTGTTCGACGTATCTTCGACCGTTAGCGCCAAGCTCGACATAGCGATTATTTTCCAGCATAGAGCGAAGATTATGCACCATCCTGTCGAAGTCGCCGCCTGAGGTGAGGCCGCAGTGATACTTATCGAGAAAATCGTCCGGGTTGACTTTGAAAGACAGTATCGCCGAACCGGCTTTGCCGGCCTGGATGAAGGTGTTCGGGAACCCCTCGGAATCGCTGGTATTGACGAAGACCTTGGCCCGCTGGAAGTAAGCGTCTATTTGGTTAAAGGGCACGTGCCGGATGAACTGCAGATTCGGGATTGCCCCGGCCCGTGCGACAAGCTCCGCATATAGCAGGTCGTTATGAAACGTCTGGCAGACCATAACAAAACGCTCGTTGGGAGCGGATTTGGCAAGGTCGAGAAAGAGTTCGGGGTTTTTTACTGGGTCATCCCGGCCGACCCAGAGGACGGTATCTCGTGAGAGATGCTGCGAGGGAGGGAGCCGATGGCCATTGGGAATGACGTGCGAAGACATCCCCAGTGTTTTGTTCAGGTTTTGGGCGTCGATTGCGTTTTGGGCGAAGATGAATTTGGCCTGATGGAGAGACCAGGCGAACAATCTTCCGACAATGGGGTGCTGTCTGATGTAAGTGCCGTCGCTTTCGAGCAAGCTGGCGAGCCGATAAACATAAATCCTTCGTCGGATTTTGCAGAACAACGCCACCAGAAATGCGCCCGCCGAGGCGCATTTCATCACATAAATATCCGCATCGGCGAGATGAAAAGAATGCCAGGTCCGCAGCAGGCCGTTGAGAGGATTGCGGCTGAAGTCCAGCGATTTTAGAACGGTTACGTTCTCGATTATTTCGACGTCTTTCTGGCCGTAATCAGCAACGACGAAACTAACTTCAAAACTATTGTCGCGGGCAAACTCGGTTGCCAGATAATACAAATCGATCTCAGCCCCGCCGAAGTAGTCGCCTACGGCGGGATTGAAGATTGGATACGCCTTGGGGGCGACAAAACAAACCTTTATTTTTTTTGGCGGTTCCTTTGTATTTGTCATAATGATATTTGTTTTTCCTTCGCTGGTCCTCTTCGGTTAGAGCCGTTGCGCGATAACGGTAATCGGATAATAAAGATTAGCGTGTGCAATCAGATTTAACAGGCCTTTTTTAAGAAGCGGTATCGCCAGAACGCCTTTGAGGATGGTTCTCAGGAATTTCTGATTAACCTTGTCAATCTGCCGGCTGTTGAATTTGTTGATAAACTCGGCGCGTCCGAGGGACAGGACCTTTATCCTGTCTTTGTGGAGGTCCAGGGCCTTGGCGATGGCGCGGGGTTTTACGAGGTTGATGTTCTCGAACTGGGCGGTGTCACGACCGAGAAGCCTGAGGTAAATCCGGCCGAGGGACCTGTTCAGAAAGGGAAACCACAGGACCGCATAATGGCCCTCATAAAATGAAAAGTAGTTCGGGGAAACGTGATACATAATCCCGCCGGGTTTGAGGACCCTGATACTCTCGCTGAATATGTGCTCGATGGAGCGGACGTGCTCGAGGACCTGGAAGGAGACGACAAAATCGAACGAGGCGTCGGGCACGGGGAACGTGCCGCCGTCATACAGTATCGCTTCGAGATGAGGGAATTGTGACCTGACCGCGTCGTAATATGCTTTGACGACATCCAGTCCCGCGGGAATCAAACCTGCCTTGTGGCATTCGTCGAGAAACAGGCCGTTTTTGAAACCGATTTCGAGGATTCGCCTGCCGCTAAAATCCTGGATATTACATTCGGCCAGAAACGTGCCAAGCTGTTCTTTCGCCTTTTCCCGTAAAACTTTTTCCTGTTCTGCCATCATATTTCACAAAAACAGCAAGACCATTACCGTGCCACAACCAGATATGCAAAAGGGACATAGGGCTAGGAGCTGATGTTGACAATTTTAATTTCGGCAAATCCCGCTTCTTTGAGCATATCTGTAATACACTTCTTGTCGAAGGATTCCGCTGTCGTTGTCCTGTATCTCTCGTAGTTTTCCATTTTTATCCACCGTAGGCGAATTACGCAGGGCTGGTTTGTCTGAAGGCCCAGTAGTTGAACACAAAAATCAGCCATAGCTCCCTTGCGTTGTCCCTCTGCCGGCTGATATGTTCGTCGAACAGTCGTTGCACATAGTCATAATTCAGCAGGCCGGATTGATAATAATTACGATTTGTCAGAAACTCCCTGATTAAATCGCTGGTCTTAATCCATCTGCTAACGGGCACCGTAAATCCCCGTTTTGTTCTGTGAATAATTCTGCTGGGCAGATACCCGCTCGCTATCTTTTTCAAAAGCCATTTCGTCGTCAGTCGCCTGATTTTGTATTTTTCGGGAAGCGACAAAACAAGCGGCACCAGCCGATAATCCAGATACGGCACCCTTGCCTCCAGCGAAACCAGCATCGAGGCGAGGTCGACTTTTTTGAGGATGTCCTCCGCGAGGTAGTTGTGAATGTCATTTAGCTGCACGGAAAGCAAACTGTCCTCGCTGCCGCAGTTGATAAGCTGGTCGCAGGGGGTGAAGCAGTCACCCAGCAGCTGTTCCCTGCCTGCGCCGATGAATGTTCCCATCCAGTTCAAATGTCTCCTGTTGCAGCCCGCGTCGAAGTCACGCACAAACCTCTTCATCTTAAAGCCGAGCGTCACCTTCTTGTCCGAAGGCGGAATCGCGTTGACAAGATAGCGAGATAATCTTGCGAGCGGTTTGGGCACATAGCGTGCCAGCTCATACGCCCTGTAGGTGTCGTAGCCGCCGAACACCTCGTCGCCGCCGTCGCCGGACAGCGACACCGTGACCTTTTGTCGGGTAATCTTCGACAGCAAATATGTCGGAAAGACGGAAGAGTCCCCGAACGGCTCATCCATCGCGCTGATTACCTGCTGAATAATATCTTCGTTGACGTCCATATATTCGTAGTGATGGGCAGTTTTGATGTGCTCGGCGACGATTTTGGAGAAATAGAGCTCGTTATATGATTCGTCCCTGAAGCCGATGGAAAACGTGTCGAAGTCCTTTTTGTTTTTACTGATAATGGCGGATATGAGCGACGAATCGACACCGCCCGACAGGAAACTTCCCACAGGCACGTCGGCTATTAGTCGTTTGAGCACCGCGTCCTGCAGAATGTCCTCAATCATTGTCAGACGCTGGTCTGTGGTAATGCTTCGCCGTTTTTCTATCTCATTTTCGAGGTCGTAGTGCTTTGAGATGGTAATTTTTTTTGTGTTGAGGTCGAACAGAAGGTTTTCAGACGGTTTTAATTTTTTGCAGTTTTTGTAAATCGTAAAATCCCCGCCGATATATTTCTGGTAAAAGAAGAAATTCACCGCGGCGGTATCCGTCTCAAGGGACAGACCATGTTTTTTTATCGCCTTCACCTCCGAGGCGAAGATAAAGCGTCTGCCGTCGAAGTAGTAATAAATTGGCTTTATGCCGAACCTGTCGCGCGACAAAAAAAGCGTCTGTTTGTTTTTGTCATAAATGCAAAAGGCCCACATTCCGTTGAATTGCTGGACGCATTGTTCGCCCCAGCGGTGATAGGCGGCCAGAATTACCTCGGTGTCCGTGCCCGAAGCAAACTTGTAGCCGAATGACTCAAGCTCGCTGCGGATTTCCTGGAAGTTGTAAATCTCGCCGTTAAAAACGATGGCGAGGTTTTCAAAAAACATCGGCTGGTGGCCTTTCGGCGACAAATCCAGTATTGACAGCCGGGTATGTCCCAGCGAAACGCCTGTATCGAGGTATGTCCCGCGGTCGTCCGGGCCGCGATGTCGCATCGCCTCGGTCATCGCCTCGATGGCTGGCTGGTCTCTCCAGTTGAATCCGGCTATCCCGCACATAATGTTCTACCCTGCTGCGGCGTTTTTCGCCGCCGTGTATATCTCGGCCAGTGTTTTGCTCTTGAATTCCATTTTTGCAATATACCTCAAAATCGACTCCAGCCGATTCAGATACATTTTTTGGCCGAGCCTTGTCCTTACGAACGGCGTTTTGCCCGGCAGGACCTCCATAGAGTGAAACATCAGATTCAGCACCGGCTCAGCATAATTTCTCGCAAATTCTGCGACGAGCACCTTCATCTCGAAAGCCGTCATATGCGTGGGTCGCAGCCACCGGTAATACAGCCATTTGTCGGGCAGAAACGGAAATCTTTTTCCTGAAACGGTAATGGGCACTTCCAGAATCGAGCCATCGCCCGGCGAATAATAATCCGTATGAGAAATAAAGTAGGGCTGTTTTGGCGCCTGCGAGTGGTCCGGCCCGCCCTGTTTTCGCCAGCTTATCCCCGGTGTGACGGAGCTATCGACTTTGTAGCCAATCCTCTCCAGCGATTTTATGGTGTCGATGTCCGCGCCGTATCGAGCCGCCCTGTATGAAACCGGCCTGACGCCGAGTTTGCTTTCAATCAGCCCGGTCAGGTTCCGTATCTTCGCCAGCTCGACGTCAGCGTCGTATGCACAGCATGGGAACTCATCGCTGGCGGTGCCGGCAATGTCTTCATATTTTCTCTGCGGCTCAATATATTCGCTGTGAAGATGTGTCCCAATCTCCGCCCCGCGTTTCATTTCTTCCCTGAGTGTCCCGCAGCATTGGTCGTTTTCGACTACCTCAGGCGACACAAAATACACCGGCTTTATGCCGAATCTCTCCCATATCGGTCGAAGGATTTGGGGAATGCCGAACGTGACCGATTCAAAGGTCAGCGGCTGTGACCGTCTCCAGTGGACGTCGCAGTCCGGCTCGGTATCTATCGTTATGCAAATAGTTCCTGCCATTTTGCTCTTATAGCCCCTGTTTATTTGCCGCAAATACGCTGGTAGAGCTTTATGTATTCTTCGGCCACCTTGTTCCAGCCGAAGTTTTCAGCCCGGTGTCTGGCCGCGGCACACATCCGCTTGTAGCCCTGTTCGTCTTGCGCCAGTTTATCTATGGCCTCGGCAAGCGATTCGGCGCTGTCCTGTTCAACGACAAAGCCGTTGCCTGAAATCAGCTCATCCACGCCTTCGCATCGCGTTGTGACAATCGGCAGCCCCGACGCCATTGCTTCCAGCATCGCGTTGCTCATTCCTTCCTGCATACTTGCGCTGACGAATATGTCATGCTGTCGATAGACGTCCGGCATCTTATCCGTTTCGATTCTGCCCGTCAGGTTGATAATGTCGCCGAGCCCTTTTTGTTCCACGAGCGATTTTAACCTTTCGAGCAGTCCGCCGCCGCCAGATATTGTCAGGCGAACAGGTTTGCCTTTTTTTCTCAGAATCTCAATGGCGTCGATGAGCATCTCGACCCTCTTTGTCACCGACAGCCGGCCGACCGTTAAAAGATTCAGTTTTCCGGCTGTCCCCCTCGTCGGCGCCGGCTGAAAACGATTCAGGTCGACACCGTTGGGGATGACGTCGATGTTCACTGACGGCAAAAACCTCATCGCCCTTTTTTTCAGTCCCTCGCTGCACGCCACCAGCGCGGCCGCCTTTGTCCATATTCGCTTCAGCAGTGGGCCGAGCAACTTATATTCAAGCTGCAGCCGGGCGTGCCCGCCGGGCACGTCCGAGCCGCGAAGCGAGATTATATACGGCAGTTGTTCTGCCGTCCTGTAACACAGCCAGCCCGTCGGCAGACCGAAAAATGCGTGAACGAGGTCGTAGTGGTTTTCTTTCAGCAGGCGTCGATAAGGCGGCGTGGCCCGGGCAACCCATTCGACAACTTCAATCTTGCGCCAGTAGTGCAGATTTTTCTTGTGGACCCCCGCCGTATGAATGATGACGTTATGCGATAATTTTTCCACCGAGAATCCGGGCTTTGGCGCTGATGCCAGCACGTCCACCGTCAGGTTATCGCGTCCGGCATACTGTTTGAGTATGGCCAGGTGCGCCTGTCCCGCTCCGCCGCCTATCGGCGGAAATTCATAATTCAGCATCAATATTTTCATTTTGCCACCGATTTATCGCCGTCGGATTTCTCGAGTACTACCGTCATAAACATACCCAGCAAGTTACTTGCGGGCGAAAGCAGGTATTCTACGGCCTTTGCCACGGGATACAAACCCCCGGGGACTAATTGCCGCAGGGTAAAGCCGCCGCTTAACAGATACAGTATCGGCGTGTGGTTGCACAGCGATACAATCTTCAATTGCGGATATTCACGCTCGAACGTTTCTCTGTCGCGGACAAAAATTATCCACGGCAATGCCCCGTTGGCCTGTGAAAGCGGCCCTGCCTTTATAATCTCCCAGCCGCCCTTCGGGTCAAATCCTTCGTGATGAAAATTTTTGTAAATAAACCTCGCCCAGGGCGTATTGGCCGGCTCAATCATAATAACCCTGCCGCCCGGCCTCAGGCACCTGATTGCCTCGCTGAAAAACCGTTTCGGCCCGGCTATGTGGTGCAGCACGTCGAACATAAAGAACGCGTCCACGCTCGAATCTTCAAACGGCATATCCGTCGCCGAAAAAACCTTATCGACGCCGGCGACCCTGAGAATATCCGAAGTGACGACGTTTGGAATCACCTCTTTGATAAACCCGCCTCCGCTTCCAAGCTCCACGAGCGTTTTCCCTTCTGTTTGCGGCACAGCATGGCGGAACTGCCTGTAAACGTCCGTGTAAAGTTTTCTTAGAAATTCCTTTTTGCGCAGAATGTCCCGGTGCAGCATGGTGACTGCCGGGTCGTCAATGTTTTTGATGTTTCTGGTTTCGGGAAGTTTCAGCCGGTCAGGGAATTTCATATCATCGGTTCGCGGTCACTGATTTTTTGGTTGCCCGTTAACGAAATGTCCGACTTCGTAAACCGGGCCCATCATTGTTTTTATCGATTTGATTCGCACTTCGACGAATAGATTCTTCGCGGCGAGGCGCACGTCCTTTTCCGTGGAGAAATGGTGCTTGCGAATATCGCAGCCGAGCATCCTGAAGGATGCAACCATAAAGGGCCGCTCGACCGGCACGCCGTATATGACCTGTCCGCCTTTTCGCAGCACCCGCCGAATCTCTGAAAACGCCATCTGCAATTGCTCCGGCCTGAGGTGTTCGAGGATACTGATAAGCAATACGGTGTCGAAGAATCCGTCTTCATAGGGCATCTGCAGGACGCTGCCGTTTAGCAGTTTGGTCTCTACGCCTTTTCGTTTAAACGATTCGGCGACCTGTGCTGCGGGGGCGTTAAGGTCAAGCCCGTGGATTTCTTCGTAAAGCTCGTGGAGATTGAGAAACGTCAGGCCGGAACCAAAACCGACCTCTAATACTCGTTTGCCGCCCGCACATTCGGCCAGGCACATCTCGACTCTGCGCCGATATAATCTTCCTAAAACGGGCCAGTAATAAAAACGCAAAGGGTCATCGCGGTCCACCGCGGCGTATTCACTACGCGGCAGCAGCTTGAGCGTAGGCAGGTCTTTTGTTCGAGACATCATTTGTATAGAATGCCCTTGGTTAATTCAGACGGATTTACCGAGCCACTTGATTTTTTTGAACGCTATCCAGCTCATCTTCAGCAAAAGCCAACCGTGTCTGAATCTGTTGATGTTGGTTGTCCCATAGATTCTCGCCCGGTACCCCACGGGCACCTCAATTACCTTGAGGTTCTGCTTTATGGCCCCGAATATGAGGTCGAAGTCCCCAAACGGGTCGAACTCCCCGAAGTAAGAACGGTTGGCCGCGATGATTTCATAGTCGCTTTTGCGAATCATCTTTGTTCCGCACAGCGTGTCCCTGAACCGCTGGCCCAGCAGCCATGTAAACAGCGTTCCGAAAAACTTGTTTGCCAGCAGGTTCAAAAATTGCATCGCCTCTTTTTCCATCGGATAAACAAGCCGTGAGCCGTTGAGAAAATCGCCTTTGCCGTCGCGGATTGCGGCGAAAAACTTGGGCAAATCTTCGGGCGGCGCCGTTAAATCGGCGTCCTGAATGACGAGCACGTCGCCCGTTGCCGCGGCGAAACCTTTCCTGACCGCGTCGCCTTTGCCCCGGCCTGCGCCCTGGAGAATCAGCCGGATTTTACGCTCCGGGTGTTTTCTTATCTGGCTTTCTATCTCTTCTGCCGTGCCGTCGGTGCTGTTGCCGTCCACGAAGATTATCTCGGTTTCACGGCCCATATCGGGTATCCGCCTTATGGCGTCGGCGATATTGCCTTGCTCGTTTCTGCACGGCACTATCACCGATACTGACAAATCTTTGTCCGCGCCGGGCTGCGGCAGACGTCTTGCCACCACCAGATTGATGAGGTTGAAAAAACGAAAACCGGGCAGCAGCGAGAGAAAATAATTGCAGAAGGCCGTAATTGGCCAGATTCGCTTGGGCAGCAGCAAAAAGGAATCGTTGCGG
This sequence comes from Sedimentisphaerales bacterium, assembly GCA_049510335.1. GTDB lineage: Bacteria > Planctomycetota > Phycisphaerae > Sedimentisphaerales > Anaerobacaceae > Fen-1362. Next base: position 134,959 of record JBEKZA010000002.1, on the reverse strand, counting down.
ATAACGTCGAAGTTGCTTAGCATAAGCAGGTTTGCGATGTCCTCCGGCGGCAGCCAGTTCTGGTGCGGGTATGGTCTTCGCAGCCCTGTCAGCGACCCGAATCGCATAATCCATTCCCAGAGGTAGTTGTAGTAAACGATAATGATGCGGGTGCCGTCATTGGTCAATGGGTGAATACGTTCCAGAACTCGCTGAATGTCGCGCCACCGCCCCAGGGAATTGCAGATAAGAACGTAATCGAACTTTTCGTCGAGATTCAGCTCGTGCGGGTCGGCGACAATGAAGTTCAGATGAGGAAAACGCTTTTTCGCCAGCGCAATTGCCTTTTCGTCGCTGTCAACGCCCACCCCGTAAGCCGGCTGCACCGCCGCAAGAAGGTCGCCGCATCCGCACCCAACCTGCAGTACCCGGCTGCCCCGCCGGACCACGAACCGGTGAATCTTATCAAGCCACTGGTAGTAATACCGGTTGCGCCTTTGCCATTTCAGCAGTTCGTCCTCTTCCAGCCCCGCCGGCACGGCGACCGGTTCAGATGTTTCGCTTTTCTGTTCGCTCATAGACGCACCATAATAGCCGAAACACGTTTAGTTTCCAGCATCCGGCAACAGTTCTTCTCCCTTGTCCTTGAGTCGGAAGATATTTACAAACCCTCTTTCCGAGCCGAGTTGCCCGACGAATTCGTAGCACCCGATACTCCGCGGCTTGTCTAAAAACGCGATATTCTTGTCCAGCCCGATAAGCTGATAACCCGTATGTTGTTTGCTCATTCCTTCCCTTGTTGCCCATACGACGTATGTCACGCCCTCTTGGCGGAGTTTAGCTGCAAGCTCTCTGGGATTTGCCGCCTTGGGAAATCCCACGACGTTGGGCGCATTTTTGCCCGCAAACAGTTGCGTGTCGTTCTGATACACAGCCAGCTTCTCGTTCGGCTGGGCGTTGGCCGCAAACCATTCGCCCAGTTGTTTGAACTCGATTTCGCTCTTTCCGTCGCCCAACACAGGTGCAAGCATAAACTGATTCGATGCAATTGCCAGACACACCACCGAGGCCACGCACAAGTGCCGCGGGACATACCGAAACCGGCCGGCCAGTATTCGCGATACTATAATTACTCCTGCTGCCAGCATTGCGACATAAGGCACGGAAGCCGACGCGGGACTTACAGACGCGACCTTGCTGAAATACGGAATGAAACTTATAAGCCATGCGATAGCCGCTATGGCCACCGCCGCCTGCAGCAAAACGCTAACCATCGCGGGTATCGGGACCTTCCGCGCCAAAAGCCCGCCGCCACTTTGCAATCCGAACCACGCTATAAGCAGTGCAATCCAGAATATAGTCGAGTGAAACCGGGCCAGCGGATACGGATAATAAGCGTGCAGCACGAAATACGGCACGAAGAACAAAAGCAGCATCAGCACTTCCCAGCGTCGTTTGAAAATTGCGAATAAACACCCCAGTATAAAACCAACGACGCCGGCCGTCTTGCCCAGCTTCAAGAGGAACTCTGCGAAGTCCGCGCTTGAGCCGGGATATGGTATTAGCAGCGGCTGGAACCCCGTCTGCCAAAGCACCTGCAGGTTAAGCCCAAACCCCGTTCTGTTTTCAACCGGCTCTGCAAAACCTTTGGCGTATTCTTTGCCGAACAAAACGCTGAGATAATGCGTTGCTCCTTTTTCCCACATGACAACAGTCAGGACCATCCATATCACAAGCGGCACAGATGCAAGGACCGAATAGCCGATTGCCCGGATTACGTCGCGGCGGTCCTTTCTGTGGATAATATCCGCGACAAATGCCGCCAGAATCAACGCCGCGCCCTCATACCGCACCATTGTTGTTATCGACGCGGCAAGATAAGCCCAGCGGGACCGGCGAAAAATCAGATATGTCGTCAGGATGATGAAAAACAAATACGTTGTCTCTATTATCGGCTGAGTCAGTGAATAAACTATCCATGGATTGATTGCCACGATTAAAGCGAACCAGACCGCGGACCTGCCTATAATTTTTCTGCCGACCAGCCAGAGCAGGAGCACAATAAAAGGATACAGAATCGCGTTCAGCAGCCAGCCGGCCGTCAGTTCGCGGCAGGAACCCCACGCCAGTGGATAAAGGAAATTCTGCAGCAGCCCCAGGACCGGCGCCTGCTTGAAACTGGTGGGCATCTGAAACGACAGCAGCTCTCTTCCGACTCTGAACAGGCTGGTGAAGTCGGAATTGGGAACGACGGTGTGCCCGAAATAAAGAATTGATTGATACGCCCCGAAGGCAAACAGGATTATGCCGGTCAGTATCTCGACGCGTGTTTCAGCGGCGCTCGTTGGAAGTTGAGAATTGAGAATCTCTTTTCCTTTTTTCATTTTTATCCGCTCGTGGTGGACTGCGTTCTCCATTCTCAATTCATACCGCCCCCGGCGGGAGCTGTTGAAGTTTTCAGCTTAAAGACCACTTCGTCGCCGAATACCTGAACAATCTCGTAATTTTCTCTTATGAACTTTCTGAACTTACCCATAACCTCGAATCTGCGTGCCTCATCTTCGCCGAATCGTTTTCGCAGCATATCCCCCCATCGTCTTTCGAATTCAGCCACCGTCTGCGGGTCGGGCGGCAAAGGCATCAGCTGCCCCTGGCCGGAGTCCACTGTGGGCCACAGTTCAAGCTGGGGTCTGTCTAACGGCAGGTGCCGTTTCCGGCTGTCCACTATGTATTTTGGCATCTCTTTGTTAAACGTGATGAGCAGCTCGTCAATCACCTGCTCAAGTTGCCCGGGTGGCCTTGTGTGCATCTCGCTTTCAAAGGCGTTTGGCGAGCCGCTGAATCTCTGGGCCGAGATATATACGCCCGGGACCCAGCCCCATACATAAATTTTATCCGTCGGCTGCGTGTGGCTGCGTATGTATTCGCCCGCCATTTCCCATGGCCCGCGCCAGCCCTCGTGCATACGCTGCGAAATGTCAGTCCATCGCTGGGCGTAGCCGTTTCGTTTCTCCGGGTATTTCATCCCGGAATACGGACTTCGCGGCAGACCGAAGAATATATGCCAGGACATAACAACCATAAGGACAAGGCCGACAATCCCGGTAATTACCCATTTGGTTTTGAATACGGCTACTGTGAGTTTGTCACGATAAACGGCCATGAGATATCCGCCGGTCATTGCGCCCGAGGCGGTTAAAGGCAGGTAATATTGCTCATAAGAAGCAGGACTTATCCACACAAAGGCCATATCGAGCAGCCACCATACGGAAAGCAGGAAAACGAAACGACCATAATTGGGCTCAGGCGGGGACTTGCGGCGAAGATGGTTAATCATTCTGCCGATTCTTACCACGATTGAACCGGTGGCTAATGAGACCGGCAGGCACAGGGCAAGATAAAACCGCAGCACCCTCGGCCACTGCTCCGACAACGGCATTGCGTTTCTTATGCCGGAAACGTAAGAAGTTCCCTGTTGGGCTGCCACGGCAGGAGCAGGGAATAATCTTGAAATCGTCTCCCATATAAATGAATACGGCAAGGGCATCCGGACCGACCAGCCGATTATCCAGATATACAGCGGCGCTATTGCCGCCACGGCTCCGGTGAGCAGCAACGCGATATCGACGCCGGTCTGCTTCCACGTCCTGTGCTTGAATATCGGCTGAAGTAAAACAAACAACCCTATCGCCCCTATCGCTGATAAGCCGGTTTCCTTGAAAAGCGGCGCCCACGCCGCGATTGCTCCGGCAAGCACGCTGTACCACCAGCCGCCGCCTGATTGACGCAGCACGAAAAAGCTTATCGCCGTCACCATACACGCGATGGCATACTGCTCCTTGACGTTGCCGAACTTCGCGATAAGAGGCGCTGACGTATAAATCGCGGCGACGATGACCCCGACGGCTGCCGGGAGTTTGCCGAACAATTTCCTCATTGCGACGAACATCACCGCCAGTGCAGCCGCCTGCATAATTGACTGAATCAGCTTCGGCCCGAACTCGCTAAACCCAAACAGCCGAACCCCCAGAATGTTGACCAGCAATGTCCCTGGCGACGCGCTTGGGTTTTCCTCAATCCCGATTCTTGCCCCGTTTAGTATGTGCTGCGCGGAGTAAACATTGGCGGCGCTGTCAAAGGGGTCAGGAAAGTTGAGCTCGAAATACCGTCCCAGAACAAACGGAACACCCGCCAGAATTACTATCAGAATCGTTGAGAATTGAGGATTGAGAACTGAGAATTTGGAATTTGGAATTTTTTTGCCTTTCTTCATTCAACATTCACCATTCTCAATTCATTTGAGGATTTCCCGAATCACGTAGGTGGGCCTGTTCTGTGATTCGTGATACGTCCTGACCAGCAGTTCCGCCAGCAGGCCCATCAGGATAAACTGTATCGTTGACATGATGAGCACTGCCGTCAAAGTCAGTAGCGGATTTCTGTTCATCGGAAGCTCCTGGGCCGAGATGAACTTCTGATAAAGCACGGCCAGTCCCGTGACTACCGCCCCCAGCGCGCTTGCGAACCCAAGTCCTCCAAAGATGTAGATAGGTTTAGTCGAGTATGAACCGAGAAACTTTACCGTAATCAGGTCGAGCATCACCTTCCAGGTTCGCCCCAGCCCGTATTTGGCGACGCCTGCTGTTCTGGGTCTGTGATTGACGACCATCTCACAAATGCGCGCTCCGCTCCAGCTCGCCAGCACCGGGATGAACCTGTGCATCTCGCCGTACAATCTCGTTTCCGCAAGGACCTCTCGCCGGTACGCCTTCAGAGTGCATCCGAAATCGTGCAGTTTCACGCCGGTAATCTTCGAGATAAACCAGTTTGCCGTCATTGACGGTATCAGCCTGGTGATGGCGTTGTCGTGTCTTTTCTTTCGCCAGCCGCTGACCACGTCATACCCCTCGCGCAATCTCTCTATCATCTTGGGTATATCCGCCGGGTCATTCTGCAGGTCGGCGTCGATGGCGATGATTATTGCCCCCTTTGCGTGGGCGAAGCCGGCGGAAAGGGCGGCTGTCTGTCCGAAGTTTTTCCGAAACCGAATGACCGTGACCCTGTTGTCGGCCTTGTGCAACTCGCTTAATATCCTGAAACTGTCGTCTGTGGAGCCGTCGTCCGTGAAAATCAGCTCGTAGTTGTACTTGCCCGTCAGTGCTTGCGTCAATTGGTCATACAACAACCTTATGTTGTCCTGCTCGTTTAGCAACGGCACAACTACCGATACGTCGGGACATTGTTGGTTCATAACCGGCTCCGAACAATTTGGTTTCGTAAGTGTATATTATGTTAACAGTTGTGTAACCGGCTGTAAAGCAACGCCAGGCGAGGTGTTGCGGAATGTTGCTTGTTTTTTAGGCATATTGTCGCCCTGGGTCCCAAAAAACCTGCTTTGCGTGACGTCAGAATCGGGTTATAGCCATACTTTGGGACAGCCGAAGAATTTCCGCTCTTAAAAAGATGGCCTTAAAGCCGACGAAAATCAGTTGCGAGGTGGCTCATTTTTTGGTATCGTTAAATCTTTAAGCGACTTGGAACGGTCCCGGCGAGCGACCCTGCCTGGTGCTTGGGCGGGACTTATCGGGGTCTTGGATTTGCTTTATAGTTTTTTGGCTGGGAGATAAAAAATGAAGTTCGGACGATTGATTTTTGGCATTTGTGTCATTTGTTGTGTATTGGTTTTGCATGGCCGCTTTACCGCATTTGCATTCGGCGTAGAGCCGAACGCTCCGAGCGGAGGCAAGGGGCAAACGCCGGCACAGTCCCCCGCGCCTGCCGACGCCAATCAGGGTATCCCGAAAATATTCTTCGCGAAAACCACCAACGACTTTGGTCAGGTGACGCCCGGTTCAGCCAGTAACTGTGAGTTCAAGTTCCAGAACAAAGGCACCGGCATACTCAAAATAAGCGATATCGGCAAGACCTGCGGCTGCACGGTCTCCACACTCGACAAAAAAGATTACGCCCCGGGCGAAGAGGGGACTGTCAAAGTTCAGTACACAGCCGACAGCGGTGTCGGTGTCAGGACCAGGAACCTCTATGTGCTCTCAAACGACCCTAATACCCCAAAGTTGGAATTGACCATAATCGCGTCTATCGCCCAGAAGGTTGTTTGTGAGCCGGAACGGCTGGACTATAAGCTCAAAGGCGACAAGGCCGGTCTCGCCGAGCTTACTATCCGAAGCGTTGACGAGAAGCCGTTCGCGATTACCAGATTTTCATCCACTGCCGATGCCGTCACAGCGGATTTTGACCCGAACAAAACAGCGGCCAAATTCGTTCTTCAGACAAAAATCGACCATCAAAAAATGGGCAACAGCAACAACGGCCGCATAGAAATCACCATCACTCACCCCGATAATCCTTCATTTACGATTCCTTTCAGCGTTCTGCCGGCGTTCCGCGTTGACCCGCCTGCCATTAACATTCTCAACGCCGAACCCGCAAAGACCGTTCAGAGAGAGCTGTGGCTGCTCAATAATTATGGTGACGATTTTGACGTCAACTCGGTAACATCCAAAGAAGGTATCATAAAGGTCGTGAGCCAGGAGAAAGTCGGCAATCGGTGCAGGTTAAACGTCGAGATAACGCCCCCGCCTGCAAAGGGCACCGCAAGGATGTTCACGGATACGTTATCGATTAGCACAAAAGACGGTGCGAAAATCGATGTTGTTTTGCGCGGCTTTTATCAGCGGTAAAAATATCCGGTTGCGGTTTGGCGTTTTGCCGGCTCGACTGTTCGCCATCCCTGTGGCGGGCGAGCAGGGACAAATCACCAACGTAGTTGAACGTTTGCGGTAATGACGCTAAAAACGGCTTGTATTTGTCTGCTGGCGGTGGGAACGGTGTTCGCAGCTATCGGCGCACCGGGGATACAAGCGTTGGAACCCCGCTATGCCGGCACTCAGCAATCTGGTCTCCATTCCGGAACATCCTCCGCGGCGGCGCTGCCGCCGGGGAAGGGGGGCGGAATCGGGGCTGCGAAGGATAATTCAATCACCATTTTCTTCACGGGCAACGAGCTTGGTGCGATGCAGCCCTGCGGCTGCTCCGGCGGCCAGCTTGGCGGCCTCGACAGACGATACGCCATTTTAAGCGCAATCCCTCCCAAAAACCGGCTCATTATTGACACCGGCTCTTTAGTCCCCGAATCAACCGCGCAAAACCTCATCAAGTTTAACGCAATCGTGCAGGCCTTTGGCCAGCTCGGCTACGACATGGTCAATCTCACAGAACAGGATATTCTCATCGCCCGTCAGGCCGGTTTACTTGACGGCCTCGGTTCGGTGTTCAACTGTATAACCGCTGTGCCCTGCGACGACGCCAATCTGCCTGCAAAATTCACAAAGAGATTTACCCTGAACGGCTTAACAATGGATGTGACAATCGGCGTCGCCGACACCGATGAGCAAATTTCAAAGGTGGCCAAATCGTTTCCTGCAGGCGACCCCTGTTCATCCAGACCGTTCAATATCCTGATTGTGAACAAACCTGATGCCCCCGCCGTTTTGCTGCGCAGAAGCGAAGCAGCGGAGGTTGACTGTGTTATTGTCCCCCCGCGGTCCGAGGGGCCGGCGCTGATAAACGATGCCAACGTCAGGCCTCTGGTGGTGTCGACGGGCCGATTGGGCAAATATGTCGGTAAAATCAGGGTCGATATCGGCGAGGCCGCCAGGCCTTCACTGTCTTTCTCTGCCGTCGCCGTCACCGAGGATTTTCAGCAGTATCAACCCCTTGTCGAGCTTTATAAGGATTATCAGCGGATGGTGAAGGAAGCCAACCTCCTCGAAGAGTATCCACGGTTCGTTCTGCCGGACAATCTTGAGTATGTCGGCTCAAGGTCCTGCAAACTCTGCCACGACTACGAGTATGAAAAATGGATGACAAGCCAGCAGGTATTTATACCTGGTTTACCGAGGCAGGCGGCTGCTGATAGCAGGCACGCCGATGCCTTTGCCACACTCGAAAAGGTCGGCTCCCACTATGACCCCGAATGCGTCGTCTGCCACGTTGTTGGTATGCAATACTACAGCGGCTTTGTTTCCCCGGCCAAAACGCCGGATTTGAAGGACGTTGGCTGTGAAAACTGCCACGGCCCAGGCTCCGAACATATCAGGTCGCTCGGCGCAGTCGAAACCGCAGGCCCAATGTCAACCTGCACCGACTGCCACACGCCGGAACACAGCGCAGAATACTTGGCCCACAAAGAGCAATATTTTGAGAAAATCATCCACTGGAGGGAGCCGGTTTCGACCGTCAGGGTCAAAGAACATTAATATTTGAGCAGTAGAAAGTTGAGCGGTTGACCGCGGGCGTATATGTGTTTTCTTTGCTGCTCATCTGTTCTCCGTGAGGAGTCCTAAGGACAAATGCTCTGTTGACCAAAGGCCGGCGGGAACCATGTTCGCTTCGGATTGTCAAATAAACCAGGGCAGAACTTATTATGATTAGAACTTTGCGCATAACGAGCGTCATAGTAGCGATAACGGCGGTAGTGCTGCTTATTTTGCTGGTGGTTGTCCCGGCAAACCGGGGGACAGACCCTAAAATCGAAGAATTTCTCAAGACGCCCGGTTCTATCGATAAGTTCACTGCCGCCAAGGGCCAGCGCCCAGCCAAAAATGAGAGCCAGACCTCGCCGTTAGTCAAATATGCGGCTGACTTTGCCACAATTCTGAATCCGCCGCCACCGCCTCCGCCTCCTTCAGCAGACGCAAATAAGGCAAAATCCGGGCCGGCTCCGCCTGTGCCTGTTGCGGTGAAATTTGACCTGGTTGGAACCAGCTTCTATGCAACAAAGCCGGAGAAGTCGCTTGCCCTGATAAATGAGCCGGGAAAAGGACTTTACTGGATTAAGCAGGGCGGCTCCGTTGGGCATTTGGTTATCGAGCGGGTGGGTGATGGGATAATCACTGTGCGGGATGGTCAAAGGACCTCTGAGATGACCGTTAAGGTCGAGGAGCTGTGGAGAAAGCTGCTCAAGAACCCGCCGCCCGAAACCCACCCCGATCAACCCGGCGCCGCACCGATAAAATCAGCAAGTGCGGCTGATACTCGCCCGCCAGTCGCAGCCCCGACAAAATCGATGGACTCGTCTCCTGCGCCGGCGGCGGACGGGCGGATTACCGCTCCGCCTCCTGCCGGGCAGAGCCGGCCAAGGTCTGTCCGGCCTGTACCATCTGCTTTCCATCCCCCCGCGTCATCCGCGGCCCAGGCAAAATCGGGACCGCCGGGCATAGGGGGCAAAATCGGAACCGAGGGGAATGAACCCCCACAACCCGGCCAGCCAGGCACAGAGCAGGTAAGTCAGAAACCCCCGGCAGCGACGGAACCTGCTGCTGTCAGTCCTGCTCAGGGCGCAGCCGTACCGGAATCTGCCTCCGCTGATTCACCCGCCCATCCCGATGGGCAAGCCGAACGAGCGGAGACAAGTGAATCAGGGAGTGCTCCACCCGAAAGCGAAAGAAAGGGGATAGCGGACCAGCTTATGGCCGACCTCAATTCATCCAAAGTTACCGATGAAGAGGCGGCGAGGATAAAGCAATTAGTCGAAGCAATTAAGGGGTTAGATAAGCCGCAGTCGGAATCCAACGCCCAGCCAGATGCCAGCCCCGCCGAGCAGGGTTCTAAATCAGAATCGCATCCTGATGCTAATAAGTAACCTCATGCCAAAAGGGCAGAAGTGATTCCCTTAAACGCCTGCAAAAGAAGTGATTTTATAGGACTCTGTACGCGTTTAACGTCCCCCCAAATAAACAGGGTTGACCGAGGATTGGGGTGGCGGATATGGCGGAACTTTTGGGGGGTCTGGTTGTCTTAATTTAATGTGGATGTTCTGTGCCTGCACGTGACGAAAAGTACGGAGTATGTTATGGCTTTGAAGACAAGATTTGCTTTTTTCGCTGTTTTAATCCTCTGTGTTGGTGTTTGCTCAGTCAAAGCCCTGGCGGCGGAATCCGCACCCGAGCGGTGCCGGGTATTCCTGCTCAGGTTTATCACGGCGCAACAGGGCATTGAGTTCCTGGCTGATGTAAATATCACGAACGTCTCCAAGCTCAATGACTCCAACAAGCCGGGGTTATTGGTCACCGCTTCGCAGGAGGACCTGCTCAGGGCATCGGCCCTGCTTACGCTGGTTGATTCGCGGGAAAAGTATGTGGTGAGGACACTGTTGCCCGCCTCTGAAGCAAGGCAGATGCCCGCCATAGATGTGATACAGTCCGAAATCAACAGCCCCGGCGCATCGGTCTCCATCGGAACCTTCTTCAATCTGCCTGGCGGCAGCGGGTATAGAGCAATTGTGGATGTCCATGATGGCGTCCTCATTGCTGTCGCCCCTGTTGCGGTGATGGACAAGATAGTTGCCGTTGCCCAGCGAGCAAAACAGGGCATCCTCGGGTCGAGCGATATTTCAGACCTTGATGTTCTTCAGACCGTTGAACCTAACCAGTCGCCGGATAAGTTGTTCAATGAATTACTCGGCTCCATAGCTGAGGCCGAAAAGGGACTCGCCCCGGCGCCCGGCGCTGGGAAGAAAGCCGTGCCGCAGTCTATGGAACCTAAGCCGGGAGAGCCGCGTCCGGGGCTGGTTGAGCCGAATATAGAGCGGCCACGGGCGGTCGAAACCGAAGCGAACTCTCAATCCGCCTCTGCCAAGCCCGAATTTGCACGCCGTTCCTATGAGCCGGAAGCCACCAATCTTGTCGATACTAATGAGACCCTCGAATTGGCGCTGCCGGAAAAGCTCGAGGTAATACAGTTGCTCGACCTGATAGGCAAATATCTGAACCTCAATTACGTGTATGACCCCAAGCAACTGCAGGGCAAGGAGGTTTATCTGAAGGTTCAGGGGCCTGTTAAGGTAAAGGAGCTTTACCCCCTGGCGGAATCGGTTCTGAAATTCACGGGTCTTGTGATGTCGCGCAAGGGCAATCTGGTCTCCATAGTCCCGATAGAAGGCGCTTTGGACATAGACCCTGCTTTGATAGACGCCGATGGGGGCAAGGTAGAGTATGGCGACGTAGTTGTGACTCGCATATTTCAGCTTAACTACGTGGATACCGCGCAGGCCAAGGCCGTACTTGAGGGAATGAAGCTGGGGGCCATCACCGAACTGCCGGGCGGGACGCTGATTGTGACTGGTTATGCCTACCGGATGAACCGTGTGGAACAGCTGCTCAGCGTCATCGACAAGCCGGGAAAACCCAGGCAGTTCAAGTTCAGACAGTTAAAACACACTACGGCCAAGATGCTCGCCCCCAAAATCAAGCAGCTTGTAGAGCAAATGGGTGACATTTCGATTGCCGTTGCTAAGCCCGGCGCACAGGCGCAGCCGCCGGCAAGACGAGTGCCTACTCGTCAGCCGCCCACCCCGCAAGCGCAGCCGGCTATGACGACGGCGGAAGCGACAAAGTCGTCGGTTTATCTCGATGCCGACGAGAGGACTAACAGTATCCTGATGATAGGTCAGGATATAGAAATTGCCGTTGTGGAAAACCTGATTAACGCCCTCGACGTCGAGCAGCAGGACCTACGCTCGATGAGAATGTATGAGATACAGCACGTTGATGCCTCGGAAGTGAGAAGGAAGCTGGAGGAGCTGGGCATCGTCGGGGCTGGTCGGTCAACAGCGACTCCGAGCAGGATTACGGCCAGAACTACACCCGCTCCCGCCACGCCGGGGCAGCCGCCGACACCGACCCCCACACCGGCCGCCGGCTCAGAGGCGGAACTGCCCACCGAGGAGATGCAGGTAGTGGTCATAGAGTCAACCAACTCTCTGCTTGTCAACGCCTCGCCGGAGCAGCACGCGATGATTGCCACCATAATCGCCTACGTTGACAGCGAGAGCATTCAGCAGGCCATACCCTATAAGGTATATCCGCTCCAGAATCAGCCGCCTGACCACGTTGCTGAGGTGCTGCAGAAGCTCATCCAGGAAGTCGTACACGACAAGGAAGGAAAGGTCGAAAAAGTAGTAAAAAAGACCGAAGAGGATATCATCATCGTTCCAGACCCCAACACGTTTTCGCTGATAGTTTATGCCAGCAAGAAAAATCAGGACTGGATAGCGGACCTGATAAAAACACTCGACAGGCGCAGGCCACAGGTTCTTATCGACGTAACACTGGTCGAAATCACCAAATCGGACACGTTCGACCTCGACCTGGAAATGGCCACCAAGCTACCCCAAATGGCGGCGGGCGGACATATGGATTATCTTGGGGCTCTGCTTGGCGGAGCCGGCGATTCAAATGGTTTTCTTGGTAAGAAGAGTAGAGGTGAGGCGTTTGTTTCGGGAGGTACGGGCCGGGGCTTTTACAGTGACCAACATATCCAGGCGCTACTGACTGCTATGGAGTCCAAGGGATATGGAAGGATTCTTGCCAAGCCCAAAATCCTGGTCAATGACGGTCAGGTCGGCATAATCAAGACCACCGATACCACCAACGTGCCAATAACCAGCGCTGCCGTCGTATCGAACGGCACTACCGTCCCGGGAAGCACCACTTATCAGGCATACAACGCCGGTATAACGCTCACCATTCAGCCCAATATCAGCGAGGGCGACCTGCTGCTGCTTATTGTCAAGCTCGACCGAACTGACTTTGGTGCCACACCGGCAGCCGGACAGCCGCCCGATACCCTCGCCACCAATGTTGATACAATCGTAACCGTTCCAAACAACAAAACCATTGTTCTCGGCGGCCTGCTCAAGCTTAACCAGAGCAAAGGCGGCAGCAAGGTTCCGCTGCTTGGGGATATTCCTCTTGTGGGCGGCCTGTTTCGCAGCACCAGCGACTTGGTTACCGACTCAAAACTGTATGTATTCGTCAAGGCCAATATACTCAGACCTGAAGAGACAATAGCGGGGCTGCCGGAGCTTGAGCGAATCTCGGAAAGAAGCCGTAACGCTTTTGAGAAATCCGAAGATGATTTTCAGAAATACCAGGACTGGCCGGGCTTAAAGCCCCCGCCGGTTGACCCAGAGCATGTGCTCGATGCGGAATAATGAAAGAGCTTTTGATACAAACTGCTAAGCGGACAGGCATACTCGATGCCGACAAGCTGGCTAAATTTCTGGAGGAAAACGCCGCTGGCCAGCGCATCGATGAGGTTCTGCTTGCCTGCCCCTATTTTACCGAGGAGCAGGTGCTGCGTCTTTTCGCTGCGGCGATGGGCAGCGAGTTTTTATCTGAGATACCCTCTAAGCTGGTGCCGCCTGAATTTATTCAGGCCGTGCCCGCCACTTATGCCCAGCACTGTTCGCTGGTCGGGATAAAAAATGACGCGGACAACGGTGAGCTTACGGTGGTCCTTTCCAGGCCGCTTGATATTGCCGCACTGGACAATGTCTCCAAGATGACGGGGCTGCCTGTTCGGGTCGCGATCGCCATGCGAGCATCCATCACCGCCGTAATAGACCTTGCCTATGAGCAACGAACCACCGTTATCGAGGAGGTGGTCGAGGAGCTGGATTCACAGAACCTCGACCAGCTTGTGGATGAGGTATCTAGGTCGGACGACCTGCTGGACGTTGTCAACCGCCCGCCGGTAATCCGGCTTGTCAATGATATGCTGTTCCGCGCGCTGCAATTGAGGGCAAGCGATATTCACGTCCATCCCTACGAAAACAAGATACAGATTCGTTACCGCATCGATGGTATTCTCTATGACACGCTGAGCTTGAACAGAAACGTGCTGCCGCTGGTTGTCTCGCGTATCAAGGTGATGGCCGGTATGGACATCGCGGAACGCCGGATGCCGCAGGACGGCCGATGCAGTGTCCACCTCGGCCAGCGGGAAATAGACCTCCGTGTCAGCACCGTCCCCACAAGTTTCGGCGAACGCTGCGTGCTGCGCCTTCTGGATAAAAGCACGGGCATCCTTACACTCAACCAGCTCGGGCTTTGGGAAGATGACCTCAAAAAATTCGATACCCTGCTCAACCGCACACACGGCATCATTTTCGTGACCGGCCCCACCGGCAGCGGCAAAAGCACGACGCTCTATGCCTGCCTCAACCGCATCAACTCCGCCGAGAAAAATGTTATGACCATTGAGGACCCCATCGAATATCAGCTTGAGGGTATCAGTCAGATGCAGGTCGCCAGCAAAAAGGGCGTCACTTTTGTCAACGCGCTGCGGCATGTCCTGCGGCAGGACCCCGACGTCATAATGGTCGGCGAGGTCCGCGACGCAGAGACCGCGCGTATGGCAATTCAATCCTCTCTGACCGGCCACCTGGTTTTCAGCACCCTTCACACCAACGACTCTGCCGGCGCAATAAGCCGACTGCTCGACCTTGACGTAGAGCCATATCTGGTCAGCTCGTCCCTGATTGCCATAATGGCGCAGCGGCTGGTCCGAAGGGTTTGCCCCGACTGCAAAAAAGAATATAAACCAACACCTCGCGAGATGAAAGAGCTGGGTCTTGAAGACATGCCGACGCAAAAAGAGGCGCAGTTCTATCTTGGGTCGGGCTGCGACAAATGTTTCCAGACTGGCTATCGCGGCAGAACTGGTATCTACGAACTTATGCTTGTTAACGAGGAAATCCAGAACCTTATCTATCAAAGGACCTCGGCAGGCGTTATCAAAAAGGTCGCCCTTGAAGCGGGTCTGCAAACCCTCAGAATGGATGGCGCTCGCAAGGTAATGGCCGGTGTCACGACCATCCCTGAGGTGCTCAGGGTGACTCAGGCCGATGTAATATAACGGAAGCTGCTTATGCCTAGATACACATACACAGCCATAGCCGCCGACGGCAGGAAAACCAGAGGCACTATTACCGCCGAAAGCCCCTACGCTGCGCGCAAACAGCTCCGCGTCCGCAATATTCATCCGACCTCCGTGGCCGAGCTTAACGTTGCCGACGAAGGCAGATCCACTTTGGCCTCGATTTTCGGCAGGACGAGCAAAAAACAGATAATCGACTTTACCAGGCAGATGGGCACACTGCTCAACTCAGGCATCAAACTGACTGAGGCGCTGACGGTGCTTACGATGCAGGCGCCCGACGCGAGGTTCAAAAACGCTCTTACCGACATCCGTGATCGTGTGATTACCGGTGAATCACTGACCGATGCGATGAAGGACCACGGCGATTATTTCGACATAATATACATCAGTATGATTCGCGTAGGCGAGGTCACAGGCTCGCTCGGTCCGGTTTTCAACACAATCGCCGGTTTTATGGGCAAACGACAAAGAGTGGAATCCAAGATAATCACGGCTATGGTTTATCCGGCGATACTGATGGTTTTCGCCGTCGCCGTCGTTCTTATTCTCACCACGTTTGTCATACCGAAAATCGGCGCCCAGCTTGTGGCCGCCAAACAGCAGCTACCCTGGATTACCAAACAGTTGATGAGTGTAAGCCATGTTATGACGAGCTGGTGGGTGCTGGTGGTTATCGCGGCAATAGTGGTAATCATCTGGGGATTGAGACGTTTTTTCAAGACGCCAGGCGGCGCGTTAATGCGGGACAGGTTCCTGCTGTCGCTGCCGATGTTTGGTCCGCTTATCAAACAGCGCGTAGTGGCGCGGTTTGCGTCAACTCTGTCAACGCTTATCGGGTCCGGGTTGAGCATAGCTGAGTCGCTCAGCGTGGTTTCCGAGGTCACGGGAAATATGCTGATGAAACGTGCCGTTGAGCAGGCCCGCGAGAGGATTTTGGCCGGCGCCGATATTGCCACGCCGCTTCGCGACAGCGGCGTAATTGACCCTTCGATAGCCCATATGGTCACCGTCGGTGAAAAAAGCGGCGAGCTGGAAAATATGCTGAAAAACATCAGCGATTCGCTTGAAGAGTCCACTGATATTGTTGTAGAACGTATTAGCGCCGCGGTCGAGCCGGTCGTTATTGTTTTTATCGCGGTAATCGTCGGTATTATTGCTATGGCTATCATGCTGCCGATTTTGAAGATTTCACAAATGGCCCTTTAAGAATGATTGGAGATAAATATGAACACTAAAAAGGATACTCGATGTTCGAGGCACGGCTTTACCATTATCGAGGTAATGGCCGTAATCGTGATTATCGGGATACTGGCCGGCATAGTCGCCGTCAACGTCGTAGGCAGAATCGACAAGGCCCGCCTCGTCTCCACCAAGGCCAGCTTGAAGATGCTCCATAACGCCGTCATCCAGTTCAAGCTCGACACGGGTCGATATCCCACCGAAGACGAGGGGCTCAACGCGCTTGTCGAACAGCCCACCGATGTGACCGGCTGGAACACGGGCGGCTATCTCGAAACAACCAAAATACCAAAAGACGGGTGGGGAAATGATTTCATTTACCAATTGTCTCCTGAAAGCGGCAAACCCTTTGTTATCATCAGCCGTGGAGCAGATGGCGAAGAAGGAGGCGAAGGTAATAACGCCGATCTTCGCAGCACCGACGCCGAATAACCTGGTTTTAGACCATTATGACCTGGACGTACTTAACATCGTATTGTTCACGCCGGTTCAGCGGCTGGCCCCGGCGAGACCGGACTCCCGGCCGCGACCAGACCGGCTTTACGCTGGCGGAGTCGATGGTCGTAATCGTCATTGTTTCGCTGTTGGTGGTGCTCGCCGCCACGAACCTCAAAGGCGTTGTCACTAAAAACTCCTTCAAAGCCAGGGTTCAGGGGCTTGTTTCTGCTATCGAAGCCGCCTCAACAAGCGCCGCCCAGTCAGGCAAAAGATACGAGGTCATAATTGATATCCCGCAGCAAAGTTATATGCTTCGTGAAATTTCTTCACCGGACCTGTCCGAGGTCCTCGAAGAAGAAATCATCGCTCAGGAGGACTTCGGTGCAAACTGCAGGGTTTCATACGTCCTGTTCGACGACGGCGAATTCACAAACGAAGACAGGGCCAAGTTTCGCGCAAGCCGGACAGGATGGCAGTTCGGCGGCATAATCGTGCTTTTGGACAAGGACGAGCAGCCCTGGTCAATTGTTATCGACCGGCTCAGCAACATAGTCAGTTTGCAGCCCGGCGAAGCACAAATCATCTGGCCGAGGAGCAAAGATGAAATGCCCTTCTAAAAACAGAGGACAGAAGACGGAAGACAGAAAACAGAAAACGGGGGATGCTCCTCCGTCCTCCGTCCTCCGTCATCCGTCATCCGGTTTTACGCTCGTTGAAAGTATGGCCGCCGCCGTACTGCTGGCCTTCATCGGCGCAAGCGTCTGGGTGGTGATGGAACGCTGTATGACTTCCGCCGCCGATACCACTCAGCGTATGCGTGCCTTCGAAATCGCACGCGAGAATATGGAAAAACTTCTCGTCTCCGACTCCGTGAATGAAATGACCGAATTCGGCGTAAGCGAAACGTTCCCGGACATCCGCTGGCAGACCACGGTCGAGAGCTTCTACGAGCCGATTGCCTCTCGTATGTGGGTGCGCGCGGTTTGCTCCGCGGAATACACCGACACGGCAGGTGAAACCAACACCGTCGAGCTTACGCACTGGCTTACCAACCTGACCACGGATCAGATGCAGCAAATGACGGCAAGGATGCAGCAGCAGGGACAGCAGTTGGCCAAGTATATCATTGAGACCGAGGACCTGGCCGCGCAGTACGCTGGCGTCAATGTCGAGACCATCCGACAGTGGGTCCGAAATGGCATGCCCACCACCGCGGAAGGGGCTTACCTTAAGCCATGGCTCGACACCTACCTTCAGACGGACGGTAAACCTACGGCACAGGACAAGCAGGATACGATAACCCAGTACCCCGAACTGGCGACGACTGCCGCACAGAACAAAACCGCTCAAGGCCAAAAAACGGCGTCAAAGTCGGATGTGTCGCCGGATGGCGATTCCGGTTCCACAAAGCAGGATACGACGCCTTCGGGGGACATCAACCGGTAGCTTAAAGGAAAAACAAAGCAGTTGCCCGGCTCGTAACCGCCAACTTGACGCCAGATATGAAACGGACTGATGACACAATGCGTTTTAGTTTACCCGGCTTCACGCTCATTGAGACACTCGCTGCCCTGACCGTCGGCACAATGGTGTTGATAGTCGTGCTGGCCATTTACAGCAGGGCGCAGGCCGGCGCGGTCGGCGTCATAAATAAACTGGAAAGCAATCGCCTGCCGCAGGAAGTTTTTCAGCGCATCGCCGAAGACCTTGACCGTGTGGCGGGTCTTGGGCAGGATGCCCGAATAACCATTGACAACAAGTTTCAGGATGGATTGCCTGTCGCAAAATTGGAGATTTTAAGGACCATTAGCGACGCCAAGGACCAGCCGCAGCCGCTCGAGAAAATCGTTTGGCAAAGCGGTATCGAGCCGGAAAATCTCGGTGCGCCCGGACTTGTTCTGTATCGCAGCCACTCCGGAATCGCCCAGGAAGATAACCTGCTGGACGCGCAGAAAGAACCCTGGCAAAGAGAGCTTTTTGTGCCTATTTGCACGGGGCTTACCTTCTTCCAAATAGGAATTCTCAAAGGCGATAGCGTTCTCGACAAGTGGGCGGATGAGCAACTTCCGCCGGCGGTTACGGTGACGCTGTCGTTCGCCCAGCCGTATAAGACGGCAGGCGGCACCTTGGATGTTGCCGAGCAGGATAAGTTTGTCCGGACAATCGTCATTGACAGGACCCGCAAGCCGACATTTAACATTTTGGCGTCCGACGTCAATAGTAAGTCGGATGTCAACCAGCCGTCTGATGCCAATAAACCGTCTGACGCTAATAACCCGTCTGATTCCAACCAGCCGGCAAAATCTCAGGAGCAGCCGGATGAATAGTCATCTGACGAGGCAAAACAGGTGTGGCGTTGTGCTTCTGGTGACACTGGTGGTGCTGCTGGTTCTTGCGACTCTTGGGTACAATCTGGCCAGCCGCGTTGCTGCTCAGCGCCACCGGAACAGCTATCTCATCGATTATACCGTTGCCTGCTATGCCCGCGACTCAGCTGTCAAATATACACTGACCACTCTTAAGGACTTGAACAACATCCAGCTTATTTCGCGTCCCAATGAGCCGGATTTTTCCGATTTGTTTAATCTCAGCGAGCCGGATTATCGCCGGTTGCTTGCGCAATGGGCCGAAGAGCTTGCCCGCCAGGCGATTGCCAAAGACCAGTCCGCGTTGCCGGGTGACGCCAACGGCCAACCGGGCGTTGAACCGAATGGTCTTAATGTGAAACTGAGCGCTAAAGGGTCGGTTGATTCCAACGAAGGCAACAGCGTGACGGGCGATTATGCCGCCGAAATCAATGAAACCAATACTCTTAACCCTGCCACAGCTGGTAAACTCGTCACGATACGCGGGCCTTATGGGCCGTCCTGGCCCTTTGTCACCGCACCCGTCGAGTTCGAAATCGGCTCAGCAACCGTTAAAATCGAAGTCGAGGATGAAGGCGCCAAATACCCCCTCGGCTGGGCTGTTATCGACGATGCGAATGTCCAGCGTGAAGCAAAAGCGGGCCTTGAGACCTTCTGCGAATGGATGGGATTCAAGTCCGACCAGATAAAATCTCTCGAGGAGCAGCTAAAACAGGTCGCTTCTATAAAGCCCTTCAAGGTCGTTTTCCCGCCCGCAGTAAAACAAATGCCTGTCACGTTCACGGCGCCCAGCACCCGAAGGCGAGGCGCAAGACAGCAAAGAACCGCCTATCGTCTGACGAAAATTTCGTCGGCCGACCAGATAAATAAGCAGGCCAGGGATTTTTCCAAGCTCTTCCACGGTTCCCTCATTGATACGGATATGCTCGCGGCGCCCACCATTGTGAGCGAAGACAGGAAAGAATCGGCCCTCAAATATATGGACCTGTGGGGCGCAACACAGGTCAATATCAACTCCGCACCGAGACAGGTGCTGGAGGCCGCCTTTACCTTCGGCGGCGACGCCGACCAAATCGCAGCCGAAATCATAAAACAAAGGCGGGAAAAACCATTCGCCAGCATCGACGAGCTGAAAAAACAACTCTTCAAATTTTCCGACAGTATTGATAAATGCAAACCCTATATTACCACGACGAGCAACGTGTTTACTATTCACGTGACGGCTGTAAGCGGCGTGGCAAAGGCGTCGGCTATTATAGTTGTGTTTAAGGATGGCGACAAAATCGAGCGAATTGCCGTTACCTGCGGATGATTTCTGCATGTGCTGAGGCGACGAAAAAATGAATATTCCGTCGAAAATCAATTAGGAGCTTGCTGAAAGTGCAATCGACCGGCTTTCTGGGAATTTATTTGGCAAAAGACCACGCTACCGTTGTCTGTCTCGATATCGAGGGGGCCGGCAGACGCCTCGTCGGCTGCTTTGGCGTCTCGTTCGAGGAAACCGAAAAGCCAAACCTGCAGATGCTGGCTGGCCGTATAGCCGCCCTCTGCGCCGAAAGACAGTTCAAGTTTTCGGAAGCGGCGGTCGCTCTCGATTGCGCTATGTTTATGCAGCACAGTGTTCACAGCGAGTTTGCCGACTTCAAAAAAATCACCCAGACGGTCCGCTTCGATACCGAAGAGGCGCTTGGGACCGATGCGACGGACGTTGCAATTGCCTTCAAGGTGGATTCCTCCGATAAGACCGGCTCAAATCTCAGCGTGTTTACCGCCACAAAGCAACTGCTCGGCGAACTGCTCTCCGCGCTGCAAAGCAACAACATAGACCCCGTCAGCGTTGAGCCGGACGTAAGCTGTCTGGCGAGATTCCTCTGTCAGAACGTCTCTCTCCCCGCCGATGCGAGCCCGTTATTTGCCTTTCTTTCCCGGCGAAACGGCTATTTCCTTACACCCCTTTCCACGCCCTGGCAGGCCGTTTTACCCACGCCGCCCGTTGCGGTGCGGACCTTTCTGCTGAGCGCACAAAACAGAACCGAGCTGCTCGCCAGGCAGGTCGCCATGACCGTCGCTTTGCTTCATCTCGCCAGTCCCGTTAACCGTCTCGATGTATTCGACGCCGCCGATTCGGTGAGATGTGATGATATCGCCAAAAAACTTACCATTCAGACCGAGCGGGTTGACATAGGGACTTCTGCGGGATTGTCCGCCGAGAATCTGGCCGACTGTCCTGACCTCGTAGGGTTCGCAATCGCTTACGGTGCGGCGATTGTCTATCTCGACCTGCCCCGCATCGCCAACTGGCGCAGCGACTTTATGCCTTATCAGGGCAGGAAGCTGCGTCTGCAGAAGACAATGAAGTTTTTAGGTGCCGCCGCCGTTGTCCTTATGCTCGCCGTCGGACTCTACGGCCTGATGCAGGCGATACAGGTCAACAAGTACCGCGTCCGGCTGCGCGAAAAGTTCACCAAAGAATATTCGGCTGTTATGTTTGGCCAGCAGATGCCTGACAAATCGAAAGAGGCCGTCAGAAAACTCAGCGCCGCACTGCGACGCATCAAGGATGCCCAGAAGGGGTTTTCCATCACGGGCGAAGATGCCATTGCCGGAAAGCTTGCGATGGTGCTTCAGGCCTTCAATAAATGCGCAGCAGCTACCGGGCTTAATATCGATTCTGTTGCAATAAGCGACAAGTCCATAACTATATCCGGTGCCACATCCGGCCCCGACAACACCCTGAAGGTTTTTGACGCCCTGAAGCAAACCGGCTTAAACGTCCTCCAGCAGCGAATCAGTTCCGAGGGCGGACGCAGCACATTTAGCGTGGTCGTGGAACCCAAAAAATGAATATGAGAACGGTGTATGAAAGACATATATAAGAGCCCAATGTTTTATTACATACTCGTCCCGGTTGTCGCTGCCCTTTGGCCGATTGTTATCTGGGGCATTTACCTGCCGGGCGCCCGCGGCAACTTCGTCGTGGATAAAGACCAGTACGAGAAAGCACAGCAGATTATTGGCGAGCTTCTTGTCGTTGACCCCGAGCGTCTGAACGCCGCCGATGGAAAAACCGCGTCAGCCGAATTTGACTACGCCACCGCCGTCCAGAGAGCCGCTGAATTCTGCTCCGTTCCGGCCGGCAACTACAAATTGTCGTCCGGCATAATCGTTACCACCGAAGGCCAGAAAAACCAGTCCGCCAGCGTCTCGCTAAAAGACGTCGATGTCATAAAGGCCGCGAGATTTCTGTCCGCTATTCAGCTCCAGTGGGCAGGCCTTCAGTGTACCAAGGTGACCCTGAAAAAGAAAAAGGGCCTGCCTGATGCGTGGGACGTCGATTTTTCCTTCAAGTACTTTTATTGATACCCCCCGCGTATTGCGTCGTGAGTTGTGAGTCGCGAGAGCCACACCCGGTGCCGGTGAGACGCACTACGTACGACGCACTACGGAGTCAAAGACCCTCCCGCTTATTAACCATTCTCGGGCGTCAATAAAACAACCGGGGCCTGCCCTGATTTATCAGAACAGGCCCCGGTCTAAAATACTGTTTAACTACTCAATACCTTGCCGGTTCGCGTTATTTCTTTCTGCGAATCAGGGCCAAACCACCCAGACCCAGCAGAGCCATTGTTGCCGGCTCAGGAATAGAAGTCATCTGATTTCCAATGCCTGTGAGATCTAAATTGGCGTTGTCGTCTAGCAGCTTAACATTGTCGATGTAAAATATTCCTGAGGGTATAGAACCAGTCTGCACGGACATGATTATCTGCAGATATGTAGCGCCATTTGAATTATAGGAACTGTCGCTCATATCATAGGAATATGTCCATGTTTGATCACCCCAGCCTGGCGACCAGCCCGGACCGACGTCGTTACCAATTTGGTCCTTACACGTTGTTCTCGCATATTCCTTCCAGCCGGAAGCGCCATCACTGTTGACGGCTATCTTGTCTATCTGACCACCCCAGCCGCTGGCCCATCTTGAGTCTTCAGCGAGGAATGTCACGTCCATTTGGAACCCTGTTACATCGGTGCCCATCGAGATAACTGACGGGAAGCCGTACTCAAGGGTCCAGTATCCGCCGGTTGTCTTCACAGCGAGAGACCCAGTACCAAGGGTGGCTCCGACTCCGCTAGCATTCAGCGAGGGGCTGTCTTCCCATGCCGCCACAAAATTGTCGCTCATGCCGCCTTCGAAATTGCCGAGCAGGATGTCGGCGAAACCGGTGGAAGCCAAACCAAGAACTAATACTAAAACAATTAAACTTCTACACATAATCTTACTCCTCCTTCTTCGTCTGTTAAAACTCTCTTCTCTTTGAAATCCCGGTAACACACCGAGAAGTTGCGTTGTTCTCCACAGACACAACCACACATCGCGCCTGTCTCAAACAACATTAAACAAGCACTACGTTTGACTTTCACCTTTTGTAACTTCGTGCTTGTCCAAACGCTAAATTTAAGATTAACGCCGCTAAATTTACTTTTGGCTTACCCCTCCTCTCGATGAGGGAGCTAGCCGAACGGCCTGTCTACACATTTCGAGGCTGTTCTTAACTATGTTAACATTACCATATTCACACTGACTGTGTCAAGAAAAAAACATTATTCGGATGCAAAAACCTCGGGCGAGTCGCCTTTATCCCATAACTATAGTGTTATCAGGTACTTGCGTATGCAGCAAAATAGGCATTTTCAGGGGTTGTAGCGTTGCGGAGATGTTCGCACTGTCGGTTATCGCAACAAAAGCTTTACTGCCTTTCGTGTTCATTTTGCCATCCGTCCGCAGCTATACGCTCCCGACTAAGCCGCTTTAACCATCTTGTGTGGCGCAAAAACAATCTGGCACTTGGCTGCTTGCTGTGTTATTCTGAATATGATTTTGGATTGACAGATTGCAGGCGGCAATGGATTGTCAGGTATGGCTGAAAGATATGACTGCATAATAATTGGCGCTGGTCCGGCGGGGCTTGCCGCGGCGATTTACGCTGCCCGAGACCGGTTCAAAACGCTCATACTCGAAAAATTCATGCCGGGCGGCCAAATCAACAATACCGACAGAATCGAAAACTACCCAGGCCTGACCCGCATAAGCGGGCCCGAGCTTATCGAAAAAATGCAAAACCAGGCGGTTGCTTTTGGCGCCGAGCTTAAAAACAGTTCTGAGGTCACGGCTCTCAAAAAGCTCAGCAACGGCAGCGTAGAAATCTCCTGCGACAAAGACAAATACCTTGCGCTGGCGGTCATACTCACGCCCGGCAGCGCCTATCGAAAGCTCGGTGTCCCGGGCGAAGACAGGTTCCGCAACGCCGGCGCAGGTGTCAGCTACTGCGGCACCTGTGACGCGCCATTTTTCAGGGGCAAAAGCGTCGTCGCAATCGGTGGCGGCAACACCGCGCTGGAAGAGACCCTGCATCTGTGCAAATTTGCCGCGAAGGTGACGCTGGTCCACCGCAGAGACGAATTTCGGGCGACAAAAGTTATTCAGGAAGAGCTGCTCGCAAAGGTCAAGGAACCGAACACCAATCTTATAATAAAATACAGCACCATTGTCGCTGCCATCGAGGGCAGGGATAAGGTCGAATTCGTCCGGTTGACAAACGTGAAGACCGGCAAAGATGAAAACTACCCCTGCGATGGCGTTTTTGTCTTCGTAGGAATGGTCCCCAGTACCGGCTTTTTGAAGGGCTTTGTTGAATTAACCGAAGCCGGTTTCATCAAATGCGACTTCGCATATCTGCGGACGAGTGTTCCCGGCGTATTTGTTGCGGGTGACTGCCGGGTAGGGGCGGCGATGCAGCTTGCGACAGCCACAGGTGACGGGGCAAACGCCGCGATGTGTCTGAAAAACTACTTCCGCGACCCAAACTGGTGGAATCAGCCGCCTGAGGGTGAATTGAGAATTAAGAGTTGAGAATTTAGAATTAAAAAAGAGCTGCATTTTCGCAATTCTCAATTCTACATTCTCAATTCAAAATTCATTACAGCAGTTCGTCTATGGCCGCCGAGAGGTCTTTCTTGCTGGTCAGGCCCACCCATTTTTTCTGGACTTGGCCGTCTTTGAACAGAATGAGGGTGGGTATTGCGCTTATCCCGAACTCCATAGCGCTGTCTCTGGCCTCGTCGGTATTGAGCTTGCAGATTTTCGCCTTGCCCGCGTAGTCCTTCGAAACCTCTTCGATGATGGGGGCCATCATTTTGCACGGCCCGCACCACGGCGCCCAGAAATCCACCAGCACGGGCACATCCGATTTGTGAATGACGTCGTCGAAATCCGCGTCGGTCAACTCGACCACATTACCAGCCATTTCTGAATCCTTTCCAAGCTCGGCCAAAGACGGGAACGATTGTATGGGGCTGCGCCTGCACTGTCAAACGCTAATTGCGTTTTTCTATTCGCTGACCTGGCTGTCTGAGGACTCCAGATTCTCAACCTGCTGTTTGCCGCTGTTATCCGCGGGCAGCTCCACAATCGGTATTGGTATCTGCCGGCTCTGTGTATCATCCACCTTTTGGCCGGTTTCCGGGGCTGCTCTGGCCGGTATTTCCTCGATTGGTATTGGCGGCGGCTCCGGCGTGGTCGTTTCGGTCTGCTGATTTGCCGTCGCGGCGGCCTCTACCTCAAGGATTGCCTTGCGCACCGCCTCCTCAGCAGGCACATCGGTCATTGCTCGCAGATATATTTCGCCAGCCGGCTGCGGCTGCTCAGCCGATATCAACTGCGCCCTTATCAGTTCCAAAACCGCTAAAAACAATCCCACCATCGCCAGCCGACTGTTGCGCGATTCGAAAATACGCGCAAAACTCATCGGCCCTTCCGCCTGGAGCCGGTGCAGAATCTCTATCTGATACAAATCAATCGGCGTATCGTCAGTGATGTGGCTCATGTCAAACTTTGCGCCGGTTGCCTCCATAATAGAGTCGAAGGCCTCCAGCAGGTCCCAGATATTTATCCGGTCGAGCTCAATCGTCGGTTCGGCGGCCGGCTTCAGCTGCTCGATAACCGTATCGGGTCTGGCGAACCGTTCGCCCAACTCCTCGGCCGCGGCGGCGAGCAGATTGGCGGCGTCCTTGAACTTCTTGTATTCCAACAGTTGCCGGATAAGCTCCGCACGCGGGTCGGCGAGGTCGTCGGCGCCAAGCTCCTCGCCCGGTGCCCGGGGCAGCAGCATCGCCGATTTTATCTGTATCAGTGTCGCCGCCATAACCAGAAAATCCCCCGCCACGTCTATATCGAGCTGCTTGAGCATCTCGATATAGCGAATATACTGGTCGGTTATTTTGGCTATCGGGATGTCGTAAATATCCACCTCTTCCCTGCGGACAAGGTGCAAAAGCAGGTCCATAGGCCCCGCGAAGATTTCAAGATTTACGCGATAATCAGCCAATTACAATTCCTCCTCCGGTTCGTATGGCTCGTCCGCCTCATCCGAATCATCCATTACTTCATATTTCTCCGGCTCGCGGCCCTGTTGCTGGTCCTCAAGTATCTGCCTGGCCTCGTCGGCGTCGTTTTGTCTGACCTGGAGCTTAACCGATTCGACGATGCCAATCCGTCCATCCCCCGCGTTGGGCCCGACGACTATGGCTCGTATCTCAAAATCCTCGAGGGTCTGCCTGTCCATCTCGGCTGCAATCGAATCCATATACTCAGCAATGGTAACAAGCTTATCTTCCATAATACTCTCCCAGTCCGACCGCTTTTCGCGCCTGGGCCAATGTTTTTTCGGCGACGGCCCTTGCGCGCCGGGCGCCTTTGGCCAGAATTTCTTTTACGTAGTCGGGATTGCTCTCAAGCTCGGTTCGTTTTTGCCTGTAGGGCTTGAAATATTCGACGATAAGCTCGGCTAATCGTTTCTTCGCTTCGCCGTATCCCGTTCCACCTTTACGATACTTGTCTTGCCATTGTTTGATTTCTTCCGCCGACGCGAACAGTTTCAACAACGCAAAGACGTTGCACTTATCGGGGTTTTTGGGCGCTTCGACGGGCGTGGAGTCGGTGACAATCTTCATCACCTTATTTTTGATGCTCTTTTCCGGCTCGAACATTTCTATGGTGTTGCCGTAGCTTTTGCTCATTTTGCGTCCGTCGATACCCGGCACGACCGCCACTGATTCGATAATGTAGTCCTTGGGCAGTACGAAGGTTTCGCCATAGGCATTGTTGAAGTAGCCGGCGATATCGCGGGTAACTTCGATATGCTGCTTCTGGTCAGCGCCGACGGGGACGAGGTCGCTTTTGAAAATGAGGATATCGGCCGCCTGCAAAACGGGATACGCGAAGAGGCCGAGATTGGGGCTGATTCCCTGTGCGACTTTATCCTTGTAGCTTGTGCAGCGGTGCAGAAGGCCCATAGGCGTGACGCACGACAATAGCCAGGTCAGCTCGGTGACCTCGGAGACATCGCTTTGCCTCCAGAAGACCGTTTTTTCCGGGTCGAGTCCCAGCGCGAGATAGCTCATAGCGACATCGAGGGTGAAGTCAGCGACGTCTTTTGGCGAGGGGTTGCTGGTAAGTGCGTGATAATCGGCGATGAAGAAAAAGCATTCGTTGTTTTGTTGCATTTGGATATGCTGGCGCATAGCGCCGAAGTAGTTGCCTATGTGCAGCCGACCTGACGGCTGAATGCCCGAAAGAACTCTCAAAACAAACCTCCTTACAAAGAAAAATACAGAACTACCACAGGATTGAAGGTAGCTTTCCTTTGTCCCAATGTCAAGCGTTTTGCACGCCGTTGCCGGACGCGGGGGCCGGCCAAATTCTGCGTTCTAATTGTTAAAAACGAACAATGTGCGGGAAAGCATTCGTCCCACAAAATTATGCTCAAGAGGAATAATCTGTCAGGTCGAAGGTAATATTGGTATATTGTTATTTGTATTTTGGCGAATGGGTGGTCAGGGCAGCACGAACAGCCCGGACGAACCCATCGTATTGTTGTAGTCACGCCCGGTTTCAACGAGCCCGTCTTGAGGGCCTCGTTCCGACTCGGTTGAGTCGTGAAGGGCGCGTCGATTGCTTCGCGTAAATATTTCGCCAGGTAGTCAGCGTATATGGCGAATAATCTTTTGGAGAGGGAGTTGGTTTATGAAAAAGCGGCCGGCAATGACATCACGCGACCTCGGTCTGGAATTTGCGGCGCTCTGCGGCAAGCATTTCATCGGGCTTGAGCATCTGCATTACGGCTACTGGCCCGAAGGTCTGCCGGTGAATGTGAGCAACGTGCACATTGCGCAGGAGAACTACACGAACTTTCTGGTTTCGCACATTCCATCCGGCGTTCGCACGATTCTGGACGTCGGCTGCGGTGCCGGGCATACGTCAAAACGACTCGTTGATATGGGCTATAAGGTTGCCTGCGTCTCGCCAAGTCCGGTGCTGAGCGGACGGGTGCGGGAGTTGATGGGCGACGCCTGCCATGTATTCGAGTGTAAGTACGAAGATTTGCAGACCGAAGACAGGTATGATTTGGTGCTGTTCAGCGAGAGTTTTCAGTACATCAAGATGCAAAAGGCAATGGCCAAGACGTTTGAACTTCTCAACCCGGCGGGCTATATGCTCATCTGCGATATCTTCAGAAAAGATGTCGAGGCAACACCCGACGCCAAAAGCGTCGGCGGCGGTTATCTGCTGAGCAGGTTCTACAAACACATCGCAAGCCATCCATTCAAGCTGGTTGAAGATGTTGACATAACCGACCAAACGACTCCCAATCTTGACCTGATGGAGGACGCCATGAAAAACGTTGTCCGTCCTATTATCGACTCGTCGCTGAACTTTCTGGCAGGCAGGTATCCGCTTATGAGCAAGGTTATTCGCTGGTTGTACAGAAAGCGAATAAACAAAGTTTATCAAAAGTATTTCAACGGGGACCGGGCCGGCGAGGACTTCAGCAAATTCAAATCCTATCGGCTGTTCCTCTATAGAAGCACTTGTGCTGTTCCCGCAGAAGATTCGGCTGCGATCTCGCCGCGTGTGGGCGGCCAAACAACCAGTCCGGTTGCTCTGCCGACATTGCGCCTTTGCCCAATGGCGATGGCTGGGTCAATGCAGCCGAGCAGCCGACTTCGCGGTAATGGGCAACGACTGGCTTAGCGGTTTCTAAGCACAATCTCCATCACCGAAACACATCCGCCAAGCGGACGGCGGATAAATCCTCCAAACAGATGGCGGATAAAGATTTGACAGGGAGGGGGGGGCGGTTCTACAATTCCAAGTTACAAATGATTGGCCGGCTGTCTGGTCGGCAAGCGGCAAGCTAAGGAAGGTAAATGGCAGACGCGGTTAAGGAAAATACAGGGAGGCCGACGCGGAAACGTCTCGAGCCGGTAACCCCCGCTGCTGTCTTGCGACAGCAAGACGCGGGGGCTGCTTTGACCGGGCGTATGATGCCTGAGTCGCTTGCCAGCGAGGCGGCGGTGCTCGGTTCGATGATTATTGACCCCGCATCCATAGGGCAGGTCGTCGAAATACTCAACCGTGACGCCTTCTATCGCGTCGAGCATCAGCTTATCTATGACGCAGCAATCGCCCTTTACGAGAAAAACCGGGGTGAGGGTATCGATGGGGTGCTGTTACGTGACGAGCTTGAGAGACGCAAATGCCTCGAGCAGGTCGGGGGCGTTGAATACTTAAGCAAAATTGCCAACTCCGTTCCCAGCTCCGCCAACATCGAATATTACGCCAAGATAGTAAAAGACAAGCAGCTGCTTCGTGAGCTTATACAGAGCGCAACCGAAATATTAAACGACGCGTACGATGTTACAGGCGAATCAGTCCAGAAATTAGATGAGGCCGAGCAGCGCATCTTCGCAATCACCGACAAGCGCACGACGGGCCAGGCGTTCGCGATTAAAGACCTCGTCACACGTGCATACGAGCTTATCGAAAAGCGAGACGGCAAACACGTCACGGGGCTGGCCACGGGCTTTATTACGCTTGACCAGCTTACCTGCGGCCTGCAAAACGGCGAAATGATTATCATCGCGGGCAGACCCAGTATGGGGAAAACCGCGCTTGCTTTGAATATCGCAGAAAATCTCGGCGTCGTGGAGAAAATTCCCGTTGGTATTTTCTCTCTCGAAATGGGCCAGCAGCAGTTGGCGGAGCGGTTCCTGTGCAGCGTCAGTCAGGTGGAAAGCCAGCTCGTTCGCAAGGGAATGCTCTCGACCGAGCATTACAGCCGGCTTGTCGATGCCTGCGGGATTCTGTCGGCTGCGCCCATATATATCGATGACGCCTCGACGCTTACTCCTCTGGAGCTGCGAGCCAAGGCCAGACGCCTGAAAAGCCAGCACGGCATAAAATGCGTCATAGTTGATTATCTACAGTTGATGCACCTCGGCACGCGAATCGAAAGCCGGCAGCAGGAAATAACAACGATATCTCGTTATCTGAAGGCCCTTGCGCGGGAGCTGAATATACCCGTCATTGTGCTCAGTCAGCTGAACCGGTCGCCGGAAGGACGCACTGGCAACCTGCCCCGGATGAGTGACCTGCGTGAAAGCGGCAGTATCGAGCAGGACGCCGACGTGGTTATGCTGCTGCACCGCGAGGATTATTATCACAGCGGCGAAAAAGATTATTCGCCGAACAGTACCGCCAATTTGATAATTGCCAAGCAGCGCAACGGCCCGACGGGGACCGTTGACCTTATGTTCCTGAATAAGTTCACGCGGTTTGAAAACGCCTCATTTGCGGGCGAGCCGTCCACGTCCCTGCAGCAGGCCGGCTCAGGCGCGGAAGATGCGCCGTTTTGATTGAAGGGAAAAAGTGGGAAAACTAAAATATAAGTGCGCAAGCTCACAAGTCACAAGTCATTCGCCTTTGGGGGATAAGTACACAATTTCTGCGTTCTTATGCTCGTGTGCTCTTATTTTCTTATTGCTGGTTGGTAGACCCGCCTCGGCTCTCGCCGCAGACGAGGCCGGGCCTTCGA
The DNA here is from genome assembly GCA_049510335.1 of Sedimentisphaerales bacterium. Classification (GTDB taxonomy): domain Bacteria; phylum Planctomycetota; class Phycisphaerae; order Sedimentisphaerales; family Anaerobacaceae; genus Fen-1362. Next base: position 104,259 of record JBEKZA010000002.1, on the reverse strand, counting down.
CGGCCCCGCCTTTGGGCGAGGTCTCGCCTTCGGCGGACGCGAATCTTGTCAGTCCGGACGTCAATAAGTCCAGCCCGGCACCGGATGCTAATGCGGATGTAAACCTTGTCCGTCCGGACGTCAATTTACCCGCCTCGGCTTCACTCGGCGAGGCCGCCGACGCCAATAAATCCCTGCATATCACTAACGTGCGTGTTGAAGGCAACGTCAGCTTCAAGGAATCCGAAATTATCGCAAGGGTTCGCACAAGGGCCGGTGACATGTTCGACGCCGCCGTCGCAGCCGAGGACACCAAGCGGGTGGCTGGAATTGCGGGTGTCGAGTACTGCTATTACAACATCAAACCCGTTGAGGGTGGTGTTGAGATGACCTTTGTCGTGGTCGAGAAGAATATAATAAGGTCGATTGATTTCACCGGCAACGAGGCGTACAACGCCAAAAAGCTCAGGGAGAAGCTGGGTTTCAAGGTCGGTGATTATCTCGACAGTGTTCTGGCTCAGACCTACACAACCACTATCGCCGAGTTCTACCGCAAAAATGGTTTCCCATATACCGAGGTTTCGCTCGATACCGGGAAGTTATCCGCGGGAAAGGTGGTTTACAACGTCAAGGAAGGTCCGCGTGTCAAAATTGACGCGGTTGAATTCAGAGGCAATTCCTCCATCAAGTCAGGCGAACTGAAAAAAACAATCAAAACCAGCACCCGCAGCTGGGTGGTATTACAGAAATACTACCAGGAAGAGGAGCTTGTCGAGGATGTGTCGCGGCTCCAAAAGGCGTATCAGAGAATGGGCTTCCTGAACGTCAAAATTGATATACAGCGTCAGTTTAACGCCGACAAAACCAAAGTCCGCATCGTTTTCGCAATCGAGGAAGGCCCCGCCTATCGCGTCGAGTACATCGCTTTTACGGGTAACCAGCAGTACGATAAACAAAAACTTTATGAGCAGTTGACGCTTACCAGCGGCCAGACCTACAACGAGCAGAAGGCCGAAGCCGATACAAAGCAGCTTACCAAACTCTATCGTGAGAACGGCTTCATCGACACGAAGGTTGAGCGGAGCATTAAGTTTCTTTCCGACAAGACCGTTGCTGTCGAGTATGCGGTGAAAGAAGGCCAGCAATTTCGCATAGGCCAGATAACAGTCACAGGCAACGAGCTGACCAAAGACAGGGTGGTCCGGCGGGTGCTCGACGAGTACGATTTCCAGCCGGGCAAATGGTACAACGCTGATATCGCACGCGGCGACGGCAAAGGTAACCTCGAAAAAAATCTTCAGCAAACGCTGCTCACCGAACATGACGGTGCGGTCATTACGCCGGCGGGACAAACCCCGGGACAAAGGGATGCCCAGGTCAGCATAATCGAGGGCAAAACCGGTATGGTTATGCTCGGCGCCGGCGTCAGCACTGATGCCGGCCTTATGGGACAACTCACTTATGAGCAGAGAAACTTCGACATCGGCGATACACCCAGAAGCTTCGAGGATTTTGTTACCGGCAAGGCCTTCAGAGGAGGGGGGCAAACTCTCCGAATCTCCCTGCAGCCGGGCACTGAAGTAAGCGAATATTCCGTCAGCTTTACCGAACCATATCTTAATGACAAGCCCATCAGCTTGAACGTGGTCGGTTCGGACTGGTCAAGATGGCGGGAATCATACGATGAGCACAGAACAAAGGCTTTTGTCGGCTTCGAAAAACGCTGTCCGGACAACTGGCGATACGGTCTCGGCTTCCGCGCCGAAGACGTCGAAATCAGAGATGTTGACCATGATGCACCAATCGAGATAAAGGACGTCGAGGGCAAAAATTTGCTCGCCGGTGCCCGGTTTGGCGTCGGCAGGGACCTCACCGACAATAAATCAAATCCCACGTCCGGCCAAAACTTCGACGCCGGTTACGAACAGGTCGGAGGCGATTATACTTTTGGCATTGTAAACGGCACCTATAGAAAATACTATACGCTTTACGAGGATTTGGCCGAACGAAAGACCGTTTTGGCCGCCAAGCTGTCGTTCGCCACCATTGTAGGCGATGCCCCTCCGTTTGAAAAGTTCTACGGCGGCGGCACCGGCACCTATGGCATCCGCGGTTTCAAATACCGCGGCGTCAGCACAAGGGGTCTCCAGACCAATCTCCCGGCAGGCGTAACCCCCCAAAGAGAAGACCCTATCGGCAGCGACTGGATTTTCCTGGCAAATGCCGAGGCCGCCGTTCCCTTCTTGAGCGACAATGTAGCGTTATTGTTCTTTGTTGACAGCGGCACTATTGATACTGGCAACTATCGCGTCGGCGCCGGTACCGGCATTCAGATAATGCTGCCTCAGTGGTTCGGCCCGGTTCCTATGCGGTTTGAATTAGCAGCGCCTTTAATGAAGAGCAAAGGCGACCAAACCCAGGTCTTCAATTTTTCCGTCGGCACGTTGTTCTAATGGGAAAAAGGAAATTCTCCTGCCCCTTTTTTCCCTCAACCGCAAGGATAGGTTTGCAAAATTTCTAATCGGCCGTAGAATATCCACCGTGTGTGGATAGTGGATTATTGATAATTGGTGCTCAACCCCTCGCCGGGCTGGGCGGTAATCAGCAGGAAAGGATGAAATTATGAAACTGAAATCGACTGTTTTTGTAGTTCTGACAACCGCGATTATTATTTGCGCTGCCATTGTCGCGCCACGGGCCGGGAAAGCCGCCTCGTCCTCAAAGGATAGTAAATGCCTGAAAATAGGCGTCGTCAGCGTCCGTAAAATATTTCAGGATTGCCGTCGCAACGTCAAGTACCGGCAGGAGATGACCGCCGAACGCGACAAAATGGAAGCCGAGCTTGAGAAGCTCTCCAAGGAAATCGACCTCGGTAAAACGAGCATGAAGGCGCTGAAGCCGAGCAGCAGTGATTATGCCGCTTTAATGAAGGAGATTCTTGACAAGCAGGGTCGGCTGCAGGCGCAGCAGGAATTCTTCAAACGCCAGATGGATATGCGACAGCGGGGCGTTATGGAAGAGCTTTACAAAGACATTATCAAGGCCACTGCCGAGGTTGCCAAAAGCAAGGATTTCGATATGGTGCTCGAAAAGAGTGAGCCGGACCTGCCTGCTGACAACTCCGACCAGCTTACTATAGAAATCAGCACGAACAAGGTGCTGTACAACGCCGGCTGCGAGGATATCACCGACGCTGTTCTGGTAAAAGTTGACGCAGCGGAAAAGGGTTCATAGTTGATAGTTCGTAGTCAACGAGCAATGGATAATGAACAACAAACAATGACGGTTGCGGAACTGGCTGAACGGCTCAAAGCCGGACTAATCGGTAATGGCTCCGGTCTCATTCGAGCAGTCGGGCCGGTCGCTTCTGCCGACGAGACGACCCTGACTTTTCTTGCCGATGACAGGCATTTGGCCGAGTTGAAAAATTCGCGCGCCGGGGCTGTGATAGTCGCTAAGGCCGTCGATGGGCTGTCCCAGCCACAATTAGTGGTTAAAAATGTCAATGCGGCACTTATTGAGGCGCTCAAAATATTCGCTCCGAAGCTGCAGCCGCCAGTCCCCGGTGTCCACCCCACGGCGACGCTTGGTCAGAAGATCAAGCTCGGAAAGAATACTTCGATTGGCCCCTGTGTTGTTATTGAGGACGGTTCCGAGATAGGCGACAACACGGTCATCTCCGCCGGCTGCAAAATAGGTCAGCATACAAAAATAGGCGCCAACTGCCGCCTCGACCCAAACGTCGTTATTTATCATCGCTGCATAATCGGCAATAACGTCATTATTCAGGCCAACTCCACAATCGGCTCCACCGGTTTCGGATACGCCTTTATTGATGGCGCTCACCGGCTCATTCCACATAATGGAACTGTGGTTATTGAGGATTTCGTCGAAATAGGCGCCAATTGCTGCGTTGACAGGGCAAAGTTCGGCGAGACACGAATCGGCGCGGGTACAAAAATTGACAACCTTGTTCAGATTGCCCACAATGTCGTAATCGGCAAATGCTGTTTGATGGCGGCGCAGGTCGGCATATCCGGTAGTTGTAAAATCGGCGATGGCGTTGTTCTCGGAGGCCAAGTCGGCATGGTCGACAATATCGAAATAGGCGACGGTGTTGTCATTGGTGCGCAGGCCGGCGTAACGAACAGTGTCCGGCCGGGAAAACAGATGCTCGGCTCACCTGCAATCGAACACAAAGATGCGCTGCGGGTGATGGTCGGCAGTATGCGGCTGCCCAAACTAATTGGGGAGTTCAAAAAATTATCAGCAAGGGTGGAAAAACTTGAAACCGCAAAAGACGATAGCAAGTCCGGCGGTCGTTAGCGGCAGAGGGCTGTTCAACAGCAAGGACGTAACGGCCGTTTTTCGACCCGCGTCGGTCGATACGGGCGTCGTCTTCGTCCGTACTGACGTGGCCGAGCCGGTCCGTATCAGGGCCATTGCCACCAATATCGCTGAGCGAACGCGACGCACCGCCCTGAAAAAAGGCCCCGTCAGCATCGAAACCGTCGAACATTGTCTGGCGGCCGTCAACGCCCTTGAAATAGACAATCTCGTTATCGAAGTTGACGGGCCTGAGCTTCCCGCGCCGGATTGCAGCAGCAGCGAATACTTCCGGGCGCTGGCCAACGCGGGCCTTGTCGAACAACAGGCCGCCCGGCGTGAATTTACAATCCGTGAGCCCGTCATCATTACAGCCGGCGACGCCTCCATTTACGCGATGCCCTATCCGGATGATGCTCTTAATATCACATACGACCTCGACTACGCCGGCCACACCGGAATAAGCAGACAAATCTTTGGTTGCCGGCTGACAACCGATTTTTTTGAAAAGCACCTCGCTCGCGCCAGAACTTTTCTGCTCGAAGTGGAGGCCAGACAATTCCAGTCGCACGGAATGGGCACACATCTGACGCCAAGAGACATCCTCGTGATAGATTCCGACGGCCCCATCAAAAACTCTTACAGATTTCCCGACGAGTGTGTCAGACACAAAGTCGTTGACCTCATAGGCGACCTTGCCCTGGTAGGCAGGGCGGTCAAAGGAAGAATTGTCTCCTATAAAAGCGGCCACTCTCTCAATCAGCAGATGGTTCACAAGCTCTATGAGCAGGCCGAACGGCAGGAACGCGCCGCCAAGTTCGGCACCGACGCCCTCCTCGACATCCGCCAGATAACCAGGATTCTTCCACACCGTTATCCGTTTCTGCTCGTTGACAAGGTAATCGAGCTTGAAAGTGATACGTTTATAAAGGGAATAAAAAACGTCACCTTCAACGAGCAGTTTTTCCAGGGGCATTTCCCCGGCACGCCCATTATGCCCGGTGTCCTGATAGTAGAGGCAATGGCCCAGCTCGCCGGCCTGCTCTTTGCCCAGCGCCTTGAGCATACAGGCAAACTCGCAGTCCTCCTCAGTATGGACGGCGTCAAACTTCGCAGGGCCGTCGTCCCAGGCGACCAGCTCATGCTCACCGCCGAGGCGGGTAAGTCCCACACCAGGACCGCTCAGTGCAAATGCAAGGCAATGGTCGGCGAAGCGGTCGTGGCCGAATGTGAAATCAAGTTTATGCTCGTGGACAACGATAAACTATGAAAGGTTAAACACAGAGAAGCTGTTCTTCAGCAGGATGTGAAAATGAAACAGATACATGCTACCGCGGTCGTCGAAGACAGCGCACAGTTGCAGGACGGCGTCGTAATCGGGCCGAACTGCTTTGTCGGCAGCGGCACCACCGTCGGCGAAGGGACCGTTCTTGAAGCCAATGTTGTCATTGACAAAAACGTGGTAATAGGAAAACGCAATCATTTATTTTCCAACTGTGTCATCGGAGGCAAACCTCAGATACTCAATCTTCGTCCGGATGCGAAACTCGGCGGCCTCGTAATCGGCGACAATAACACTATTCGCGAACAAGTCACTATTCACCCGAGTATGCACCATGACGCCCTCACTAAAATCGGGAGCGACAACCTTATTATGATTGGCGCCCATATCGGCCACGACTGTGTTCTCGGGGACAAAATCGTCATCAGCAACTTCAGCCAGATAAGCGGTCACTGCAAAATCGAGACGGGCGTGTGGCTTTCCGGCGTGGTCCTGCTTCATCAGTTTGTCACCATAGGGAAATGGTGTTATGCCGCCGGGATGACCGGCATAAACAAAGACATTCCGCCTTTCCTGATTGTCAGCGGCCACTACCCGCCCACGATACGCGGCGTGAATAAACGCGGCCTGGCTCGCGCGGGCTTGAGCGTTCAGCAGCAAAAGGCCATATATGACGCCTATAAACGCCTTTACCGTGACGACAAGATGCCCCTGCTGCGAAAGGCAAAGGAAATGGCGGCGGAAAAAGACCTTGACCAGAACGTCCGCGATATGGTCGATGCCATTATCAGAAGCGGCAAGCATCGTTTCGGAAGGTATCTTGAGGCATTCAGGGGCTGACACCGCTGTATCTGCAATAAGGGACTGGTATGGATAAACTCCGGACTGCCGTTGTGGGCGCGGGTAAAATGGGCGAGATTCACGCCCGTGTTTACTCCGACCTGCCCCAAAGCGACCTTGTTGCTATTGTTGATATCGATTTGGACAAGGCAAATCGCCTGGCAAAAAAATACCGCTGCCAGGCGATGAGCGACGCCGCCGAACTCATAGGCAAAGTCGATGCGGTGACGATAGCCGCCCCCACAAGCGAACACTACTCGCTCGCAAAACCGCTCATACAGGCGGGTGTCCCCGTTCTCATAGAAAAACCACTCGCGTCCACCGTCGCCCAGGCAAAGGACATCGTCGCACTGGCCAGGCAGGCCGGCTGCCTCGTTGCCGTCGGTCATTCCGAGCGATGCAACCCCGTCGTCCAGGCGATGAAACGGCTTCAAATCGAACCGAAGTTCATCGAGGCGGCGAGAATCAGCCCGTATCCCTTCCGCTCAACAGATATCGGCGTCGTCCTCGATATTATGATTCACGACATCGATATCATCTTGTCTCTGGCGGCGAGCAAAGTCAAAGCCGTCGAGGCCGTCGGCATTGGCGTCATCGACCCGAACAACGAAGATATCTGCAACGCCCGAATCACTTTTGAAAATGGTTGTATCGCCAACGTCACCGCGTCGCGTCTGGCGCTGAAAACCGAGCGCAAAATCCGGGTCTTCAGCCGACAGGCGTATCTCAGCGTTGACTACCTCAAAAAAACCGGCGTCTGTATCAAAGCAGCCCCCAACGTGAACGTCGTCGAAAAAATAAGACAGCTCAAAAAGGCCGGCACCTTTGCCCTTCTTACACAAAACTGGCAGGACCTCCTGCATGTTGAAAAACTCGACGTCAATGACGCTGAGCCGCTTCGCCTTGAGCAGGAGGCGTTCCTGCGAGCTGTTGCCGACAGGTCGCTTCGCCCCGAGGTCAGCGCCGAAGAAGGGTTGGCTGCGATGGAATGCGCCGAAATGATACTGGACTCGATGAAAAAACACAGTTGGGATTAATTATTGATTTGGGTGGTGCTATATGAAACATATTGGAAAGCTGGGCTGGTATTTAACGATTATTGTGATGGTTGCGGCGGTCGTTTTTGTATTTAGCTGCCGAGGTGGCGGCAAAAATGTTGAGGGACGAAAAATGGTAAAACTTGAGACAACAAAAGGTGTTATTGTGGTTGAGGTAAACGAGACGGCGGCGCCGGTGACGGCTGCGAATTTCCTGCGATACGTCCAGGAGGGCTTTTACGACGGAACCATATTCCACAGGGTCATACCCGGTTTTATGGTCCAGACAGGCGGCTTTACCTCTGATATGAAGCAAAAACCCACCCACGAGCCGATAGCTAACGAGGCGGCTAACGGCCTGAAAAACGACCGCGGCACCGTCGCAATGGCAAGGCTACCCGACCCCAACAGCGCCTCCAGCCAGTTTTTCATCAATCTTGTCAACAACGATTACCTCAACTACGTTCAGGGCAAAAATCCCGGCTATGCTGTATTCGGCAAAGTTGTTGAAGGTATGGACGTCGCCGACGCAATTGCCGCGGTGAAAACCGAGAGAAAAGGCCAGCACGCCGATGTCCCCATCGAGCCGGTCATTATCAAATCCGCGAAGGTCGTATCGAAAAAATAATCGGGGACAAAACCTTAATTTTTTGAAAGAGGAAACAGATGAGCAAAATCATGAAGGGAAACATGGTAATCCTGTCGGTTTTGCTGGTTTTGTGCAACCTGGAATCCCGCGCCGCTGATAAACAGGAGGCAGACGCACAGACGAAAGTCGAAAACCCATACAATGGGGCACGTGTTCTTGTCGAAGCCCTTATAATCGAGGTCAAACCCGAAGCGATTGAGAAGGCCGGCGTAGGCCCATTGAGCAAGGAGCGGGTCACTGCGGCGAAAATTCTGGACATTATCAAAGACAAAAACGCCGGCAGAATACAAAGCTGCGAGAAACTGGCTCTGGTTAGCCCGGGCACTGCGAATATGAATGTTTCAGGCAGGAAGGAAATTCCCATCAGCAAAGACCCTAACAGCAGTGTTACCTCGTGGGGCCAGTATGATATCGGGAGCAGGATTGCGGCAGACCTTCGAGTAGCACCTGATGGCAGGATATTTATTGGTTTCAAGATGGATATCAGCATATTGAAAACTGATTCACAGACAGAAAACCAGAAACCCGAAGTTCTGAGCTATTCCTGGAACAGCAACGTATCAATGAAATCAGGGATACCTGTCATAGCAAGCGCTCTCGAGAACAAGGACAAGGTGACATACCTGATTCTGCGGGCCAATATCGAAGAGGATAGTTTGCCTCCATCGCTCCAGAATAAGAAATGACGGCCGAGCAGATAATAGAGTTTTTTAAGATGAAGCCGCTGCCTGATGAGGGCGGCTGGTTTGTCGAAACCTATCGCGCCGCTGAGCAGATAAAAAAAGCTGCTTTACCTGCCGGTCTTTCCGGCGACAGAAATATCAGCACCGCAATTCTTTATCTGCTCACAGCCAATACTGTGTCATTGCTGCATCGGCTAAAATCCGACGAGATTTTTCATTTTTACCTTGGCAACCCCGTCACGATGCTGCAACTGTACCCCGACGGACGCAGCGAAATCATCACACTCGGCCAAGATATCCTCAACGGGCAAAAAGTTCAGGTAATTATCCCCAAAGGCGCCTGGCAGGGGGCCTTCATCAAAGATGGCGGGCGATTTGCGCTTATGGGCTGCACCGTAGCTCCCGGCTTCGACTACGCCGATTACGAACAGGCGGACAGAATCCAACTGGTAAGTAAATATCCGAAGCACAAGGAAATGATAACTCGCCTGACCTGACGCTACGCCCGCAGCTTTGCCCTGCTGACTAACTGATGTGCCAGTCGGCTCGGCTCAGGCAATCGATACTTCGTCGTGCATTCGAGGATAACTTTTATTGCGTCCCCAAGGGTGCATTTGTTCCCCACCGACACAAACACGCACTTGACGTCCGTTCGCGTCCGCACAACCGCACCAATCACCTCGTCGCTATCGGTCAGCAAACTGTAACTGCCCTTACGCTTCCCCGGCTCATCAAAACTGCCCGTTAACCGGCTCTTTGCACAGCCCACCGTCGGTTTATCGACAAGCACTCCTATATGTGAGGCAATCCCGAACCGCCGCGGATGCGCAATTCCCTGTCCATCAACGACGAAGACATCCGGTTTGGTTTTGAGTTTCTCGATGGCATCGATGCACGCCGGTGCCTCTCGAAACGACAATAAGCCCGGGATGTATGGGAAATCGACCTTGCGTGCCGCCATCGCCGTTTCGATAACCGCAAAGTTTGGCATCTCAAGCACAACAGCAGCCGCGAGTATCCTTTGGCCGTCTTTGCTGAACGCGCAATCCAGTCCCGCGACAACCGTCGGCTTTTTCTTCATCGCAGAAAACCGCACACGCCGCGCAAGTCGAATCTGCAGGTCCCTCGCCTGCTCATAGGTTAAATCCCATTCGTGCAGCTTTCTCGTCTTCATACCAAATCCGGCAGGCCGAAAAATTGTTTCGTCGTAGCTGTCACCTGTTCGGCAAACTTGTCCAATTCCATTCCTTTTAGTTCCGCCAGAAATTTTGCTGTGTGCACCAATAACGCCGGCTCATTCACCTTCTGTTTCCGCATCGGCTCAGGCGATAGATAAGGGCTGTCCGTCTCAATCATCATCCTGTCAATTGGGATATATTTTGCGACCTCTCTGGTCTTTTCCGCGTTTTTGAACGTCACCACGCCCGTTAACGAGATATACCAGCCCTTGTCTAAAACCACTTTTGCCTGCTCCGCCGAGCCGGAGAAACAATGAAAAACCACTTTCTTTGCGTCATTGCTTTCCAGTATTTTTAACGTCTCATCGAATGCCTCACGCGAATGAATCACAACCGGCAGATTTAGTTCCGCCGCGATTTCCAGATGCCGCAGGAAACTATCCCGCTGCTGTTGAGGTGTTGAAAATTCGTAATGGTAATCCAAACCAGTTTCCCCGATTGCCACTACCTTTTTACTTTTGGTAAACTCTTTTAATTGAGTGATTGTCTGCTTGTCGGCCGATTTTGCGTGATGCGGATGAATCGCCACGGTCGCAAACATATTTTCAAACTTGTTGGCTAATTCCACCGCCTTTTTGCTGTCCGCCAGGTCCGTCCCAATGGTTATCCAGCCCGTCACCCCGGCGTTGATGCTTCGCTGTATTACGGCGTCTATGTCCGCAGACGGCTCGTAAGTCAAATGACAATGTGCGTCAATCAGATTCATAGGCATCATTTCACAAAGGCGTTTTTGTAGTGTCGGATTTCTACGGGGCCTCGTTGGCCGAGCGTGACGGTCACAACGTCAAACCGGTATGGCCGGTTCTCGATTTCGTGAACTGAGATAAAGTACCGAGCCGTCTTTGTCATTTTATCCATCTTCTGCGTCGTGATTACTGATTCCGTCGGGGCAAAGTCCTCATTGGCCCTTGTCTTGACCTCGACAAAGACAATCGAGCGGTCGCTATCCACCATTATAAGGTCGATTTCGCCCGCCTTGCAGGCGTAGTTGCGGGTAAGGGTCTTAAGGCCTTTTCGCTTGAGAAACTTCTCACACCGCCGCTCGCCCCATTTGCCGAGCAGTTGCGTGTCGCCGAGGAGTTTTTTGCGATTGAGCAGAAAATCGAACATAGCCACCAGAGGTTATTTAATCACGAACCGATGCTGATTGCACGAAATTCTTGTTTTGCAAGTATCAAATTGCCGGTTATAATGCGGGGTTGCGGGTTTGTAAGGACACAAGAGCGAAACACGGGAAATATAGAATGGTTTCGAGGTGCAGGATGCGGCAGGTAATTATCGCACTTGGGGTTTCGGCATTGTTGGCGGTGAGTTTCTGCCTGCGACCCTCGCCGGTTCAGGCAGCGGAAACATGGCGACTGGGCGAGGGGGGCCAATTGCAGCAGACGACGGGTAACAGGCAAGAGGAATTCCTGCTGCGGGTAACCGATGTAAAAAAACTTGTGGACGCCGGAAAACCAAAGAAGGTTCGCGAGGCGGCAAAACAGCTCAAGACGGATTACCCCGAAATTGCCGGTGCGGATTTCGATGCCTTCATTGAGGCCGAGGTGCTTTTGGCGGACGACAAGTTGACCAAGGCGGTCAGGCAATATGATAAGTTTCTGGATGATTATCCCGCCAGCCCGCTGCGTGACGCGGCCCTGGAAAGGGAGTTTGGAGTGGCAAGCGATTATTTGGCCGGCCGCAAGAAGCCGTTTTTGCTCGTCTTCAGGATAAGCGGCTACGAGGATGGGGTCAAAATAATGGACAAGATTGGCGACCGTGCGGGAACTGCTGATATCGCCAAAAGGGCCTTGCTGGCGGTCGCGCAAAGCCATGAGAAGCGCCGCGAATACAATGAGGCATATCTGAAGTGGTCTGAAATATCGACCCGCTGGCCCACTGGCCAGATGGGCAAAGACGCCCTGCTCGCGATGGCAAGGAACAAATATGCGGCTTATCGGGGGCCTGATTACGACGGCTCAAGTTTGATTAGCGCAAAGAGTTATTATGAAAATTTCAAACTGCGCTACCCCGAGGAGGCGCAGCAGATAAAGGTGGACGATATTTTATCGCGGATAGGCGAACAATTGGCCGAAAAGCAGCTTAAGATAGCAAGGTACTACGACAAGAGCGGCAGCACCGGCCCGGCCAATATGTATTATCAGTTGGTCGTTGATAGTTGGCCGCAAACCCAGGCGGCGCAGACGGCAAAGCAAAAGCTAAGCCAGAAGTAAGCGGAATTGAGAATGAAGAATTTGGAATTCATAATTCGCAGCGTGACTTATGCTCTTGTAACTTGTGTTCTTATGGTCGTAGCCGGCTGCGAAGGAGGCGGATACAGCAACGCGTCGCTGTATCCGGAGGGGATAAGCACTGTTTACGTGGAGATGTTCGACAACCAGAGCTTCAGACGTGGGATAGAATATGAGTTGACGGACGCCCTTGCCAAGCGAATCGAGACCCAGACGCCTTACAAGATAGTGACCAACCGGGACAAGGCCGATACCGTGATAAGCGGCCAAATTGTGCAGGCAAACGAATCTGTCCTGACCACCGAGCGACAGATAGGCAGGGCGCTGGAAAAGAATATTGAGCTGCGTGCGGTGGTCAGCTGGAAGAACCTGCGGACAGGCGATTTTCTGATTGATAATAAAACGGTGAGTGCTTCGGCCAGCTACTCGGAGTGGCAAAGCCAGAGCTTCGCTTACGGCTCGACGCTCGCCGCAAATTCGCTGGCCGAGCGAATTGTGGAATCGATGGAAGCGGGCTGGTGATTACCAAGTCCGTATAGATGATGAGCGATAACCGAAACAAAAAGCGTAACACAAAAAGGCAGTTCGAGGAAATCCGCGGCGGAGCCGGAAAAAACCCGATTGCTTATCGGCGGGGGCCATTGAACCTGCTTTTGCTGGGCATAGTAATATTTACAACAATGATTCTGCTGCAGCAGTGGCAGCGAGTGGAAACGCTCAGATACGACGAGTTTAAATCGCACCTGCAGGCCGGGCACGTTGAGGAGGTCGTCGTCGGTGATACGGATATCCGCGGTGATTTTAATCAGGCGTGGATGGACAGTCAGGGCCGCAAAGCCGTAAAATCCTTCGTGGTTGATTACAAGCCGGAGGTTGTCCGCGAGCAGCTCACCAAAGACCTTAATGACAGCGGCGTGAAATGGCGGTTCTCGAAGGAACATATCTGGCTGCAAAACCTGCTCTTTACGATGCTGCCTTTTGTTGTGCTGGGGGCGCTCTTGTACCTGATGTTTGCCCGGAATCTCCGCAGCGGGGCGGGCGGGATGCTGATGTCGTTCGGACGCAGCAAGCACCGGCTGCACGATAAGGAGCAAGTCAAAATCACCTTTGAGGATGTTGCTGGCATAGACGAGGCCAAGGAAGAGGTGGCGGAGATAATCGAATTTTTGAGAAATCCCAAAAAGTTCCAGCGTCTGGGCGGACGGATACCGCGAGGAGTGTTGCTTGTCGGGCCGCCCGGCTGCGGCAAGACGCTGCTCGCAAAAGCCATTGCGGGCGAGGCCGACGTCCCGTTTTTCAGCATTTCAGGCAGTGACTTTGTCGAGATGTTCGTCGGCGTCGGCGCATCACGCGTGCGCGACTTGTTCAAGCAGGCCAAGGATAACTCGCCTTGCATAATATTCCTTGATGAGATTGACGCGGTCGGCCGCAGACGCAGTGCAAGTTTTGCCGGCGGCGGGCACGACGAGCGAGAGCAAACGCTCAATGCCATCCTCGTTGAGATGGACGGGTTTGATACGGATGACCAGGTGATTGTAATGGCGGCCACGAACCGCTCGGACATATTGGATAGCGCGTTGACCAGACCGGGCCGGTTCGATAGACAGGTGGTGGTGCCTTTGCCTGACCTCAGAGGTCGGCTGGAGATACTGAGAGTCCACGCAAAGAAAGTTAAGATAGGCCCTGATGCCGACATGGAACGGCTTGCTCGCGGCACACCTATGTTCAGCGGAGCTGATTTGGCGGCGATTATCAACGAAGCAGCCCTGGCGGCGACGATGGCCAACAAGGACTTCGTTGAAATGGCCGACCTCGAAGAAGCCAGGGACAAAGTGCGTTGGGGTCGTGCCAAGAAAAGCAGGGTTATCGACCAGAAGGAAAGGGAGATAACCGCCTTCCACGAGGCAGGCCATACGTTTGTGCAGTCAATATTGAAAGACGCCGACCCGCTGCACAAAGTAAGCATCATTCCAAGAGGACCTATGGGCGGGGCAACTTTTGCGCTGCCCGAGAGGGACCGCACCCTGTTCACGAAGAAATATTGTATGGCGCTGCTGCAGGTTTGTTTCGGAGGCAGAATCGCCGAAGAGATGTTCTGCGAAGACATATCAAGCGGGGCGCAGTCGGACATACAGCAGGCGACACGGATAGCCAAACAAATGGTGCTCACCTGGGGTATGAGTGAACGGCTGGGACCAATAAGTTATGAGTCGGAGTCCGCGTTCAAGGACGTATTTTTTGGGATGCCGGCGGAGAAGGAGTATTCGGAGAAGACCGCCGAGACCATAGATATAGAGGTCAAGCGGATAACCGACGAAGCATACAACAAGGCCAGAGAGCTTGTTGAGCAAAACAGGGATAAAGTCGAGCGGATAGCAAAGGCGCTTCTGAAGTATGAGACGCTCGATGCCGACGACGTGAATATAATTATTGGCGGGGGGGTATTGGATAAGCCGACTGTGTCGGATTTGCTGGCGGTCGAGCAGGCCAAGAACAAGAAGCCGACGCCGGAGAAACCGGCGGAAGAGCAGAAATAACGGCCCGGCGCGTCTGTATTTTTAAATCCTTCGAATCGAATATGAACGGCAGAATCGGCGGCATAATAGCACTTTGTTTATTGCTGACGGCCTGTGCTGTCGGCGCTCAAAATCCCCAGCGACAAAAGGTGGACGTCGTTAGTTTCTGGGCCGAGCAGCAGTTTGAAGCAGTGGCGCCGGGCGGCAAAAGCGCTGTCGCCATTCACTTTGAATTGGAAAAGGGCTGGCACTTTTACGCCTCCGCCGACACGGCCCCGGGCGGGGTGAACCTCAAATTGGAACCAAACGAGCAGGGGTCGCGAGTCCTTGTTTTTTCCAAACCGATATTCCCCAAAGCGGACTGGCTCTTGGACGAGGCGCTTGGCAAAAAGATTGAGGTCATCGGCGATAAATTCACGGTATATCTGCCGTTCAGCGTGGCTGCGGATGTGACTGTCCCGCCTGACGGCGCAAATATCATCCCTGTTGAAATCGGTATTGAGGGCGCGGTCTGCACAGATACACAATGTCGTATGCCGGATTTTAAACGAATCCGCACAGAAGTGAAGATAGCGAGGGACGCTTCGTCAGCGAGGTTCAATCTGCCTGAGCAGGTCACGGCAGCGAAGGACAAGAGCAATCTTTCGGGGCAGTGGGCAAACTATTCGGTTTGGGCGGCACTTGTTTTGGCGTTTGTTGCTGGTCTGTCGCTGAACATTATGCCCTGCGTCTGGCCTGTGTTGCCCATAATCATAATGCGGCTGGTTGAACAGGCCAAACAGAGTAAAAGCAAATCTTTTGCGATGGGCCTTGCGTTTTGCGGAGGTGTTCTCCTGTTTTTTGCGTGTCTGGCTGGCGCAAACGTAATTTTGCAGTTATTCTACGGACAGGTTTTGCAGTGGGGCGACCAGTTCCGCAGCCCCGGGTTTATCGCCGCGATGGTGATACTTCTGGTTGTGCTTGCGTTGTTTATGTTCGGCACATTCACAGTCAGTGTTCCCTCATCGCTGGCGGGCAGAGGCGGCTCAGGCAAAGGGTTCGGCGGCGCGGCGGGTATGGGCTTTCTGGCGGCGATACTGAGCACGCCCTGCAGTTTTGGGATATTGGCGGCCGCGTTTGCCTGGGCGCAGGCCCAACCCTTGGTATTGGCGACGCTGGCGATTATGGTAATCGGGGCGGGGATGGCGGCGCCATACGCGATACTGACGGCGATTCCGTCGCTATTAAGCAGGACCCCCAGGCCCGGACGCTGGATGGAATTGTTCAAACAAACAATCGGTTTTGTGCTTCTTGTTATCGCGGCTAAACTTGTCGCCGCCTTGCCGGGCGAGCGAAGAATGGGCGTGCTGTATTTTGCGATTTCGCTGAGTTTTTGTGTTTGGATGTGGGGCGGCTGGGTTAACTATGCCTCGCCGGCGCTGCGACGATGGGTCGTCAGGGCCATTGCGGTTGTGCTCGCCGTTGCTGCTGGTTTCGCATTTTTACCGCCGGCCAAACCGTCATTAGTCGATTGGCAAAAATACGATGCGGCAAAGATAAATGAAACGCTTGTCCAAAACAAACCCGTCCTGATAAAATTTACCGCTGACTGGTGCCTTAGCTGCCAGGTGGTCGAAAAGACCGTGTACTCGCGCAAAGATATCGCGGAACTGATAAAGCAAAAAGGGGTCATGGCAATTAAGGCGGATACGACCTTGAGGGACTATCCGGCCACGATTGCCATGAAGGAACTCTACAATGAGCCGGGTGTTCCCGTGAGCATATTGCTCGTCCCGAGCGGAGTCGAGGGGCTTGTGCCCGGCGCCGGCGAACCGTTGCGCTGGCGAGGTTTGGTGTTTGAGGGTGAATTGAAATCGGCTTTGGAAAAATTGCCTCAGAAATAACACTCAAGTGCGTCAATGGCTAAAAAGACGGTCGTAAAATTCAAGGTTGACAGGAAAGAAGCCGCAAAACGAGTCGGAAAGATTTTGCTGATTCTCAAAAAGCTTTATCCCAACGCGACGATAGCCCTGAAAGCCGGTAATCCACTTGAGTTGTTGATTGCGACGATACTTTCGGCCCAGTGCACCGATGCCCGCGTGAATATGGTGACGCCCGCCTTGTTTGCCAAATATAAATCCGCACAGGGTTGGGCCAAAGCAAAGCTCGAAACAATCGAAAATGACATACGCAGCACGGGTTTTTATCACAATAAGGCCCTGAGCATTAAAGGCGCCTGCCAGGCGATAATTGAAAAATTCGCTGGTTCGGTGCCGGATACGATGGATGAGCTTGTAACGCTGCCCGGTGTTGGCAGAAAGACGGCCAATTGCGTCCTGTGCAACGCCTACGGCCAGCCGGCAATAATGTGCGATACGCACGTGATTCGACTCAGTCGCCGGCTTCAACTGTCGGAAAACAGCGACCCGGTAAAGCTTGAGTTTGATTTGGCCGAAATAATTCCTAAGAAGGACTGGACGATATTCAGTCACACGCTGATTCTGCACGGCCGCAATGTGTGTCAGGCACGAAAGCCGGATTGCGAAAACTGTGCGATTGCGAAATACTGTCCTTCGGCGTTCAACCCTGCTCTTTGGTAAGACCGTGGTCGCATAAGACGATAAACGAAACCAGCATTACACCCTATAAACGAAATACGATTTTGAAGGAGACCTGCTCGTGATGCCCAATATAACAAACCAGCCGGTTGAGGACCTTTGGCGCATATTTCGGATAATGTCCGAATTCGTGGAGGGGTTCCAGGAATTGTCCACCGTCGGCCCGGCCGTTTCATTTTTCGGCTCCGCCAGGATAGACCGCGAACATAAATATTACAAACTCGCCCAGGAAACTGCTTACGAAGCAGCAAAGGCAGGTTTTGCCGTCATAACCGGCGGAGGCGGCGGAATTATGGAGGCGGCCAACAAAGGTGCCGCTGCGGCAGGGGGCAAGAGTATCGGGTTGAATATCGAGCTGCCAAAAGAGCAGATTCCAAACGACTACCAGAATATATCGCTGAACTTCCGATATTTCTTCTGCCGTAAAGTGATGTTCCTGAAGTATGCGCATGGCTTCATAGTTTTCCCCGGCGGTTACGGCACAATGGACGAATTTTTCGAATCTGCGGTGCTGATTCAGACGCTTCGCCAGGCGTCGTTCCCCGTGATACTTATGAGCAGTGAGTACTGGCAGGGGCTGATTGACTGGATGAAGCAGAAGATGCTTAAAGAGTACGATTTCATAACCGAGAAAGACCTGAAGGTTTTCTCGCTTGTCGATGAGCCGCGGGACGCCGTCAGAATCATAACCAGTTTCAGAGACGCCCAGGGCCAGGCCGGCATGCAGCTGCCCGGCGGTATGAGGACGACTTAAAGGTATCGGGGTTGTTACGAGGGTATTTTCTCGGTTGCCTCAGTAAGGTGTTTCAGCAGGTAATCCTTCTCCGGGCCGCCAAGATGTTCCCACAGCAAAATATCATCCGTCGCAAACTGTCTTTGTGCGGCGATATCGAGATTCATCCCGTATTTTTGGAACGCCTCTCGCCAGATTTCCGGCCTGAATGATTCGCTCCACAAATCAAACCTTGCGCCGTTTCGCCAGGCATATTCAATAACGTCGGCCAGTCGTCGGTCGCCTCGGCCAATGGCGGATTCAAGAAGCGATTGCTCGATATCGTGAAATTTGAATTGCAGATACTTTGCCCCGAGCTTTCTTTTCTCATCGAGTATAAGTTTCTTTGCCTGCTCAAAATATTCCCCCGGCTTTTGCGCAAGCCAGCCGAAGGGCGTATGCGGCTTTGGGACAAGCCAGCTCACTGCGACATTGACCGATGCGGTCCTGCCGTCAACTTCTCTGCGCAGCTTTGCCAGCCGGTCTGCCAGATGTACTATTTGCTTTATATCGGCCTCGGTTTCGTCCGGCAGGCCTGTCATAAAATACAGTTTTAGTTTCTGCCATCCCGCCTTGTAGGCAGCCAGTACGGCGGCAAAAAGGTCCTCGTCCCTGATGGGTTTATTTATGATTTGCCGCAGGGGCTCCGTTGCCGCTTCGACCGCAATCGTTAACCCGCCTTTGCGCACAAACGTAACCAGCTTCGGCAGCAGTTGTAGATTCTTATCGACCCTCAAACTGGGAAGGGACAATCCCACGTATTTGTCTGCGAAATAGTTATGCAGCCGTTCAACGAGTTTTTCAAGGTCAGGGTAGTCGGCGGTTGACAAACTAAGCAAACTTATCGTATCGAAGCCGGTCGCGCGGTAGCAGGCTTGGGCCGTCTCGATGATTTTATCGATACCGCGATAGCGAACAGGCCTTCTGCAAAAACTCGCCTGGCAGAACCGACAGCGCCCGGGACATCCCCGCATAATCTCGATACTGACACGCTCATGGACCGCTTGCGCGAACGGCACAATCGGTTTCAATGGCAGCGGCGCACTGTCGAGGTCGTCAACAACCGCGTTTTTGAATCGCGTCGGCAAATTCGGATGCAATGCGGCAAACGATTTTATTTTCTCGCCCGCGTATTCGAATTTGTAAAGCGAAGGAACATAAACCCAGTCGAAATTTTTTGCCGCCGCAAGCAGGATTTCTTTTTTCCCCGCGCCGTCTTTTTTCAGGTCGATAATCAGTTTTGCCAAATCGACTATCGCGTTTTCCGCCTCACCAAGGACAAAGAGGTCGATGAATTCAGACATTGGCTCGCAGCAGTTCGCCATCCCGCCGCCTGCGATTACCAGCGGGTCGGTTTTGCTTCGGTCTTTGCTTCGCACCGCCAAACCGCCCAAATCCAGCATATTCAGCACGTTTGTATAGCACAACTCGCTGGTCAAACTAAAGCCGACTATATCGAAGCTTTTTATCGCCGCCTTGGATTCGAGCGAAAAAAGCGGGATATTTTTATCGCGAAGGACTTGCTCAGCGTCCAGCCACGGTGTAAAAACCCGCTCGGCGGCCACGCCTTCCATCTTATTGAGGATATCGTAAATAATTGCCAGCCCCGTATGGCTCATACCGACCTCGTATGTGTCGGGAAAACACAACGCCACCGTCAGGGAGCAGTTGCGCAGGTCTTTTTTGATTTGGTTTATCTCGCCGCCGATGTATCGGCTCGGCCTGCGGACGAATGGCAAAAATTCACGCTCCACTTGCTCGGTCAGTATTGTCGGTTCTCTTCTGTTCACCCCTGTATTATAGCTTATAATCATCAGAAATTGTATCCGCCGTAGTCCTTCAGGACGCAGGCGGATTCCTTAAAATATTTAGCCCCGCCATTTTGTCCCGATGCCGTTTCGAGACAATGGTGGGGTTGCTCGCCTCAGAGCGAATGACCAAACAGTTTTTTATGGAAAACAGCAACAGGCAAAAAGTCTGGCTCGGCGTCATCGTTGGGATAGGCCTCATTGGAGCGATTTACTTTGTTGGGAAACTCGCCGGCAGGCCCGTCGAGGTTGACGGCGGCTACCGCGAGGTGATGGGGACGTTCGCGCGAATCGTCGCGGTCGCGAAAAGCCAACGGCAGGCCAAAAGCTGCATTGAGGCGGGATTTGCCGAATTGAAACGAATCGACTCGGTGATGAGCGATTACAAAGCCGACTCGGAACTCAGCAAAGTCAACCGCGAGGCGTTCGGCAGGGCAGTTAAGGTAAGCCCTGAGCTTTTTGGGATATTGCAAAAAAGCGTGGAGTTCAGCCGATTGTCCGGCGGCGCGTTTGATATTACCGTCGGGCCTTTGGTTGACCTGTGGCGCAAAGCGGGCGAGGCAAATACGATGCCTGATGATAATGCCGTTGCTTTGGCCAAATCACGAGTCGGCTACGAGAAATTGATTCTCTCCCGTAAGGGACCCCTTCCGGGGGATGCCAATGCAATGACTGTGCGTTTTGCTGTCGATGGAATGCGCCTGGATTTGGGTGGAATCGCGAAGGGCTACTCGGTCGATAAAGCGGTCGAGGTGATGCGGCGAAAAGGGGCAATAGCCGGTATGGTCGATTCAGGCGGCAACATTCGCTGTTTCGGCAAACCAATAGATAGAGATTTCTGGCTCATCGGCCTGCAGAACCCCAAAGCAGTCCGGCCGGAAACGGCTTTGCCGGAATCGCAAGGCATAGTCGGCGCAGAGCAGGTATTGATGGTCTTGAAATTGACTGATTCGGCTGTTGCGACGAGCGGCGACTACAGAAGGTTTGCGATGGTTGCCGGCAAAAAGGTCAGCCATATAATCGATACCAATACCGCCACGGGCGCCAATAAATTGAGCAGCGACACAATAATCGCCAAAACGGGCATCGATACCGATGCTCTTTCGACGGCCGTTAACGTATTGGGCGCTGAAAAAGGCCTCGCCCTGATTGAATCGCTGTCTGAAACCGAATGTATTCTGATAACCGCCGCCCCGGAATATAGGGTTATTAAAAGTAGAGGAGTGGATTCATACCTTAGCAATTGATGATTGCTGCCCCTGCCGTTTTGCTTCGCCCCGCAAGGCGTAGCTTCGCAAAACGAGACGCAGGGGTCTTCGCTTCGCTGCGAGGGTCTTCGCTGCGCTACGAAAATTAGTATTAGATAACACTTATCATTCAACCGAAAACGCAAAAAACTTTGAGAAGAAATGGGCGGATAAATGTTACAGATAGCCCAAGTAGCCTAAGATAGACAATATGGGCAGAGCGGGGTAGGGGAAAAATAATTTTCACGCAGAATATGCGTCAAAAAGAGCCACGAAAAGGCACAAAATGACACAAAATGAGCATGGTTTTGAACATAAAGTTACTGAAAACGCGCGCGTTTTGACAGGTTTTGATACCCTTTTTCACGCGAAATGTATTAGTGGAATTAATTGTTAAAATGGGGGGAGTATTTAGTTTTGAGTTTTTAATGTTGAGTTTTGAGTTTGGGGGAGGCGGAAAACGCCGGGGCGGGCAAAGTGCAATCCACCTTCGCTAATGCTACGGCGGACAAGAACTGCGGTATCCCTAAGGGATGGCTTTTAATTTGACGGGAAGAACGTCCCGCGAGATAATAAGCCAAGAAGGTGTCTCACAGGATAAATGAGGATTTATAGTTAATTTGGCTGAAACTTAAGGCCGGAAGAGGTTCATACTTCTGCCTGTCAACTTTGCCGTCCGGCAGACAATTGAACAAGCAACGGGAACTACTTATATTTACAGAAACAATCTATGTTTCCGGTTTTATGTCTGCCTCGATCGGCTATAACTATTATAAGGAGCTAATGATGACTAAACGCAATTTTAAGTGTCCAGTCTGCGGCAAGCCTTTGAGCCAAACCGAATATGATAAGGCTTTGGGCCTTTGGGCGGAAAAACAAGAGCATATTCAGCATCTTGAGGCAGAACAGAAACAATTGAGAGACCAAGCAAGGCGAGACCGCGAAAAGGTTGAAGCGGAGCGCAGGAAATTGCAACAACAGGCCCAAGCATTCAAATCCGAGCAAGCCAAATTACGCGCACAGAACGAAAAAGCTCTGGCTGAGCAAGCACAAAAAGCTGAGCAACTCTTACGCCAGCAGAGAGAACAGATTGAAAAGACGATGCAACGACGGATGAAAACGCAGATACAAGAAGGTGTTAATAAGGGTATCGCTCAACAGAAAAACGAAATTAAGAAAAAAGAGGTCGAACTCAGGAAAAATCAGAACAAGATGAAGCAACTTGAAAATAGTCTCAAGTTGTCGACCACAAAGTTCGAACTGGCCAATGATGAAATTAGGCGACTGAAAGAGCAAATCGAGAAAGGTGTAACCCCTCAAATTGAAGGATTGCTTGAAGAAAACAAACTGCTTGCTAAACTTACCGAACTATTCCCGCGAGACAAGTTTGAGCATCTTGGCAAGGGCGGTGATATTATACAAATTGTTATTGAGCAAGGCAGAGAAATCGGTAGGATCGTTTATGAGTGCAAGAAAGTTAAGCACTTTGACAAAAAACACATCGAACAAGCGAAAGAAGCCCGTCGCATTCGCCATGCCGATTTTGCTATCTTAGTAACCAACGCTTTTCCTTCAAAGAAGCAGTACTATTTTGTTGAGAAAGCGGTATTTGTGATAAGCCCTGTGAGTTTAGAGCCGATTATCCAGACTTTACGAGACAGTCTGGTAAGAATATCTATACTGCGAATGTCTAATGAAGCAAAGGAAAAGGCCGTACAGCAAGTTTATGACTACTTGTCGAGTAAGGAATACGCGAACAAAGTAAATGATGTCGCCACTCAGCTATTGGATTTGGGGCGGGAACTTAAGAACGAAGTGGCAACGCACAAACGCATTTGGGAAAAACGCTACCACATCTATCAAGCACTATTCAATGATATTGGCGTGATTGACCATAAACTGCGAAGCCTTGTTCACGGCTTGACTGGTAGCAAACAACCTAAATTATTGCCAGCTCCCCAAAAGGCCTATATTGAGATCGACGGCTTGGGTTCGTAAACGCTAATGCTCAGTAGTCAATTGACGGCGGAAAAGCTCGCATAACGGAACTGCGAGGGACAGTCACCTATTTTTTATAAAAATAAAAACCATCACTTGATAAATCCTTGGCCGCCATAATAATTTCCCGAAGGAAGTAGTGTCTTGACTGCCCGTCGCGGGATTAGATAGTTGAGCAGCGTGAGTCAGCGTCTGGAAAATTCGATTGATTAGTGGGGTACCCCTTCAACCCCCGCCGTTTTGCACTCGTTCCCAAATGGGGCTCGCGCCCGCAGGGCGGGGCTTTGCAAAACGAGACGCGGGGGTCTTCGCTGCGATTCGATGAGGAAAATTCAGTTGATACGCAGCTTCGAAAGTTGTATAAACAATCGTCTTGAAAGATGGTTTCAACGTATAAATAAGGTTTGCACATCAATCAAATCAATTCGCCAAAGGCGGATGAATTTTTGAGAGGTTAAAGAGATATGGCTACAGCACGGAGAATGGTAACGATAGACGGGAATACGGCGGCGGCACACGTAGCGCACGCGACGAATGAAGTAATAGCGATATATCCGATAACGCCGAGTTCGCCGATGGGCGAGATTTCAGACGATAAGACCTCCAAGGGCGAACGCAATATATGGGGGACGATTCCGTCTGTGACGGAAATGCAGTCCGAAGGCGGAGCGGCCGGCGCGGTGCACGGCGCATTGACCGCTGGCGCTTTGACGACGACGTTTACGGCCTCTCAGGGCCTTTTGCTGATGATACCGGATATGTACAAGATAGCGGGCGAATTGCTGCCCACCGTGTTCCACATAACGGCAAGGTCATTGGCGGCGCATGCGCTTTCGATATTCGGCGACCAGGCGGACGTGATGGCGTGCAGGCAGACCGGCTGGGCGATGCTCTGTTCCAATAGCGTGCAGGAGGTGATGGATTTCGCGCTGATTAGTCAGGCGGCGACGCTTGAATCCAGAGTGCCGTTTTTGCATTTCTTCGACGGTTTCCGCACGAGCCACGAAATACAAAAGGTCGAAGAGCTGACCTTCGATGATATGCGGGCGATGATAGATGATGAATTAGTGGCGGCGGTGAAGGCGAGGGCGCTTTCGCCCGACAGGCCTATGATTGCTGGAACGGCGCAGAACCCGGATGTGTATTTCCAGGGCAGGGAGGCGGCGAATAAGTTTTATACGGCGACGCCTGCGATTGTGCAAAAGGCGATGGACAAGTTCGCCAAAATTGTCGGCAGGCAATATCATTTGTTCGATTACGTCGGCGCAAAGGACGTTGATAAAGTGATTGTGATAATGGGCTCCGGCGCCGAGACGGCTCACGAAACCGTTGAGTATCTTAACGCAAAAGGCCAGAAGGTCGGTGTTTTGAAGGTGCGGTTGTTCAGACCTTTCAGCGGTCAGGATTTCATCAATGCGATTCCCAAAACCGTAAAGAAAATAGCGGTATTGGACAGGACCAAAGAGCCGGGCGCGCTGGGTGAGCCGTTATATATGGATATTCGGACGGCGGTCGGCGAGGCGATGGGGAAAAAGCAAACGGCGTTCAAGGAATACCCGGTTATTGTGGGCGGCAGATACGGTCTTGGCTCGAAGGAATTTACGCCTGCTATGGTCAAGGCGGTGTTCGATAATCTTGACGCCAGTGAGCCGAAGAATGGTTTCACGGTGGGTATCGTCGATGACGTTTCAAATACGAGTTTGAAGGTGGACGGGTCGTTTGTGCCGCCGGCGGAGGGGCTTTATACGGCGATGTTCTACGGACTCGGCTCCGATGGCACGGTGGGCGCGAACCATAACTCGATACAGATTATCGGCCGAAAGACCGACAATAACGCACAGGGTTATTTTGTTTACGATTCGAAGAAGGCGGGCGCGATTACGATATCGCACCTGCGGTTTGGCAAGAAGCCGATTCGCAGACCGTATTTGATAACGCGGGCTGATTTCGTCGCGTGCCACAATCCGAGCTTCCTCGAAAAGTATGATATGCTTTCGCAGGCCAAGGAAGGCGCAACGTTTTTGATGACCAGTATGCACCCAGCGGACAAGGTATGGGACACGCTGCCTCAGGAGGTGCAAAAGCAGATAATCGACAGGAAGCTGAAATTTTACGTCATCGACGCGATTTCGCTTGCGCAGGAAATCGGACTCGGCGCAAGAATCAATACGATTATGCAGGTGGCGTTCTTCAAGATAAGCGGCATTATTCCGATTGAAAAAGCCGTGGAGGCCATCAAGGAGGCAATTCAAAAAAGTTACGGCAAGAAGGGTGAGAAGATTGTCGCGATGAATAACGCCGCCGTTGACGGCGCTTTGGCGAGGGTACACGAGGTCAGTGTGCCGGCGAAGGTGACGAGTAAAATAACCAGACCGCCTGTTGTGCCGGCTGATGCGCCTGAGTTTGTTAAAAACGTCACCGCTGAGATTATGGCGCTTCGCGGCGATGAGTTACCAACCAGCAAACTGCCCAACGACGGCAAGTGGCCCATGGGGACGACAAAATACGAAAAACGCAACATAGCTGTCAAGATTCCCGTCTGGGAGCCGTCGCTTTGTATTCAGTGCGGCACCTGCTCGCTGGTCTGCCCGCACGCTACAATTCGTCTCAAGGCATACGACAAGAAATATCTCGACAAAGCGCCCGCCGCGTTCAAAAGCGCCGACGCCAAAGGCAAGGAGTTCGCGGGTATGAAGGCGACCGTCCAGGTGGCCCCCGAGGATTGCACGGGCTGCGGCGTGTGCGTCCAGATGTGCCCCGTCCAGGAAAAGGACGCCAACAAGCAGCCCACCGGACGCAAGGCGATAAATATGTCGCTGCAGGAACCCTTGCGGGCGCAGGAGAGGGAAAACTATAAATACTTCCTCTCGATTCCGAATACCGACGCGAAACTGTTCAAGCGAGAAAGCGTCAAGGGCAGCCAGTTAATTATGCCCTTGTTCGAGTATTCCGGCGCCTGTGCCGGCTGCGGCGAAACGCCTTATGTGAAACTTCTGACGCAACTGTTCGGCGACAGGGCGATGATGGGTAACGCAACGGGCTGTTCGTCGATTTACGGCGGCAACCTGCCAACGACGCCCTACACAACCAGAGAAGACGGCCGAGGCCCGATATGGAGCAACAGCTTGTTCGAGGACAATGCCGAGTTTGCCCTCGGTATGCGACTGACGGTCGATAAGTTCAAACAGCAGGCAATTGAGCTGCTCGATGTCGTCGCCAAAAAGGGTTGCGTCGATGCCTCTTTGGCTGGCGAAATAACCGCAGCCGTGACCGCCAATGACCCCTCGCAGGATGCGATTGAGACGCAAAGGACTCGCGTGGCCAAACTGAAGGAACTGTGTAAAAAGAGTAATTGCCCCGAATGCAAACGATTGACGACGCTTGCGGATTATCTTGTTCGCAAATCGGTCTGGGCGGTCGGCGGTGACGGCTGGGCTTACGATATCGGCTATGGCGGTCTCGACCACGTCCTGGCGAACGGCGCGGATATAAACGTGCTGGTCCTCGATACCGAGGTTTATTCCAACACGGGCGGCCAGATGTCGAAATCCACCCCAAGAGGGGCGGTCGCAAAATTCGCGGCGGGCGGGAAGTCGTCGCCGAAAAAAGATATGGGATTGCTTGCTATGACTTATGGCAATATCTACGTCGCAAAAGTGGCGCTTGGAGCCAACACCAGTCAGGCGGTAAAGGCATTCATCGAGGCCGAGGCATATCCGGGGCCGTCGCTGATAATCGCTTATTCCCAGTGCATCAACCACGGCATCGATATGACGACGGGCTATGAGGAGCAGAAAAAGGCCGTGGCCTGCGGGCACTGGCCCCTGTATCGTTTTGACCCGCGTCTTAAGAGTGAGGGCAAGAACCCGTTGCAGCTCGATTCGAAGCCGCCGACAATGAGGTTCGACGAATACGCCTACGGCGAGAACCGCTATCGGTCGCTGAAGCAAATCAAGCCGGAGGCGGCGGAGCAGTTGATGAAATTAGCCAACGGTGACGCGGCCCATCGTTATTCGCTTATGGAGCAGCTCGCGAAACTGCAATGTGGGCAGAGCTGAAAACTTAAAATGTAAAGTGCAAAGCCAAAGCTTAAAGCCCAAAAGTTTTACGTTTGAGATTTTGGCTTTTAGATTTGAACTTTAAGCTTTAAGATTTATTTAGCTATGAAAGAAGTCAAAGCGATAGTCCTGCGTGCGGCCGGGATTAACTGCGACCTCGAAACGCA
Source organism: Sedimentisphaerales bacterium (assembly GCA_049510335.1). Classification (GTDB taxonomy): domain Bacteria; phylum Planctomycetota; class Phycisphaerae; order Sedimentisphaerales; family Anaerobacaceae; genus Fen-1362. The sequence goes on along the minus strand of JBEKZA010000002.1, from coordinate 76,828 downwards.
GCACGCTTTCGAATTGGCAGGCGCGGCAGCGGACCGCGTTCACATAAACAGAATCATCGAAGACAAAGCCGCTCTCGACCAGTATCAAATACTTGTTGTCCCCGGCGGGTTCAGCTACGGCGACGACGTCGCCGCGGGCAAAATCTTAGCCAATCAAATCAAACATCACCTCTACGAGCAGGTGAAAAAATTTATCGACGACGGCAAATTGGTCCTCGGTATCTGCAACGGCTTCCAGGTTTTAGTCAAGGCGGGAATACTGCCTTTCCCTGATACATCGGGCCAGCCGGTCACTGTCACCTATAACGACAGCAACAAATACGAGGACAGGTGGGTTTATCTCGCCCCGCAGACCACAAAGTGTGTGTTTATCGAAAAGGACAGGCAAATCTATCTGCCAATAGCCCACGGCGAGGGCAAAATTGTCACCAAAGACCAGCAGACCCTCGAGAAACTCCAAACGGACGGTCTCATCGCGTTCAAATATGTCGATGAAAACGGAAACGAGGGCGGCTACCCAATCAACCCCAATGGCTCAATCGCCTCAATCGCCGGCCTGACTGATTCTACCGGCCGGGTCCTCGGCCTTATGCCTCATCCCGAACGACACGTCAGACACACTCAGCACCCTCGATGGACTCGTCTTGCGTCCTGCGTTCCGCGTCCTGCGTCCCGCGAACCCGACGGTATGACAATCTTCAACAACGCCGTAAAATACGTAAAGGCAAATCTTTAGTTCAGCGTTCAGCGTTCGGCGTACAGCGTTCAGTGTTTAGCGGACAGCGTGCAGCGTTCATTTTTTTCTGTCCGCTGATAGGGCGGGAGTCAAGGCCTTTTCCTTAGTTGCCTGTTTTAATGCCTCTTGGTATATTGCAAAATAAGAAGAACTCACTGCAAACAGGATTATTGTGATTTTTACGGATTTTTGAGTCAGAGGTTAAAAGGAAAGAACTTTTGTGAAAACACAATGCCCTAAATGTAATGCACAATATAACGTATCGGAAACTCACAAAGGTAAAAAGGTTAAATGCTTAAAGTGCAATGAGTTCTTTGTTATAGTAGAAAAAACAATTACAAGTGACAAATGGGTTTTAAATTCAAATAACACATTTCCGTTGACTATCCTTGGGGTTGACAAAAATACCATATTAAAACTGAAAAATACTCTCGATCAAACCCAGACAATTCATCCGGGAGGGCTTTACAATTCAGTGGCCGAGATAGTTGCACAGACCGGTCTTCGTTGCAAAGAAATAGAGGATTATGTGGCAAATTTCCGTGATATTTTCAATGCAGACGACGAACTGGATGTTGCACCATACTGCGACCTGGACTCACTTTTCAATGGTAAGCGTATAGACCAAAATGTTGGGACGAGTTTAGTTACCAATTATGGATTTGATAATTTACGATTCTATTCTCGACATCTTAAAATGGTCGATACGCCACGACCTATACCACTAAGCCATCGAGACCGTGAACGATTCGAAGAATTAACCCGCGTAGGATTGGCAACGATAGGTCCCCCAATAACGAAGGCGGGAAAATCTGGAGATTCTTTTAAATTGAATGCTCTTAAAGAATCTATCAATTTAGATGACCTTGGGTCTTGGCTTGGGTTATGTACAACCGTTGCTGAACTAATCACTTTAACTTATTCTCACTCATATTTTGCCACTCAACAAATCTTAAACAATAATAAGATGGTCATTGAAGATATGAAAGGTTATGAAGTTGCTTCCGTAGGAGATGACTGCACGTGTCCATTTTGCACACGAATGAACGGGAAGAAATATCCAGCAAAGTCGCCTCCCAAAACACCTTTTCATATTGGTTGTAGATGTGCATTGCTTGAAATTTTCAATTAAAATATTATTTAGGCGAAACGGGAGAGCGGTTTAGGTAATCGCTAAACAGCTTGAATAACAGTAAGGTTTTGGCTCTCCCATCTTTTTACTACTCTACTCGAACCGACCCGAAAAAAGACAGTTGGACAATGAGCGAAACTAAAGAACCTAAACCCAGTAGGATAGCCAGCACACCCCACGATTTGCTGATTTTGCTGGACGACCTTTGTAAGGAAGAGACAGGGAAACTAATTGATGAGGAGCTTGCAAAGAATCCGCACGCGGACAAGGCAGAGGTGATGCGGCTGTTTTTCGAGCAGTTCATATCGGGGACCAAAGAAGTTATAGCCAGTATCCTTAGAACGAATCCAGGATTGACTGCGCCACCGTACGATGCTAATCCCATTTGTTACCTCCAGAACGTTCGTATCTGGTGCACGGAGCTTATCGGAAAGCAAAACCTTGCCAAATTAAAGCCAGCAGAAACAGAGCAAAATGATACTCCTGCAAAAGGCTGGGGGGTATGGATTTGGGTCAAGAGAATACCACGCTGGATTTACGTTCTTGTTCTTTTTCTTGCGTCACTGCTCACATGTATATACTTCTTGTGGTGGTTATGGACAACATTTTGGAAAAAGTGAAAAGCATTTTGTATATGTTTGGTAAAAGAGGAGTAGATTGCTTCGGCCTACGGCCTCGCAATGACGTTGAGTGTCGTGGACAGGTTAATCGGAAGTGTCGAGGATGCTCATAAAGGCCTCCTGGGGGATTTGGACGGAGCCGATGTTCTTCATCCTCTTTTTGCCTTCCTTTTGCCTCTTGAGCACCTTCATTTTTCTGGTGACGTCGCCGCCGTAGAGTTTCGCGGTGACGTCTTTCCTGAACGGCTTTATGGACTCTCTTGCGATGATTTTTCCGCCGATGGCGACCTGAAGCGGAATTTCGAACTGATGACGCGGGATGGCCTTGCGCAGGCGAACTAACATTTTTCGGCCCCTCGCTTCCGCGTTGCTGCGATGAACAATAAGCGACAGGGCCTCGACGGGGATTTTGTTGACTAAGATATTTATCTTTACTAAGTCGCCCACCTCGAAATCGAGAAATTCATAATCCATCGTCGCGTAGCCGTGGCTGACGCCCTTGAGCAAATCGTAGAAGTCGTAAACTATCTCGGCCAGCGGCGCCTTGTATTCCATCATAACGCGATTCTGGCTGAGATAGTCGGTTTTGATAAGCTTGCACCGCCGGCTCTCCGCCAGTTTCATAATCCCGCCAATCGAATCGGTGCCCGTGATAATCTCCAATCGGACAAACGGCTCGCGCAGTTCCTCTATGTGGGTCACTTCCGGCAGGTCGCTTGGCGAATCAATTTTTTGCACCTTCCCGTCCGTCATCAAAACCTCGTAGCTGACGCTGGGGGCGGTCTGAACAACGTCGATATCGTGTTCGCGTTCGAGGCGCTCCTGCACGATTTCCATATGCAGCAAACCCAGGAAGCCGCATCTGAAACCGAATCCCAGGGCGGGCGAATTCTGCGGCACAAATGAGAAACTGGCGTCGTTGAGGGCAAGTTTCTCGAAGGCCAAACGCAGTTTCGGGTAATCGGTATTGTTGCCGGGGTAAAAATCCGAAAAGACCATCTGCATCGGCGGCACATATCCCGGCAGCGGCTCAGCGGCGGGCGCGGAATCGTCCGTGATTGTGTCGCCGATGGTGACATCCGATAACTGGCGGACATTTGCGATGACGTAACCCACATCGCCGGCGCTGAGCCGATCGACCGGGGTCATCTTAGGAGTGAATTTACCAAGCTCGGTTATAAGGTGTGTTCTGCCTGCGCCCATAAATCGGATTTTCTGTTTGACTGTAAGCTCGCCGGCGAAGACCCTGACATAACAGATTACGCCGCGATAATCGTCATTTATACTGTCGAAGACAAGCGCAGCCGTCGGCTCACCGCTTCGGTCGGGTGGCGGCGGAAGCAGTGTGACGACCGCATCCAAAAGCTCGCGGACGCCAAGGCCGGTCTTTGCGCTGATGCGAAAACAATCCTGCTTTTTGATACCCAGCACGTGCTCCATTTCCTCGGCGGTAATTTCCGGCTGCGCCGAAGGCAGGTCAACTTTATTGATTACGCCTAAAAGCTCCACCCCGACGGAGGTTGCCAGATACGCGTTGGCCACGGTCTGGGCCTGGACGCCCTGACTGGCATCGACGACAAGAAGCGCCCCCTCGCACGCTGAAAGTGCGCGGGAAACCTCGTAATGGAAATCCACGTGCCCCGGCGTGTCTATCAGGTTCAGCATATAATCTTTGCCGTCGTGCCGGTAGTTCATCGTTACGGCCGAGGCCTTGATTGTGATACCGCGTTCCCGCTCGATATCCATATCGTCTAAGAGCTGGTCTTTTTTCTCACGGTCGCTCACGGCGCCTGTAATCTCCATTATGCGGTCGGCCAGCGTGCTCTTGCCGTGGTCGATGTGCGCTATTATCGAAAAATTTCTTATGTGTTCCGTGTTCATAATTTTCAGGCCGGCTATTATAGCAAAGATAAGCGATTATACTGTTGAAAAATCGCACAGGACGGAATCGGCAATTGGTAAGGCCTTGCGGGAGAGAAATACCCGGCCGTCCGCCGTCTCGATCAGGCCAAGCTTCCTGTATTCGTCGATTGGCTCGGCGAATAGTTCCATCGCGTCAAAACCGGTCCGGCTCTTGAAATCCGCGAGGTTGATTCCGCACCGTCTGCGCAGATTCAAAACCGCTGTTTCACAGGCAATCTGCAAATGATTTGGAAATTCGCTTTCCTCTATTGTGTCCTTTCCCTGCTCAATCGCCTCAATGTATTTTTCTACGTCGGCGACGTCAAGAGTGCGCTTATTCTGCCAATATGACCCAGCCGAGGGGCCTACGCCGATATACGGCTCGTTTGCCCAGTAGTTCAGATTGTGCCTGCACTCAAAACCCGGCCTTGCAAAATTCGATATCTCATATTGTATTAAACCAGCCCGTTCCAGTGTCTCGATAGCCGTCTCATACATCGCTCTGTCTGTTTCTTCATCGACCGGCTCAACCTCGCCTGTCTCAACCGCCCTTTCCAGCGGCGTTTTCTCTTCGTAAGTTAGCGAGTATGCGGAGAGATGCTGGATGCCCAAATTGATGGCTGAGCGCAAACAGTATTCCCACGATTCCAATGTTGAGCCAGGGATTGCGAAAATCAAATCCAGCCCAATATTCTCAAATCCCGCCTCCTTTGCCGCTCCGACTGCTCTGCTAATATCAGCGACGGAGTGTCTTCTGCCAAGAAAATCCAGTTCAGCGTCATTGAAAGATTGCGCGCCGATTGAAAGTCGATTAATGCCTGCGATGCGTAATTGGCTCAATATGTCCTTATCAACCTGGCCGGGGTTCACTTCAATTGTAAACTCATCAATGCTCGGCCATCGGCTGGTAATCTGGCCGACTAATTTCAGCAGTTGTGCTCGCGGCAGACAACTTGGACTTCCACCCCCGATATATACTGTCTGGAAGGCCCTGACCGAATCGAACCGGCTCATTTCGGCGATTATTGCCGAAATGAGGTGCTCCGGGGCATAGTTTCTCACCGGCTCGGAGTAAAAACCGCAGTATCGGCATTTTGCCTCGCAGAATGGGATATGCACATATAAACCAGCCGCCTGGCGGTCAACTTCTTTGTTGTTCATCCCCGAAGTTTAACATTTTACCGCCCGGACGCGAAGGCGCAGGGTCATATAAATTCGCTGTTTTTGCGGCTATCCACAGGATTTCGATGTGACCGACGGGCAAAATTCCGTCCCAGGTCCGGCTTTTTGAGCAGTTTTTTGTTGACGAACACATCAAAAACAGTTTATCATTTGCCCGGGTTTGCCGATTGAGAACACAGTTGCGGTTCACCCCGTAATATAGATAGGGCATCTTGTGATTTACAGCTTGCCTCTCGATGTTTGTGAGAGGGCGGGGTAGGTTTCGGGCAGGCCTTTTCGGGCGTTCCCGAACGGCAGATTAAGCTACAAAGACATCCCGGCTTTGTCGGGGTGCAATAGTGCGGAGATGATTATAGCTGACTTTGACGTTTTGCGTAATTACAAAGGATATCGCTGTTGAGCTTAAAAACACCCACTAACGTTGTTGTAGGGATTACAAAAGCGCGAAAATCCGCTGATGAAAGCGGAATTGCTCGGTGATTTTGCGCTCCGGCGAATAGCGATTTTCTCTCCGTAAAGGCATTTCTCGGACTCACGACGAGTCCGGTCAAGTCGTAGCTTTCCTGCCGTCAAGCCCGCAATTTGAATGCATCGTGAATGATGTTTTTGTTTTGTGTCTTTAGGTTTTGGAAGGAAAGCGTATGGACGGAATACTGATGCAAATTGACAACTCCGCTATCCTCGCCGTTATTGCCGGCATTTTTGTAGGGGTTTCTGTTACCGGGATTGTTGTCTGGTTTATCAATAAGACCAAGACCAAGACCTTCCAGGAAGACCTCCAGCGACAATTAGACGGCGCTAAAAAGGAAGCGGAGAACATTATCAGGGCCGCACAGATAGAAGCGGCTTCTGAAACAATCAAGAAAAGAGAGCAGTTTACTGCCGAAGCCAACCAGATTCGTGCCGAGTTTCGTGAAACCGAGCTTCGACTCAGCAAGCGTGAGGACGTGCTGGATAAACAGATCGAGCAGTTGAGGCAGAAGGAAAAAACCCTCGACGAGCAGGCGAAAGAAGTCGAAAGACGCCTGCAAAACGTGGACCTTAAGGATAAGCAGCTTTCGGCGGTGATTACCCAGCAGAAGAACCAGCTCCTGAAAATGACGACTATGAGTATTGAGGATGCCAAGGAGCTGCTGCTCAAACGGCTCGAAGACGAGTGCGAGCTTGAAATGTCTGCTCTGATTCAGCGAAAGGTCGAAGATGCGAATGAAAAGGCCGCCGATAAAAGCAGAGAGATAATCAGCACGGCCATTCAAAGGTACGCCGCCGAGCAAACCTGCGAGGCGACCATCTCGACCGTCGAGATTCCCAACGATGATATGAAGGGCCGAATCATCGGTAGAGAAGGGCGCAACATACGCGCCTTTGAAAAAGCAACCGGCGTGGATGTCATTGTGGACGATACGCCGGGAACCATCATCGTCAGCGGCTTTGACCCCGTCAGGCGAGAGGTGGCACGTCTTTCAATGGAACGGCTGATTCAGGACGGCCGGATACATCCCACCAGAATCGAAGAGCTTGTCGCCCAGACAAAAAAGGACATTAACGCAAAAATCCTCCAGCTGGGCAAAGACGCCGCCGTGGAAACCAACATCCGTGGACTCAGCAACCGCGTGATGAGCTTGCTTGGGGCGCTGAATTACCGGACAAGTTATGGCCAGAATGTCCTTCGTCACTCCGTCGAAGTCGCGTTTCTGGCGCAGGTAATGGCCGACGAGCTTGGACTGGACGGCTCAATCGCCCGAAGAGCAGGGCTTCTCCACGATATCGGCAAGGCGCTCGACCACGAAATTGAAGGCAGCCACCCGGTTATAGGCACCAATTTTCTGCGAAGGTTTAATGAATCGCCTATCATACTTAATGCGGTGGAAGGCCATCACGGCGATATTAAACCCGACAACCCTTATACGCCTCTGATTGCTGCCGCCGACGCCGTCAGCGCCTCGCGGCCCGGCGCCAGAAGGGAAACGCTCGAAAGGTACATCAAACGGCTTGAAAAACTCGAAGAAATTGCCAACAGTTTCCCGGGCGTTGATGGCGCGTATGCTATCCAGGCGGGCCGGGAGATTCGCGTCATTGTAAACGCCGAAAAAGTCCCGGACGAGTCAGCGGCGAAAATTGCGCGTGATATTGCCAAAAAGGTCGAAGCCGAAATGACCTATCCCGGCGAAATACAGGTGACCCTGCTCCGCGAACTCCGCTGCATCGAATATGCAAGATAATTGTCGTCCTACCTGTCAGACGAGTCGGACAGGTCCGACTAACTGGATGTGGTTATGAAAATAAATATCCTTTGCATTGGCGATATAGTCGGCAGGCCCGGCAGGCGGGTGCTGGCTGATAAGCTCAAAGAGCTTGTCCGGCAGCGGGAAATTGACTGCGTGATAGCCAATGCCGAAAACGCCGCCGGCGGCTCAGGCCTTACGCCCCAGATATACGACAAGCTGCTGCGATATGGCGTCAATCTTATCACGCTGGGCGACCATACTTACCGCAAAAAAGAAATAGTCACAACGCTCGAAACCGCCGACAATATCGCCCGGCCCGCCAACTGGTCGGAACTTGCCGCAGGCCGGACTGTCGCGCTCTACAAAACAGGCAAAGGCCCGACCATTGCGGCGATTCCGTTGATTGGCCGGCTCTTTATGAAACCCGCCGAATGTCCCTACAACACCATAGACAAGCTGCTGCCCAAAGCACAGCAGGAGGCGGAGATTATCTTCGTCGATTTCCACGCCGAGGCCACCAGCGAGAAAATCGCTATGGGTTATCATCTCGACGGCAGAGTAAGCTGTGTCTTCGGAACTCATACCCATGTCCCGACGGCCGACGAGAAAATCCTGCCCAAAGGAACAGCTTACATTACCGATATTGGTATGACCGGCGCGCACGACTCCGTAATCGGCCGGGGTGCCGAAAGTGTCCTCAAATCATTCAGGACCCGCATGCCGGTTCCCTTTGAGGTTGCTACCGGCGACGTGAAAATGAACGGCATTCTGGTGATAATCGATGGCGGCACGAAAAAAGCCGAGAGCATCGAGCGAATCAGAATCGACGACGAAACTACCGATGCCACGCGATACGACAACGACGACGGCAGGCCCGAATACTACAATAATTTTGAGTAGTCGCGGGCGTTTTGTCTGACCGTGATGTTTTCGGCCAGTATTGCCATCGCTGAGCCGGCCACTAATATCACTCCGAAAACTATCTGCATAAAACTCAGTTTTTCGCCAAAAACAAAAAATGAGATAACTACGACAATGAACGGCTGGGCGAGTTGCACCAGCGACGGCGTCGTGGCGCCGAGTCGGCGAATCGATACGTAATACAGCACGTGGCCCAGAGCTATTCCGGTCACCCCCGAAATCACGACTGCGGCCCAGCCGTTAAACGGCATCGCAAGACACTTTTGTGGTTGCCCCACAAACAGCGTCAGTATGAACAACGCGATAACAGTGTAAATACTGACGACCGAAAATCCTATTCTTGAATCGATACCCCGCAGCGAAACCTTTACCGCCACCGCGTAAAGTCCCCATATAAACCCATAGCACAGGGTTATCACAATACCAATAATAGTATATGAGTGCGTGAAGGCGGGATGAAAAAACATTACCCCCGTCAGACCAGCCGCCGACATAATGATGCTTAACCAGAACAGCCAGCTCGCCAGCAGCCGTCTTTCATCAGCGAAAAATATAACCGACAGTATTATGACCCACAAAAACGCGGTTGTTGACAATAGCGATGCGAATCCCGGGTCGATGTAGTAAAACGCCGCGGCCCAGAGATTTTGCGTAATGATATTTGGTATGAAGGGCAGCAGGGCGCGTTTCCAGACGGCCTTTGGCAGTTGTCCCGTTTTTGCGGCGATAAACAGAAACGGCAGCCAGAACAGGCACGCCGCACCATAACGGAGCAGGTTCTGTGTCCACAAGTCGAGGTAGCCGGTCAGGTACTTGATGAATAGCGGCGCGCTCGACCAGCATATAAGCGTCCCTATGCAGCTCAACGCGGCCAGCGAAGTCAGAAGACGTGGAGTTGATTTGCTCATCGCGGCGGTTAACTCAAAAAGGGATTGTTGGTCTTCTCTCGTCCGATTGTAGTTTCGGGGCCGTGGCCGGGGTAAACGATGGTATCATCAGGCAGTATGAATAACTTGGCTTTTATGCCCTCAATCAGGCGCCTCATATCACCGCCGGGGAAATCCGTCCTGCCGACGGAACCGGCAAAAAGTGTGTCGCCGACAAAGATGATGCCGTCCTGTTCGGCATAAAGGCAGATTCCGCCTGGTGTATGACCGGGCGTGTGGATGACGCGCAATTTGATGCCCGCCTGGTTGATTATGTCCCCCTCCTCGACAAGACAATCGGCTGGTGCGGTTTTGAAGGACCCGCCTGCCATAAAGGATAAATTACCGACCGAATCGGCCAGCAATTCAGCGTCGAGCTTATGGATATAGGTTATAAGCGACGGGAACCTTGCTCGCAGGGCGTCAACGCCTGCGATGTGGTCGGCGTGGCCATGGGTGAGAACCACGGCCACCGGCGTCAGCTTGTGACGCTCAAGAAAAACCGGCAGCGCCCTCACGTCAAGCCCCGTGTCGATAATCAGACAGTCAACTGCTTCGTCACCGCTGCGGGCAATGTAACAGTTGGTCTCGAATTCTCCAAGCACAAGCCGGTCAATTCTCATTTGTCTTATCCTTAAATGACTCGACAGGATAACCGCCGCAGTTGTGGCCGTCAATCTTGACCCGTGAGTAATGATGATTGATAATTGATGATTGATTATTCGCCAATGGCAGCTACAATAACCAATTATCAATAATCAACAATCAATTATCAATCTTAGTTGAGAGGCGTTAAGTGAAAGAGTTTTCCCGCGTATTCAAGTATATCTGGCCGCAGTGGCCTCGCATTGTCGTTGTCGTGACAAGCGCCATTGTTGTCTCTGTGCTGTTATCCGTGAGTTTTATGACAGTCATACCCTTGCTGAAGGTTATGACGGGGCAGGAGGGTTTACGCGGCTGGGCGGACAGAAAGGTCTGCCAGTTGCGATACGGGGTGGATTTTCACGTGCCGCAAAGTGTGGACTTCACCGGCGACAAAAGTGCTGATTACGTAAACTCTCTGCTGGTTCTCAGTGTTAAGAAAAACAGCGCCGGCGAGAACGCGGGGCTTTTGACGGGAGACCGGATTGTCAGCGTCGGCGACAAACCGCAGGCGGGGCAGGCGTCGTTTACTGAATTGCTCGAGGATATCGCCACTACCGGCAAAGAGCCCGTTGGGCTGCATATCAAGCGTGCCGGCGAAGACAAGGTTTTGCAGCTTGCCGACACACATTATACCGCGTTTAAAGCCGGTGCGATTAATCTGGCGCAGCGAGCTCTTGGTTTTGTTCCCAGAGAGCAAACCGAAGAAGGCAAAACAAAGGCGATTATTTTTATCATGCTCGTCGTAACCGTTCTTACCGTTATTCGATGTATAGCCAGATACTATCAGCAGTACATCGCGGAAAAAGTGGTTCAGGTCGGGTTAAATCATTTGCGGGAAGATGCCTTTGCGCACGTCATAGATATGCCGATTGCCTTTTTTGCGAAAGAAAGGCCAAGCGATTCGGTAAGCCGACTTGTTCGCGACACAGGCGCAATGGGCAACGGCATCAAAATTATGCTGGGAAAGGCCCTGCAGGAACCGTTGAACACTATATTTCTGCTTGTAGGAGCGGCGTTGCTGAACTGGAAGTTGGCGCTCGTATTTTTAGGCGGCGCCCCGCCCACGCTCTGGATGGTTGCCGTCCTGGGCAAAAAAATGAAGCGGGCCTCGAAAAAATCACTGATGGTCTGGTCGCAAATGCTGGCAAAGCTGCAGGAAACAATGACCGGGCTTAAGGTTGTCAAGGTTTACAACCAGCAGCAATACGAGCACGCTGCGTTCAGGAACATCAACGCAAGATTACTGAAGCAATTATTGAAGATATCGCGGACCGATGCGGCGACCGCTCCCATACTGGAGGTTCTCGGAATGCTGGCCGGCTCAGTGGCGATAGTCGTCGGCGCAAGCTGGGTTACAGGCAAAAAGATGGACGGTACCGAATTTTTGGCGATTCTGATGCTGCTGGGTGGTGCAGCGGCGTCGGCGCGAAGAACAAGCGATGTCTGGAATAAAATTCAGGAAGCAAACGCCGCTGCAGAAAGAGTTTTCGGGATGATGGATGAGCCGCTTGAACCCCAGCGAGCGGATGCGGTTGAGTTGCCGATGCTGAAGACAAAGCTGGAATTCAGGGACATTGTTTTCACATACCCCGGCGCAGAGGTACCCGCGTTGAACGGCATCAACCTGACTGTGCTGGCGGGGCACAGAGTGGCGATAGTAGGACCTAACGGCTCAGGAAAAACAACGCTGGCAAACCTGATACCGAGGTTTTACGACCCAGACAGAGGACAGATTCTGATAGATGGTAAAGACATCCGCGAGGCGACCCTGCGAAGTTTGCGGGGCCAGATTGCGATGGTCACGCAAAATGTCGTAACTTTCAATGATACGATTGCGGCCAATATCGGCTACGGCAAACCCGGCGCCGGCAGGGAAGAGATTATTCAGGCCGCCAAACGCGCCTTTGCGCACGAATTTATCGAGCCGCTGCCGAATGGTTATGACACAATTATAGGCGAACAGGGGTCAGGCCTGTCCGGCGGGCAGTTGCAGAGGATTGTTATCGCAAGGGCGATTCTGAAAAACCCGGCGATTTTGATTTTCGACGAGGCGACCAGCCAGGTTGATGCCGACAGCGAAGCGAAGATTCACAGGGCCATCGAGGAAATTATGCACGATAGAACCAGCATCGTAATCGCGCACAGGTTCAGCACGATAGTCGCCGCCGACGTGATAGTTGTTATGAATAATGGCCGGATTATAGCACAGGGCCAGCACGAAGAATTAATGCAAAGCTGCTCTCTATATCAGAGCTTGTATGAAACGCAGCTGGTTAAAGCATAGCCCGCTCGTTTTTTAAGGTTGCAGCAAATTCGGCTCTCTTGCCGATTAAAATTTATGTGGCGACATGTGTAAACGCGGTGTTTTGAGCGGGGCCGATTATGATAAACCTCGAAAGACAAAGAAAGGCGCATGAGCTTTTCAAACGGTATGCGGGAAACCCCATATTGACGACGCACGACTGGCCCTATGCCGTGAACGCCGTTTTTAACCCCGGCGCCGTCAGGATGGACAACGAGACGCTTTTGCTGGTACGGGCGGAGGATATGCGGGGCTTTTCGCACCTGACCGTTGCACGCAGTCACGACGGGCTGACCAACTGGAAAATTGATCCGGCGCCCACTTTCGAGGCCGACCACGATTCGCGGGAGGAAAGATGGGGAGTGGAAGACCCGCGCATTATCTGGCTTGAAGAGCAAAAGCAATTTGCCATCACCTATACCTCTTTTAGCGAAGGCGGCCCCGTGGTATCGCTGGCAATTACGAAGAATTTCAAGACATTTGCCCGGCTCGGTGCGCTGCTGCCGCCCGAGGACAAGGACGCCTGCCTCTTGCCGCGAAGGTTCAAAGGGCGGTTTGCCCTCATTCACAGGCCTATTGTCAGGGGTGAAGCCCATATGTGGATTAGCTTCTCGCCGGACCTCAAACATTGGGGCGACCACCGTGCACTTATTATGACCCGTTCCGCCTACTGGGATTGTCACCGTGTCGGGCTTGGCTGTCAGCCGATTGAAACAGAAGGGGGCTGGCTGGTCTTCTATCACGGTGTGCGGAACACCGCCGCCGGTGCCATATACCGCGTTGGCCTGGCCTTGCTCGACCTCCACGAACCCTGGAAGGTGCTCAGAAGAAGCGACGAATGGATACTGGGGCCACAGGCGACTTACGAAAGAGTGGGCGATGTTGGCGATGTCGTATTCCCTACCGGGGCGGTCGTCGATAAGGAAACCGGGGAGTTACACCTTTATTACGGTGCGGCCGACTGTTCGGTTGCTGTCGCAACCGCCAAGCTCGATGATATTCTCGATTATACTATGTCCTGCCCCGAAGGCGAAAACTAACCATCGCAGGTAAATCACCTGACGTGTTGACCATATATCTCAACGCCGCACACCGGGTAACCAATTTTGGTGCCGGCGGGAAAATCTAACGTTAACAAAGCTGGTTTATTTCTCATACTTAAAGTCCGCCAAACCTGTCGTAAAGAAAAGAGTTATAGCTGACTTTCCGGATGTTGCTTCTTGTCGAGTTGCCTGGTCTCGTCACACATGGCTCTTATTTCGCCCATTCCCATTCTCTTTCCAACACGGGTCTTGCTTTTTACGTTCCTTTCACTGTGGTCCGAAGCCGGTATAACACTCCCAATTAAAATGCCTTTTGGAACGAATGTTTTGAAGTCGTCCTCTGACAAAGTAACCCCAAACGCTGCCTCCTTGATTGTGACTTTCTCTTCTTTGTCAGGTTTGAGCGTGCGCTTAATATACGAAAATGGGTATAGTGTCCCGTTTACATTCCTGTAATCATCAAGAATAATCTCCCTGTTTCCATCTCTAAATGTTCGGATACGATATCTGATGGATGGGTCGCATACAATCGTGCAAAACGGAGAGGTTGCGACGGTTCCAGTTGCGGTCTTTGTAAAGAATTCAATCTTCAGAAGGCCCTTGTCGGCCAAAGGACTCATCTGAATGTCTATGTCTGGCCTGTTCAGCATTTTCTCCGGAATAACCCCCAACTTTGCGAACTCCTTCCAGGCGAATAGGACGTTCGGCTCGCTGGTAAATTCCCCGAAGCGGGGACTTTTGTTGGAATCGACGCCAATCCAGATATTGTCGTCTCCACGGGTCAGTATTTCTCTTGATGTGTCGAGGCCGTATCTGTTTTGCTCGGTGTCCGGGATGTTAGATTCCGCCAATAACACATTAATGTCTCGAAGGTCGTTTATTATCTGTCTGGATGTTTTTGTTCTGCTGTCAAACTTGATATCCTCCTCGGTTACAATGTACTGGTTGGCGTGATTAATCTTATAGCCGTCGCTTCCCGGCTGGAATTTCAGGGCGGCATTGTAAGCGTCGCTGGCTTTTAAGTTGTCCGTTTCTTCACGTATCCAAACTATATGAGCTGTTGAAATCAAGTTCTGGTCTTCGGCCACTGTTTGTTTGAGTTCATCTAAGGTGATTGTCGATGGCCCATCAGCCAAAACCGTCGAACATACGATAAGTAATAACGATAGTCCGCCGCGAGCAATGTTCTTTAACATTTTCGGATTTCCTTTATTGTTTTGAGTCAACTGTTTACCAATTGCCCTTTTGTTACAATTTGTTCGGGTCACAATAATACCCGACGAGTATTACTGCTGGAGGAGAATATTGCCATTCGCCCCTTTGACACATATATAGAGAGCATTCCGAGGGCTCCCCGTAGCACTCTCTTTGTTTGCTGACCCAGTCAACCAATTCATAGTCGGGTTCACAGGCATTTCCATACGGCGCCCCATTTTTGCAGCAGATATGTCCCGTTGGTAGAGATGGCCCTCTGGTTATCAATTCCATTCCTTCACACTGACAATAGCCGGCCCCGTCCTGATTATATGCTTCACAACTGTAAACTGTGGTAAGACCATCTGTTCCCCCGCAGGTTGCCTCACAAGAACACGCCGTGACGTAGGAAACAACGCTTGCTACCGCGAGGAGGCAGAAAAGCACAAAAACTGCCCACACTCCTGCTCTTCCAAGCCGTATTGCTCTGATTCCCCGATTCGTAGCGGGTCTGCAGAACCTTTTCATTTTCCTTCTCCTTCTCCTTTTTTATTTGCTGGGGCGGACTGAACTTTTTGGTTGCGTTTGGTTTCGAAGTTGCTCATTGCATTTGCTAATGCTGTCAAGACAATCCGCTGCGAACTGGCTGTTTGGGTCTGCGGTTTGCCTGGCTTCCGTGAACAGTCGGATCGCCTTCTGCAGATATGTCTGGCTGTGCGTTCCGACCGCTCTCGGCAGGTTCTCTTTCTCCGCTTTTTCGAGATACACATCTCCTGCTTTCCCAATTGCCAGCGTGGTATATTCCGGATTACCCGCAAACTGCTTCTTTAGCTCGGCGATGGTGTCATCCACGGATTTGTTCGCATCTTCATCCGCCTCGATAATAGTGCTAACCATACGCCAGAACGATGCGCCGCTTGTGGCGCTGTTGGGAAATTCCGTTATTATTTTTTCATCCAGCTTATCAAGTATGTCGTTCTTGTGGTGCTCATAACTCCACCTTGCCATCCAGGAAAGTTCGCCGGGAAGTTCGGGTCTGCCGGCAAGTTCGGTGACCATTTTATCAACCGCTCCCTCGGCCCCTGTCTGGTCGCCTTTTTCTATCAGCGAAAGTATGTTCATTCGGTCCACCAGCCGTCTGTAATCCCAGTCAGCAAGTTTGCCGTAGGGGGTGTCGCTGAAACTTGTCAGTAATTGACTATAGATGTTCGCAGAGAAATTATACTGCGATGAGTCCGATACGACGTCCGCTTTTGTCCACTCAAACTCCTGGCCTATATGATAGACCACCTCGGGCAGTCCTGCATCTCCATCGGAATCCTTAATCAGTTTGTCTATGGCTGCATTGGCCTCCTCATCCTTGCCCTGCCTGATGAGCGCGCAGGCATTCGCCATTCCTGACCACAATTTCGCTTTGGGTGTAAGCGACTTATCCCCAACGTCGTTAATCAAATGGTCAAAGGCGTTCTTTGCTTCCACGTATTTTCTTTTCCAGCAGAACTCCTGACCGATACGAAAAACTATCTCCGACAACTTCGGATGGTTGTTGAAATCGGCTACCATCGAATTAAGCCGTTTCTGTGCAGCCGAATATCCATTCTTGTTGATGAAAGACAGGATTTGCGCCTGCGCACCCCACATACTTTCCGGCGATTTATCTATTATGAACTCGCGGAGCTTGGCGGCCTTGTCGTCCATATTCTGGCCTGAGTAGCCGTCCGCAATAATCGAAAGCGCCTGAGGCAGGTTGACGTCACTGGCATAATCATTAACAATACGCTCAGTGGTCTTCTCGGCCGCCGTCATATCGCCCTTGCTCATCTGCGAAAGCGCCTTCGACATCCCCGCCCAGACGGCAAAATTCTCCTTCGGCCAGTTCCTCATAACGTAATCGCATGTCTTTATCGCCCTGTCATACTCTTTGGCTCGTTGATACACCCCCGCTATCTGCTGAAGTGCCAGTCCTTTCTCCTGGCTGGCAGGCATCTCCATAATCCCGACAACCGCCGAATCCGCCGCCGTCAATTTGCCCGCCCCGATGTACGAAACCACCCTTGCCTTTGCCGCGTCAATAGCTGCCGAAGCATCCGTCGTCTGTCCTTGTCCGATTTCGGCCGCTATAAGAACAAGAGATGCAAAAATAATACAAACAGAATACGAGGAAATCAGAATTGTTCGCTTGGCCACAACGAGACCCTCCGATACACTTAAAATTTAGAGATGAATGGGTTTGGTTTGTGAATTGCGCAAGAACCGAACTGAAAAAACAAAAACCCGCCTTCGGGCGCTGAATATAGACATATATCCTAATCCTCTCACTAAAGCTGTAAAACTCTAATCAAATATATGCTTTTGGCCGGCAATGTCAAGAGGGAGGCAGGCGGTTTCCGGCTGGATGTCCCTAAGTTCTTTATAATTAAATAGTTGTGAACCAAAATTTTGACGCCAAACTTGGTTCTGTTTACGAGATGCGACTCAACCAATATGAGTTGCCGAACAAGTATCTTATTGATAGAATTATGCCGCGGTGCGGCAGCTTATGACTTTTCACGCGATGCTGTGGTAGAACATACGTTTTAGAGTAAGGAGACCACTATGAGCTGGTTGAGATATATGACTGGTGGTTATAAGCGGTCAGGACTTGTATTTGCCGGGTTGGCTGTTTTGTTTGCGGCGGCCTGCGGTGAGGGAACTCTAACCGCGTTTTGTCTCGCTGATGAGCCGAATCAGAATAGTTCGTCAGGGCCGGCGACCGGGCAGGAAAAGACAGCAGCGCTGCGGGAGGTCGCCCAAAACTGGATTAGCGTCGGAATTTCACAATACAACAGGGGTTTTTACCCTGAGGCGGAGAAATCCCTACTTACCGCCCGCGAATATCAGGAGTATCTCACGGCCGAGGAGCACAAGAATCTGGAAGAGTATCTGGCTAAGGCACACCAGATGAGCGTTAATAGACAAGCAGTTCTTGAACAAATCAAAGAAGTCAGAAATCTGCTCAGCCTGGGTCAGCCGGTTGAAGCCAGGGCGCATTATGAAAAGGTGCGCAATAACCCCTGTCTCACCGAACAGGAACGCAAACAAATCGCCGCGGAGCTTCAAACTGCGGATGCGAATTTCGACAAGCGAAGAAAGGAAATCACCGAGCTATACAATCGCAGCGTGGAATTCTACAGGGCGGGTAATCTTGAGAAGGCACGCCAGGGCTTCGTGGAAGTCGCAGGATACAGCCTGCTTGTCGCCCCAAAGGGACAATCTGCTGAAGATTATCTTCGTCAGATAGATAATATCCTCGCCGAACGACTCAAAGGGAAAGCGTCTGCAGAATCAGCGACCTCTCTGGCGTCTTCAGTTGCCGCCTCACCCGTCTCGGCAAAGGCCGCACCGGCGGCGGTTGAAAACAAACCGGAGCAGCGCCAGACCGCACCCGGCTCGGACATCCAGGGCGAAAAAATATCTGACGTCAATCAGCCGGCGCCGCCGAAAACCGAATCGAAGCCGTTGCAGACCGGCTCAGAACAGCAATCCACCGGGAAGGAACCCGACACCAACCAGCAACCACAAGAGCCGCAAAGTTCACCGGGGGAAATGGCTGATGTCGCAACGGTCGCAGAACCTGTACCGGAAAAGCCCGCCGAACCCGCATCCTCTGTGGACACGAGAAAGAAAGTCGTTCGCGCCTACACAAAGGCAGTTGTTGATGACGCGGCAGTCAAAGTAGAGTATTACATTGCCCTGCGTGAATTCGACAATGCGGTCGCCGCGATTCGCACAGCCAGTCAGGTTGTCAGGGACAACCGTTCCTTGATTGGTGACGAGTCATTCACCCAGTACACTATCCGGCTCAAGCAATTTGCTGACAAGATTGTTCAAGCCCGCAAGGCATCGTGACACGATACTCAATTAGGTGTTGGATTTTGTTGGCGATGATATAGAGAAATATCGCCAACTCGATGCAAGCCCCCCATTTTACCGCCGCCAAACTTCGAAATTCTTCCCAATTTTGTTATACCACTCAAACTACCAAAATGATAATATCACTTGATTGTAATATTGCAGTATGAGATAATATAGGACTTCAGGCGGAAAAGTGGTCTTGATAGGGGTGGCATAGCCACAGTGGTGGATTTTTTGCTTGCAAAAATGGGCGTTTTCGTATAAACTAATTATCAGAGGTATAACCTTTCCTAAAGCGGCGGGTATATCAATGGTTTTTTAGGAAGCATGTATCCTGTAAAAATGACAGTTTTTGGAGGAGGTCGGCTTTGAACAATCTAAGCTTTTCATCGAGACGACTTGGAAAAACCCTCTTATCAGCTGTGCTGACATCGATTTTGATGGTGACAGTCGCCTTAACGGAGGAGATGTCACCAAAGGCGGCCAAAGGGGATGATGGGCAGGTGGTGCGCCAAGTGGTGGACAACTGGATTCAGATTGGCACCGAGCAGTACAAGCGGGGACTCTACGCTGCCGCGGAGAAGTCCTTCCTGCAGGCCAAGGATTATGAGAGGTATCTTACTGCTGAGGAAAAGAACAAGCTCGACAGCAGCTTGCAGCAGGCACACAAGGCGGCGGTTGAGAGAGAAAGCGCACTTACCGCAATACGGAACGCCGACGAACTGGCTGGACAACAGAAGTTCGCCGAGGCAAAGGCACGTCTCCAATCTGTCCAGACCAGTGGATTTCTCACGGATGAAGAGCGCCAGCTAATCAAGAAGCGTCTCGAAACTATAGACAAAAAGCTTGAGGCGCAGCAAAAGCAGGCCGCAGTACCGGCGGCTCAGCCACAGGTCGCGCAGCAGGTTAAGCCGGAACCGGTTGCAGAGCAGCCGAAGGGGCAGTCGCTGGCTGTGCCGGCCGAGGTCAGCGAGGCCGCGGAACCTTCCGTGGTCGCCCCCGAATCTGCACAGAATGAATCGGTAGCGGCCGGTACGAGCGAACCGGCACAGGAGCAGACGGGCTACATCGGCGTTATTAACCGCCGGATAAATATAGTTCGCGGCCGCACAAAGGCCGTTGTCAATGATGCCGCGGCCAGGGCGGATAGCTTTATCAGCCAGGGACAGTTCGACAAGGCCAAAGAGGCCGTCGAAGCCGCCGAGAAAGTGGTTTATGAAAATCAGCAGCAGCTTGGGGATTATCTCTTTAACCAGTACTCCGGCCAGCTGAAACAACTCTCAGACAAAATTGCAGAGGGGCAAAAACTACAGGCACAGCAAAAAGAAGAGGCCAAACGCGTACAGGCCGAGCAGGCACAGAAGGAATATAAGGATAAAATGACGACCGACCGCGAAAAGAGAGTCGCCGATTTGCTCCAGAACGCTATCAACTTCCAGAAGCAGCAACGATATGAAGAGGCACTCGGACAACTTGACATGCTCCTTGCCATAGACCCCCAGCACAATGAGGCGCTTATACTCAAGCAAACGCTCGAGGATACGGTCAGTTTCCGCAAACAGCTTGAGGTTGAAAAGGAAAAAGGCAAGGAAAGAGTCGGTACACTTAAAAATACGGAGGAGGCGACTATTCCTTATGCCGACGAGATGGTTTATCCAAAGAACTGGCGAGATATTAGCGTCAGGCCGATGCGTCATGAAGGCGAAGAAGCAACGGGCCAGGACTCAGCCAATGCTATTACCGACAAACAACTCGATGAAATCGTGGACCTGCCGGGGCTGTCTCCCGTAATGCCTCTCCGTGAAGCAATACTGCTGCTCGAAAACTCGGTTTCACCACCTCTGAAAATATCAGTAAACTGGGGTGATTTGTATAACAACGCCAATATCGACCAGACGACTGCGATAAACATGGACCCCTTAACCGGCATCAGTTTGCGGGCAGCGTTGAAGCTTCTGTTGCAGTCCGTCTCAGCCGGTTTGACCAAGCTTGATTCTACCGTTGACGACGGTGTAGTTAAGATAGCGACACAGCAGGCACTACCGCCCAAATGGAAGACCGAAGTTTATGACGTCGCCATACTGGTAGGTCGGCCGGCGGAATTTTATGTCAGTTCCACCAGCACCAGTGGCGGTGGCGGCACCAGTGGTGGTATGGGCGGTATGGGCGGCGGCGGCGGTGGTGCTGGTGGTGGCGGTCAAACCTACCAGGAACAGTTTCAAGAACAAATGACAGACATCGACATGGCGGGCCTCCGTCAAGAGGCCATTCAGAGAATGCAAACTCTCATTACTCTCATTCAGGACACGATTGCCCCAACGACCTGGTTGGATACTGGCGGAGAAGGAACCATTACCGCCTATGAAAGCAAGAAACTCGTTGTTTACCAGACACCCGAGAATCATCGTGAAATAAAAGAATTGTTGAGGAGAATGCGCGAATCGCTTGGACATCAGGTCTCCATTGAGGCCAGATTTTTAGTCGTTGGCGAAAATTTCCTTGAAGAAATCGGCCTCGATATGTGGGGTAATCTCTATCTCGGTAAAGCGTTAGGCACGTCCCAGTGGCAGACGGAGTCCTTCCAGATGGCGGCGCCTCAGTCAACCGGTATCACAGGCAGTTTTGGTTACACTGACCAGACCCAGGGAATTCAGTTCCCGCCTAATTACCCCCCAGGTAATCCGCAGACAATGCCTGGCGGAGCATTGATGGGCTTCTTTGGAGGCAAGTTCGGCGGCGTACTCGACGGCCTTGAGGCAAATTTCCTTATCAGGGCGACCCAGGCGCATCAGGACACCGAATCGCTGGTCGCGCCGAAGGTCACCGTGTTAAGCGGCGAATCTGCCACCCTGAGGGTGAGGCACACCATTATGTATCCGACGCTGCCTACGATTAGCACCAGCGGCACAAGCGGCGTAAGCGGCCTCGGCACAGGCGGTTCCACGTTCCAGCAAAACTTTAACTATGTGCCAACGGGCCCAACGCTCAACATAACTCCAACAATCACTCCGGACAAAAAGCACGTATTGCTTAATATTGTTGCCACACTGTATGATTTCCTCGGTTTCGACACTTACACAGTCGAGGTACCTATTCTGCCTGGCACCAGTACAACAACCCAGGCCGGCGGCAACTATACATACAACGTAACCGCACCCCAGACTCAACTCTCAGAGGTGAGAACAAGAGTCAACGTGCCCGACGGCGGGACGTTGCTGCTCGGCGGATTGAAGCAAAGCGGCGGGACAGAGAAAGAAGTTGGTGTGCCCATACTCAGCAAAATTCCAATTCTTGGCAGGGCGTTTACCAACCGCAGCAAGGTTGCCGACCAGAGAGTTTTGCTGATTTTGGTTAAACCTACAATCATTCTGCAGGAGGAGGCCGACGCAAAGGCCATTGGGGCTATGGATAGCCAGCTTTAAAAATCCATCAGAAAGATTATCCAAAACGCAAAAAAAGTGTAACAAATTCTCACGAATGTGGACTTGAGTAAGGGCTGGACCTCGTGGGCAGCCGGAAATTAATGGCTCGACATAGTGAGGAGCTTTGACAGATGAAGCGTCAAATTCTAATTGGTTTCGTGGCCTTATTGGCAGCAAGTTTTTTGCCGAATCTGGCTGTTGCGAAAACTATTCCTGTTCCTTCGAGAACGTATCATACTATACAGGATGGTATCAACGCCGCCGTCACTGGGGACGTTGTTGTGGTTGCCCCGGGGACGTATACAGGTCCAGGCAATGTGAACCTCGACTTTGGGGCGAAAAACATTACGGTGATAAGCCAGGTCAATTCTGCTAATCCGAACTGGGATATCATTAATTCAACGATAATCGACTGCGCGCCGGGCGGCGCCCCCGATGACGGTGGCGATGCGAACCGTGCTTTTTATTTTCACAATGGCCAAACGGCCAATAGTAAGGTAATCGGTTTTACAATCAAAAATGGTTATGCGCGAGGCCCGAAGGGCGATGATGGTCAGTACGGATTTTTTGGTCAAGCTTGGCGAGAAGAGCCTTCGCCAGGTTTACCGTGGCAGACTATGCCGCCGCTTGATCAGCTTGCAGCGGGTGTTGACCCCTGTACGTTGCCGCCGCATGCGTTTGACGGCTGCGACGTCAGCGGTAATGGGTACGGAGGTGGAATATACTGTATAGGGAGTTCTCCATCCATACAATACTGTGTGTTTGAGGACTGCACGGTTACGGGGGCTCACGGCGGCAAAGGTGCGGATGGCTTGGACGGCTCGTGGTCATATTACACCTGGGCGGACTTCAACTGGGTGGGGCCAGATGCTCACTCGTTGTTGCCTACTGCGACTCTCAAGAATAATACTGGGGGCCAGTGGGCTGGCAACGGCGGCTATGGTTTCGGTAACGGTTATGGTGGTGCCATTGCGTGCACAGGCAGCGGCAGCAACCCCTTGATAAGCGGCTGCATCTTCAGAAACAACTCGGCTCAGGGAGGTCGCGGCGGTAACGGAGGAAAGGGCGGAAACGCTGCAACCACGGATCCAGCCAATCCTTATACCGGTGGCAACGAAAGCAGCGGCGGCGATGCGGGTCTAAGCGTTGGCGGCGGAATCGGCGGCGCAATTTACGCCGCGGCCAATTGCAACCCCGTGATTAAGGATTGTAACTTCGAGGACGACATCGCCAAGACGGGCCCGCGTGGCACTGGTGGTGAACGCGGTTTCGGTAACGTAGTTACCCCTCGAGTGACGTCAAAGGGTGCGCCAAGCTTTGTGTTTCCCTCTAACTCACCGAGTATTGCCGGCGGTGCGGTGTACTTTGCTGCCAACGCGGATGCGAACTTCACTAACTGCGAGTTCGTCGATAACAAGGCCTACCACGCCTTTTTCTTTGACCCGAACTATTACGCGTATGCCGGCTATCCGACCTACCCAGAGGGTTCCGCGCAGGATATTGCGGGCTACACGGTCGGCGGAGCCGTGTTTTGTGCGGGGTCAAGCGATGTAACAATCAATACCTGCGATTTTCTGAATAATATGGGCGGCGCACTAAATTGCGGAGTGCTCGGCTCCTGTAATATAAATATCAATAACAATTATGCCGTATCTCAGGGACAGCCCGGTCGCAAGAGTACGTTTCAGGGCAACACCGACCCTCATTCGGGCTCTGAGCTCTACTACGGGCCTCCGTACGGGTCTCCGCCGTCTTATGACTACGGTATGGGCGGGGCTATTTACATTGACGCGCTTTGCACTGTAAATATCAGCAACGCCAATTTTGGCGGCAACAGGGCTAAGATTGGTGGCGGCGCAATTGAGAGCTTAAGCGATGTGAATATCTCCGACTGCGCGTTCTCGGGCAACATCGCGGACGGTAACGACGACCTCTTCACGGGTTTTGGCGGTGCGATAGACGTTTACACCGGTTCGACCCTGCTGATAGACATAAACAATTGCAGCTTCGTGGGTAATGAGAGCAAATGGGGAGGTGCCTTGTCTTCGGAGGCATTCACCGGAACGCTAAATAACTGCTTTTTCATTGACAATAAAGCAGAGATAGGAGGCGCGCTCGACCTTGGGATGGGCACAGTCGATATCAACGACAGCGTGCTAAGCGGAAACCGGGCGGCTCAAGGTAACGGTGGTGGTATCAGCTGTCGTTACACGGAGGCGAGCATCGAGAACTGCGAGTTTTCCGACAACTCAGCCGGTGGCTCCTTCGGCTCGGGTGGTGCCATTGATATTGATGGAGCTTCCGACTTAATCGATATCCATACAGTCAAGAACTGTCTCTTTACGGGCAACTCGGCGAGTTTCGACGGCGGGGCAATTAACTGCGCTATGTACGTGGAACCACAGATACAGAACTGCACGTTCAGCGAAAACTCGGCGGGGGATTTTGGCGGTGCTATATTTACGGACTGGGCTTCGGAGCCCAATATTCAGAACTGCATAATTCAAAAGAGCAATAATCACGCGATACACGAAGAAGACGCCGGCGGTAATGCAATTGCGACATACTGTCTGTTCTTCAATAACCCCAATGGCCATTACTACGATTCGGGCACAAAACTTGTATATTCAGACGCAAATATCGGCAGTATTCCAAATGGTTCCCATAACACAGTGGGCAATCCCCTGTTTGTAACGGGCACGCTTGGCGATTATTACCTCAGTCAAATCGCTGCAGGTCAGGGCGTTAACAGTCCCGCGGTAGACAGCGGCAGCGCTTCTGCTTCGAGTCTTGGTCTTAATACACGGACGACCCGAACGGACGATGTTGGTGACACTGGTCAGGTTGATATAGGTTATCATTTCAGCAAGACCAGCGATGTGCCGAGGTTCCAACTGACAACCAGCATCATTGCGGGACAAGGGACGATTTCGCAATCACCTTTACCTTTATCCGATGGGAACTACCTGGCCGGGACGGTTGTGACTGTTACAGCCACACCGCAATCTGGCTGGGTTATAAAGGATTGGGCCGGAACCGATGATGACTCGGAAGTAACCACGACCAACAAGGTCGTGATGAACACCGACAGGTTTGTTACCGTTGAGTTCAGACAGCCCCAGACCTTCATAGTCGCGGTTGGCGGCGGCGACGGGTACTACGCCAACATTGCCGACGCTATGCACGATGCCAACGACGGCGACATTATTGTCGTGTATCCGGGCATTTATTACGGGCCCGAGCTTCAGTTTACCAAGTCCGTGGAGGTTCGGTCGCTGAGCCCGGACGACCCCAATTGGGTTGCGCAGACGATTATTGACTCTAATGGGCACGGGCTCGCGGCTATTATGTTCCCGTTAGGGACCAACTCTGGCGCTGTTCTTAATGGCTTTACCATCAGGAACTCACGTTGGTACACCGTTACAGGAGACAATGGCGCTAATCCAGGCGAGAACGGAGGAGATGGCCTCGGCCTGGGAGGCGGGGCTATCTGGATAGGTCCGCAGGCAGGACCCATTATTAAGAACTGTGTCATCAGGGATAATTCAGTTCTTGGCGGCTTCGGCGGCAATGGCGCCAATGCGAACGTGTCGCATAATGCCGGTCGCGGCGGCTGGGGCGGCTGGGCAAGAGGCGGCGCAGTTTATTGCAGCGAACTGAGTTATCCGCAATTCATTAACTGCCGGATACTAAACAACCGGGTGGTAGGCGGCTTCGGCGGAAATGGCGGCAACTATGCAGCACCCGGCGGTCATGCCAACTACGGCGGTAATTTCAGCAGGGCGGAATGGTGGAACTATGACCCGCGTGACCTAAGCCAGGAATGGGTTCAGGGCGATTTATGGCAGCGATGGACTGATATGGCGCCTTATATTTCTTATAATAATATGACGATCAGGGTAGTCGAAAATTATGGCTGGATTGATGATTATTGGGAGTTTCATTATGGTTATATCGGCGACTACCGATGGTACAGCGGCTACGGAGGCGGTGTATTCGTCAACAAAAGTAGTAACGTAACGTTTACCAACTGCGAAATCAGCGGCAACCTTGCTCAGGGCGGGTTTAGCGGCCTGGGTGGAAACCAGTTTGGTGGCAATGGACCTGACCGGCCTGAGCCTTTCCCCACAAAGTATGAGATACCGGCCTTTGGAGGCGGTGTGTATATCGCCGCTGAGTCGAATGTTATATTCAATGGATGTGTAATAAACAACAATACGGCATCTGACCCGACTTTTGACCATCGGACCGCGCTGGGAACTAATAGCACTCTTACTGGTTATATTCCGCAAAATTATGACCCGTGCAATCACTACCGTCTCACGCCGTATCTCGGTCACGGCGGCGGTGTATGTGCGGAAGATACTGCCGCTGTTACGTTCATAGATTGCAATTTCAGCGGCAACAGGGCCTCTGTGGGTGGTGGATTGTTCGGTGCGCAGGCAAATCTTACGGTCAGCAACACCGAGTTTGTCTCCAACAGGGCCTATCAGGGCGGCGGTATGTTCGGCCAGGATGGACCGATGTCAATACAGGGCTGCCAGTTCTTAGACAATGTAGCCCCTGACGATGCGAATGACCCGAATGTCATCGGCATAGGTGGCGGACTTCATTTATGGTCGGTTATATCTAATATTGTTGATACCACTATCATCGGCAACGACGCCGAAGGAATGGGCGGCGGCGCCTATTTCGGCGGCGAAGGCCCGGCAATACTCAAAAACTGCCTCATTGTTGATAATAATACTATCGGAGTTGGCGGTGGGGTTTCCGCAACCGACTTTGCGCAGTTGACGGTTTCAAACTGCACTGTCGCGGATAATACCGCTTCAGGTGTCGGCCAGGGCGGCGGCGTCTATGCGGCCTATGAGAGCTATGTTGATATCATTAATAGCATTCTCTGGGATAACACTGCCTTTGATGGTAATCAGATTGCAATTGGAACGCAGGATTCCCCTGCGGGAGTAAACGTCAGTTACAGTGACGTCAAAGACGGCAATGTCGGCGTTGCGATGACGCCGGGGACGACTCTGACGTGGGCACTGAGTAACAAAAACGCGGACCCTCTGTTTGTCGCCGATTTCTTCCTTAGTCAGGTAGCCGCCGGTCAGGATGCGAACAGCCCGTGTGTGGATGCCGGCAGCGATCTTGCCAGCATCCTGGGTCTTGCACAGTACACGACCCGCACTGATAGCGTGGTGGATGATGCTAATGTGGATATGGGTTACCACCATCCGCTGTTTACGCCTCAGATGTATTCGCTGACGGTTGCGGTAAGCGGTTCCGGCGGCACTGTTACGCCGACAAGCGGCACTTACAGTCGCGGCACAGTGGTTACTCTTACCGCCGATCCCTGCACGGCTGCGGGTTATCGGGTTCAAAAATGGACCGGCACCGATGATGATAATTCAGTCGCACCGACCAACACCATTACTATGACTGGCGACGAGTATGTTACAGTCGAGTTCGGTAAGTCGCAGGTGCTGACCGTTCCAGGCGACTATACTAACATTCAGGCGGCAATAGGAGCGGCCAAGCCGGGCGATATAGTCAAGGTGGCAAGCGGTGTTTATCACGGCGGCAGGATTATCATGGACAAAGAAATTACCGTGACAAGCACCAACCCGGATGACCCCTGTGTGGTTGCATCGACCATAATTAATTCTTCGGGATACACTGATATTGCGGTTCTTTTCACCACCGGCGCCACTGGCAAAACTGTATTAGACGGCTTCACGATTACCGGTGGCACGTATAACCCGGTGGATGCCATAGCCGTTACCGTGGCAGGACAGAACGGTAATGATGGCTACTTCATCGCAGGCGGTGCCGTGTATATCGCTAACGGTTCAAGCCCGACAATCAAGAATTGCGTTATCAGAGATACCAACATTACAGGCGGCAATGCCAGCAATGGCGCCAATGCCGATGCTACCCATCCTGCCGGTCGAGGCGGCTGGGCCGGCTTAAGCTATGGCGGCGGCGTATTCGTCGATTCCTATGCGAACCCGACATTTATCAAGTGCACGGTTACCAACTGCATTGCCGGAGGCGGTAATGCCGGTAACGGAGGAAACTCCTCCGGGACAGCGTATGGCGCGCCGGATTACCAGGATGCCAACCATGGCGGCTCGTGGAGCAACGATTCCACATTCCCGTGGCGGAGCCTGATAAATTCCAGTGGTCAGTCGTATTTCGCCGACTACCCATACTACAGCGGGCTCGGCGGCGGAGTGTTCTGCAGCTACTACAGTTCAGCGACCTTTATCACCTGTAATATTACTAATAACCTCGCTGTCGGCGGTATGAGCGGTATCGGCGGCACCAGGCCGGTTACCAGACCTGACCCGGTTTTTGCGTATCGGATACCAAGCTATGGCGGCGGCGTCTTTTGCGCCGGATATTCCTCTGTTACTTTCACCGATTGCAACATTATGGGCAACACGGCCCCCAGGCCGGATGAAACGTATCATACCGACCCATACCTTGGGTACGGCGGCGGTATTGCCTTCGACAGCACCGCGTATATCAGTTTTGAAAACTGCAATATAACCGACAATAACGCGGCGGTTGGCGGCGGTATGTATTGGACAGGCGGCGCACCGCAGGTGCAGGACAGCAATATATCGGGTAACACCGCTTACGTCGGCGGCGGCATCTACGGCACCGAGAGCGACGGCTTAATCCAGAACTGCATCTTCTCATATAACTTTGCCGGCGTCTCGCCGAATGACATTGACGTCAACGCCGTTGGTGAGGGCGGCGGTATCTACAGTGCGGCTATGGATGTCAACATTGTTGATTGCTTCTTTACGGAAAACGTGGCCGACACCTCCGGCGGCGGCGTGTATGCCAGCGGACCTACGGCCACTCCGTTGCTGATTAAGAACGGCCTGTTCACCAACAACCGGGCGGACCGCGACGGCGGCGGCATCTCTGCCAACTGGTACAGCGATTCCAATATCGTCAACTGCACAATTGTTAACAACGTTGTCGGCACTTTGGGCGGCGGATTGTCGAGTTCCTACGGAAGTAACGCTAATGTGCTCAACACCATTATCTGGGACAACAAGGCCGGTATCGGCGCGACAGGCAGTCAGATTGCCGTAAGCTCCGGCGCACCATACGATAATATCCCGGCCACGGTGCAGGTGTCCTACAGCGATGTCCAGGACGCCAACGACCCGAACGCCTTTAACAGCACGGTCGATGCGCTGGACCTTGCATTCTGTATCGATACAACCGGCAGTATGGGCGACGATATTGCCGCGGTGCAAGCGGCAGCCAGACAAATAACGAATGCGATTGCCGACAAATTCCCGAATCACAGGATCGGTCTGGTTGATTATCGTGACTACTATGACCCGAATGACACCAATGCCTATGGTTCGCCGGGTGATTGGCCTTATAGAGATGACGTGCAATTCACGACGGATTCCAACGCTATTATTAATGGTCTCCAGCCGCTGGCAGCCAGTGGCGGTGGAGATTATCCTGAGGCGGTTTATACAGCCCTGATGCACTGCATCGACGCTAACTTGCTTGCGGCAAGATTAACGGCCAACGGCCAGGCAAGATTTATCGACCCCAATTCGCCCGGACTGGGCAATTGGCGGCCGGGCAGGCGTGTGCTGCGGGTGATTCTGCTTATGGGTGATGCCCCGCCGCATAGCCCTGAGCCGTTTACCAATTACGTACTCAAAGATATTACTGATGCTGCGGACAGCAACAACCCTGTGCACGTCATCCCCGTCGCTATCGGCGGCGCCTCTGATGTGACGAGTGCCTTCAGGTCTATAGCCGTCGGAACCGGCGGCACGCTGATTGAGGCCACAGACGCCAATGAAGTGGTGGGAGCCATCATGCAGGCAATTAACCTGCTCTCGCAGATACCTTCGCCGATATTTGTTGACGTCAATAGCACACTCGACTGGAATTCGCTCACATATAGCTGGCTGCCCGGCAATCACAACATCAATGCCGACCCCTGCTTCGTTGCCAGTTATTATCTCTGCCAGATTGCTGCGGGCCAGGATGTTAACAGCCCATGCGTGGACACCGGCAGCGATAGCGCGAGCGTTCTCGATATGAATGGTTACACTACGCGGACGGACGGCAATACAGATAGCGGTATCGTTGATATAGGTTATCACTATCTGCCGTCGGCTGCTCAAAAGTATGATCTGAACTTTACGACAATTTCGGTTGCCGGGCTTGATGCCAATCATCAGCCCGCGATTGTTGACCCGAATCCCGGCAGCGGCCAGTTCAACTGGTATTCTGTGGTTAACCTGAGAGTAAGCAGTCCGCCGAGCGGCTACGTCGTTAGCTGGAGCGGGACGGACAATGATGCGCTTACAAGCACGCAGAACACCGTGTTTATGGACAGGGCCAGGACGGTCACTGTCACCTATATAAGAAACCAGTTTTACCTGACGGCTGGGGTAATTGGCGGCCACGGCACTGTATCGCCCACTACCGGGACTTATCCTCGCGGCGCAGTGGTTACTCTTACCGCCCATCCCGACGCGGGTTATCGGGTTAAACAGTGGACCGGCACTGATGCTAATAATGACCAATACGCCTCGACCAACACGGTTACTATGAATGACGACAAGACCGTCACCGTCGAGTTTGATGTGCCGCAGATGCTGACTGTGCCGGGGACCTACACAACAATTCAGGCGGCCATTGGGGCGGCACGCAAGGGCGACACCGTTAGTGTGGCCAGCGGCGTCTATCATAACAGTGTGATTGTAGTCGACAAGGAAATCACAGTAACGAGCACCAATCCCGACGACCCCTGTGTGGTTGCATCGACGATTATCGACGCCTCTGGATACGCTGATATTGCGATTGTTTTCGGCGCTGGCGCGACTAAAAATACTGTTTTTAATGGTATTACAGTGATAGGCGGCACGTACTTTAGAATACCTGCCCCGAACGCAACACAGAGCGGTCAAAACGGTCCTGATGGCAACGGTCTGGAAGGTGGTGCCGTCTACATTCAGTCATTGGCCAGCCCGACAATCCGGAACTGTATCATCAGAGATACCAATATCACAGGTGGTAACGCCGGCACCGCAGGCAATGCTGATGCTACTCATCCTGGAGGTCGTGGCGGCTGGGGTGGTTGGGCAAGAGGCGGCGGTATATATATCGCACCTTTCGCAAACCCGACTATTATAAACACCACCATCACCAACTGCTCGGTCATCGGCGGCAACGGAAGTAATGGCGGCAATTCGTTCGGCACATACGACACGCCGGGTTATCAGGATGCCAATTATGGCGGCTTGTATAGCAATCCTTTCGCTAACTATCCCAATCCCGCTATTCCCTGGTGGGAGCTTAGAAATTCTAACGGCCAGCCGTATGTGGGCGATTACAGGTTCTACAGCGGCTACGGCGGCGGCGTGTTCTGCGACAGCAACTCCAATGCCACCTTCATTGCCTGTAGCATCACCAATAACAGGGCTCTCGGCGGTATGAGCGGCATCGGCGGCACGAGGTCGTTTGTCATACCTGAACCCGTCATCGCTTACCGGATACCGAGCTACGGCGGCGGCGTGTACTGCGGTGCAAATTCGACAGTCATGTTTACTGACTGCAACATCACAGGCAACATCGCACCCAAGCCCGATGCCACACGCCACACCGACCCCTATCTGGGGCACGGCGGCGGCGTCGCCTTTGAAGATACTGCGAATATCCAGTTTGAAAACTGCAATATTACCAACAATATCGCGGCGGTCGGCGGCGGTATATTCTGCTCCGGAGGTACGCCGGAAATTCGCGACAGCAACGTATCACGCAATATCGCATACGTCGGCGGCGGTATCTATGGAATGGACATCGCCGGCTCAATCAAGGGCTGCACCTTATATGACAATTTTGCGGGCGTTGCTCCCGGTGATGTCAATGAGGTTATAGGCCAGGGAGGCGGAATCTTCGTCACAACAGCGAACGTCGATATTGTCGATTGCTTCCTGAACGCAAACGTGACAGGTGCATCAGGCGGCGGAATATATGTTTATGGGCCGGTTTCCGACGTGACAAGAGTTAAAAACTGTCTCTTCGTGGACAACGAGGCAGGCCGTGACGGAGGCGCTCTCTCCGTCAACTGGAACGCATTTGCCAGCGTTGAAAACTGCACTTTCTATAATAACCTCGCCACCGCAACTTTCGGCGAACCGGGCAATACGGGGTTCGGCGGCGGATTGTATTGCTCCTATAACGCAAATACCAGTGTTATTGACAGTATCTTCTGGGATGATTCCGCCGCGTTTGGCCATGAAATTGCCGTCGAAACCGGCTTTGAGCTTGACCCGCGGTGCGGCGCCGTCAGCGTCTCCCATAGTGACGTTCAAGACGGCCAGGCCGGCGCGCACGTTGGCGCCACCTGCTCGCTCAGTTGGGACCCCTGCAGTATCAATACCGACCCGCTGTTTATCAACCAGATAGGGGGCGATTTCCACCTCCAGCAGACACTCGCCGGGCAATCCCAAAACAGCCCCTGCGTTGATGCCGGCAGCGCTCTTGCCAGTATTGTTGGCCTGTCGATGTACACGACCCGCACAGATGGCGTGCCCGACCGGTCCATCGTGGATATGGGGTATCACTATCCGGCGGAACAGCCCTGCAGGTTCGCCGACCTGTGGAAAGACGGCATTATCAATTTCCTGGACTTCGCACGAGTCGCAGACGCCTGGCTGGAAACGGACTGCAATGCCTCCAATGGATGGTGCGGCGGCGCGGACCTGACGTTTGATAACCATGTCGGGCTGGAAGATTTGGTTGTTGTCACCGATTGCTGGCTGGTAGCGGACACCGATGCGCCGCTGCCCAATCCGAGCCAGTGGGCGGTTGAACCGCACGGTATCTGGCCAAGCTCAATACAAATGAGAGCCGTGGACGCCAATGATATCCTGTGGGGTCTGCCTGTGGAATATTATTTCGACTGCGTAAGCGGCGGCTGCCACGACAGCGGCTGGCGCAGCGACCCCAATTACACCGATGTTAGCCTCACGGCCGGCGTTACGTATGGCTACAGAGTAAAGACACGAGATAAAGATGCTAACAACGAGACGGAATGGTCCAACATAAAATATGCGGTAATCAGCAACGACACCACTGCCCCGACCCCCAATCCTATGACCTGGTCCGTTATACCGTATGCTGTTTCCTCTACGTCGGCGGCAATGGTCGCCACGACCGCCACAGACGCCAGCGGTGTGGTTTATTACCAGTTTGCGGACACCAACGGCGTAACCAGCGATTGGCAGAGCGACCCCTGCTATGTGGCCACGGGTCTTGACCCGAACATTCAACACTGCTTCAAGGTAAGAGCAAAGGACCTGTATAGCAACACCACCGCCTGGTCGGAACCGAACGTCTGCCTGAGTCGCTTCGGAGACACCAACGCGCCATCGCCGGCGCCCACAATCGTTGTGCCGCCGTCGGGCTCGACAAACAATCTGGCCGGCCCCGATGCGAATACTTACAGCGGCCAGTTCATTGTGATGACCGATGCGAACCTGCCCTGGTGGCATAAGGTAATAGTCGATGTCACAGGCATCGTTGATTATAATAGCAGCGGACCAACCACAGGACCTGTTGAAATCCGCTTTATCTGCCTCGATGACAGCTCCCTGAGCAGTGAAAGCAAAATTCCTATGACGTACCGTCCAATCATCATAGGCCAGGTAACCGCCGCAGGCAGTTTGGCGCAGCATTGGCGCCTGACCGCCACTACCGCTGTCGGCACCCTCACCGGCAACTTTATTGTGTATGATGTGTACGTCAACCGGAATTTCGGCACGGGCAGGACACTGAGGTGGCAGGTGTGTGCATACGATGCAGCGATGAACCAGATTTGCTCCACCGTACACACGATTGGTCCATAGTAATGAAAACGGATTGATTGCATAAGATAAAAAAGGCCCCGGCGAAAACCGGGGCCTTTTTGTTGATGCTTTTTATCGTGCGTATATGTCTTTGAGCCGCTGGTAGCCGTAGTGTGCCAGCAGGTGGTCCAGCAGAACAATGGCCGTGTAATTTTCCGCGACCGGCCAAATCCTTGCCGTTATCGTCGGGTCCCGCCTCGTTATCGCCGCTAATTGCTTATTTTCGAGAGTGTACTTGTCGATTGTGTGCTGGGGCTTGGCGATTGTCGGCGTCGGCTTGACGGCAAGGCGCACAACAATCGGCTGGCCCGAAGACAGGCCTCCCGTGATGCCGCCCGCGTTATTCGAGTCGAACACAACCTTGCCGTCTTTTGCCCGCATCTGGTCGTTGTCCTGACTGCCCGTCATATTTTTGACGTTCAGGCCTGCCCCGACCTCGACCGCCTTGACCGCGCCTATGCCCAGCATCCTGCCTAATTCTGCGTCCAACTTGTAAAAGACCGGCTCGCCTAATCCCGTGGGAACGCCGAGCGCAACCACCTCGACCAAGCCGCCCGCCGAATCGCCGCCAGCCGATATCTTGTTGCAGGCCTCCATCATCGCCTGGGCGGCGTCGATGTCGGGGGCATTTACAACGTGATGAACGCCGTATTTGCTTTTGATTTCTTTGGCGTTTGTCTTGGGGGCCTTGTCGCGGATGGCGTCGATTTCCTTTTCTATCTGCGCAAATACGGCTGCCTTTTCCAGGAATCGCATATCCATTGCGACTCGCCCCTTGACGTAAATTTCCTGGTAGAAGGGGTCTATGTCACGTCTCATTTTTTTGTAGTTATTGGTGTATGTGAGCGCCTTGTTGTGGTCGATGTCCGGGCAGCGCACGCCGGCGATTTCCTTGATGTAGGCGAAGACCTCGATGCCGCACTTTTTGAGCACCTTCTTTGCCACGCAGCCCGCTGCGACAATCGTCGAGGTATATCGCCCGCTGAAAATGCCAGCGCCGATTGAGTCGTCGTCGGGGCCGTATTTGACGAACGACGCCCACGAAGCGTGACCGGGCCGAGGCGTGCGATTGGTGTCCTGATACTGTTTTACGTGCGTAAAGTGACGGTCGAGGTTCGGTATCAGAATTGTCAGCGGCGTCCCGTTGGTGTGGTTGGCGTTGCCTGCGCCTTCGATTGTATCAGCGGCGTTAAGCCCCGAATAGATAATGGGCAGGTCCGGCTCCTTGCGCGGACTGGAAAGCTCGTCGGTCCCGGGCTTGCGCAAAAGCAGGTCACCGTATATTTCCTGCTCCGTCAACGGCATTCCGGGCGGATGGCCCTGCAGGACGGCCGTCAGGCCCTCCTGATATGAGCCGCCCGCTACCGTCACCTGAAACATTCTCCCGATGTGACAGCCAATCATTTTTATCTCTCCTTATCTTAGCTCAAAACAAGCGCCTATGCCTGTCATCAGCTCTGCGTATTCAGGAAAAGTGACGTTCATCGCCTCGGCGGTGTCGATGACACAAAGGCCATCGAGCATCATACCGGCCAGCGACAACGCCATCACGATTCGATGGTCGCCTCTGCCGTCGAGCGAGGTTGCTTTTAATTTGCTGCCGTTTATTACTAGGCCGTCCGCCAGCTCCGAGACGTCTGCGCCGAGTTTTTTAAGCTCTTCGGCCATACATTTAATGCGGTCGGTCTCCTTGACTCTGGCCTGAGGGACGTTAGAGAGGCGCGTCTGCCCTTCGGCAAAAGCGCCCACAACGGCAATGGCCGGAAGCGCATCAGGCGTTGCGTTCATATCTATATCAATACCTTTAAGCGTCGCCGCTTTTACCGTCACCTTTTTTTTCTCAATTTTTATATCGGCACCCATTGCCTTGAGATATTCTACCACGGCCTTGTCCGGCTGACTGTCCGAAAAGTCCAGACCGTATAGCGATACCTCGTCGCCCGCCAGCGCCGCCGCGCACAAAAAGAACGTCGCGCTTGAAAAATCAGCCGGTATCACTTTATCAAATGGTCTGTATTTTTGCCCGCCTTTGATTTTTAAATGTCGCAGATTGTCATTTTCGTATTTTATTGATTGCTCATTGAGCCAGTCCAGCGTCATTTGAACGTAGCCCGGCTCATTAAGCAGCTTAACGTCGATAACGCTGTCTTTATCCGCCAGCGGCGTGCATAAAAGCAGCGACGAAAGATACTGGCTGCTGAACGCCGATATGGATGTTTTGCCGCCTCTTAGCCGGCCCGTCACAGTCACGGGGGCCTTGCCGTTGTTTTTAATGCTGACGCATTTGGCGCCCAGTTCCTCCAGCGACTGCATCAAAGGTCCTATCGGCCTTGACTGAATTTGCTCGTCGCCTGTAAAGGTGGTGGTTTGTCCCGCCGCGGACAACCCCGCCGAACCCATCGCCACGCGAAGTGTGGTGCCCGAATTGCCCACGTCTATTGTCTCCTTCGGTGCGCGAACTGACCCGCCTGTGCCGATGACCTTCCAGCGTTTGTTGTCTGATGTGTCTATCTTAGCGCCTAAGGCGCGGTAGCAGCTCACCGCCGATAGTGTGTCTCCCGAGACAAGCGGACTGTGAATGATGCTGGCGCCTTTGGCCAGCGACGCGATGGCCACGGCGCGAATCGTGTGCGATTTCGACGCGGGGATAGTGACCGCACCTTTGAGCCGGGATTTTCTTACAATTAACTGCATAACGGGCGATATTTTAACCGATTGTCTGCGGCTTGTCGTGTGAAATTGCGGGAGGCAAAAAAGAACCCGCCAGTCGGCTTTGCGAACCGGCTGGCGGGGTATTCAGTCAATCGTATATTTAGTTCCAAACCGTGATGCCGGGCACTGCCTTGGCGTCGGCGCCAACCACGCGAAGTGTAAACTGATAATCGCCCCAGTCCTGTGTCACCTTGAGCAGGATGAGGTTCTTGCCTTTGTTTAATTTGACCTTCCAGGTTTCCTGGTCCATTGTCGGCGTCGCAATCGAGCCAGCAGGCAGCATAGCAAAGGACATTCGTCTGCTGCGGCTCCAGTTTGAGATGCGGAACGTCGAAGAAGCTGATATCTGTGGCGGTTGCCTTATACTGCTCCCATTTGACGACCGTGCCGTCGTCCTTCTTTATTTCCATGCCATTTGTCGGCACGATATTAAGCTCGCTGCCGTAATTTTTCAGATAATCGACGTTGAAGCCGTTACAGTCGGGCCGCGTGCCGGGATTGGGGAACGGTCCCACGATAATCCAGCTGTTGATAAAGCCCTGGTCATCCGTCCAGTTGGCCGTAAGATTATATGGGCCCATCGTTGCGCCTTTTTCGCCGGCCGATTCTTTTGTCTTCGCTACGGCCTCTTTGGGCTTCTCGGTTGTTGCCTTTGCCTTTTCGCAAGTCGCATTCGGCTCCTTTGCAGCCGCCTTTGCCTTGGTGGGGCAGGTCGCCTGGCTTTCACATCCCACTATGATTGCGCACAGGGCTGTCAGGCACAATACACACATCAGCGTGCGGATTTGACTTTTGCTCATATTTCAGCTCCTTTCCAAAAAATACTGGTTATATTAGCCGCTCTTTTAAGGATTACCCGACGGGTAAGCTAACAACTATTGAGGGATTCCGCAAGAGTTTTCTTGGCCGCCGTCATACGGTCTGCAACTGCTGCTGTGCGCGGACGACCGCGGCTGTGTCGTTCAGGACTAATTGCTTGACTAAGCTTGCCGGCATAACCGGCAGACCCATATTGAAAACCTTTTCCTCAACCATTGAGGCGATGACTCTGGCGGTCTGGCGAGGCAATCCGTGTTTGCCAACCAGGTCCTCGACAATCCGGGATTTATTCCACCTGCTTCTGGTTTGCTGTTCGCCGTCTCCGCAAAATCCGCCGGCGCCCGTCGATTCGTGCAATTTTTCTCCCACGACCTCGACGCGGCATCGGCTTAAGTTGCGCTCGAAGTGATGCTCGCTCAGAGCAACCGCCGCCCCTTCATAACCCGTGCTGGCAAGGACCGTCTTGATTACCGAAAATATCTCGTTAGCGCCAATGCTGCGATGAACACCTGTGCGATAAAGGAAAAACGTCACCGCCTCCGCAAGCTCCTCTGCTGCTGCGACGTCGGACTGACCCGCCGCACTGAGGGCGTTGGCGATTGTGCCCATGACCTTGGTATGAAAATACTCCTCCGTCGTACCGTCGGCCTTGACGACTGCCAGTTTCAGCGTCCTCCCCGTCATTTTTCGCTTCCCTGCAATAATGTCCGGCCCCGCCGCCTACTCGAAAAGTTTCGGCTGCCCCGCAAAGTCGGACTGTGATATAACCTGACTTACCTCTTGTATCAGCTCTCCTGCGTCCTTGAAATCGTGATATACGCTCGCAAAACGGATATACGCCACGTTATCGACTTCCCGCAGGTGCTTTATAACGCTTTCACCGATGAAAGCGCTGGTCACTTCCTTGTCGAAATTCCGGAATATGTCCTCCTCCGTCTTGTCGGCAATCTGGCGAATCAGCTCGGCGGAGACCGGCCTCTTGTAACATGCCTTCTGAATACCCGAGATAATCTTTTCCCTGTCGTATGGAACGCGAGAGTTGTCTTTCTTTATCACGTACATCTTGAAGCTCTCGCTGGTTTTCTCGTAGGTGGTGA
This sequence comes from Sedimentisphaerales bacterium, assembly GCA_049510335.1. GTDB lineage: Bacteria > Planctomycetota > Phycisphaerae > Sedimentisphaerales > Anaerobacaceae > Fen-1362. Next base: position 38,147 of record JBEKZA010000002.1, on the reverse strand, counting down.
ACCGCTTGCCGCACGCCAGGCACTGACGCCTGCGTCTGATTATCCGCCCGCCGTCGCTGGAACGCGAGTCAATTACTTTGTCCTGCTCTTCTTTGCAGAAGGGACATCTCACCGTTAATCCCACCTCGCTTTCGACAAATCGGGACGCCAGCCCCAAATTCCAGTTTACTCTTCGCTGTTGCGCTCGCCGGCAGCACGCCCATTCTAAAACCCCCGCCGCGAATATGTCAAAGAAAATCTGTTGTTATCGGCCTATGCCTTTTAGACGTGCAAATCAACTTTTCTATTTAACTGGTTTCGGTATTTTCTCGTGACAGGCGAGACGACCTGTTTTATGAATTCATCGACCTGCTGCGTTGCCCGGCCGGTGTAATCTTTGGGGTTCAATACTTTTTCAAAATCGACTTTCGCGAATGCGGGGTCAGATTTCAATCGGCCAATCAGGTCATTTGGTTCGCCAAGCTGTTTCACCTGTGCCGCGGCTTCGTGAGAGTGTTGCCTGATTTTTTCGTGGATGGCTTGTCTGTGGCCTCCCGCTTTTACCGCCGCCATCAGGATATTTTCAGTTGCCATAAAGGGCAGCTCCGCCGAGACGTGCGAAGCGATTACCCTGGGGTAAACAACTAAGTCGTCCAGCACGTTGGTCAGTATTTCGAGGATTCCGTCAACCGCCAAAAATGCCTCCGGGATAACGAGCCGTCGGTTGGCGGAATCGTCCAATGTGCGTTCAAACCATTGCTGCGAGGCGGTCATAGCCGGACTTGTCGCTAATGACAGGACGAACCTTGATAATGCCGTAACCCTTTCGCATCGCATCGGGTTTCGCTTGTAAGCCATCGCAGATGAACCCACCTGTGATTTCTCGAATGGCTCTTCGACTTCCTTGAGGTTCGCCAATAAACGCAGGTCGGTGCAAAGCTTCTGGGCCGACTGCGCGATTGAGGCAAGTGCGTTTATTGCCAGTGTATCGATTTTTCGCTGATAGGTCTGGCCCGTGACGGCGCAGGTCTGTTTGAAGCCGAAGGCCGCTGCGACCATTTTGTCCAATCGCGCTACCTTGCTGTGGTTGCCGTCGAATAACGCCAGGAACGATGCCTGCGTACCCGTGGTGCCTTTGATGCCCCTGAAGGGCAGTGTCTCCAAGCGGTGCTCGATTTCTTTGAGGTCCATTGCGAATTCGTAGCACCACAGCGTCGCGCGTTTGCCCACGGTGGTCAGTTGCGCGGGCTGATAGTGCGTAAAGCCCAGCGTCGGCATCGCTTTATATTTTTTTGCGAATCGCGCCAGCAGATTTATTACGGCTGCGACTTTTCCCGCGGTGATTTGCAGGGCGTCGCGAATGATAATCAAATCAGCGTTGTCTGTGATGTCGCAGCTTGTCGCGCCCAAATGAATAATCGGCGCTGCCTTTGGCGCTGCTTCGGCAAAGGTGTGAATATGGGCCATAGCGTCGTGACGAACCTTTTTTTCGTATTCAGCCGCCTTCTTGAAATTTATGTCGTCCAGATGTCTGGCCATTTCGGCGATTTGCGCCTGAGTGATTTTTAGCCCGAGTTTCCTTTGCGCTTTTGCCAGTTCCAGCCATATTCGCCGCCAGGTTCCGAATTTTTTCTGCGGGCCGAAAATTTGTGCCATTTCCTTCGACGCGTTTCTTTCCACCAGCGGACTTGTATAAATGCTTGTGTTATCTGCCATTTTCAATCCTTTTCATTTGGCCCCGGCTAAATTGTTTTCGCGTTCAGCGAGTAATTTTTCGATTTCAGCAATGTCGTTTTTGTTCAGTATCCAGTCGGCGGCGGGGGCGGTTTCGGCGATTTGGGATGGTTTTCGTGCTCCGACGATTGCCGCCGTCACTTCAGGTCTGCGCAGGACCCAGGCAATTGCAAGTTGCGCCAAAGTCCTTTTGTTTCTCTCGGCGATTGGTCTTAGTTTATCTACAAGCGCAAGCGTCGCGGAAAATTCCGGCTCCTGGTAATCGCCGCTTTTGAGCCGGTGGTCGTCGGGCGCAAGCTCACTTAATCGTTTTTTGCTGAATTTACCCGTCAGCAGTCCCCGCTGCATCGGGCTGTATGTTACTACGCCGATATGATTTTTTGCACAGTAGCCGAGCAGGTCTTTTTCGATATCGCGCCGAATCATACTGTATGGCGGCTGAATGGAGGCCATAGCGGCGACTTTGCGGATACGGTCAAGCTGGGCAATCGAGAAGTTCGATACGCCGATGTATCTGATTTTGCCCTGCTTTTGTAACCGCGATAATTCCTCGCCGGCCTCTTCGATGTCTTCCTCGGGGTCGGGCCAGTGGATTTGGTACAAGTCAATCGCGTCGATGCCGAGACGTTTCAAACTGGCCTCACATTCCTTACGGATACTGGCTGCCTTGAGGCAGTTCACTTTTTCTCTTTTATCATCCCAGAGCAAACTGCATTTGGTCGCGATGATGGGCCTGATTTTGGTTTTCTTTAGCGCCATGCAGAGCAGTTCTTCGGAATGTCCGCAGCCGTATATCGCGGCCGTGTCAATCCAGTTTATGCCGAGGTCAATAGCTTTGAGTATTGCGGCGACCGCTTCGTTGTCGTCCTGAGGCCCCCACCCGAACTGCCAGGGTCCGCCTATGGCCCAGGTGCCTAAACCAACTACGGTCAATTCCAAATCTGTATTACCCAGTCGTCTTGTGCGCATAGCCAAACTCTGAAATCGAAGTATTCCGGTAATAGGATATTGCCGAATGGCGGGTTTAGCAACACTGTTGACGACTTTTTCGGCGTTTATCGTTATTGTGTTCCTGACTGGAATTGCCGGCGAAATCGGTTATACTTACGGACTTTTATGGTCATCGTTTGTTGGCAGTTTGCCGTCCTGCCGTTGGGCCGGCTTGCGGCTCTCAACAGAATGTCAGAAAAACGAGGTTTGAATGCAGCCAGAACCGACTATACAGCAGAGACTGAAAAATCTGGTAATAGGCAAGTCCCGCAGCCCGCGGGATACGCGGATTTTCCACACGCTTTCGCTGGTGGCGTTTTTCGCCTGGGTGGGGCTGGGCGCCGACGGGATGTCGTCTTCCTGCTATGGTCCTCAGGAGGCGTTTCTGACTCTGGGTCATCACCCGTATCTGGCAGTTTTCGTGGCGATTGCTTCGGCCCTGACGATTTTCGTTATCAGCACAAGTTACTCGCAAATAGTCGAGCTTTTCCCCACCGGCGGCGGCGGGTATCTTGTCGCCAGCAAATTATTATCTCCGGGGCTGGGGATGCTCTCCGGCTGTGCGCTGCTAATCGACTACGTGCTTACAATCGCCGTCTCAATCGCCAGCGGCGCCGATGCGCTATGCAGTTTGCTTCCCCTGGAATGGCAGTCATATCGGCTTACCTTCGCGGCGGGCGTCGTGGTGGTTTTGACGCTGCTGAATATGAGAGGGGTAAAGGAATCGGTGCTGCCATTGGTGCCGATATTTCTCGCCTTTCTTATTACCCACATCTTCATAATACTGTATGCGGTATTCACACACCTGCCGAATCTCAAAGGAGTGGCGGTCTCAGCCGGCGCTGATGTCCACAGCAGCATTTCCGAGGTCGGGTTCTGGGGAATGATTTTTCTGATAGTCCGGGCCTACAGTATGGGCGCAGGCACCTACACCGGTATTGAGGCGGTCAGTAACGGCATCCCTGTTCTGAGGGAACCCAGGGTCGATACCGCCAAACGCACGATGCGTTATATGGCTGCCTCCCTTGCTTTTATGGTTCTCGGATTGATGCTGGGGTATCTGCTTTACGGCGTCGGGCCTGAACAGGGAAAGACCCTCAACGCTGTTCTTTTTGAACGGGCCACACAGGGCTGGGGGTCAAATTACGCCGTCGTCCTTATCTTCGTTGCGCTGATTTCCGAGGCGACCCTTCTTTTTGTCGCCGCTCAGACCGGATTTCTCGATGGCCCAAGGGTGCTGGCGAATATGTCACTCGACCGGTGGTTTCCAACGAGGTTCTCGGCGCTTAGCGACCGGCTGGTCATTCAAAAAGGAATCCTCATTATGGGCGGGTTGTCGCTGGTGATTATGCTTCTCGCCAGAGGTTCGGTCAGGTTTCTGGTCGTTCTTTACAGTATCAATGTCTTCATCACCTTTGCTCTTTCGCAGCTCGGTATGGTTCGGCATTGGTGGAATACGAGATTGGACGTCAGGGGCTGGCATAAAAAACTGCTCATTAACGGCGTTGGTCTGGTTTTGACCGCATCTATCCTTGTATTGATGATTGTGTTCAAGTTCTTTGAGGGCGGCTGGATAACTCTGCTGATTACGGGAGCGCTGGTTGTTCTGGCGATTATCGTGAAGCGGCATTACAATAACGTCTGGCTTATGCTGCGTCGGCTCGACGCTCTTGTAAATAAGCCCGAGTTCTCCGAGACGGGACCTCCGCCGCGCACGGCGGAACCTAAATTTGACCCCAACGGCAGGACGGCCGTATTGCTTGTCAGCGGCTTCAACGGAATGGGCCTACACACGCTTTTCAACATTATGAGGTTGTTCGGAGGGGTCTTTAAGAATTTCATTTTTGTCCAGGTTGGCGTTATAGACGTCGGAAATTTCAAAGGGACGCAGGAGATAAGCCGGCTGGAAACGCAGGCAAAAAGCGATGTGGGCCGCTACGTGAATCTTGCGAATAAAAACGGGTTTTACGCGGAAGGTATTTCCGAGATAAGCGTTGACGTAATCGAAGAGGTTATGAGAATCACCCCGAGGATTATGGAGCGGTTCCCCGGCGCGATGTTCTTTGGCGGGCAGCTCGTCTTCCAAAAAGATTCTTTCTTTCTCCGCCTGCTGCACAACCATATTGTCTTCGCGCTGCAAAGAAAGTTGTATCAGCAGGGCATTCCTTTTGTCATACTGCCCATAAGAGTTTACTGAAAAGTTTCGCCGGGCTTGATTTAGGAGGATACGAGATGAGCGGCAGGGCGGTTTTGTTGTTTGTGATAGCGGGCGCAATGGTTGCGAGCGGACAGACACAACAGCTTCCGAGGAGTGTGACGCCGGTTACTGATGGCTGGAAGTTCATCAGGGCCGATGCCAACGGCGCGGAATCGCCGGCGTTTGATGACTCGAGCTGGACAAAGGTTTCGTTGCCGCATACCTGGAACGATAAAGACACCCTCAAAGGCGGCAAGTATTATCGCGGCCCCGCCTGGTATCGAACCACATTAGCTATACCTGGATCGGCGAAAGATAAGCGGTTATTTATTCGCTTTGAGGCAGCCAGTTTGGTGGCCGACGTGTATTTCAACGGTGTGCATCTTGGCCAGCATCGCGGCGGCTTCACCGCGTTCTGCTATGAGCTTACGCCTCATATTAAATGGGACGGGGATAATGTGCTGGCCGTCCGCGTTGACAATTCGCATTTTGAGGATGTCCCGCCTCTCGGCGGCGACTTCAATATATACGGCGGACTTTATCGTCCCGTCTGGCTGATTATTACCAATCCTGTGTGCATCACGCCTCTCGATTACGCCTCTCCGGGCATATATCTCAAGCAAACCGAAGTCAGCAAAGAAGAGGCGGTTGTCGATGTCACTGCAAAGGTTTCAAACGGCCTCGACAGACCTGTTTCCGCAGTATTGTTAGCTATCTATGGTGATGCTAATGGTGCTTTTCATGTGGAAAGAAAATATGGATGGAACGCAGAAGAGATTGCTGCTGGAAAGACGATAAGTCTGAATGATCAGTTGCGGATTGCCAATCCGCATTTGTGGAACGGCAGGAAAGACCCTTATTTGTATAATGTGAATATTGAGGTCATATGTGATCACAACAAAACAACCGATAGGATTAGTGTGCCGATGGGGTTGCGTTATTTCAGCATTGACCCGGACAAGGGATTTTTTCTCAACGGTGAATCGTATCCGCTGCACGGCGTCGATCGTCATCAGGACCGGCCCGGCAGGGGCTGGGCTATCAGTTACGCAGACCAGGACGAGGACGCCGGTTTGATTTTTGAGATTGGCGCAACCTGCCTGCGGCTCGCCCACTATCCGCATTCGGATTACTTTCTTTCGCTGTGCGACAGAATGGGCTTTGTCGTCTGGGCGGAAATACCTTTGGTCAATCAGGTGCTCGACACGCCCGAATTTACGGCAAATACAAAGCAGCAGTTGATAGAGCTTATTCGCCAGAGATACAACCACCCGTCGATTATGTTCTGGAGCTTGTATAACGAGCTTGGTAACTCCGGCAAATGCGATGACCCCAGGCCGCTGTTGACCGAGCTGCAATCGCTGGCCAAACAGGAGGATTCCACCCGCCTCACCGTCGCTGCCTCCAACGACCCAAGCAGCGCCTGGCCCGGCCTGCGAGCCATACCCGACCTTGTTTCCTGGAATACATATCCGGGCTGGTATGTCGGCAGCCCCCCTCAGATGCGACAGAACATAGACAGATACAAACGCGACGCGAGCGACAAACCGCTGGGCATAAGCGAATATGGTGCCGGCGCCAGCGTCAAACAGCACGAGCAGAATATGAAAAAAGCGCCGGTCACCGCGGGCAAGTGGCACCCCGAGGAATGGCAGGCGATTGTCCATGAGGAAAATTACGCCGCGATTGAGGCGAGTCCCTATATCTGGGGCAGCTACGTCTGGGTGATGTTCGATTTCGGAATCGCCAGCCGCAACGAAGGGGACACGCCGGGCGTCAACGACAAAGGACTTGTCACCGCAGACCGAAAAACTAAAAAAGATGCCTTCTATTTTTACAAGGCCAAGTGGACCACCGAGCCGTTCGTTTATATCACCAGCAAACGTCACGTCGAACGAAAAGATGCTCTGACCCCGGTGAAGATTTATTCGAATTGTGAGTCGGTGGAATTGAAAGTCAATGGCCGAGGTCTGGGCAAAGCGACCGCCCAGGGCTGCGTATTCAAATGGCCCGACGTCGAGCTGAGCGCGGGCGTCAACACAATCGAGGCGATTGGGACCGCCGGCGACAAGACCTGCACCGACCGCTGTGAATGGACTTTGACCGAAACGTCGAAATCCGCCGACACAACTGGGCCGAACCGGGTCCAGAATTGAGAATTGAGAGTGAAGAATTAAGAATTCAAAGTCGAGATGTATTTATCATTCTAAATTCTTAATTCTAAATTCTTAATTCAATAATGCAGAGTTGTTCTTTTCTGCCCGGCACACCGTATGCGTGCGATACGGCCATAGCCGGCGAGGAGACGGCTAAAGATGGCAAAATTCGAGCTGACAACTGCAATGAAACCCGGCGGCGACCAGCCGGAGGCGATAAATCGGCTGATGGAAGGACTGCGCGCAGGTAAAAAGGTTCAGACGCTGATGGGCGTGACGGGCTCGGGCAAGACCTTCACGATGGCCAACGTCATTGCTGCGGTGAACAGGCCGACGCTCGTCATATCGCACAATAAAACACTCGCCGCCCAGCTTTATGAGGAGTTTAAGGAGCTGTTCCCCGCTAATGCCGTCGAGTATTTCGTGAGCTATTATGATTACTACCAGCCGGAGGCGTATATACCACAGCGCGACATATACATCGAAAAAGACGCCTCGAGAAATGCCGACCTGGACCGCCTGCGCCTCTCAACGACAATGAGCTTATCGACCCGCGAGGACTGCATCATCGTCGCGTCGGTGTCCTGCATATTCGGCTTAGGCAGCCCCGAGGATTACAAGGCCAGCGTCGTGGGTGTCCGGCTCGGCGACACCGTTGACCGCAACGAACTATTGGGCCGGCTGGCGGATATTCAATATTCAAGGAACGACTTTGACTTCCAAAGGGGCAAATTCAGGGTCCGCGGCGACGTCGTCGAATTGCATCCCTCGTATGAGTCGTTCGCGATTCGGTTCGAGTTTTTCGGCGACCGGATAGAAAAAATCAGCTACATAAATCCCACAAGCGGGGACATTCTGGCCGAGGAAGAACAGGTCTTCATCTATCCCGCACAGCACTATGTCACGGGCGGGGACAGATTGGTTAGCGCGATAGACGGAATAAGGGCGGAATTATCGCAGCGACTGGTGGAGCTTCGCAGCCGGGGCAAATTGCTTGAGGCGCAACGCCTTGAGGCCCGCACCAAATACGATATCGAAATGCTGCAGGAGGTCGGCTATTGCAGCGGAATAGAAAATTACAGCAGGCACCTCGCGGGCCTGCCCGCAGGCGCCAAACCTTATACGCTGATAGATTACTTCCCAAAGGATTTCCTTCTGTTCATAGATGAGTCGCACGTCACGATTCCGCAGCTTCGCGGAATGTGGGCGGGCGACAGAAGCAGAAAAGAGGTTCTCGTCGAGCATGGATTCCGGCTGCCAAGCGCGCTGGATAACCGCCCCTTGCGCTTCGAGGAGTTCGCGGAAAAGTGGGACCAGGTGATTTTTGTTTCCGCTACGCCCGGACCTTTCGAAATGGACAAATGTAATCACGAGGTGGTCGAGCAGATAATAAGACCGACGGGGCTGATTGACCCGGAACTTTTTGTGCAGCCCGCCAAAGACCAGGTCGCACATCTTATTGGCGAAATCGAAAAACGAATCAAGGCCGGCGAAAGGGTCTTGGTGACGACCCTGACGAAAAAATTAGCCGAAGACCGGTAGGGCTTTATCGCGAAAAAGGGCGTTAAATGCCGATACCTTCACAGCGAGATTGAAACGCTCGAGAGGGTTGAAATCCTGCGAGAGCTGCGCCAGGGTAAAGTTGACGTGCTGGTCGGGATAAATCTGCTTCGCGAAGGCCTGGACCTGCCCGAAGTGTCGATGGTTGCGATACTCGACGCCGACAAGGAGGGCTTCCTGCGCAGCGAAACCTCGCTTATACAAACCATAGGCAGGACCGCGAGAAACGTCAACGCCACGGTCTTCCTGTATGCCGATACTGTCACCGACTCGATGCAAAAAGCTATTGACGAAACGAACAGGCGCCGTAAAATACAGCTTCAGTATAACAAAGAGCACAACATCACTCCCGAGACGATACGCAAGGAAATACGCTCAGGGCTGGCCCTGGAGCTTAAGGCTAGGCAAAAGGCCCGCGAAGCGGTTCGCTTCGAGCCGGACGAGTTCGAAAAAGTCGAGCTGGCCGGGGCAATCGAAAAAGAAATGCTGGAAGCGGCCCAGTCGCTTGACTTTGAGCGTGCCGCCTTTTTGCGAGACCGCCTGAAGGAATTAAAGGAGCTGCCCCAGCTTGTGCTTTTGGAGTCGAAGAAGAAGAAAAGTGATTTCTTGGCCACGAAGAAGCTGAAAAGATTTAAAGGACAGGGTGAAAAGTGATATGAAAGAGCTCAAACTTGCCAAAGTGCGGCCGTTAATTCAACTGGCGGTGGAAGAAGATTTCGGCCAGGGCGATATGACCAGCGAATTATTGTTCGGCGATAATGTTATTGACAAGGCCGACATTATCTCCCGTGAGGAAATAGTCGTCTGCGGAATGCCGGTTGTGAAGGAAGTGCTGCGGTTGTATGACAAGCGGCTGAAACTGAAAGTGCTTGTCAAGGATGGCCAGCACGCCTACGTCGGATGTCGGCTCGCGACCATTGTGGGGCCGCTCCGCTCGATGCTCGCGGCGGAACGGGTGGTGCTTAATTTTCTCCAGCGATTGTGCGGTATAGCGACGACCACGCGCAAATTCGTCCGGGCGGTTCAGGGAACAAAGGCGAAAATTTACGACACCCGCAAAACACTGCCTGGCTGGCGTGTGCTGGAAAAATACGCCGTGCGATGCGGCGGCGGGTACAACCATCGACTTGGACTCTATGACGGAATACTCATTAAGGACAATCACCTCGCCCAGTTGGGCAGGAATTTTCAGCCGAAGCTGATAAAGATTATCAAAGAGGCACGCAAGATAAGGCATGCTAAATTCGTCGCCGTCGAGGTTGACCACGTCGATGACCAGCTTAATTATGTCTTGGAGATTCCCGGAATTGACATTGTCCTGCTGGACAATATGGGTCAGTGGCAATTGAAACACGCCGTCGAGATGAAAAACAAAATGTGCGGCAAGGGCAAACCGTTATTGGAAGCGTCGGGCAATATCACGCTGGCGTCCGTCTCGGCCATCGCGCAGTGCGGCGTTGACCGCATAGCGGTTGGGGCCATCACCCATTCGGCCACCGCCGTGGATATCGGAGTTGACAGGTGAACAGGACGATATCCTCGCCGGACTCACTTGACCCCGACAGGATAAAATCCCATCTCAAAACACGCCGCATCGGCAAAAAAGTCGTCGTTTACACAAGCACTTCGAGCACCAATGATGTCGCCGCCCAATACGCCAAAAACAAAAACAACGACGGCCTTGTCGTTCTTGCCGAGGAGCAGACGTCGGGGCGAGGCAGAAGCGGCGCAAGATGGGTTAGCGCCCCTGGCAAAAACATTTTGTGCTCAATACTGTGGTTCGACAAGCTCACCATCCCGGGCAAAGTCGAGGGACTGACGGATTGCTCACTCGACGCGGAGCTATTATCTTTGACAATCGCCGTGGCGGTCGCTGAGGCAATCGGCAAATGCGCAAAGACCGAAGCGAAAATAAAATGGCCCAATGACGTCATCGTTAACAATAAAAAAATAGCTGGGATTCTTATTGAATCCGTAACGTCCTGCAAATACAGCACTTACGTCATAGGCGTCGGTATTAACTGCCATCAGCGAAAAGACGATTTCTCCGCGGAGTTGCAGAAGACGGCAACGAGTATCGATATTGAGACCGGCACTGGCGCCGACAGGATATCGCTGATAAAACGCCTGCTTGTCTCGGTTGAACACTGGCTCGATGTCGTGGAGAAAAAACCGCAAAAGGTAATCGAGCGTTGGCAAAAACTCAGCACGCAGTTAAATCACAGAATCGCCCTTGTTTATAACAGGAAGCGTTACGTCGGCAACTGTATCGGCGTCCACCCCCGCGATGGGCTTGTCTTGCACCTCGACACAGGCGGCATAAGAATGTTCCACGCGGCTCAGACCACAATCGCGAAAGAATAAATATGCCAGATGTTGTCAGCAAAGTTCGACGCGATTCGTTGCACATACGCGACTGCGGCTTGCAGAACTATCGCGAAACGCTGGACTTGCAGCATCAATTGGTCGAGCAGAGACGACAAGGCGCAATAAGCGACACGGTTCTGGTTGTCGAGCATCAGCCGACTATCACTCTTGGCGCAAGGCAGAGCGCAAACAAGCTCCTCGTCGACAAAAATGAATTGGCCGAACGCGGTATCGATGTAGTTGAGATTCGCAGGGGAGGCGGCGCAACCGCTCATAATCCGGGCCAAATCGTCTTCTATCCAATCCTGAACCTGCAGGACTTGCGCCTCGGCGTTAATGAATACATCAGGACGCTTGAGCGGATTGGTATCGAGCTTCTCGAAAAATTCGGCGTCATAAGCGAACGACGAAAGGGCTTCCCCGGTCTTTGGGTAAACGAAAATAAAATCGCTTCCATCGGCGTGCGGGTCTCAAGACAAATAACGCATCACGGTATGGCGATAAATATACAAAACGATTTGAGCATCTTCGATTACATAATTCCCTGCGGCCTGGAAAATGTCAAAATGACCTCAGTCCTGCAAGAAACCGGCCAAAAACATTCGATGCAGGATGTAAAGAGCCACTTGTCTCAGCTTCTTGTGAGGCACTTTAAGCCCGAAATACGAAATACGAAATACGAACGACGATTGCCGGATTGGCTGCGAAGGCCAATGCCGACGGCAGGGGGATATGGCAAGACAAGCGATGTCGTGGGTTCGCTTGGTCTTGAGACAATATGCACCAACGCCAATTGCCCCAATCGCGGCGATTGCTGGTCAAGGGGCACGGCGACAGTTCTGATTCTGGGCAATATCTGCACCCGTGGCTGTAAATTCTGTTCCGTCGCAAAAGGCAAACCAAACCCGCCCGACTCAACCGAGCCGCGCCGCATAGCGGAATTGGCGAAAAAACTCAACCTCCGCTATCTCGTAATCACCAGCGTCAACCGCGACGATTTACCCGACGGCGGCTCGGCCCACTTCCGAGATTGCATCAGCGAAGTGCGCAGCCGATGTCCCGATGTCAAAATCGAAATCCTCACCCCCGATTTTCGCCATTGCCAGAAAGAGGCGATTGAAATTATCGCCCAATCGCCTCCCTTTGTTTTCGCACATAATGTCGAGACGGCCCCTTCGCTTTATCAAAAGGCGCGGGCTGGCGGGGATTATCAACTTTCACTGAATCTTCTGAAACTCGCGAAAGACAGGTTCCCGGACACCCCCGCCAAATCGTCGATTATGCTTGGACTCGGCGAAACCGACGACGAAGTCGAACAGGTTTTGAATGACTTGCGCGGCGTCGGCTGCGACCGCCTCACAATCGGGCAGTATCTCAAACCCTCGAAAGATTCCCTCGATGTCGTCGAATACATAACGCCTGAAAAGTTTGACTGGTGGCGGCAAAGAGCGACCGACTTCGGTTTCGATTGGGTTATCTCCGCACCATTCGCCCGCAGCTCGTATTTCGCGGAGACAACTTTTCCACAGGGCAAATTGATTTTTAAATGATAATGCAGGAAGCTAAGTTGAAAAATCGAGTGAGACGTTTTCTCCTTTGGATGGGCCTGGTCCTCATCGTCCTGCTCGCGGTTTTGAGCGTCTTCGGCGCGTTCCTCGGCGCGGATTTGGCGCAGCGGTTCTTCAATTCGATACCGATGTCGATTTACTGGCTCGCCTTCGCGGCGTTGTTGCTCGCGGCGATTGCCTCCTTTCGCCGCCTCCTGTGCATCCGGGGCCTCTTCCTTATTCATCTCGGTTGCATACTCGTCCTGCTCGGCGCTATATGGGGCTCGCAGGCGGGATTCAAAATCCGCGACGCCATATTCAAAACCCACGCAATACGCTCAGGCCAAATGGTCATCCACAGGGGCGAAACCCAAAACGCGGTCGCATCTGAGGACAGCGAAGAAAAAACGCTCCCCTTTGCGATAAAACTCGTCGATTTTCGACTCGAGTATTACGAGCCGGGATACCTCCTGATTCAAACCGCTGATGGCGAGGGGTTTAAAATGCCCGCCAAGCCCGGCAGCGAATATTTGCTTGGTCCTGATTTGGGCAGCGTCGAAATCGTCAGACGTTTTGAAAACTTCAAGCTCCTTTTCGACGGCGATAAAAAAATCGCTGTTGATGACCCCAATGGCGGGCCTAACCCGGCCCTCGAATTGCGCCTGAAACTCCCTGATGGCGGCGAAAAAACCAAATATGTCTTCGAACGCTTCGCGGGCCATACAAACCCAGGCGAAAAAATGGTCTTTTCGTATCTAAGGATGGTTAAGGATTACATAAGCGACGTCGAGGTCGTCAAAGAGGGCAAATCGGTCGCGCGCAAAAGTATCGAGGTAAATAACCCTCTCCATTTTGCGGGCTTCCTTTTTTATCAGCACGCCTACGACAGTGATGCGGGACGATACACCGTGCTGGCGGTCGCAAACGATAGCGGACTCGTCGCGGTTTATCTCGGCTTCATTTTGCTTTGTGCCGGCGCCTTCTGGCATCTCTGGCTCAGGAACATATTCGGCGACCGGGAAATCGAGGATTAACCTATGGCGGTCAAATATACAATTCAGGGACTGCTGATTTACGTGACTCTCGCCGCGTATCTCCTGTCGCTTGCCTCGATGCTCCTGCGACGTCCCAAAGCCGCACATATTTTCTTTGCGTTCGCTTTTCTGTTCGGATGTTTCGCCGTCGCGTATCGCTGGCTCGACGTCCGCCATTTGCCCTTGCAAAATCTCTTCGAGGTCTTCCTCTTCCTCAGCGTGATTGTTTATCCTGTTTCAGTTTTCTGCCGTCGTGTTTTGCGAGTTGGCGGTATCGCTGCCGATGTCCTCATTGGCGCAATCGTGCTTTTCCCCGCCGGCTTCGTGTTCAGCGCCGACCCTCAGCAATTGCCCCCCGCCCTGCAATGCTGGCTCTTCGGCCCCCACGTCTTCGTTTATATGCTTTCCTATGTCCTTATGACCAAGGCCGCCGTCCACGCGACCTTGCAATTGGCTGATATGGGGACACCCCCCGATTCGACCGAGCCGCAGCATCTTATGGTCTGTGCCGGCTTTCCGCTGCTCACCCTCGGCCTTGTTCTCGGCAGCGTCTGGGGCGGTCTCGCCTGGGGCGACTGGTGGGGCTGGGACCCGAAAGAATTATGGTCGCTCGCCTCCTGGCTCGTTTACGTCGCCTATTTCCATTTCCGCTATATGTTTGGCCGGAAATTCCCGCGCGCGAATAATATCTGGATAATCGCCGGCTTCGTCGTCATCGTTATTACCCTGTTATGGGTAAACCTTTCGAACCTCTTCTCAGGCCTTCACACCTACGCAATCTAAATTTGCCTCCCGCTGCCAGCGTATTTAGCCCCAGGTTTTACCTGGGGTTGTTGGTTGCTGTTTTCTGATTTATAGCCGTTCTCGGCTCCATCGCGGTGTTAGAAATCTCATTCATTTTGACTTTAGAGCTTTTTCGAGAACTTCCTGCTCTTGCTTTATCCCCTGTTCTTCCATCTTCAACTGGCTGAGTCTCATTTTAAAAATGTAGAGCAGTTGTTCCTTCAGCGGCTTGCCCTCCAACTCCTTGATGAATCTCGACACTCTTGCTTGCTTTTCGGCTTTTGATACCTCACCCCAAAGTTGAATTTCGACTGCACCGGGTTGGTAAGTGCAAGCGTCCAGTTCCCCTTTTTCGTTTAACACGTCCATGCCACTATAAATGAGACAGATTGTGCCAGGGAGCAGTGATGGCTCGACCAGTACAGGGATTGTCTTATCTTGCTTCACCGTACCTGCAAGCACGCACAGAACTCGCATCTCGCGACGGCACACATTCTTGTAAGGGGGAACGTTATCATCAATCGCGAGCGTTTCGCCGATGAAAACTGTTTTAGCGTGTTCTGCGTAAGTATCTAAATCGGTAAACAACTCAATGCGACGGGCATGTAGAACCTGAGGAACGGTTAGTACTATTAATGGCAGCAATAGAGTAAAACGTTTCATAGCAGATTCCTAACAATAATTATATAGTCCGGATAGACCGACTCAAAATTCACCGCCGCACGCGTTCCCGCGGACTAAATATTATCACTATCGACTTTTGTCCGTTATCTGTCTGGCGAAAACGGTTACTAACTGTCCGCTACCCGCTATACGCTGTCTGCTGTCTTTCAATCGCTGTACTAAGAACGCACGACGCAGGACAAACTGCTACGCTTTGTGCCCACCCGATTCTGTTTATGCGTAACGGCCTTCCCTCTTGGCTCTTTTCGCGGCGCGTTTCTCTTCTAATGTTCTTTGCGGTTTCTTTTTTACACTCTTTTTAACGTCGTGACCTTTTGACATACATTGTCCTTTCCAGATTAAACCATATTCTTCTACGCGATTGCTACTGTTGCTTAGTTTTACAAATTTCGGAGTAATAAGGCAAAACAAAAAACAGGTTTTTTGTTTCGATGCCCTGGTTCTTTGTCGAGATAAAATTGCCGGAAAACACTTGCGTCCTTGCGATTGGTTAGGTATTATGTCGCTGGCGTCATATCTCAAAAACAGGCGTTCGAAACTAATCCTGTATTAGGTTAAGGAGTAGAACAATGGTCGAGAATATAAACCTCCTATTAGTGGTCTTGCCGCAAACTTTGCAGTTTCTTAACGGCGGATGGTTCCTCGTTCACGCTATTGGCATACTTGTCGTCGCCTATCTTGGCTATAAACTCGGCCGGCTTAAACAAAGTTAACGCCGACTCCTATCCGCTTGTCCTGCGCCGCGGTCAATGCAATGCGGTCTATGAAGGCCGCCAAGCAGGGGCCTCGTTAGAAAACCTTCGGCGGAGAAATCTTGCCTTTGAGGTCTTGTAAACCGGGTGGTTTTGGGTAGAATTAGTAAAAAGGAATCTCTATGAGTAAGAGTTGTTCACAATGCGGTAAATCACCAGCAATCTACCAAATTGCTGACCACCTTCTTTGTCTCGATTGTGCTTACAAAGCTGAGCAAATTAACGAAATAAAACTTACCCAATGTATGCGTGATATTAACTGGCTTATGGGGCAAATGGAAGTAGCGACTGGTTTACCAGGGCTATGTGGGCCGAGGTATGAACTCCCGAAACCACCTCCAATACTCAACAGTGGGAATTTAACTTTCAATAATATAAACGTAGAAAAAAGCGTAATCGGGGCAGTTAATACGGGAAACATAGGTCAGATAGATATCTCTTTGAGCAATATCAAGAACGGAGGTAATGAAGAATTGGCGACCGTGCTCAAAGAGTTTACTGAAGCTATTTTGAGAAGCGTGGAATTGACAGATTCTCTAAAGAACGAGATTCTTGAGCATCTTTCTTTTTTAGCTGGGCAAGCTTCTCTTCCAGAACCGGCAAGGAAAAAGAGTGTTATTCAAACACTCTTGTCGACAATTGAACGTGTTATTTCTAGCATTCCTGCTCTTATCGCTCTATTTGACCGATTGAAGGGCATGTTTGGTTCCCTGTAGTGCTCCCCGTTAAACAACAAAAAAGGAGTTTTGCATGAATTGGTATAAGATATCTTTGACAACCGACCAAGTAACTGATGGCAAGATCGCAGAAATACAGGACAAATTCTTAGAAGTATTTATGATTTCAAAAAACAGAGAAGAGCTTGTATTGTTCGCCTCCTCTAAATTTGAAGTGCAAAATTTTACTGAGTTATATTTTACGCCAGAGTGTTATGGAAATCCTGCGATGAAAATTATAATAACTCAAAATAATGGAAAACCTTGCGAAAAACCAGAACTGCGAGGACTTGCCCTACTTGTTGGCTATGCAAAACATGCAAAGGAACTTCTGTGAAATAATCAGTACTATTCATTTTGAGCTTTTAATTTCTTTCGGCGGATAAACAGAGGGCAGAAATCCGCGAAATTCGTGATTAATTTTGAATTTTGCACTGTGGTTTTGCACTTTGCATTATGGTTTTACACTTTGCACTTTAAACTTTAAATTGACACTCCCCGCACCCTTTCCGCCCGGCTGACGTAGAATTAAGGTTTGTCCTTGGTCTTGTGTCTTAGGTCTTGAGTCTTGTGTCTGTTATAGATTGACTTGCGGGGTGGGTTCAGGTAAACTGTTGTCTCGCCGTCCCAGCGAACCGGGGCGGCCACAGAACTTTGAATTCTCTGTGTCCTCTGTGTTCTCTGTGGCTTAACTTATATGGATAAAAAAGAAAACTGCGGTCTCTTCGGAATCTACGGCGACCCCGAAGCCGTCCAGAAAACCTATTACGGCCTTTGCAGCTTACAGCACCGAGGCCAGGAATCCGCCGGCATCGCCTCCACCAACGGCGAAATGATTCAATGCTACGCCGCTATGGGGACCGTCCAGCGCGTCTTCCGCGCCGGCACCGGCATCCTGGAAAACCTCGCCAATCCAATCGCCATTGGCCACGTCCGCTATTCCACCACCGGCTCCTCGAAACTCGCCAACAGCCAACCCTTCTTTGTCGAATATTCCCGCGGACAGGTCGCTATCGCTCACAATGGAAACCTCATTAACGCTGGCCTTCTCCGCGACGAATACGAGGCATACGGCAGCATTTTCAAATCCACCACCGATACCGAAATCATCGCTCACCTCCTCGCCAAACCCACCCACGTCGCCAAACCCGACCCCCTTGCTCACGTCCTCAACCATTTACAGGGTGCGTTTTCGCTGTTGTTCCTTTTTCAGGACCATATCGAGGCCGCACGTGACCCCTATGGAATCAGGCCCCTCTGCATTGGCCAAACAGACGCCGGCGCTTACGTCGTCGCAAGCGAAACCTGCGCACTCGATGCTATAGATGCGAAATTCATCCGCGAAATCGAACCGGGCGAAATCGTCACTCTCGACAAAAAAGGATTATCCAGCAGGTTCTTCGTTAAGCCCGGCTCCATCAAACCCGCCCACTGCCTCTTCGAGCATATCTATTTCGCCAAACCCAACAGCACTATCTTCGGCGAAAATGTTTACCAGTTCAGAAAAAAACTCGGTAAACGTCTCGCTGTCGAGCACCCCGTCAAAGCCGACGTCGTCGTCCCCATCCCCGACTCCGGCACCTCCGCCGCCATCGGCTTCGCCGAACAGTCCGGCATCCCCTTCGATATGGGTATGGTCAGGAGCCACTACATCGGCAGGACCTTCATTTCCCCCGACCAGAAAATGCGCGAATTGGACGTCAAAATCAAGCTCGCCCCCATCAGGGAGGTCGTCAACGGCAAACGTATCGTCGTCGTCGACGACTCCATCGTCCGCGGCACCACCACCAAAGGCAAAATCAAGGCCTTCCGCGACGCCGGCGCAAAGGAAATCCACATGCGGGCGAGTTGCCCTCCCATTCGCTTCCCCTGTTTTTACGGCATCGATTTCCCCACCAAAGAGGAGCTTATCGCCAACAACAAAACCATCGAGCAAATCCGCGACTTTCTCGGCGTCGAATCCCTCGGCTATATGTCCATCGAAGGCCTGCTTTCCTGTGCCGCCCTCCCTCAGGACCACTATTGCACAGCATGCTGGACCGGGAAATACAGAATACCGGTAGATGTGGCCGTAACAAAATACGCCCTCGAACACTACCAGTTGAGGATGTTCGAAAACTCGCAATAGGTCGATACGGAAAAACAAATGACTAAGCCGATAACATACGCACAATCCGGCGTTGATATCGACGCCAGCGACAAAATGGAAGACCTCATCTATCCGCACGTCGCCAGCACGTTTGGCCCTCGCGTGATGGAGCTGAAAGGCGGCTTCGCGGGCCTCTTCCGCTTAGATTACGATGAACGCCTCTTCAAGAAAAACTACAAAACCCCGGTGCTGGTTGCCTGCACCGATGGCGTGGGCAGCAAGGTGCTTCTGGCGTCCGCGATGAACCGCTTCGACACAGTCGGCATCGACCTTGTCGCGATGAACGTCAACGATATGCTCGTGCTGGGGGCCGAACCATTGTTCTTCCTTGACTATATCGCGCTGCACAAGCTTGACCCGCACGTCGTCGCGGAAATGGTCAAGGGCGTCGCCAAGGGCTGCCGAATCGCTGATTGTGCGCTCATCGGCGGCGAAACCGCCGAAATGCCCGATACCTATAAACAGGACGATTTCGATATGGCCGGTTTCGCCGTCGGCATCGTCGAACGAAGAAAAATCATCTCCGGCGCCAAATTCGTCCGTAAGGGCGACGTCATCCTCGGCCTCGCCTCATCGGGCCTGCACAGTAACGGCTACGCGCTCGCCCGCAATATCTGCTTCAAGGTCAACACCTTCCAGCCCACCGATAATATCCCCCAGCTTGATGGCAGGATTCTGGGCGACGTTTTGCTTGAGCCGACGAAGATTTACGTCCGCCCCATTATCAAACTGCTCTCACAATACAAAGTCAAAAAGGTCATTCACGGTATGGCCCACATCACCGGCGCCGGCCTCCCCGGCAATGTCCCGCGAGTCCTGCCGCGCGATTGCGACGCCGTCCTGAAAAAGTCCGCCTGGCCATTGCCCGCGATATTCAGGTTTTTGCAGGAAAAAGGCCCCGTGGAAGAAGAAGAAATGTTCCGCGTCTTCAATATGGGTATTGGCTTTATTCTCGTTGTCGCCGAGGACTTCGCCGACTCAATCGCCGAAAAGCTCGCACATTACGGCGAAAAGGTGTATAAGATTGGCCGAATCACCTCCGGCTCAGGTAATGTAATTATAAAAGAGTGACTAATTTCAGATTTGCGATTTCTACGAAAACGGATTAAAGGAACAGAATATGAAAACTAAATTAAGCGGGATGATTGTGTGCGTGGCGATTGTGCTGGCCGGCTGCGAGACGGCGCCGAAAAAGCCGGAGGCAAAATTGGTACTGTCGGCGCAGGTGAACGAAGCCATCACGATATTCAAAGAGAAAGACCCCCAGATTGAGCGATTCTTTAAGCAGTCATACGGCTACGCTGTGCTGCCAAAGGTGCTCAAAGGGGCCCTCTGGCTGGGCGGCGCATACGGCAGAGGACAGGTTTACGAGCATGGCACAATGATTGGTTATTGCGATATGTCGCAGGCAACGCTGGGCTTTTCATTCGGCGGCGAGTATTTCCGCGAAATCGTCTTCTTCAGAGACAAACCAGACCTGGACCAGTTCAAGGCCGAGGAATATACCTTTTCTGCGCAGGTTACCGGCGTCGCCGTCACCGCGGGCGCGGCTGCTAAGGCGGACTACAAAGCCGGCACGGCCGTGTTCATTACTACCGATGCGGGCCTGATGGTTGACGCCTCGCTTGGCGGCCAAAAATTCAAATACGTCCCCCTGCTCGTCATCGAAGACACCACAAAATAAATGCCGCTTGGCGGACAAGTTTACGGGTTTTTTGCTGTTATGATTAGCCCCGCATTTTAATGCGGGGTTTTCTTCTATCCGCTGTCCGCTGATTCTGGAAAATTCAAACACGCGAATTCCCCGAAGTATTTCTTTGCCGCGTCGTCATACGCACGGGCGGCGGAGAGTTCATCAGTAAATGAGCCGAGGAAGAGGCGTTTGTGGCCAATGGAGATACGTGCGCGCCATTTGCCGGTTGGTTTGACGAAATCAACGCCTTTGAATCTGGAAGAGGTTTTTGAATTTTGTTTTCTGGTATTCCGCTTATTTTCAGAGTGGTTTGCGAGGCGAAGATTGCATCGGCGGTTGTCGAGGCCATTGTGATTGCCGTGGTCAACGAGAAGCCAGTCGGGCGGCTTCATAATCTGGCGGTGCATCCAGAATACGTTTTGTGTCAGGTTTTTGCCGCGAGGAACGGTGTAAAAGGCGTAGCAGGTGCGGTTTGACCGGCACAACCGCCATGGATATTTACGAAGCTCCTCGTAGTCGGCAAGGTCAACGATGGCGAATTTGAAATTAGCGATATGAATGAGACGAACAACCTGGCCGAAGCGCAAGCGGTAATACAAAATAACAGGCCAAAGGATAATTTGCCGCAGCCATCGCGGAACGTTGATTGTAAAATTGAAGTTAAATTTCATAAGCCAATCCCCCCTTTTTCAAATCAAAAGTCAAAATTGCATATCAGAATTCAAGATTTCAAAAGAACCTCCCGATAAATAAGGAGGCGAACCATTGGGATGACCTCAAGGTCCTCCCATATATGGCGCGAACCGACGCCTTGCGTCGTCCTGAGCGGAGTCCGGCTTTGCCGGACGCAGTCGAAGGATCTGGCCTTCGACGACCCTTCTCGTCCGCCGGAGAGATTACGCATCTCTCTGTATATGGCGCGAACTTGCGCGCTTTTGACGAAAACTAAGGGATTTCCTGATGGGGCAAAAACGCTAAGTCCTTACTGGACAAGGAGTAAAAAAATTTTAAAAAGTTGGTTTCTAAGGGTTTTCGACTTGCGCGCTTTTGACGAACAAATGTTTTAAACATTTGTTTTAAACGTTTGTATTATCTTGCCTGTCCCTGCACGCCTTGGTCGAGGGCTGCTTGTCGAAGGGCCCGGAGATTAACTGAGAACAGCGTATGGCGGTGTAGCGTATAGTGGAGATATGAGGCAAAATGCGTTACCGATTTCTGACCGCCGTTCGTCTGGCGGGTTTGACCGCCGAAGCATATGTTTTTTTTAGTATCTCTTTTTTTGCTCGCTATGGAATTCGCCATACTCTATAATAACGCGGGCAGGCATTGTTTTTTTGCCTTCCGGGGAGTCCCGAGAGGATTAAGTGAGACCATATACGAGTTTGCAAAATATACCGACGTTGCGAATAGGTAGTTTCGAAACCAGGGTGCCAATCATCCAGGGCGGAATGGGGGTAGGTATTTCTCTGTCTGGTCTGGCCTCGGCTGTTGCGAATGCCGGCGGCATAGGTGTTATTGCCACCGCGGGAATCGGGCAGTTTGAGCCGGATAATCTCACAAATTTCAACGAAGCAAACAACAGAGCGCTGCGAAAAGAAATCGCACGGACAAGGGCCAAAACCAGCGGAATCATCGGCTTGAATATAATGGTCGCCCTCTCCGATTTTGACGACCTCGTCCAGTGCGGCGTCGATGAACAAGTCGATATCATTTTTATGGGGGCCGGGCTTCCGATACGACTTCCCCACACACTCCCGCTTGATGCGCTAGGCACGCTGCACACAAAGTTTGTCCCCATCGTCTCCTCCGACAGGGCCGCTGACCTCATATTCAAATCCTGGGCCAAACACTTCAATCATGTCCCTGATGCCGTCGTTGTCGAAGGCCCCATGGCAGGCGGACACCTCGGCTTCAAAAAAGAACAGATTGCTGACCCCGAATACGCGTTGGAAAAGTTGGTGCCCGCCGTAATCTCCGCGGTAAAACCCTATGAACAGCGGTTCCGGAAAAATATCCCCGTAATCGCCGCGGGAGGCATATACACCGGCGCCGACATCTACAAATTTATGCAGTTGGGCGCTAGTGGCGTCCAAATGGCCACAAGATTCGTCGCAACATTCGAATGTGATGCCTCCGATGAATTTAAGCGGGCCTTCCTGAACTGCAAAAAAGACGACATCATCATTATCGACAGCCCCGTCGGTCTGCCCGGAAGGGCCATACGCTGCGAGTTTCTTGACCGCATCGCCTCGGGCGTTAAGGAGCCCTTCCAATGCCCCTGGAAGTGCCTCAGAAGCTGCGATTTCAAAGACGTCCCTTACTGCATCGCCCTTGCGCTGACCAAAGCCAAAGCTGGCGACCTCAAACACGGCTTCGCCTTTGCCGGCGCCAACGTTTATAGAGTGAACAAAATCGTCTCCGTAAAAGAGCTTATCGACGGCTTAATGGAAGAGTATATCCACGCCTGTTCCGCAACCGCTGCCTGTGGCAAAGCCCGCTAAATAAACCCCGCGGCAGGGGACACATTTTCCTTTCTCCCTTTTCTCACCTGCTTGCCCTGCCGGCAAAATCTGACTATTACTAACCTATTGGTCTTTTGCTCTTTTTCGGCAATAATATAGAGTTGATGGTAGTACCGGCAGCACAGATTCAAGAGAACAAAAGACCTTTCTTGGGGATATAAAGCCACAGATAAGGGCTAAAAAGCACTTTATCTTCAAAATATTTTAAAAAAAGTTATCAAATGATACATATTTCTCTTGACAATTGCGTGGCTACAGTCGATACTATATATTACATGGATGGTAGAAAAGAATTCGCACTCTCATATCATAAGTTCGATACGTAAGTTTACAGGTTTGCCGGAGCGTGTTCGGACTACACAGTCTGCTTATTTCGATATGATGGCTTGGTCGCTCGAAAAGGCGGATGTTTGCGACGCTATCGCTAAGTGGATCGATGAAGGAAAAGAGGTGGAGGAGATAGTGACAAAGTATGCCTCAGGACACACAGGCGAACCGGCGTATGTCATGAAACCCTTGCTTTGTGGGCAGGTCTTTTATGTTAAGGTATCTCTACCGCAAGATGCTAATGGTGTCGAAACCTTGTTAATTGTATCAGCGCATTCTGATCGTCGCTGACGGGGGTATCTATGGCGGAAAAATGTCCAATCTGTGGGGAAATGGCTTTGGAAACGCGTGTGGGCAAGTATACTTTCGTCCCGCCACCAAACATCCCTGGCGGTCCGATTGTGATTGAGAACGCCCAATGGGAAGAATGTGCGTCCTGCAAAGAGCGGATACTTTCGCTTGAGCTTGAGAAGTCGCTTGAGAATGAGCGATACCATCGGCTTGGTTTGTTAACTCCCAAAGAGATTCTATCGATACGCGAGCGTGCTGGTCTTAAGCAAAAGGAAATAGCAGAAAAGATTGGAGTGGGGGAAAAAACATATGCAAGATGGGAATCCGGCCATTCATTGCACAATACATCTAGCGATAACCTGATCCGCTTGTTTGCCCGAGATGCCGGTTTATTTGAACAGGTTGAAGCAGAGCGACGACCGAACCGGAACCAGCAAGTAAAACAATACATAGAAGAACTGCGTAAAATACAAACGCAGAATAAATTGGCCATAGCGGCCCATGGTAAAGAACTTAATTCGGAACAACAGGCCATCATCCACAAACTACTAAAAGAAATAATAAAAGAACATCGAAGGGAATAATCTTGGGCGGCTTGAAAGGTAATTTCTCCGATATAACGGAGCGGGAAATTATTGACCATCTGCTTCGCGAGAGCGGGCAATTAAAGAACCAATCCGCTAACCCTGCCCAAATTATTGAATTTCTAAAGCTCAAATATATCACTTTTGATTTTAAGACTGAGTTGGGGCAAAATGATTTTCTGCGAGGTGCACCGTTTAGAGCGTTGATATCGTTTCCTGATAGAATCATCGCTACAGATGAAGAATTAAAGGATACCCAGGAACGATTCAGTATCTTTCACGAAATCGGACACTTTGTCCTTCCTAGTCATCGTGCCTCACTGTACATTTGTAACCCCACCGATTTTGATGTTTCGGGTAAATCGACTTGGAAGCTGGAGATAGAGGCAAACGAATTCGCATCTGATTTGTTATTCATGGGCGATCGTTTTATTGCCGAGGCTAATAGTGTTTCTCTGTCGGCTCGAATAGTCAAGGACTTGGCTGATAAATACCAGGCATCTTTTGAGGCGACCGCGCGTCGTTTGGTTGAGAAGAGAATTAGGCCTTGCATGCTGGTGGTGTTCAAAAAGGGAACAATCCACAGCAGTTCTCCAGCGGGTTTTGAACCACACTGGTCGGTTCATTACTGTATTTCTTCTCCATCATTTAAAAATAAGTACTTCACATCGCTACAAGGGGAGCCGCCGAAAGAAATAATACCTGAAATCACTATCAGCGGCAGAGATATTGCCGATAGTATCATACAAGAACTATGTATTTCATCACCAACTGGTCAATCGTATAGGTTTGTATCTGAGTATTTTTATAATCAGTACAACATTTTCTGCTTCCTGTCCGAACCAGCATAATTAATTAGATTAGCTCGTCTGCCAAGTGCAGAAGGAGTACGAACGCTGTCCTAACCAAGGCGGCATTGGCTTTTTATATAAGCTTTGTATATAAGATTCGTGGGGCGGAGGCCAGTTTAGTTAGCGAGTTCGATATCGACGAGGATTTTGATATTGGCGACGTCGTTTTCATTTAGTGTCTGTGGGTGGGATTAGTATTTTCCCCTCGGCTCCATCTTCCGTCACCGCCGTTATCCTCACCTTCACAATATCGCCTTTACCACTAAGGCCCGAAGACACTAAGTTATTTTGTTTTTCTTTGTGCCTTGGTGTCTTCGTGGTGAGAGAAACCATAAAGTACCTCTCACACCTCCCGCTCATCGGCTCAGTACCTGCCCCGAGGGTGTGCTTCGCAGAATCGGCAAACCCGGGGTCTTCCAAAAGCACTTCACACGTCTCTCCGACAAACTGCTCTCTGAATTTCAGGCCTAAATCATCGCTTAACTTTCGCAAAATCTCCGCACGCTGTTTTATAACCTTCGGCTGAATCCTATCTTTCAGCTTTGCCGCAGGCGTCCCCGCCCTCACGGAAAATGGGAATACGTGAATCTTCGAGAACCCCGCCCACCGAGCCAGCTCGACCGTCGCTTGAAAATCTTCCTCCGTCTCAGTAGGAAACCCCACGATTATATCGGACGTAATGGCAGGCCTGTCCAGTCGGCCCTTAATAAGCGAAATTTTTTCCCGCAGTTGGTCAGCACCATAAGGCCGACACATCCTTTTTAATATCTGCTCTGAGCCCGACTGCACCGACAAGTGAATATGCGGCATAATGTTCTTATTAGCACAGAAAACATCTAATAGCTCTTCCGTTATGTCCCCCGGCTCCAAACTACTCACCCGTATCCGCGCCAATCCCTCAATGTTCGCCAATTCCTTCAATAAATCCGCAATCCGAAATCCGCAATCCGAAATGTTTGCCTTCTTCGTTGTGCTTCTTCCGTAAGCGCCCAGATTCACCCCCGTCACGACGATTTCCTTGTGCCCGGACGCAACTAACGCCTTCGCTTCCGCTACCGCCTCATCTATTGGCTTGCTTTGAACATTTGGCCTGACTTTAGGTACAATGCAGTAGCTGCACAGGCCGTCGCACCCATCCTGAACCTTGAGAAACGCCCGCGTGTGACCCTTGAAGCTTGTCAACCGTGGCAATTTGGGGAATTTAGCCGAACCAGCCATATCATTCTTGATTTTCGCGTTGTTTTTTGCTCTAATAGGGGGATGTTCGCCGATGACAATTTGTGTCAACATCGCAGGCAAGTTGTCTCGGCTGCTGATGATATGAACGTTATTGTTGCCCGAGGGGGTGAATTCCAGGCCCGATATGGCCGACAAACACCCGCAGACGACCCTTGTGGCGTCGGGGTTTACCTTACCGGCTCTTTGAATATACTGGCGACTCTTGGCTGACGCTGTGCTCGTCACACAGCAGGTATTGATAACGAAAAGGTCGGGTTTTGCCGCCGGCTCAACCGCCGACAGGCCCAGCCCCTCCAGAAATTCACGTATCTGCTGGCCTTCGTACTGGTTTACCTTGCAGCCAAGAGTATATATAGAAAAAGTTCTCATAATATGCTATAGTATGGTTCCGTTTGCCCATTTACAAGGGCACACGGCTTTACCGTGCGTTGACGCGGGAGGCGGCTTATGGCAGAAAAAATAGGGTCGGTTTGGGCCATCGACATCGGAAACGCCTCGCTCAAGGCCCTGCGCCTTAGCAACGAATCCGGCCCGCTTCAGGTCATCGGTTTCGACCATATACAGCACGGCAAAATTCTCTCCGGCGCCGGCGTCAAAGAACAGGAAAAACAGGAGCTTATCGCTCTGTCCCTGCGCCAGTTCGTTCAGCAGAACGATATCGGCAGGGACGCCATTATCGTCGCTGTCCCCAGCGCCAACTCTTTCGCCCGTTTCGTCAACCTGCCCCCCGTCGAGCAGAAGCGCATCCCCGAAATCGTAAAGTTCGAAGCCACCCAGCAGATTCCCTTCGACATAAACGAAGTGGTTTGGGACTGGCAATTGATGACGGAGGCGGGTGCGGCGGAGGCGAAGGTGGGGATATTCGCAATCAAGAACGACGTAGTGATGGCGGAGCTGGAGCATTACAACAGGGAAAATCTGCCGGTGTCATACGTTCAGATAGCGCCGATGGCGCTGTATAACTACCTTGTGTTCGACAGGCCGGATTTGACGCGTTCGGATACGCAGGCGACGGTGGTACTCAATATCGGGGCGGAGAACACCGACCTGGTGATATGCACGCAGACAGATGTTTGGCAGCGGGCGATAGCGACGGGGGGGAACGCTTTTACAAAGGCGATAGCGGACACGTTCAAACTGAATTTTGAGAAGGCGGAGAAGCTCAAGCGGACGGCGCCGATGAGCAAGTACGCGAGGCAGATACTGCAGGCGATGAAGCCTGTTTTTGCGGATTTGGCGGCGGAGATACAGCGTTCACTGGGATTTTACAGCAGTTCTCATCCGAATGTGAAGCTTGTGAGGGTGGTGGCGATGGGCGGCGGCACGAGGATGCGTGGGCTGTTACAGTATCTTCAACAGAGCTTACAGATACCGATAGAGAGGCCTGATTCGTTCAAGCAGATAGGGATAGATCCGACGGTATCGACGGCGAAGTTTCATGAGAGCGTGTGCGATTTCGGGATTGTGTATGGTCTGGGCGTTCAGGCGCTGGGGCTTGGTCGGATAGAGAGCAATCTTCTGCCGAGGACAGTTGTGAGGTCGATGGTTCTGGCCGACAAGACGAGGTATTTTGTGCTGGTGGCGTGTATGCTGCTGGTGGTGTCGTTGCTGGCGTTTGTGAGGGTTCTTATAGACCGGGCGAGTTACAGCAGCAAAGCGGCGACGCGGGAGAAGATACAAGTGGTGCTGGATGCGGCGAAAAAAGCGGAGGATGCGTTGCAGGCAGAGCGGGCCAAGACGAGCGTGTCGGATGGAGTGATAAACAAGGCGTTTGAGCTATTCAAGTACAGGGACATTGTGCCGCTGGTGAATCAGACGATACTGGGGGCGGTGCCGAACGAGAAGAACAATCCAGATCAGGCCGAGTTGTATAAGGCATTTGCCGAGGGCAACGTGCAAAAGATCAAGGAGATACCCCGGAATCAGCGTGAGCAGCTTTTTGTGACGGGGATGTCGGTTTCTTATACGCAGAATTTGGATACGGCGGAATTTGGGACAGCAGGTTTAGGGAGGAGGTCGGACAGCAGGTCGTTGAGCTCCGGGGGGGGGTCCGTAGAGGAGATGATGGCCCAGCGAATGATGGGTAAGAGGGGCGTGCCGGGTTCTGGATCTAAAGGCCAGCCGACAACGGCCCGGCCGATAGGGTTTGGCGCCCCAGGAGAAAACCGCGGTTTTGTTGTGACGATAACGGGTTACAGTCCATATCAGGAGATTGTAAATTTATTGGATCCCATGGGGGCTCAGGATGATGCCAACAAGTGGGGATTGGTAACTCGGCTGGCGCATTTGGACAGTATGTTTGACGGCAACAGTCCTTTTGAATTGTACGCGAAAACGGACAAGCAGCATTTCTCGCTTCAAACGGGAGAGGTGGATTTATCGGCTCAAATGCCTGGGGGGATAGGTGTTATAAAAGAGACGGATACGGGGGATAGGATGCTTATCGACCCGATGACCAAGGAGGTTATCAGCAAGCAAGCGCGAGTAGATGAAAACAGCAAGAAAGAAACCGGCAGACAGGGCAACCCCGTGTATCAGGCGAATGACCACTGGTTTGTGTTGAATTTGAAGCTGAAGTGGAAAGATGCGCCCGCGGAGGCGGTGGGCGTGGCGAGCAAGGACAAGGTAGTTACTAAGCCCAAAGCGGCGGTAACACCAAGCAAGCCGGCGTCGAGTTCAAAGAGTGGGTCCGGGTCGAAGAGCAAGGGTGGCACAGCCAAGAAGGAGCCAGCCGAGTTTTGAGTGAAGCGAAGGTGTCTGGGGTCATATGGGCAAAATAGATTTATCCAAGCTGAAGGGTATGCTGAAGGTTTTTGGCGTGTTGCGGCCTTATGTGGTGCTACTTTGGCCTGTGGTGATAGTTTTGGTCAGTGTTGTGGTGCTGGCGGTGTCTTTGATGATAGGCAGCAGTTTCAGGCAGAAGGTGGACAAGGAAAGCACGCCGATGGCCAAACAGGTGAAGTCGCTGCTTGCTGATTCTGTTGCCGCGGGGCAGGCGGAGGTTGAGGGGCGGTATGAGCAGGCGCATCAGGAGGATGCGAACCAAATAACCCTACTGGCGAAAGAGAGCACGCAGCGTGAGCTGCTTAGTTACAGCATATTTCCAAAACCGAAGGAGAGTTCGGGGTTATTATACACCAGATTTGGAGATGCTTTTCGCCAGGGGGTCGAAAAGATGATATCGGATGTCAACGGCAAAGAGTGTCCGAGCGAGGAAGATCTGAAGGTGGGTTCGCAGACGGGGTTCACGGCGTCAAGGACATTTAGCAAGGCGCTGAAGTCAGGAGGAGGGGATGATTCGAGGATTGTGGAGGAGATTTGTCAGGGTAGGGCGAAAGCGGCGTCTGTTTACGCAAGTCCGACGGATGTGAGCGGATACGATTTCTGGAGTCAATATAAGTATTCGGACGTAAATTCGGCGGTGAAGGACTGCTGGTTCTGGCAGCTTGGGTACTGGATAATTGAGGATGTATTTTCGACGGTGGAGTCGATGAACGCGGGTTCAAGCAGCGTGTTCAGTTCACCCGTTAAACGAGTGATGCGGGTGGGCTTTGTGTCACCCGACAAGCTGTTTAGCAGCTCGGACAAGGCGTCACAGGACAGACCGAAGTATGCGATTAAGCCGGCAGACCAGTTGGCGGAGGCGTGCACGGGCCGGATAAGCGACGACAAGATAGACGTTGTACACTTCAGTTTTTCGGTGGTGGTGGGCACAAAATACGTGATGTCGTTTATGAAGGAATTGTGCAGTGTCAAGGAGCACCGGTTTGCGGGTTACACGGGCCAGGATACGGTTCGCGTTTTGAAACATAATCAGATAAGTATTCTGGAGAGCCAAATCAAGCCCATTGATTTGAATGCGAAGGAGCATCAGCGATACCGGTACGGACAGGAATCGGTGGTTGAAGTGGTTCTGGTCTGTGAGTATATATTCAACAAGGAAGGGTATCAGGAGGTGGAGCCGGATTTAGAGACGAAGGACACGGCGAAGAAGAAGTAGATTGCTGGTTCGCAGATAGAAGGGTTTTGTGAGGATGGACAAGAAACGAAGCAACCTTATAGAGCAGAGCATAGAGAAGGGGGTCCTGGTCCTAATAGGGCTGGTGTGCGTGTTCGTTTTGTATAAGTATGTGCTGCGAAGCCCGAACGTAATAACGTACGATGACCAGAAATTTAGTGCGGGGCAGCTCGATATACATACAGCTGAGCAGGCGGAGAAGCTGAAGGCGCAGTTGAGCCGGGAGCCAGCGGCGAAAACGGCTTATGAGCCGTGGAGCACTCGTTTTTTGGCCAAGATGAATTGTACGGTGGCGACAGACGCTAACATTGTTTGGCCAATACCAAGTTCAATCGAGGCGAACGTAGCGAGGAAATACCGAATTCCTGTGATTGGGGAGGTGAATGACGTAGCGGTGGAGCACATGAGGGCGGCGGCATACGTTCCGAAGGTCGAGATTACGAAGGATAACGTGAACAATGAGTCGTCGTATGAACCCAACGACATAGATCTGGTGACGGTCCAGGCCAGTTTTGACATTGCGGCGATGGCGGATAGTTTTCAGGAGTGTTTTGCGGGTAAAGACGTTCCGGAGGACTGGCGAGACGCGGTTTTGGCACATCCGGTTTTTGCGGCAGTTCAGTTGCAGAGGCAGCATCTCGGCGCAAACGGCGAGTGGGGCGAGTGGGAAGAAGTGCCCCGTGCCCGGACGGATCCGTATAGGGTGGATTTCAGGATAATGGAAGAGGCGAGCGAGCTGCCAAGCGGCGGTGTGACAGTTCGCCTGCTGAAAATTAGCGATTCGAAGATGCAGATTGGTTTGCTGCAGCCCGAGCCATATCAGATAGCGTCTGCGGATGAAGAGTGGTTTCTGCCGGCGCTTCACAGGAAATTTTTGACGATCCAGCATGACAGGGAGTCGCAGGAGAGGCGGGATACGATAGCAGCGGAACGAGAGGATGAACGAGACAAGAGTCGCGCAGAGCGAGAGCGTCGAGCGGCGAAGTCCGTGGTGGCAAAGCCGACGATTCCCATGGGCGGGGGAGGAGGATATGCCGGGGCGATGGAAGCTCAGGGGCCACAGGGGCCACAAGGGGGAGCGGCTCCTGCGGGTGGAGCCCGCGGTGCGACGAAAGCGGCAGCGGCGACGAGGGCTGAGCGTGAACGGCGTGCGTCGCAGACACAAACGGAACAGCCGACCAAGAGCGTGAAGGTGTTGAATGAGTCGTCGGTCTACGACGAGATGGATAAGATTTCTCTGGCGAAGAAAGACCTCAGTAAGGTGCGGGAGCCGATAGTTTTCTGGGCGTATGACGACACAGTGGAGCCGTGGAACAGTTATCGGTACCGGATTCGGCTTGGGGTATTCAATCCGGTGGCGGGGACGGGGCAGGTTCAGGCCGAGGACGCGGCATACGACAGCAAGGTAATATTGTGGAGCGGTTTTTCTGATGTGACGGATACAGTGTCGGTACCGAAGCGGCTGTATTTCTTCCCTGTGAACGTGCAGGAGACGGCCAAGGGAGCGACTTCCGCAGAGGTGCAGGTTTGCAAGTATGTGCTGGGGAACTGGCACAGTGAACAGTTTGTGGTGAAGCGAGGGGAAGTAATAGGCAAGATGGTTAAGGTTGATCCGAGTGAACAGAACAAGGATAAGAGTAAAGATAAGGACAAAGACAAGGACAAGGACAAAGACAAAGACAAAGGGGCGACACTGCCCGATATGATAGATTACGGGACGGGGGAGGTGCTGGTGGACCTGGTAGCAGTAAATGACTGGTCTGGGGACAAGAATCTTCAGTCGCGGCATTACTTTGATATGCTATACAGTTTTGACGGGACGAACATAGAAAGGGTGGCGGCCAAGCTGATGAGTTGGCCAGATGAGTGGCGTACGAAGTATAGCGAGATAAAGGCATTGGAGAAGAAACCCAAGGCGGCGTTTCGTGCGTGGAGCGGCCGGGGCGCGGCTGGTGGCCGGCGTATATCGCCAGGTGGGCCCGCGGGCGGAGTCATCCTCGACGAGCAAACGATGGAAGAAATGCGGATGAGGGGTATGATTCCGAAGCAGTAAGGGGTTACGGTCGGGGATTCCGGCTCAGCACAATGCATCCATTTTCTGTCACAAGGACGTCGTCTTCAATTCGAATTCCCAGGCGGCCCGGTATATAGACAGCCGGCTCGATGGTAATCACGTCACCTGGCTGCAATGTCCCCTCTGCTCTGTTAGACACGGCGGGCAGCTCGTGCACTTCCAGACCAAGGCCGTGGCCAGTGCCGTGCTCGTAAACCGGCAAACCACTTTTTTTAATGGTATTTCTTGCCGTTACATCAACCTGCCTGATTTCGACACCAGCTCTTACCACCTTCAGAGCGGCCGCCTGCGCGTCGGCCACCGCGGCATACATTTTGTTGTACAGTGCAGTTGGCTTGCCGACGGCGAAGCATCGAGTGAGGTCGCAGCAATAGCCGTGGTACCGCACACCGAAGTCGATGAGAACGGTATCATTGGCGTGAAGTTTTCTGCCTGTCGGCTGGTGGTGAGGTTTTGCGGCGTTGGCGTCGAAGGCCACGATGGTTTCAAATGCGGTTGCGCCGCCGAATTTACGAATTTGCAGTTCGAGGATTCCGGCGGTCTGATTTTCCGACAGGCCTGGCCGTATTTGTTTAATTGTTTCCCTGAGCGCCCGGAGGGCGATTTTCGCAGCGGCACGGATGGCTGCAATTTCGGTTTCATCCTTTGTTCGTCGGACCGACTCGACAATACCGGCGGCGGCTTTCAGTCGGCACGACAGAAGTTTTTTCAGTTTCTCAAAGTCGGCCAGCGAAGTTGATTTTTCGACCGCCGACACTTTTATCCTGTGCTGATTCCGCAGGAGGTTCGCGATTGTTTTAACCATCGCATCTTTGCGTTTGATTATTCTGCACAGACGGCACTGGTCCGCCACCTGGACGGTGTACCTGCTGTCGGTGATAAGACAGACCGCTGCGGGCAGGACGATGGCCCAACTGTCGCTGCCTGTAAAACCGGTTACGTATGTCACGTTGGCCGGTTTTGTGACGATGAGACAATCCGCCCCAAGCCGCGAGACGGCGTCACGGATGCGTTTGAGCCGACCTCTGAGTATATGGCTGTCCATATTGCCTAATCTTTCCAGTCGAAAACGGTTCTGTCAGTCGAATTGATTAACAGAGGCGGCGGGAAAAAGAAAGTTTTTTTTGCCGGCGGCGGTTGTTTCGTTTTTATGCCTTGCCCATCTGCCGGGCATCCATTAAAATAGGGTATCTTGAATCGTCAGGTTTTTTAACCGTCAAAGGTGAACTAATTCCAATATGCTGCCAATTCGTACAAGCGTCCGGCCCGCGAAGACACCTTATGCCAATTACGCTCTGATAGGCGTAAACACCATCATTTTCTTTATGAGCTACTGGCCTCATACGCAGCCCTACTCGCAGACAGTCGAGGCATTACGCCCGTGGGCCGAAAAGTTTATGCTGGCGCCGGTTCACCCTCACCTCTGGCAATTTGTGACGTACGCCTTTCTGCACGGCAGTTTTCTGCACATTTTTGGAAATATGTTCTTTTTGTATATATTCGGAAACAACGTGAACGACAAGCTGGGGCACTTCGGCTACCTGTGTTTTTATCTGGCGGGCGGCGTTTTCAGCGCGGTCGGGCATATTTTAGTAAGCAGCGCACCCGTTATAGGCGCGAGCGGCGCGATTTCAGCGGTGACGGGGGCATATCTTGTGCTGTTTCCACAGACGCTTATCACTATCGTGTACTGGTTCTACATTATCGGCACGATGGAGATACCTGCTATTTATTTCATCGCGTTAAAGATGATTATTCTCGACAACGTCATCGCCCGTTATACGACAAACGTAGCATACGACGCGCATCTTGCCGGCTACACATTCGGCATCGTCGCATCGCTGATACTTTTGGCCACGGGTCTGACGGCTACCTCGCATTTTGACCTGTGGGCGATGGTAAAACAGTGGAACCGCCGACGACAATACCGTGACACGATCTCGACCGGCTACGACCCTTACACGGGGTTCGGCGGGACAAAGCGGATAGAATCACGAGAGATAAAGAAGGCGGACGTGCAGCGGCAGGAGGACCCGAGAGTCAGGCAGATACGCGGCGAAATCTCGGACCATATCTATAAGCACGATTTTCACGCCGCCGCCGAGTTGTATTTCCAGCTTGTCGGACTCGATGATGAGCAAGTAATTCCTCGTCAGCACCTGCTTGATATTGCCAACCAGTTGACCAGCGAGGGCCAGCACGACCGGGCGGCACAGGTTTACGAAAAATTCCTCACACACTACGGCAATTATGAATACGTCGAGCAGGTCGAGTTGATGCTCGGCTTAATATACTCCCGGTATCTCGATAAACCCGAGCTGGCGATAAAGTACCTTACCTCCGCCGAGATAAAATTAACCGACCCCGGTCAACTTAAGATGTGCCGCGACGAAATCGACAAACTGCAGAAACGGTAAATGAGTATCTCATTCCCAGATTCGTCCCTGGAGTCAATATCCAAACAAGGGCACGTTCTACTTTACTGCCATATGTGCCCAGTAGGCCAAATAACCCGTCCAGACCCATATAGCCGAGGTTGCGAACAGCGATATTGCGGCAAGGACCCGCAAGATTTTTTGTTCATATTGCCAGACCACAACCGGCGCAAAAATACCGGCGGCGCCGCTGAGCAAAAAACCGGCGCCCGACAGAATCGGGGCATTTGTCAGGCCGAGTTCGATTATCCTCACGCCCAGCAATATCGCCGCCGCCCCTGCAAAAAAGGCGTATAGTGACAGCGGCATAAGCCCCCATCCCCTGGCCAGCGCCAGTGCCGTGCCGAGGAACAGCACACCCAGCAAAACAGACATTTCGCCATATGCCGTACTGTATGGTTTGGGCAATGGCCAGGTGAATGTCATTACAAATCCGCAGACAGCGGCGACAAGCCCGCAGATTCCGAATGCCGGGGTCCAGTTGGGCCTATCTTCCGTATCAAGACCCCGCCAGACGAAACAGCCGAGCAGGAAAAACCCGGCTGCCATGTTAACCAGCATCAGCGTCACATAATCGACCATCATGATTTTGGCCTCCTAACAATAGTCGGTCGTGTTCGGAAAACGAATACGCTCACTGATATAAATCCCAAACCGCCAACGACGTTTTTGAGGATGCTATCCGAAGTTGTAGTGCTTTTTGACCGCTTTTTTGACTTTCCAGGTGCATTCGAGGTCCTGGGGGAAGATGACGAGGTCGCCGGGGCCGAAGTTGACGGAGTTTTTGCCGTCGGTGATGGTGACCTCGCCCTGGAGTATCAGGCAGGTCTCCTTTTCTGTGTAGGCCCAGTCGAACTCGCTGGGTTCGCAGGTCCATATCGGCCAGGTCCTGCATTTCTTATCTTCCTCTTTGCCGGGTTTTTTCACCACGATATCTTTTACAGTAGGCATATTGTTCTCCGTTAATATCGGTATCGGTCTTGCAGGCAGCATTATACCCCGTCCGGTTCAGGTTTCAAATCCGTTGTTGAATTTTGCGTAATCTTTCTGGCGAACCAATCTCTTTTACGATAAATTAGCTGCCTTGTTTTTTGGGTGGTATGCACGTTATGAGAAAAGAGCAGGTTGAAGGGCTAAGGGACTGGTTCGATGGTTTTGTGGCCGGTTTTTATGGCGGCGACGAGTATGTCAACGCCAATATCAAGCTGAAACAGGACCATAGTAAGCGCGTCTGCGATGAGATGCTTTTTTTGGCGGACGAATTGTCGCTTGGAGAAAACGAGCGATTGCTGGCTGAGGCAATCGGCCTGTTGCACGACGCAGGGCGATTCCCGCAGTTTGCCAAATACCGAACGTATAGCGACCCCCGCAGCATCAATCACTGTCAATTAGCCGTCAGTGTTTTGGAGGAACACAAGGTATTAGACGCGCTTGAGCCGGGGGAGAAACAAATTATTCTCAAAGCCATCGAATATCACGGCGTTAAAGAGCTTCCTGAGAATCTCGACGATGACACATTACTTTTCTGCCGGCTGATACGTGACGCGGACAAGATAGACATTCTCTGCGTGATGGTCGAAAACTACAGGATTCAGCGTCAGGAGCCGTCTCGATTCAGCTACGAATTGGAGCTGCCCGATGAGCCGAGATGCTCGCCGGAGATAATTCGGGCGGTGCTCAACGGGGAGCGTATCGACTACGCCAACTTGCGCACGTGGAACGATATGAAGCTGATTAACCTCTCGTGGGTTTACGATGTCAACTTTGTCCCCACGCTCAAACGTATTAAGGAGCGAAAGTCGCTTGAGGCAATTATTGAGATGCTGCCCGATACGCCCGACATTCGCAGGGTCAGCGAGAAAATCTTCGCTTACGTCGATTCCCGGATTAAGTAATCAACTCTTCACCACTAAGACACTAAGGCACAAAGAATTTTACCGCGGAGGCCGCAGAGATTATTCATTTCCGATTTGCGATTGTCGATTTTAGGATGAGGAATCCGCCGAAGGGTGATTTAGGACCTGACGGAACGAATCGAGACGATAGAGCAAAAGCTTAATGAGCCGAGATAGAAACAGGCCGATTCCGAAAGCAGGGGGTTTGGACTCACCCTAAGCCGAGTTCGTCGATTCTAAGGCCCAAAATCCTATCTGGCAGCGGTTCTACAAGATTATATAAACCGCCTTAACTGCGTTTTCTTCTCAGCATCACCGCACCCAAGCCGAGCAGCAAGAGCGTGGCGGGTTCGGGGGTCGTATAGAGAAAACCGTGCTCATAACCGGAGCTGTCATCGTAGTATCCAACAATGCTGTTGCCGCTAATACCTTGCAAATATGTGTACTCTGCTCCAGGATAGTCGAGGGTAGTCCAGCTTGTCCCGTTGTAGAGAAAACCGTGGGCACTATTATAAGGACTGTATTCGTAGTATCCAACAATGCTGTTGCCGCTAATACCAAGCGGATCTGTCCAGACAGCCCCAGGATAGTCGAGGGTAGTCCAGCTTGTCCCGTTGTAGAGAAAACCGTGGGAAATATAGGAATCACCGGCCCCGTAGTATCCAACAATGCTGTTGCCGCTAATACCTTGCGGATTTGTCCAGACAGCCTCAGGATAGTCGATGGTAGTCCAGATTGTCTCGTTGTAGATAAAACCGTGGGCATCATAGGAGCCGTCGCTTGAGTAGTATCCAACAATGCTGTTGCCGCTAATACCACCCACCCCTGTCTGCCATGCCCCGGAATGGTTCAAGGCAGTCCAGCTTGTCCCATTGTAGAGAAAGCCGTGGTCACCGCCGGAGCTGTTCCCGTACACTCCGACAAGATTACCGCCGGAGATACCTTTCATAATTGTCCAAGTTGTCCCCGGCATATCAAGGGTAGTCCAGTTTGCCCCATCATAGAGAAAGCCGTGGGTACCGCCGGAGCTGTCCCGGTAAAGTCCAACAATGTTGTTGCCGCTAATACCTTGCGGCAATGTAGCCGTAGCCCCAGGATAGTCAAGGGTAGTCCACGTACCCGCCCTTGCGTAACCCGTACCGAAAAGCACTATTGCCGAACAGATTGTAATTAACTTTTTCATTTTCTTCCCCTTCTCAAAAAAGTTACAACAGTTTTATCGCACCTTGTGCGCACAGATGTTTAGGTAAGCGGATTGCTCCAGACAGATGTGTTGCCTCTCTCATACCCTTCTCCTTCTTGCCTTTTGCCCCCAGCGGTTCGACTGAGCTCACCGGAGCCCAAAAGCGAGTGTCATTATACGCTTTACAGCCGGACATACAAAGGGAAAACAGAGTAAAACTTTGTCTTTTAAGCCATTTATCGAAAGAAAAGGTGTCAGCTATTCATCGCCCTGCGACTCGTCCGGCGTAGCTTTAGCGAAGTCGGAAGCGGGCAAACTTCGGCGGGTAAACCCTGCCCTACAGTTGGATTCCCGCTTTCGCGGGAATGACAAAAGTAACCCTGCCAC
>JBEKZA010000019.1:0-36984 GCA_049510335.1 Sedimentisphaerales bacterium | reverse complement strand
TCAGAACGCTGTTTGAACGGTTTATCAGCTCGACGGCCTTTTGATATATTTTGTTATCCATACGCATCAGCATTATACCGACTTTGCTCTATTTACCCAATATCCTGAACAGTATGTCGAGGTGTTTTGCGACCAGCGCGACCGGCATTATGGGTTTGGCCTTTCCGGCAAGGCAGTCGAGAAAGTGGTTTATCAAAGCGGCGCTGTCGCCGGGGTGTTTGGACATATCGACCTTGCGGACGGTCCTTTTTTCAATACGATTTTTGGTCACATGGAAGTGCTCGATTTCGGGCGAGTCCCAGGTGCAGAAATGAAATCGCAAAGAACCTCTTGTGCCGGAGATACGGGATTCGTTTGCGACTTCGCAGTGGACGCCCGCGCCGCGTTCATAGCAATATGTCAGGCCTGTGTCGAATTTCATAAAAGCGGCGCCATGCTCCTCGACGTCGGATTTGATTTTGGGGTCGCGGAACACTTTGACGCCGTTTCTGGCGAACGACTTCATTCCTACGAGTTTTGGGCGGTCGCCGAGCAGGCCAAGGTGAAATGAAAGGTCATATTCGCCCCAGTCGAGGAACGGCCCGCCGCCGGCCAGCGTTTTTTTCAATGACCAGGTGCCGCTGGGATTGTATTCGATGAAAGTCATTCGCATCAGGTGATTGTGATGGATGTGATAGACCTCACCTATTTCGTCGTCATCTATCATCTTTTTGATGAAATGGAATTTGGGCTGGAGGCGGGTGTGCCTGGCCGAACATTCGAGGACTATAACGTCCTTGTGCTTTTGGACCTCTTTGACAAGTCGGTTCATTTGTGTCCGGTTTACGACCATTGGTTTTTCGAGCAGGACGTGTTTGCCCGCGCGTATTGCCGCGACAGCTGCTTCGAAATGCACGAATGGCGGTGCGGCAACAATTACGGCATCGACGCGGTCGTCCCTGAGTATGTCGCGGTAATCGGAGGTGCCGTTGGGGACGTTGTATTTGGCTGATGTCTGACGAAGGACTTTTTCGTTGGGGTCGGCCAGCCAGAGGATTTCCGCCCGCCGTGTCTGCAGAATGCTGTCTATGTGGAGGCCGGCGTCCATGCCTGCGCCTATTATGCCGATGGCTGGTTTGCGTTTCATATTGTGGCTCCTGACGTTTCGGAGGAGACAGCGTAAACGATTGCTTCATAGAGTTTTTTGCGTCGAAACTTTCTTGGAAGGATTCGCAGATTGTCTGCCTCGAAGGTTTCGCCGGCCTGGAGAGGTCTGCCGAGGATTTTGGCGGGCCATTCAGCGAGGACGGGTACCGGGCCTGTGAATTTGGCGGACCAGTCAAGACCGGCGGTGGAAGCGACGGTTGTCATCGGGACGCCGCCGCCCATAATCCAGCCGGTGCCGGAGGGGGAAATGTGGATGGGCAGGCGGTCGAACTCGTCTTCGATTTCGCCGACAAGCTCCTCGATGATGTCTTCCAGAGTGACCATACCGAGAGCGATACCCTCATGGGAAACGACGATAACAATGTGAGTTTTACTCTGTATCATCATTTCGAGAAGTTTCGAGAGAGGGAGGTCCTCCTGAACTGTAGTTATGGGGCGGGAAATGCCTCTTATGGTCGGGTCGGACGGGTTTATTCTCAGGGCGGAGACAATGTCTTTGAAGTTGACATACCTTTGTATCGATTGCGGGTCGTTTTCAACCATACAAACGGGGAAGCGGGTGTGCATATCAAGATGTGCTTTGACGAGCGCTTGGGCGAGAGTGTTGCCCACGTAAATCGTTGAGATGTCGCGGGCGGGGATCATAATGTCGCGGACGAGGTGAGTGGAGAGGTGTGCGGCGGCGAGAACGATTTTCTCCTCGCGTTCGCCCATAAGTTTGGAGGTTCTCGCCAGCGAGACGGCTGCCCGGAGTTCGTGCAGCCAGGGGGTCTGGCTGTCGCGGGTCTCCGGCTGCATTCTGGCAATCGCAGCAACGAGTTTTTTGACGACAATTTCGATGACGGAGACAAAAGGGTCTATGATTTTTGCCAGTACCTTCATAATCGGCGACAGACGCAGGACAATCCATTCCTTGTTGTTGAGGGCGAACATTTTGGGGACAAGTTCAACGAAGATAATTGTAACGAGGGTCAGCGGGATAATGACAAACGCAACTGCGGTAACCTTGGCGAGCGTCATAGATATATGCCAAGTCTGTGCCAGATAAGGAGCAAAGGCGGCCTGGGCGCCTACACCACCTGCGGCGGCGGCAATCGTTGTAAAAAGGGTGATGCCAAGCTGGATGACGGCCAAACTGGCTTCTATCCGGTCCTTCATAAAGGCGGCTTCCGCAGCGCCTTTTTTTCGCTCGTTGACGAGGATGGAGATTCTGGCGCGTGAGATAGAAGCGAGTCCCATTTCATAAGCGGTTAATATGGCGTTAAGAATCAGCATCAGAATTATGACGGCTAATTCGTAATCAAACATTTAGGTTTACCTCGAATCTGCTTTTGACCATAGATGTTTTTTGTTTTCTGTGGCTAAGATTTGTTCGGCGTTTTGGCAATCCTGGGAGATTTGGGCGGCGAGGGCTTCAGGGGATACGAATCGTCGCTGTGGTCTGATGCGGTCGACGAAGTCCATAGCCATCCACTGACCGGCTGTGTTGTCAAGTTTGGTGTCGAGGACGTGTGCTTCTATGAGCTGTGCATGCTGGTCGCCAAAAGTTACGGCCTGGCCTATGCTGAAGACGGCTGGCAGGCGGTTACCCAGGTGGCAGACATCATCTTCGGCGCCGCCGAAGAGAACGAAGCCGGCATAAACACCCTCCTGCGGGATAATCTGAGAAGGTGGTTGCATATTCAGTGTCGGAAAGCCGAGTTGTCTGCCTCTGCCTTTGCCGGAAATGATTTGGCCTATGAGACGATAATGTCTGCCGAGAAGGACTGCGGCATCGGCGACGTGGCCTGACTGGAGCATATAGCGGATTGTGGTGCTCGAGACGCGGACATATTGTCCCGTGTGAAGCGTGACGAGCTTTGGCGGGACGACTACGATGTTAAAGCCGTTTGGTTCCGCCATTTGTCTTAGAGTATCGATGTTGCCGCCACGGTTGGCCCCGAAGTTGAAGTCGTCACCCTCGACCAGTACCTTGGGTCGGATGTCTTTGAGGAGGAATTTGTCCACGAAATCGGCAGGTGAGAGGCGAAGTAAGCTTGCTGTGTCTTTGAGAACTATGAGGTAATCGACGGCGCAGCCCTCAAGAAGGTGCGTCTTTAGAAGCAGGGGGGTCAGGACGCCCGGGGCTTTTTCTGGGTGGAGGATTGCGACGGGATGTGGCTCAAAGGTCATTGCGGCCAGAGCAACACCCTCCAGCAGCGTGATATCCCGTGCAACTTTCAGGTTTTGCTGGTGTCCGATGTGGACGCCGTCGAAGTTGCCTACGGTGAGGACGCAGCCGGCGGGTAATTGACCAAGCTCTGATACCGTCTTTAGAACTTTCATAAACTCCAGGTCACCATATCTGATTCGAGACGACAGTAAACACCTGTAACTACTTTACTATCGGCAGAAGAATGGTTCAATGAGTATCTGGCGTCGGAGTCGAGAAATCAGTCAGTGGGTGGAAAGGTAGTGGAATTAAGGGTTTGTTTTCGGTTCGGAGTTTTGTTTCAGGATTCGAATTTCGCTTTTCTCCCTTTTGTCGTCGGGGCAGGTTCGTGCAAGCTCTGCGAGGGCATTTTGCTGTTTGTTGGGTTTGCCGGTTCTTTCGTAGCAAAGAGACAGCATTTTCAGCGACGCGCGATAATAGGAGAATGGGTTGGAGGCGAGAGTTGCGGGAGATTCAGCGCCCAGGGACCTGATGTATTCAAAATGAGGGACAGCCATATTGTAGTTTTTATCAACGGCGAAAATCGTTGCGAGCTTGAAGTGTGCGATTTTGTTGGAAGGGTTGGCGTTAATGGCGCTGATGTAGGCATTAACGGCATTATCGAGGTCATCCTGGTTTCCATAACTGCTGCCGAGGGTGTTCCAGGCGCGTTCATTGGTGTGGTCGAACAGGATGGCCTTTTTGCACTCTCTGGCGGCGTTATTATAAAAGCCATAGGAGGCGTAGACCTCGGCACGACTGACGAGACGATTGACAATCAGCGGTTTGAGCGCAAAGAGGGCAACAAGAACGAAGAGAATGCTGAAAGACCATCTTGGGACCGGTCTTGCCAGCCAGGGGTCGGCGAGGACATTTTCGAGTTTTTGGTCCTGTGAGCGCATAGGCAGGCCGGTCAGGCAACAATGAGATGATAAATTCCGATAGTAATCAATATATTGCCGGCGACAAAGGTTATGCTGTCTTCGATTCGCCGGATTTTCGAGGACAGGGGTATGATAAGGTCGGTTTTCACTAAGCTTGCGGACAGCGCCACGGCGAGGACTGGGAAACTCTGGCCCAGGGCGAAGCTCATAAATATAAGGACGGCATAGGGAGCGAGATTATGGGTGACGACGAGCGTTACTATCATCAGGAGAACGCCGCCGCAACAGGGGCAGGTGGGCATTTCGAGCAGGGCGAAAAGTATTCCGAAGGTGAAGGAGCCGAAGAGGGTGACGTGACTGAGATTTTCCCGGAACCGGAGGATGTGCGGAAGGTGTCTGATTTTGAGCAGGCCGGAAATGAACAACCCAGCGACGATGAGCAAGAGGCCGAGCAGATAAAATATGTATTTGTTGAACGGGATAATCGTGGAGGCGA
This sequence comes from Sedimentisphaerales bacterium, assembly GCA_049510335.1. Classification (GTDB taxonomy): domain Bacteria; phylum Planctomycetota; class Phycisphaerae; order Sedimentisphaerales; family Anaerobacaceae; genus Fen-1362. Next base: position 32,267 of record JBEKZA010000019.1, on the reverse strand, counting down.
ACTGGCCGACCAGACCGAGGAACAGCCCGAATACGGTGTAGGCAGTAACCAGACCGGAGACGAAAAGACCCGTGACTAAAACGGCCTTTTTTTTGGATTCGGCGGCGCCGGCGATGAAACTGAGCGCGACGGGGACACGCACGATAGTGCAGGAGCTAAGCGACACCAGAGCGCCGGTCCAAAAGACCAGAAATACCGCCAGCAGCGGCGATTCGGCAATCAGTTTTGCAATACCGGAGTCCATTCAAAACCTCTTGTATCGGGCAATAAGGCACACCATCCACATTCATAAATTAAAGCAACTTCACCCACAGTGTTTTCGGACTAATAGGGCAGGGACTTAAGCAAGCCGGGTGCAAGACAGCGATTGACAAAAACACAAAGTCGACGGCAGCCGTATCGCATAAGTCCAGCTATGGCAAGACGTTAGGAGACATAACGGGAATTTGCACAAAAGTAACTGCAACTCTGTTGCATTTGATTAAAATATCCGAACAGGGTCGGAAAAGATTTTGCGAACCCGGCTTCATTACCACAGCTCGGCGCTGTGCCGAGGCGAGTGGGATGAGAATTTATTCTGGGGGGATGGCAACTGATTATTTCGCAGGGTGATGCGACGGGCAAGAGTGTGGACAATACCTTCCTGCTGTATTAACATAGGGCTATGCAGGTTTATCCGTTTAAGTTTGGGCCGATATACAAAGAGCGAATATGGGGCGGGAAGAAACTGCGCGAGACGTTCGGAAGAGAAACGCCGGGGGGCAAACGTATCGGGGAGAGTTGGGAACTGGCGGACCTGCCGGATGACAAGCTGTATGCATGATGTGTCGGTAGCGATGTTGACAAGCCCCCCTGCCGGTTTTATGATACAAAGGTAGCAGGTGCGATTAGAAGGTTTGTGCCCGGAGTGCGCATAGGAACATCTGTAATGAGCAAAACAACGAGAACAATACTGATATTGACGACAACGCTGCTCTTCTCGCTGCTTGCGACACAGGCCCTGCTGTTTATACATCTTTTATGTGAAGAGCACCACGCCGGGCACGATTCACACGAATGCCCTGTTTGCCAGCAGCTGCTTTCGCTACCCCATAGTATAACGGTCGAAGAACAAACAGTGATCAGTCAATATCCTGTTTGCGAACAGAGTTTGATATTTCATATCGAAGTCGCGCCCGCGATTTCAATACCGGGTCTCTTAGGTCCTCGTGCCCCGCCGGTTGTCTCCTAATCCAGGTTAATACCACATTTATTTTTCCCGCCAAAGCCATTATTGGGCAACAGCGGGGACTTTCTATTATCCAATGGATTAACGGAGACAGACAAATGAATATACGAGCCATCAAGTATGGTTTCTATTTCTTAACAATCCTGTTTTTCGCCGGCGTCAGTTCGGCGGAGCAAGGGGATTCAGTCAATAACGACATTCAGGTTCTTCGGCAGCAGGTAGCCGAGCTTCAACGGGCAATGAAGGACGCAAATGAAAGGCACACCGAAGAGATAAAACTGCTTAGAGAAGAAATCGAGCTTTTGAAACAAAACCAGACCGGTACAGCAAAAGAAACAAAGACAATTGAGCCAAGTCAGCCACCTACGGCGGCTGCGGAGTATATTGAAAAACCGCAGGCCAAGGCCTCTTCGGGCTATCAGAGCTTTAATCCTGATATTTCCGCCATAGGCGATTTTATTTTTCATGGAGGTCCGACCCCCAAAGGCGAAACACTTGATACTATCACGGGCAGCAAAGCCGCACAAGCCCAGCTCAGGGAAGTTGAGTTTGGGTTTTCCAATCCTGTTGACCCTTATGGACGGGCTGATTTAATTCTAAGTATAGAAAGACAGAATGACGGCGAATATACATCTGACATCGAAGAAGGATATTTCACATTTACGGATTTGCCATACGACCTTGCGGTAAGAGTGGGTAAATTTTACTCAGTTTTCGGGAAAGCCAATATGTTTCATACCCACGCTATGCCCTGGGTTGACAAGCCCAACGTCCTCACGAAATTCTTCGGTGATGAAGGCCTCGACGACGGCGGTGCGGAGATTTCGTGGTTGGTACCTAATCCGTGGGACAATTATATGCAGCTTACGTTTGACGTGCAAAATAATGGTAACGACGCGAGTTTTGCCGGAGACCAGGCCCATGACCTGATGTATGTTACGCACCTTAAAAATTTCTTTGATATAAGCAGAGATTCAAGCATTGAGCTTGGCGGCAGTTTTGCCACCGGTGACAATAACAGCGCAAGCGGGGGACACCGGACAAACGTGGAAGGACTGGATTTGACCTACAAATGGCGTGACCCGCAATACGGCCTTTACAAATCGCTTACTTGGATGAACGAACTTCTATTCAGCCAAAAAGAGCAAGGCGCCGATGATACCGTGGACTCGTATGGCTGGTACAGCTCACTCGAATACCAGTTCAGCAGGGAATGGAGTGTCTTCGGGCGATACGATTATACACAGTTTCCAGATGACAGCAGTTTGCATGAAAATTCTTACACGACAGGCCTGACGTTTCATCAGAGCGAATTTATGTTCTGGCGTGTGCAGTTTGAGCATACGGACGGAGAGAATTACGCGGGCAATGTAAACAGAAATGAGATATGGCTGCAGGCGGACTTCCTAATCGGACTGCATCCGGCACATCAATATTAATAACAGGAGACAAACCATGAATTCAATTAAGTTTCAGTGGACATGTTTACCTTACTGCATTTTGAGTATTTTACTTGTTGGCGGGCCGTGCTGCATGGCCGCGGATAAGTTAAATGTTGTAACAACGACCACAAACCTCGCTTCAATAGCAGAAGCGGTCGGCGGTGAGCATGTGTCGGTTACATCCATCGGCAGCGGCGATGAAGACCCGCATTTTATTCAGGCCAAACCGAGTTATATGATGAAGGCCAAAAAGGCAGACCTTTGGATTCGGGTCGGGATGGAGCTGGAGATTGGTTATGAGGGGCTGATTCTTCAGGGTTCTCGCAATCCGCGAATACAAATCAACATGCCGGGACATCTGGATGCTTCCGAAGGGATTTTGAAGCTTGAGGTTCCCACTGAAAAGGTTGACCGTTCTATGGGTGACGTTCATCCTCTGGGAAATCCGCATTACTGGCTCGATCCTTATAACGGCAAAATTATAGCGAAAAACATCTGCCAGCGTCTAAAACAGTTAGACGCAGAGCACGCGGGGGATTATGACCGTAATCTGGCCGCGTTTCTTTCAAAGCTGGATAACGCTATGGCCGGATGGGTTGCCAAACTCAAGCCGTTCGAACATTCGAAAATTGTCACCTACCATCGCAGTTGGCCTTATTTCGCCAATCGATTCAATCTTGACGTGGTCGCGGAGCTTGAGCCGAAGCCGGGGATTCCACCGGGACCGGGACATATCCTCGAAGTGATAAACACAATGAAATCGGAAAAGGCCGGGGTCATTTTGATGGAGCCGTTTTATAACCGCGACGATGCCGAGGCAGTAGCGAAGAAAACCGACGCAAAAGTGGTTGTTGTTCCCAACGCCGTTAATGGACAGGTTAAGGATTATATAGCGATGCTGGACAATATAGTTAACCGGTTGAGCGAAGCATTAAGCGAGGTATCAAAATGAATGGGATGATTGAATTGTTGTTATTGCCGTTCGTGGCGTGCCTGATACTTACGGGGATACACTGCTACTTAGGCATCCACATCGTATCTCGCGGCGTGATATTCGTGGATTTGGCTTTGGCGCAGGTGGCTGCGCTTGGCAGCACGGTAGCGTTATTGGCCGGATACGAACTACACAGCACGGAGGCGTATCTGATTGCCCTTGGCTTTACCTTTGTTGGCGCGGGGTTGTTCGCTTTGGGACGGGTTCGTGATGAATCCGTCCCACAGGAGGCAATCATCGGGATTGTGTATGCTGTAAGCTCCGCCGCGGCAATTCTTGTTCTCGACAAAGCCCCCCACGGCGAGGAGGCGATAAAGGATATGCTGGTCGGTAGCATTCTTTTTGTAACGTGGCCCCAGATATTAAAAATTTCAGTGATATATCTGGCCGTGGGGTTATTGCATTTTCTGTTAAGAAAAAAATTCCTGCTAATCTCAATGAATCCGTCACTGGCCCATAAGAGCGGCCTTTGGATTCGTTTATGGGATTTTATTTTCTACGTTACATTCGGTTTTGTCGTAACAAGCTCGGTGCGTGTAGCGGGAGTGCTGCTGGTTTTCAGTTACTTAGTGGTTCCGGCGGTTTGTGCAATGTTTTTTGTAAGGGGCGTGGCAGGCCGGTTGTTGATTGGCTGGGGGCTTGGGTTTGCGGCAAGTGTCTTGGGGCTTTATGCCTCGGCAAAATGGGATTTGCCCACAGGGGCTTCCGTCGTAACCGTATTCGGGATAATACTGGCCGTCTGCGCAGGCGCAAAATGCGCGGCCAATATAATGATTCACCGGCATCAAACTGTGGACAATCCCCCACTGCCTGATTAACATACCGCTATGCAGGTTTATCCGTTTAAGTTTGGGCCGATATACAAAGAGCGAATATGGGGCGGGAAGAAACTGCGCGAGACGTTCAGAAGAGAAACGCCGGGGGGCAAACGTATCGGGGAGAGCTGGGAACTGGCGGACCTGCCGGATGAAAAGTCGAAGGCAGATAACAAGTCGAAAATAATCAACGGCGAACTTACAGGTCAGACGTTAGAGGATGCAATCCATAAATGGCCGGAAGAGATAACGGGCAACAAACAATTTTCGCTGCCGTTTCCATTGCTGATAAAGTTTTTGGACTGCGGTGAAGTTTTAAGCGTGCAGGTGCACCCGGACAAGGAAACCTGTAAGTGGATGGGCAAGGGAGATTTCAAAACGGAATGCTGGTATATTATCGAGGCACAGCCGGGGGCGGTGATTTACAAGGGATTGCAGCCGTGCGTGACGAGAGAGAAGTTTACGCGGGCGATAAAAGAGGGGACGGTTGAGCGGATGCTCAACAGGGTGGAGGTGAATGCGGGCGAATGTCATTATCTGCCGGCAGGCACGCCTCATGCGATTGGGGCGGGGCTTTTGATAGCGGAGATTCAGACGCCGTCGGATACGACGTATCGTGTGTTTGACTGGAACCGTCTTGACAAGAGCGGCAAGGCCAGGCCGCTTCACATTGAAGAGGCACTGGAGAGTATTCATTTTGACGCGTCTGGGGACAATCTTTCCGTGAATACGGTCGGGCGACTTGTCGATTGCGAGTATTTTCGGGTTGACAAGGGTCATCAGATGCGAAGCTGTGAGGTGCTGCTCTCGCCGGGGCAGATGAAAACGATAATAGTTCTGAGCGGATATGGAACGATTGTCGGCGGCGGGACATTCGAGTTCAAGGCAGGTGATACGATGCTGATACCTGCGGCATACAAGGGAGTAATGTGTTTTTCTGCTGAGAGCGAATATCTAACCGTGACGATTTGAGGAGAATACGATGCAGGTCCCGATACTGGATTTGAAAGCACAATATGCGAAATACAAGAGCGAAGTGATGCGCGCAATTGAAGAGGTTTGCGACAGCCAGGTGCTTTGTCTGGGGCCGGCAGTGGAGAAATTCGAAAAGGAGGCCGGCGCCTATTGCGGATGCAAATATGCGACGGGAGTTTCGAGCGGGACGGACGCCTTGTTGTTGGGCTTAATGGCGGCGGGGATAGGGGCTGGCGATGAGGTGATAACAACGCCTTTTACGTTTTTTGCGACGGCGGGAGTTGTGTCACGGCTTGGCGCCAAACCCGTTTTTGTGGACGTTAACCCGGAGACATACAATATTGACCCCGCCCAAATCGAAAAGAAAATAACATCGCGGACGCGGGCGATTATACCGGTGCATCTGTTCGGACAAATGGCACAGATGAAACCGATTATGGAAATTGCGAAGCGGCACAAGCTGGTTGTTATTGAAGACGCGGCGCAGGCGATGGGTGCGACGCAGGACGGCAGAAAAGCGGGAAGTATCGGAGATATCGGGTGCTTTTCATTTTATCCCACGAAAAATATCGGTGCGTTCGGCGACGCGGGAATGGTGGTGACGAATGACGCGGTGCTGGCGGAGAGGATACGGCTCTTGAGGGTGCACGGCGAAAACCCCAGATACTTCTACAGGATGATAGGCGGCAATTTCAGGATGGATAACATGCAGGGGGCGGTGCTGAGCGTGAAACTCAAATTTTTGGATGAGTGGAACAAAAAACGCAGAGAAAACGCCGCGATTTACGACAGGATATTTTCCGGGACGGTTGTAAAAACACCCAGAATAGAGCGGAACAACGTGAGTATTTACCATCAGTACACGATTCTTGCGCCGGAGCGGGACGAGTTGCAGGGGTATCTTGTAAAACAGGGAGTCGGAGCGGGGATTTTTTATCCTAAGCCATTGCATTTGCAGGATTGCTTCAAAGGGCTTGGGTACAAGAAAGGCGATTTTCCCGCAGCCGAGGAGCTTGCGGAAAAGGTTTTATCGCTGCCGATTTACCCGGAGGTGGAGCTGGGGCAGATTGAATACGTGGCCAAAACCGTGCTGAAGTTCTACGAATAGGATTTGGAGAACGCAGTTGCTTAAACCCAGCGAAAATCCGCCGATAAGCTGGCCCGCCAGCAAATCGATTGGTGATTTTGCTGGTCAGTGGTGGGTGGCGCACACGAAAAGCCGCAATGAGAAGTCGCTTGCGCATGATTTGGTCGTCAAGGAGGTCAGTTATTTTTTGCCGATGGCCTGGAAGGTTCGGCGGATTCGGGGCAGAACGCTGCGGTCGCTGCTGCCGATTTTCAGCGGGTATCTGTTTTTCTGCGGCCAGGAGCAGCAGCGGGTAGAAGTGCTGCGGACAAATCGGGTAGCGACCCTGATTGAGGTGAGAGACCAGCAGCGATTAGTCAGGGAAATGACGCAGATTGAGCAGGCGCTTGTCGTGGGAGCGGACCTGTCGCCGCACAAGTATCTAAAAGAAGGACAGCGATGCCGGGTGATAGGCGGGGCTTTGGCTGGATTGTCGGGGATAGTGGTGAAGACGAAAAACGCGGCGAGGCTCGTGCTGCAGATAGATATGCTGGGTCAGGCGGCAAGCGTCGAGATAGGCGCCGATATGATAGAGCCGATTGGGGATAACGACGGACAATAATCGTTAGGAGAGCAGAACAGATGAAAATTTGCGTGGTAGGAATCGGGTACGTTGGGCTTGTGACAGCCGGGTGTCTGGCGGAGGCAGGCAACAGCGTTGTATGCGTTGACAGCGACAAAAAGAAAGTCGAGGGGCTGAAGAAAGGGACGATACCGATTTACGAGCCGGGGCTTGGCGAAATAGTCAGTCATAACGAAAAGCTCAAACGTCTTGAGTTTACGACTGACTTGAAATACGGGGTGGATAACTCGCTGATAATTTTTCTGGCGGTGGGGACGCCATCGATGGCGGATGGTTCAGCGGATATGTCGGCTATGTTGTCGGTTGCGGAGGGGATTGCCGGACTGATGCCCGACTACCGGATTATCGCGACGAAAAGCACGGTGCCCGTCGGAACGCACAAGATAATAACCAGGATTATGAAATCCAAAACTGATAAGCCCTTCGATTACGTAAGCAACCCTGAGTTTCTGAAGGAGGGTTCGGCGGTTGAAGATTTTATGAGTCCGGACAGAATCATCATCGGCACGGAAAAACAATCGGTCCGCGAGACGATGAAACAGCTTTACAGCCCGTTTATGCGGAAAGGCAACCGAATCATATTTATGGACCCGACGTCGGCTGAGATGACGAAATACGCGGCCAACGTAATGCTGGCGGCAAGGATTTCTTTTATGAACGAAATCGCCGCGCTGTGTGAGAAGCTGGGGGCAGATGTGGAGATGGTGCGGCAGGGAATAGGCAGCGACTCGCGAATCGGAAGGGCGTTTCTGTTTCCGGGGGTTGGGTATGGCGGAAGCTGTTTTCCAAAAGACATTCGAGCGCTGATTCACACCGGTGAGCAGAATGGCGCTGAGATGAGAATCGCCAAAGCAGCCCAGCAGGCCAACGAGGCGTCGCAGGAGAGGTTTGCCGGTCGAATATGTGAGTATTTCAAAGGGCGCAACAACGTGGTCGTGGCGGTATGGGGGCTTGCGTTCAAGGCGAAGACCGATGACGTGCGGGAATCGCCGGCTGTCAACTGCGTAAATAAACTGCTGAAACAGGGGATAAAAGTGCGGGCATATGACCCCGAGGCGACAGCTACAGGCAAGGCGGCGCTTGCCGGCAAAATTGAAACATTCGAGAATGGATACGATGCGCTCGATGGCGCCGATGCGCTGGTCATTTTGACCGAGTGGCAGGAATTTCGTAATCCCGATTTTGAGTTAATTGCTAAAAAGCTTAAAAAACCGATTGTTTTTGACGGCAGAAACCTGTACGACATCGAGGTTGTTCGCAAGGCGGGGTTCGAATACTACAGCGTGGGACGGCCGCCTGTGAAATGACGTATCAAAAAGGTGTTTGATAATGGACACGGTTATTAAAATCATAGGAACAGTCATTGCTTGCATCGGCCTGGCATATCTTATAAAGCCGGCGGTCCTCAGCGGGATTATGCGATTCTTTGCCAAAGGCAGTCGGATGTATTTGGCAGCCCTGGTCAGGTTTGCTCTGGCGATAGTGTTTTTTTCAGGCGCCAGACAGTGCGGCATCAGATGGATAATTGTGCTGTTCGGACTGCTTTTCCTGCTGTCGGGACTGTTGATTTTTATGCTCGGTCTTGAAAAAGCCAAAAGCATCATCAACTGGTATCAGAAACAGCCGGTTTTTATCTTCAGGGTAATTGCGATAATGGTTCTGAGTGTGGGTCTGATTATTGTATATGCCGCTTAGGTTTGTCTTATGAAAGCGATTGTTACTGGTGCAGCGGGGTTTATCGGGTCGCATTTGTGCGAACGTTTGCTTGGCGGGGGCTGGACTGTTATCGGAGTGGACGATTTTAACGATTTTTACGACCCGCGAATCAAACGCCGCAACGTTAATACCTGTTTACAGAACAAACGGTTTCGATTAGTCGAAGCGGATATTCGTGACGTCGCCGGTATTAACAAGATAGCGGGTGAGGGGGCTGATGTTGTTGTCCACCTTGCGGCCAGAGCCGGCGTGAGGCCGTCGCTTGAGCAGCCGGCGCTCTACGCAGACGTGAATATAAATGGCACGCTGACGATGCTGGAAGCGGCTAAGAAGAACGGCATAAAGAAGTTTGTTTTCGCATCGAGTTCGAGCGTTTACGGCAACAACAAAAAGGTGCCGTTCAGTGAGGAAGATAATGTTGATTTTCCGATTTCGCCTTATGCGGCCACGAAAAAAGCGGGCGAGCTTATCTGCCATACTTACCATCACCTGTATGGGATTTCGATGACGTGCCTGCGATATTTTACGGTTTATGGGCCGAGACAAAGGCCGGATTTGGCCATCCACAAATTCGCCTGCCTAATCGAACAGGGCAAACCCATACCGGTTTACGGCGACGGTAGTATGATGCGGGATTTTACCTATATCGACGACATAATTGACGGGACGGCGGCGGCTATTAACAAATGTGCGGGATATAACATCTATAACCTTGGCGAATCGAGGCCTATAAAAGTCAACGATTTGATCGAAGAAATAGAAAAGGCGCTGGGTAAAAAAGCAGTCATAGAATACCTGCCGTTGCAGCCGGGGGACGTCGAAAGGACGTATGCGGATGTGACAAAAGCCGGGAGGGATTTGGGCTATTCGCCGAATACGGATATAGGCGTTGGCCTGGAGCGGTTTGTCGAGTGGTTCAAGCGGGAAAAACCGGGTGGATAGCAAGAACGCTCGGTTCAATTCAGCATTATCGGAGGGGCGAATTTCGTTGATATTTCTTTAGCTTTTTGCTATAATACGGGATATCAATTTGCATTGTTCAAACAGGGGGAAGGTGTGAACAGAACGGCCGGTATTTTGTGGGTTTGGGGGGTATTTGTTGCAATATGGTATTGCAGCGTGCCGGCTTCGCAGGCGTATGCTCTTGAGGAATCGACTGGGCCGGGCGGGTCAAACGCGATAGCGGTGCATCAATTGGGTGAAACCGGCCAGGGAGTTAATGTCGGCGTGATACTGACCGGGAGCGTGCTAACCACACACGAGGCGTTTAAGGACAGTAACGGCTTGCCGCACGCGTTCAATTTCGATTTTACCGGCGACGGCAATTCGATTCTCGCTCACGATACACAATTGGCGGGGATAATTTCAAGCAGGGGGGACACTGCACATCCGAACGACATCGGGGTTGCACCTGGTGCGTACATTTATTGCGCGAGGGTGGTAGACAACGATAACAACCTTTGGTGGGATAATCTTGACAGTGCGCTAGGTACGCTCATCACGGATTACAATTGTCGCGTTATTGTGACGGGGTTTGAGATACTGGGTATTGAGCCGAATGGCGATAATCCGTGGACGATGCTGTATGACTACTATGCGTATCAATATGGCGTTGTTTTTGCCAACGCGGCGGGCAACGAAAATACTTATGTCGCGATATTCGGCGACGCGTATAACGGCATAACCACGGGCGGGCTTCGACTTACTGACCCGAATAACCAGTATGACTATCGCAGGGTAGGGCTTGTGAGTGGTTCAGGACCTACAGCGGACGGCAGGCGAAAGCCGGACATAGTCGCGCCGGCGCAAAACCAGACAGTCCCGACGTCGAGCAGTGATACGGCGTGGACTACGGTGGGGACTGAGAGGGGACAGACAAGCTACTCGGTACCGCACGTTGCGGGGGCGGCGGCATTATTGCTGGGACTGGCGGACAAAACACCCGGGCCGAATGATAATCGCAGCGAAGTGATAAAAGCGGTGCTGGTAAATTCGGCGATGCCCAACGTTGACAACAAGGCGGGTGTCGGGACAAATCCTGCGGACTCAAATAATACATGGAACGGGGACCGTGGTTACGGCCGGTTGGATGTGCTGCGGGCGTATCAACTGCTGGACACAAACGAGATTGACCCGGACGTCAATATCACACAAGACAGGGGCTGGGCGTTCGGCACCCTTGAACCGAACCAAATGAACGTATATAAAATCAGCGTCTCGGCGAGATGTCGGCTGATAGCAACCTTGACGTGGCAGCGAAGAGTGGAGTGGGGTAGTGATGCACTGTACGCATATTTGGCCGACCTTGATATGACTGTTTATTCGCCTAATGAACCGAACGCGATTTTCAGCGAAAAGATTTTTCATCTCGACCCAAACGACAATCTGCAAAAATGCGACATCCTGCTCACTTCGCCGGGCGACTATACGGTGGTAATTGATAATAACTCGACCGACGGCGAAACCGCTGATTATGGCTTTGCGTTTGAGCTGCATCCGATTATGACGGGTGATATTAACAAGGTGGACTATATCGTTGATATGAACGATTTGGTGACGCTGATACAGGATTGGCTTGCGGAGGATTCGGAGTTCGACTGTATATTAGCCCCGAACGGCATAATCGATTTTGCCGATTTTGCGAAGCTGGCGGAGAACTGGCTGCAAATTGACCCCTTCTACTATCAATTCTAAAGCCGTGCAAGTATTAGAGGACGGGAAAATCCTTGTTGATGCAAAGAGGCGATGTTAGAATAACCGTAACGGGGCGTGGCGCAGTTTGGCTAGCGCACTTGCATGGGGTGCAAGGGGTCGCAGGTTCGAGTCCTGTCGCCCCGATTTGGAAATGGGGTCATTGCGAGCGAAGCAATCTCAACACGAATGGATTCCAGTCCGCAACAATTTGGAAAACTATTGATATTTATCGGCATAACAATCGTTTTGATTGGTGCGGTGGTATTGCTGTTGGGTCAGCTTGGCCTATTCAAACTCCCCGGCGATTTGCAGTTCGGCTCGAAAAACTGGCGGGTCTTTTTCCCCATCACAAGCTGCATCATCATCTCGATTGTCTTGACGCTGCTGTTTTGGCTGGTTAGCTATTTACGAAGATAAACGGAGGAGTCAATCCGTTTTTTTATAGAAGTCGGCTTCGTGGTCGGAAAGTTTGTTTTCACGAATCATCTTTCTGATTTTCTGGGGATCGACGTTTCGGGGTTGGCCTGCTGAGGATGCGGTGGCGGCAACGACAGGGGCCGGCAATTCGCGGACAATACTTCTGATGGAAATAGCGGAAATCCCGACGGCAACAACAAGCACCGCCGCGAGAAAATAACGCGAGCCAAAACCGACGGCAGGTTCAGCAACCCCGGCTCGCCTGGGTTCATATCGGCATTTATCACAATATATGCAGTCGAGCGTATCATTGTAACTCAATCCATATTCGCAGTTGGCATAATGCTTCGCGGGCAGATACCGGCTGAATATCGCAATCTTATTAAACAGCGATAAAAACGCACCGGCAGGACACATATAACGACACCAGAAACGCGAATAGAAAAGCGAGCCGAGCAGGGCTATGGCAACGATGAGAGTCGGAAGCTTGCCGGAATGGCTGAAACTGAACGCTTTAATCAACGGGTCAACGGCGAGCGTGTCGTGGTTTCGAGACAGGAAGAACGCGACGATGAGAACGAAAAGGACGAGGAATTTAACGAATCTGGCCTTTCGCATCTGATCGATTGAGATGGATGGTTTGAAACGGGCTGGTAACAGGTAGCCAACAAGTTCCTGAAAGGCGCCGAAGGGGCAGAGGTAGCCGCAATAGAGATTGCCGAATAGTATTGCCACCAGCGGCGCGCCGATTGTCAAAATAAAAACGCCGGACGGTGCGGCAAGCGGGAGAACGAACGACAACAGCGACGCCACCTGCTCGGTGGAGAACTGAGCGTTTAAGGTGATGCCGGCGATGAAAACGTCGCAGGTGATAATTAGAAATCGACTCCAGTAACCGCCGCGATATATAACGAGTATCGTGAGTAGAAAAGCAATCAGAAGATATGTGCTCTGCGAATCCGGCAACCATTGCGTGGTGCCGGCTGCTTTTTGCGGACCGGTCTGGCCGAGCACCGTAGTCGCAAAATTGCCGCCGGATTCGGCAAGTGATTTGAGGATTGCTTTGGAACTGACGGTTGCGCCTGTGACGGCATCGATACCAGTGAAGGGCTGGGAGTTAAAAATGGCTCGGCCTTTAAGCGAAGTTAGCCAGTTGGCGAGCATATCGAAGTATGCGGGGGTTTCGTTTGAACGGACTATGTTAAAATCGATGAGATGGCCGCTGGCGTCGGTGAAGATAGCGAGATTGATTTTTCCGCCAAACCCGCGAATATCCGGCGCAAGGTCCTCGGAGCTGAAGACGTAGCCGGCAATGCTGTTATTCGCGTCGTATGCCTTGAAGTAGTTTGTTATTTTACCGGCAGGACCGAGGGGTGCAGTTGTGGCTTCGATGCGCAGTGACCCGGCCAGGGCCTGGGCGGTGTTCAATGGCAGGGCAGGGGTAAATCGACGGCCTGCAAGGGCGAGGAGGTTTGAACAGAGAATAATTGATGCGGCGATGCCAAAGAGCGTAAAACCGGCTGCTCGCAAGGCCGATGACGCGGTGGCCTTTGCAGGACAGCATAATCTCAGAGCTGCAGCGGGCAGGTTGGCAAGGAGGAGCAATATGAATACCAGTAACGTCACCCTGGCGCCGAGGACGGGGACAAGGGCAAGTGTGGTAACCACTCCGCCTGCGGCTGCACCGAAATGGTCGATGGTCTGAAGCTGGGCGGCGACGGAAGTTGTCGCGAGTCCGCAGTCGGCAAGCATCCGGCCGGCGATGGGGAAATAACAGCCGGCACAAAGGCCGCAGACAATAAATGCGACCGCGAAGGCATAATGGCCCCACATTTCAGCAGGCCAAAAGGCGATGGCAGCCAGAATTATGCAGTGGATGAGCAGGGTGGCTGTGAGAAGCATATCAGGGCGGTTCGCATGGTTTCGCAGGAAACGGTTGGCGACCGCGGCGCCCACGGCAAGACCTGCCATATACAAGGAGGAGACGGCGCCGATGTGCAGATAAAGCGAGCCAAAACGGGTCTGGTATAGGAACATCAGGACGATTACGACGCCGATACCGACGGTGCCGACGGAGAAGAGCAAAAACGTGTAGTCAAAAATAGATGGTCTGGCACCGGCAGGGGCGGTCAGCAAGAATATCAATCGCAAAAGTACGTAAATGAAAATCGGAACCAGGAATACCGGCAAACCAGCCATGACCAGATACTTGAAGAGACGCGTGACGGGTGCGTCAGATTGTTTGGCTGAGAGCAGCAAAGAATAAAGATTGGCCAGCGGCCTTGAATCGCGATTCAGAAGTTGTTCGGCGGGCAGGTCGGCGGAGTTATATGCGTTGATTGCCTTTGCGGCGCGGTCGGGGAGGTAAATACTAAACAGGCCGTTGGGCGGATAGACCTCGGCGGCGTTTTGAATGGCGGCAAAACGGTTTCGCAGCGTGCCGGGGTCGCCGCTGATGTCGTTGGCGTCGGAGGCGATAAACCACGTCTGGTCGCCCGCAGCGATGACCATATTCGGGAAGACCCGTGTGAGTGTGAGTTTGGCGGAGGCGCCGATGGTGACAAGCTCGGTCCCCATAATGTTTTCGCCGCCGGGGACACAAAGGGCGAGGACACCTGCGGGGCGCAGCGAGCGTTTGACCTGTTCAAAAAAATCCAGCGTAAAATAACGGTTGGATGCCGAGCTGGCTGCGTCGGGCATATTGATGATTACGAGGTCGAACTTTTCTTTTTGCTGATTCAGCAGCGAGCGGATATCACCCGCGAATCGCTCAAAGCGGGTATCGGAGATGCTTAATTCCCGCGGCGCAAATTGCAGGACACGACTGACGTATTCATTGTCCGGGTGCGCCCAGACAAGCCGGTCAATCTGAGGCAGTTGCAGGAACTGGCGGCAAAGACCCAAGCCATAACCGATGACGAGAACGCGGGAACCCTTTGGGTTTTGCGAAAGTGTAAGTGCGATAGTCCTGCCAGCTGATGTCGGGTCTGGGACGGCCTCGACGGCGCTGCCTTCGCGGACAACGACCCACTGACCCTGATATGTGCCGTAGAGATATTCAGCCTGCGCGGTCTGAAATGAGCCACTGAGGGAATCTGCCGGCAAAAGCCGGGACCACTTGGCGATATTCAGACGATTCGCAATAGGCCTGTCAATGCCAGACGCCAAACCAATACCAAATAGAATAACCAGCAGAATGACTGGTATAGTCGTTTTGCGATGTGAACCTGCAACCAATGATAACAGGACCGCAACTGACAGAATAAACGCGAGTAAAAGAAAAATTTTAGCGGAGGTCACACCAAAGGCCAAAAGCAGCGTCGTACCGAGGCCGCCGATAAAACTGCCCAGCGATTCGAGAAGGTAAACTCGTGAAACAGAGGGTGTTGTATCAAGCTGCACCCAGCGACAGGTTAACGGGAATAGCAGTCCCGTAATTAAACTTACCGGCACATTTACCAAAACACCTAAGAGCAGGGCGGTGGGAATGGGCAAAAGCACATAGGGGGCGATGCCGGCGAACTGGCGGATATGGATAATCAGGATTACCTCAAGAATGAACGCGGGCAGATATGCGAGCAGGAGCAGTTCGATATTGGCCAAAAGCAGTTCGGCTAATCGTTTGCTTTTGTTGACCAGCACGGCGCCGAGGGCAATCCAGACGAACCAGCAGCCAAAAAAAATGCCGATGGTGATATCGTTGCTTTCAAACGAAGTCAGGAACTCTCTGAAAATAAGCGTCTGTGCAGCGATTGAGAACAGGCCGTATGCGAAGATTACGAAACCGCGGGCGACAGCCGTTAGGCGAGAAGGAACAACTGAGGCGTGGTCGCAGGACGTCATTTTTCCTCACCAAAGACCTCGGCCTGGAAAGTTTGAAAAGTTGCGCCTTCTTTCCACGCGTCGGCGGACAGGCCCGCTTTTAGTGACAGATGAGTAAGCGTCTGTTCGATGTTCCAGCCCTGTTCAGGGGCGACCTGTGGCAGGAACAACGCCGAGCGGCCGGCTTTTTGCAAAATGACGCCGTCGGTCCCAAGCCGGATTTTGTTGTATGAGTCAATGGGAGCGGGGACCGTCAAAGCGGAGATTTCGATTGTGATTTTGGCAAGCTCCTCTTTTGCGACGGGCTGGAACCGCCAGTCGTTGACGGCGGCGTTAATCACATTGGCAATGACGGATTTATACAACGGCTGACGCGGAAGGACGTCGCCGATACAGCCCCGCAGGTCTGAATTTTCCGTGAGCGTCACAAATGCCGCCCGCGGAACCTTCATTGTATCGGTTACGGTGATGCCGAGTTGCTCAGGAGTGGGAATGCCTCCATTTTGCAGATAAAATTCGATGGTCTTGCGGGCAAGCAGCAATAAATTGTGTTTGTCCTGTTTGGTCAGGGTATTGCCAGCCGGTGTTACCTCGGTGGCGGCCTGCCTTTGCCAACCGCCGTGGAAAGCGACCGACAGATAGCTGACGGAATTGCCGAAATCGCCTGTTAGCTCGCCGGATGTTGCGTATTTGAGCAATTCGGGTTTGGTTGAGGGTGGCAACATAGAAAGTAATATCGCTATTGGGACGCGACCGCAGATGGTGGCTCCCGTTTTGTCGCAGTATTGAATGAAGCTGGTGCTGTCCAGTTTTGAGATGTAGTTGTATGCTCCCATATCGAGCTTTTTGAGTTCAGCGGGAACGTTCTGGTCAAAAGGAACATAGCCGTAATTTGGCCCATAGTGGGTAAAGTCGGAGCTTGCCACGACAAGGGTATTAGAATCAACAAGAGATTTGAGGACTTCGGCGACTTTTCTCACGGTTTGCGGCGAACATTGCCCGGCCACAATTGGGACAAGCTTGAAATCGCCGAGGCAGTATTGCAGCAGGGGCAATTGCATCAGAACGCTGTGCTCTTGTGCATTTGCTGCGGATATTTCCTTAAAAATCGGATTCTGCAACAGTTTATTTATGAATTCGGTATCGAGAGGAATTTCTCCTAACGGTGTGCGATAATGTGTTTCCCGCGGCACACTCAAAATATCCATCATAGAAACATAATGCGAAGGCCCTATCACTACGACACGGGTGTATTTTCCTTTTGCAGCCTTGACGCCGAAGGCAGCGGTCTGCCCCGAATATGCGTAACCGGCGTGCGGACTAATCAATGCAATAATATCATTGCTGGTGTTGACGTCGGCTTTTTTAATAAAACCTTCGATTTGCTTTGCCAGCGTATTTGGGTCATTCGGATGCCAACCAATCTGGCCCATCGGTGAGGTCAGGACGGACTTTTCGACAACCGGTTTGGCGGGTTGAGCGGCCTGTGGCGATTGTGCGAAGGCGGATGGACTTTTTTGAATGCGCAATTGATACCAAAACAGGCCCAGAACAAGGACCGACAGCACAATAATACCTAATATCAGGATTGTACGCGATTCTCTGTGATAATAATCAGACATATCATCCGCTCCATTTCGATTGTATTGTGATATTGCCGAGGGGTTCCACCTGACCGGGGTATTTTGTCATCGGTTTTGCCCATACAAATCTTTTTGGCAAAACCGCTTTGGCCAATATCAGACATCCCGCCGCAACAGCCGAACCGGCAATTATTATCCTTTGTAAAAAATCACGACGCGTCATACCCAAACTCCGTATATTTTTTTCCCGCAACTGGGGCAGCAGCCGTCTTTCAAAACGTTTTGCAGGACGACGTATTCCTGCCGCTCGATTAGGAGTTTCCTGCAGCCGGGGCAATATGTATTTTCGCCCTCTTTGCTGCGGATATTGCCTATGTAAACATAATACAAACCTTCTTCAAGAGCAATCTGCCGGGCAGCATCGAGCGTCTCGAGGGGCGTGGGTGGCAGGTGCTGCATCTTGTATTGCGGAAAAAAACGCGAAAAATGCAAAGGGATGTCGCTGCCGAGATTGGTTTTGACCCATCGGGCAAGCCGGCGAATGTCGTCGCGGCTATCGTTTAGCGTTGGAATAATAAGATTTATGACCTCAACATGAACGCCCATAGCCACGGCGTCGATAAGGCATTGCTGAACAGGCCCGACGGTTCCGGAACAGAACTTTCGATAAAAATCATCGCTCATTCCCTTGAGGTCGACGCGGGCGGCATCCGTTACTTCGAGCAGATGCCTCCAGGGTGTTGGGTTACAATAGCCCGCCGTCACCAGCACGTTACGCAGGCCCGCCTGCCTGCCCAGCCGGGAGGTGTCGCAGGCGTATTCATAGTAAGCAATCGGGTCGGTATATGTATATGCGATTGACGGGCTTTTGTGTTGCTTTGCGAGGGCTACTATGCGTTCGGGCGGGACAAGTGCGGCTGTTGAATCCTCGGGATTAAGCTGCGATATTTCCCAGTTCTGGCAGTTGAGGCAATGCAAATTACAGCCAACCGTTGCTAATGAAAGGATTGGTGTGCCGGGCAGGAAATGAAACAGGGGCTTTTTCTCAATGGGGTCGATATTCATTGAGCATGGATAGCCATAAACGACGGTGCGAAGGACGACGTCGATATTGACCCTGACTCGGCACTCGCCGCTCTGGCCGGGCCCTATTACACACCCCTTCGGACACAGTTCGCACTGAACTTTATAATTCATATTCCGCCTTATTGTGTAATACGTAATAATTATAACAAAGTTAAGCAGTACAATGGAAAAGATAAAACAGAAACGGGCCGGGGGCCGGCGGAGGAGTTTCCACCGGCACAATAAAATATCTGCGCGAAAAATTAGACGCGGAGGAATTTGTGCATATCGAGCTGGCTGGCTTTTATATCTACAACTTCCACGGGCCGAATTTTCGGATTCGGATTAATAGAGGCGAATTTTGAAGTCGTCAAAATCCTTGTTGTCACTGGGCGAACTCAGGTTCTTAAACGAAGTGGTTCTGCCTGATTTTTTAATTTTCAGCGATTTAATAAAATTGGCTGACAGGCCGAATGACACGCCGTTATTATCGTTCTGGGGGTAATTCAAAGTTGCGCTCAGGATATTCGCCGCGGCAATATCGCTGTTGATGAAAGAATTCGGTTCGCCTTTGATGCCTTTTACCGCGATACTCTTAATTGAAGCCGAGACGTTGATATCGGCAGCCGGGTCGGGCAAGCCGGAAATGCCGTCCTTAATACCGGCAAAGCAAACAGAGTTTATCATTGCTCCGGCGCTTATTGTGCCAATGTTTCCGTCGGATATTATTTGACTGTCGGCGATATGACGCTTTGCGGTAAGCCCGCCCAGGGCGAGTACTTTGGCATTCGGCGCCTGGTCGAGAACAAAGGTGGCCTCGGCGACGTTCAAAGCCGAAATGCTTTTAATCGTACTGCAGTTCCACTCACCCGAGAGAGTTCCCGCGGTTGTGATGCTGCCGGCAGAGCCGTCCAGCGTAACGTTCACATCCAGGTCGCCTGCTATGCTTCGTTTCTTGTCGCCCTTAATCGTAATACCGCTGACAGACGGTGCGTAGATTGTCCCGCTGAGCCATTCGCTCGCCGAGATTGTCTTTATCGGCATTTCACTGTTTATCGTCAAACCGGCCACTCTGTCAAAGCCAAGCGATACCGTCGCCTTTGCATTAGAAGAAGCCCCGATGGTTATCATGTGGTCATTGGCCGAATTATTCACGTCATTGATAATCAAACTTGCGAGCGAACCTGATACTGTTATGTTGCCTCGCAGATTTGTCGTTTTGGCCGCAATCGTTTTGAGCGGACCGTTTGAATTGATATCACCGACGCTCGTTTCTGGATTTGCCGCGATGGTCAGCAGCGATTTTTCGCCTGTGTCATAAAGATTCACTTGGTCGAAATTGGCATCGCCGGTTATTACGCCGTATCCACCGCCCGTCAAGCTGAACGTAACCGACACACCGCAGGTGTCGTTGGCTGTAAACTTCGTGTTCTTTTTGACGCCATTGATATTTCCAAACGCCCACGAAACAACAGTACCCTTAACTGGAAAATTGAAAGGACTCTTATCGTGGTCATTGTTGTCGAAAGAAACGGTTTCTTCAAAAACGCCCATTTCTGTTGTGTTTAGCGTAACTGTAAATGTTGTATCCTCGCCCGGAGCCAGCACTGATTCATTCGGTTGTGTGATAGTAAAATGCGTCGGGTTGGCAAAAGGCACATCCAATACGAGCGTTTTGCTGCCGTTATTACGAATAGTGAAGGTCTGGCTGGGCCCTGCGGTTCTCACCGGAGCGGTTCCTATGACAACAGGAGTACTCTGGTCGTCAGTAATTTCGTTTGCTTCGTAAAAGACCCTTAGCTGGACACCTGCCGGGATGATACTCCCGAATTTCCACAGGTCGCTCAAGTTGCCGTCGTTGCCATAGGTATCATAGCCGACTCCGCCGAAAAGCCACAAATTTCCGCTCGTATCCATACATGGGACGCTGTAGTGGCGTGCCCCCGGTGTGTTATCCGAGTTCGCGATTCCTTCGGTGCCATAAACTCCGGAGTCGTTCACATCTTCCGAGCCGCTGACCCATTCCCAGACAGAGCCGTTAAACTTCCATAAATCATTCAGCGGGCCGTATTTCCCCGCGCTGTCGTATCCTTCTCCGCCAAAAAGCCAGAGGTAGCCATAGTTATCTCTCCAGGAAACGGCTGCCTCGCGGTCGCCTGGTGTAGTGTTCGAAGCGGATTGGCCTTGTGTTCCGTAAACTCCGGAAGAATGTCTATTGGCAAGATTAGAACCGCTGACCCACGTCCATTTTGTGCCGTCAAATTTCCAAAAATCGCTCAAATATCCATCTGTGCCTTTGCTGTCATATCCTTTTCCTCCGAAAAGCCACAGATTGCCTTTGGTATCTACCCACGATATGCTTCCATATCTCGCTCCGGGCGTATTACTCGTGGCCGGGACTCCCATTGTTCCATATACGCCATACTGGCCGACAAAACTGGAACCGCTCACCCAGATCCAGTTAGTGCCGTTAAACTTCCATAAATCATTCAATGCCCCAATTGAGCTGCTGCTGTCGTAACCGTAACCTCCGAACAACCACAGGTCGTCGTTGCTGTCTATCCATGTTGCGCTCCATCCTCTCGCTCCGGGCGTATTACTCGCTCCCGTTGTTCCATATACGCCATATTGGCCGGCGGAACTGGAACCGCTCATCCAGGTCCAGTTAGTGCCGTTAAACTTCCATAAATCATTCAACAGGCCGGATGATGACCCTGTGCCATATCCGTATCCGCCAAAAAGCCAGAGATTGTCGCTGGTATCTATCCACGATACACTGTTGCTTCTCGCACCGGGAGTGTTACCCGAAGCTGACTTTCCTTTGGTTCCATATGTTCCCGTCTGGTTAGCGGAATACGAGCCGCTTTTTTTCGTCCAGCCTGTCACGTTAAATTTCCATAAATCATTCAGCAGGCCCGTGTCGCTGAGACCCAGGCCATAGCCGCCGAAAAGCCACAGGTTTCCGCTGCTGTCTGCCCAGAAGACACCTGCCTCTCGTCCGCCCGGCGTTGCGGTTGTGCCATATTGGTTGTAAAAATTAGAGCCGCTGACCCATGTCCACATCGCGTCGTCGGCAGCCGCGGGAACCGAGGCAGCAGCCAGCAAAACAGCGATGATACTGGTTTTTATGCTCGTTTTTGCCGTATTCATAATAACTTTTCCCCCGATAATGGAATAATCATCATTGCGTCAATTATCGGCTGAATAGTCAAATAAAAATGAGTGGTTTTCACAAGCAAACTATGCGGGAAAGTCGGCGAATCTCATCATCTGACAATCTCGCCCTTCGTGTCAGGATATTAACTGAGCAGCCAGCCGGCCGTGGAAAAATAAAACAGCAGCGTCGTAATGTCCGTAGTGGCCAGGACAATAGGCCCTGCGGCAATCTTCGGGTCAACTCGAAATCTTCGTATGGCGGAAGGCACAATCACGCCTAACAGGCACGCCACTATCACGGCCAGCCAGATGCTTATGCCGACGGCCACACCCTGTAGAAGATGACCTTTCCAGAGAAAAGCGGCTATGCCGACCACGGTCCCCGCCCCGGCTCCAATCATAGTCGAGACGAGTATCTCTTTTCGGATTCCGGTCAAAATGCGACGCCACGAAACCTGCTCCTGCAAAAAGACCTGGAGCGTCAGCGTCATCGACTGGATGCTGACGCTTTCGGCAATAGCGAGCACCACGGTGATGAACATCGCAAGCACCGCGACCTCTTTGATAAGCAGTTCGTACCTGCTGGCAATGAACGCACAGATGATTCCGCTGGTTATGTTGCATAACAGCCATGGGAACCGGCCTTTGAAGCTTGACCACGAATGCATGGCTTTTCCCAGTGAGACGTGAACACCAATCAGCTGAAAGATGTTGTCTAAGTGCCGCTGATGCGCAATGCCGACGACTTCATTCGTAAAAAAGTTTATATCGATGACGCCGACAATCCTTTTTTCGTCGTCCACCACCGGCAGCGCCAGGAAACGATGCTCGGCGAACAGCTCGCACGCTTTCAGCACCGTTTGTGTTTCCGCAACCGTGACGGGGTTGCGCACCATAATAAATGAAATCTTCGTGTCAGGTTCGCTGACGAGAATGCTCCTTACGGGAACAACCCCGACAAGCCGGCCCTGTTCGTCCGTCACATACAGGTACAGTATTTCGTTTGTGACGTCGTGTTTTCTGAGGGTTTTTACCGCCTGCCCAACCGTCTCATCTTGCCTGAGAGAGACAAAATCCTTGCGCATATGCATCGAAACAGGCTCGTGCAGGTTGTGCTCTTTTAATTTTGAGGTCATTAAATGCCCCGTAAATGTTGACCGGCATTGACTATACACGCCGATGTGTTTGTGTTCAAGCTATAATTATTCTCCGCTTAGGGATGGCTGACGCCAGGGGGTTCGCCTGAGCGAGAGATATAGTATGGATTAAAATTCGCGGAAGTGGTAAAAATATAAGCGGATGATGAGCACGGAAAAGCTGAAAATAGTCCGCTTAGGGATGGCTGACGCCAAGCGTGAGCCGGTGTTGAATAAACCGCGTCTCGTAATGGGTCTGTCGGGCTGGATGGACGGCGGCGACGTATCCACCGGCACGATAAAGTACCTGCGCGAAAAATTAGATGCCGAACGGTTCGCGTATATCGAGCCGGAAGGTTTCTACATATACAGCTTTCCAGGCCCGATGGAAATATCAACGCTGTTTAGGCCTCATACGCAGATGCAGGACGGATTGCTGCAGAAATTCGAGTTTCCGGAAAATGTCTTTTATTGCAGCGAAAAACAAAACGTCGTGTTGTTCTCGGGCAGGGAGCCGAACCTCGCGTGGCAGGAGTATGCCGACTGTGTTTTCGGCCTGTGTGCGAAGTTCAATATACGCGAAATTTATTTTGTGGGCAGTGTCGCGGGCCTGACGCCGCACACACGCGAGCCGCGTATGACGTTTTCGGTGTCGGACGAGAAACTCAAATCGCTTCTGCCGCAGCAGGGCACCCGCTTTTCGAACTACGAGGGGCCTGCCGGCATAATCACCTATTTGACTTCGCGTGCGCCGAAAGAGGGTGTCACTATGCTCAATCTGGTGGCGGAGGTTCCCGCCTATGTTCAGGGGTATAACCCGCGATGCATCGAGGCGGCTACGAGGTTCGTATCACGCCTTTTGGATTTACAGGTCAATCTCGATTACCTGCGGGAAATGGGCGATGAATTTGAAAAGAAATTGACGGACATCGTGAACGGTCAGCCGGAGCTTGCCAAGAAGGTCAGCGAGCTTGAGGGGGATTATGACAATCAGGTCTTTGATACGCA
The DNA here is from genome assembly GCA_049510335.1 of Sedimentisphaerales bacterium. Classification (GTDB taxonomy): domain Bacteria; phylum Planctomycetota; class Phycisphaerae; order Sedimentisphaerales; family Anaerobacaceae; genus Fen-1362. The sequence continues at coordinate 8,507 of JBEKZA010000019.1, read as the reverse complement.
GATGGGCGACCTGAAAGAATGGCTGCAGGAAAAGGGCATCCGCCTGGATTAAACGGCGTCAAAATGCCCGCCGGCAAAATCAGCTTTACTCATAACCATATCTTTTGATGAACCAGCTTTTCACAAACTGCACCATAAACATATAAACCACAGTTATCGCCACCAGAGCTATGAAATACGTCGCCGGCGGCGGGACAAAACCGAAATATTTCCCCAAAGGCGTAAATGGTATCACCAGACCAATCGTCACGATATACGTGGACGTAAACATCAGAAACTGGCTTGGTCTGCTTTCGACAAACGGGATTTTGCCGGTGCGAATAACGTATATGACAAGCGTCTGGGTGCAAAGGGACTCCAGGAACCAGCCCGTCTGGAAAAGCGGCTGGGAGGCGTGAAAAATAAACAACAGCACACCAAAGGTAATGAAATCAAATATGGAGCTGATGGGCCCTATGAACAGCATAAATCGCCTGATATATTCCACGTTCCAGGGCCGTGATTTCAGAATATATTCGCTGTCGATATCGTCGGACGGAATGGCCACCTGTGACAAATCGTAAAGGAAATTATTCAGCAGAATTTGAATGGGCAGCATCGGCAAAAAGGGAAGGAAAATACTGGCCCCCGTCATGCTGAACATATTGCCGAAGTTGGAGCTCGAACCCATTTTGATGTATTTCAGGATGTTGCCGAACGTCTTTCTTCCCTCGGTGACGCCGTCGGCGAGCACCATTAAACTCTTCTTCAAAAGAATTATGTCCGCGGACTCCTTTGCGATATCGACGGCGTTATTAACGGAGATTCCGACATCCGCCGCCTTCAAAGCGAGAGCGTCGTTGATTCCGTCGCCCAGATAACCCACGACGTGTTTGTTTTTATGAAGCGCGCGGATGACCTTTTCTTTCTGCAAAGGTGAAAGCCGGGCGAAAACAGAGGCGGTTTTTACCGTTTCCTGAAGCTGCTCGTCGGTCATCTTTTCAGCTTGTTCGCCCGTCACGAGCCCTTTGACGTCGATACCGATGTCGCCGCAAATCTTTTTTGCCACCAGCTCGTTGTCGCCGGTCAGGACCTTGAAATCTATGCCCAGGTTTCTAAGCGTTTCGATCGTTTTTTTCGCCGTTGGCCTGGGCGGGTCTAAGAACGCGATATAGCCCTTGAGAATCAGGTTCTGTTCGTCGTCTCTGGAATAGCTGTCCTTTTTGTTTTCTATGTCTTTATAGGCGACCGCGAGAACGCGGAACCCGTCCATACTGAGGTCATCACACTCCTGTTCCAGCTCCGTTGAAACTATCTGCTGCATTTCCAGTATTTCGCCTTCCAGCTCGAATTTTGTGCATCGCTTGAATATCTCCTCCGGCGCTCCCTTGGCGATAAGCCTGTGATTTCCGTTCGCCTCCACTATCACCGACATTACCTTCCTGGAAAAATCGAAGGGAATTTCGTCCACCTTTCTGAATTCTTTGACGATGATTTTCCCGTGGTTGAGAATCGCCCTGTCTAAGATGTTTTTAAGCCCCGTTTGATAAAAGCTGTTGATATACGCCAGCCGAAGGACGTCTTCGTCCTCCTTTTTTATCACGTCGCAGTGTTTTTCCAGAACGATTCTGTCCAGCGTAAGGGTGCCTGTCTTGTCGGTGCAGAGAATGTCCATCGCGCCGAAATTCTGTATGGCGTTCAGCCGTTTTACGATGACCTCCTTTTTTGACATCGCCAGCGCGCCTTTGGAAAGGTTTATGGCGACAATCATCGGAAGCATCTCCGGGGTAAGCCCTACCGCAACCGCCAGCGAAAAGAGAAACGCCTGAATAAGATTGCCTTTTAACAGTGCGTTTATTGCGAAGATAATGACGACCAGAACCAGCATAAAGCGAATCATAAGCCAGGTGAATTTTCGCACGCCTTTGTCAAAGCTGCTTTCAACCTCAATGGTAGCGAGCCTCTTGGAGAGCACCCCGAATCGCGTGGACAAGCCGGTGTTTATCACCACACCGAGAGCCGTTCCGCTTATCACGCTCGAACCCATAAAGGCGATATTGACAAGCTCGGACGCGATGCCGGATTTTGGGGTCGCCGGCTCCGCTGTCTTCTCGACTGGGAATGATTCCCCAGTCAGCGACGCTTGGTTGATAAACAGGTCCTTGCAGGAGATTATGCGCAGGTCCGCCGGTATCATATCGCCTGCGAACAGGTCCACGATATCTCCCGGGACAAGTTCTCTCATTTTCACCTCTTTGGCTTTGCCGTTGCGGTAAACTGTGGACGTGGCACGCACCATTTCGCTCAGCTTTTCGGCTTCTTTCCCGGCTTTGTGCTCCTGTATAAACGATAGAAAGACGCTCATAATCGCCATTAGAGTAACCAGAACGGCACTGGCCTTTTCCCCGAAGGACAGAGAAAAAATCGCAATCACCAAAAGCACTATGACCAGAGGATTGAGAAACTTCGAAATGATTTGAAGAATGATTGTTCTTTTTTTCTTCTTGGCCGGTTCGTTGTAGCCGTATTCTTCAAGACGCCTCAAGGCCTCATCATCGGTCAATCCTTTTAGGGAAGTGCCGAGATCCCTGAGAAGCACGTCGGTGCCGCAGCGGATATAGTCGAACCCCAACTCCTGACTCTTTTTGTTTTGCATATCGAATAATCTCTGCTACTCAGCTCGTTTTTTCCGGCGTTGTGCCGATTCCCCTGATTTTACCACATGAGGCATATTGGGCAAACCAGTTTTTATCGTGGGCCAAAAAAGTGGTGAGATTTACCGGCCAGACACGGTCACTTTTTTCTCTTGGCAGCCAGCCAGGTTTTCAGTTTCGCCGGCGTCAGTGTATTTATCACGTCGGCTTTTGTCGCCCAGCCGCGACCCGCCGTGGCGACGCCTAAAGCCATATAATCAAGCTGGGGCAGCTTGTGTGTATCGGTGCCGATAATCAATTTTACTCTCGCCTCAATCGCCATTTTGCAGTGGACGTCCTTGAGGTCGAGCCGATACGGATTGGCGTTGACCTCCATCGCGGTGCGGGTTTCGGCCGCGTGTTTGATTACCGCTTGTATGTCGATATCCATCGGCTCCCGTTCGCCTATCAGCCGGCCCGTCGGATGCCCGATGCAGTGAACGTATGGATTGTCCATCGCCTTTAGCGTGCGGGCGGTCAGTTTTTCGCGTGAACCGGTCATACCGGAGTGAATCGAGGCAATGACAAAATCAAGCTCGGCCAGAAGTTTGTTGTCATAATCAGGCGAACCGTCCGCCAGTATATCAACCTCGGTGCCGGCAAAAATGGTAATGCCCTTCGACTGCTCGTTTAATTTACGAATTTTATCGATTTGCTTCGACAACCTCGCAGGCGTTAGCCCGTTGGCGATTACAGCGGAGCCGGAGTGGTCGGTAATACAGATGAATTTATAGCCCCTCCGCTTCGCGGCGTCGATTAACTCTTCCATCTCGCACGACCCGTCCGAGGCGACCGTGTGCATATGTAAATCGCCCTGTATGTCTTCGAGCCGGACTAAATCGGGCAGCGAATGTTTTCGGGCGGCCTCGATTTCACCCCTGTCTTCCCGTAGCAGGGGGGCAACGTAATCGAGCCGCAGTTTATTATAAATTTCCTTCTCCGCGGCCCCCGCAATCATCTTATTGCCCCGGAACAAACCATATTCGTTCAATTTGAGTTTGGCCTTGACCGCCATTTCGCGCAGACGCACATTGTGCTGTTTTGAGCCGGTGAAATACTGCAGGGCGGCGCCGAAACTCTTCCCCGGCACCACGCGGATATCAACATGCACGGGACAGGTGCTGGTTTGTATTATTGCGGACCCTTTCGTGTCGCCTGCTGCGAGGACCTCCTTGACGAACTCGGCGGCGACGAATGCGTCGATGATTTTTTTGCCGTCTTTTGCCGCAACGAGAATATCGACGTCGCCGATGGTCTCGGCGCATCGGCGCAGTGACCCCGCCAACTCAATCTTTTCGACGCCGGGCAATCCTTTTAGAAATCCAGTGACGATATTCGCTGCTTCGAACGCCTGGTCAAGCCGTATCCTGCCCGTTGATTTTTGAAGAAACTCAATCCCGCGGGCGATTATGCTGGCCTTCTTTTCGCCAAAACCGGATAGAGTTGCTAATTTCCCGTTTTCAATCGCCTTTTTTAATTCAGCGATTGTTTTCACCTTGAGATTTTCATATACCGCCTTTACCCCTTTGGGTCCCATCCCCGGTATTTTGAGAAGCTCTAATAAGGTTTGAGGGATTTTTTTTAGCATTTCCTGATGTGCGGTGATTTTGCCTGTCCTGATAAATTCTTCGATTTTGGCCAGCGACGATTTCCCGACGCCGGGCGTCTCGGCCAGTTTTCCCGTCGCCAGCTCCTCTTCGACGTCGGTCGGCATATCCCCGATGACCCGCGCGACCTTGCGATAACTATTTATGCGAAAGGGGTCGTCGCCGAGTATCTCCATCACATCGGCCATCTCGCCGAAAAGCTCGCTTATGCTCGCGTTCTTCATATTTATGCGCCTCCGGCGTGCCGATCTTACATATGCTTATAGCGGGGCCCGCCGCTGCCCTCGGGAACCGTCCAGCGGATATTGTCGAAGGGACACTTGCGCTGGCAGGTCTTGCAGTGCAGACAGTTGGAAGGATTGGCCGGCTTCACCTCGCCCCCGATTGACTCATACACGCCCGCGGGACAAAACGTAATACACGGGCTTGCGAACTTCGGCGTGCATCTGGTTCGGCAGACAACGGAATCCAGAATCGTCAGATGACTTGGCTGCTCCTCGCGATGATGCGTGGCGGCCATCGCGGTAAACGTATCCTTGTCGAAACCCTGACCGGGTTTCAGCCGATAAGGCATCACCGTCATCGCCTTGTAATCTTTTTCGATATTGAACGCGGGCAGCAATGTCCCCAGCGCCGAAAGAGGCATACCCAGCAGCGGCCCGAATCTTGCGACGGCCTGACGGAATTTCGCCGCTCGTCTCATTTCCATCGCGACGTTGGATTTCTCGATGAACGCTGTGTACCTCTCCGCGGCAGCCGATGGTAAGTCGAATGTCGCGGCAATCGCCTTCGCCGCCTGCATACCTGAATCGATTGCGTTGTGCAGCCCCTTGATTTTGAGCATATTCACAAAGCCGGCACTGTCGCCGATTATCAGACAATTCCCTTTGCCGATAGCACCCGTCGTCTTGTCTCTCGGCACCGCGTACCAGCCGCCTTCGGGAATCATTTTCGCGCCCGCCTCGACGACCGTCCCGCCTTCGATGAACCGCCGAATGCGTCGATGTCCTTTGAACAGCGTCAACGCGTCCTGCGGATTGAAATCGCGATATTTCCAGTCCGCCCCGACAATCATCCCGACTGCCAAATGTCCGCTTTGCCCCGCATATACAATCCCGCCTCCGAACATCCCCGGCCCGATTACCGGCGTCCATATCGGATACCCCATCGCGTGCATCACTCTGCCGGCCGTGAATTCGGCGTATTGTTCGGGCGTCACCTTTATCAGCTCTTTCACCCCCACCGAGTAGAGCTGATTTGCCCTCCTTTTCAAACCCGCCTTTTCGACAAACTTTTCGGTCAGCAGCCCGTCACAGCCCTCCGCCAGCACGATGAATCTCGCCTCAATTGTCTCGCCTTTGACGTAGTTGGGCTGCCTGCGTCCTTCTTTATCAAGCCCCTGGTCAGCGACCTTCACTGCCGTTACCCCGCTGTCATCGACGACAATATCAGGGGCCCCGAAACCGCACACGACCTCGACGCCGATGCTTTTGGCGATTTGCCCTAACCATTTGGTAATCCTGCTTATCGAGATCGAATAATCGCCTATGTGTGTCATCTGGCCAAATCCCATGCCGAGCAATCTTGCGATGCGAATCGCCGGATGGATATTGAAACCGAATTTTTTGCCTAACAAAAACAGGACGTCATCTTTATCGACCCTGTTGGCAAATATCTCTTTCGCCGCTTCTGTATCCTGCCAGCCGGGTGTCGCTGTGTCCAGCAGCGTATGCAGCGGTTCCTTTTCGAGCACAGCGCCGGACAGATTATGATTGCCCAATTCCATACCTTTTTCGACGACGCATACCTCTGTATCGGGTCGAAGAATTTTAAGTTGTATTGCGCAAGCCAGTCCCGCAGGACCGCCGCCCACTATCAAAACCTCGACCCTGTTGTAATTATCGTTAGTCACCAAAGTTCTCCTGTTTATCCGCCTGTGGCGGACAACGCCTCGACCAATTGCGGCACAATGTCCTCGGCCGTCCCGACGATGTAATAATCACATTGTTTGAATATTGGCGCGTTGGGGTCGCTGTTTATCGCGACGATTGTCTCCGTGTTGGCCACGCCTATCATGTGCTGAATCGCGCCCGAGATTCCCATCGCGATATATATCTTAGGCCCGACCGCCGTCCCCGTCTGCCCCACCTGACGAATTCTCTCCGCGAATCCCTGCTCGACCGCCGCGCGTGATGCGCCTCTCTCAACGGGGACATTCAATCTTGTCCGCAGGGACTCGCACAGCGAGCCGAGCAATTGCTCGTAGTTATCGCGGTTCTGCATCCCTTTGCCGCCGCTGACGATTACATCCGCCTCGAAGTTGACCCGGCCCGCGCCAAGTTCCGTTTTGATGATTTCCACACTCAAATCGTCTTGGCTTATCTGGACGGCGTGTTTGATGACGTTGCCCTTTCTCGACGGGTCAGGGACAAGTCGCTTCATAACGCCCGGTCTCGCCGTCGCCATTTGGCTTTGGGAATTTTTCGTGCATATAGTCGCCATCACGTTGCCGCCCAGCGCAGGCCGCGTCTGCAGCAGAATCGCAACCTGACCTTTGCGGGAGTCGTCGCGTATATCGAGTCCCGTGCAGTCGGCGGTAAGCCCGCAGCCTAGTTTGTAAGAAACTAATGGCGCGAGCATCCGGCCCTGCGGAGTGGCCGCATATAGAACGATTTGAGGCCGGTAAGTGCCTATCACGTCGGCGACCGCCTTGTGGTGGGCAAGGGGGTCGAATTCGGCAAGCAAGGGGTTGTCGATGGCATAAACGTTGTCTGCTCCGCTGGCAATCAGCCCCTGCGGAATCGACAGCAATTGGTGGCCCGCGATGACAACGCCGACCTTTGTTTCGAGCGAATCAGCGAGTTCGCGTGCCTTTCCGATTAGCTCGAATGTGGCGGGATGAACAACGCCCGCTCGATGCTCCGCGACGACCCATACCTCGCCTTTGTAGCTCGGCTCGCTGTGCTGCAAACCCGCCAGCATATCGTCCAATGCGTTTTTGTGAAACCGCTCGCCGGCCGACGTCAGAATCTTTTCTTTGACCTGCTCATCGATACCGCCTGCGTCGGTTATGCCAAGCTCGCGAAGTTTGTCGGATAGAATCCTGAAATCCTCGACCTCTTTTGCGGTGCTTTCAAAACTCCTGTCTAATTTGCCTTTTCGCCTTGCGGGCAGAACGTAACGTGCAATCTGTCGGTCGGTTCCGATATCGCCTTTGACTGATTTGATGCTTTCGATTAAAACGCCCGCCAGCGATTTGACGTCCGCCACTCTCTGGCACTTTCTGCTGCTTTTGCCTGGCGGGAAGACGCGAATCACGGTGGTCTTTGAACCTTTTGCGCCGATTAACGTGGCGTTGATGTCGCCGCTTCCCCACGTGATGATTTTGGTCCTGCTCGCGCGTCTGGTGTCGGCAAACGTCGCAAAGAGCGGATACTCATATTTTGCCACGGTTATTACCACGGGCGGACGTCTGGCGGCGACAATCTGGCTCCCGCCGCTGATGATGCGGGTAAATTCGAACCGCCCGTTTTCGAATTCGCAATCGGTCGCGTAAGCGATACAGGTTAGCCCAAGCTCCTCGGCAATCTGCGGCGGCACCTGCGCGGTATCCCCATCCACCGACTGCATACCCGCCACAACGTAGTAATCGTTGTCGCCGCCGAACAATTCCTTCACGATTCTGCGGATTGAATGTGCCAGTGGATTGGCGGTCGCCACCGTGTCCGCTCCGCCTAATGCCTTGTCGGTCAGCAAAACCACCGCGTCGGCGCATCTGCTCAAGCTGTAGCGCAGCACCTCCTCTGCCATTGGTGGCCCCATTGTCAACGCCACGATTTTGTCCGTATTCCCGCCGTTTAGCCGGCGCATACGGTTCGCGAACGCCAGCGCCTGAGTGTCAAGCTCATTGATGACGCTCGCCAGCCGAGTCCTTATCAATGTCCCCGTGTTGGGGTCGAACGCATTGTCCGTGATTTGCGATACGTCCGGGACCTGCTTAACCAATACTATAAAGTTGCTCATAACGCCTAATCCATTTTTGGCGGATAACCCTCTCCATAATGCCGCCTGCATTCATCTGTCACCTGCTCACCTGCTCTATTAACCGGAGCAGGAGGGATTCGAACCCCCGATACCCAAAGGGTATAACGGTTTTCAAGACCGTCGCTTTCAGCCGCTCAGCCACTGCTCCATAATACTCATATATTATACTCGGCTGTTTAATTTT
>JBEKZA010000018.1:0-39489 GCA_049510335.1 Sedimentisphaerales bacterium | reverse complement strand
GTCTTTTTACCAAAACGAGAGCCGTACGTACTGGCTGCGTTCGAGACCAACGGTTTATATGACCGTTCTTTCGGTGCACCGGTTTTCAACGTCAACGGGTCTTATAAATTCGGCGGCTATGTCTCCTCCAGCGACTCGTTCACTATGACCGACCCCTGCAGTTCGGGCGGCACTATTTATTACACCACTGACGGCAGCGACCCACGGACTCCTTATATCAAAACCCCCGCGCCGCCAATTACCTTAGTGTCCGAGAACGCCGCCAAGAAGGTGAAAGTCCCGACAGGCGATATCGGCACGACTTGGCAAGGAAGTAGTGAACCGTATGACGATTCGAGTTGGACAAGCGGCTTCGGCGGCGTCGGATACGAACGCGACACCGGCTATGAACCATACATCGACATAAACGTCGGCTCAAGTATGTATAACACCAACGGAACTTGTTACATCCGCATACCATTTACGCTCAACGCCGGCGATATCAATAATATACATTCACTCTTTTTGTGTATTCGATATGATGACGGTTTTGCGGCCTATATAAATGGAACAAGCGTCATAAGCCGAAACGCCCCCGGCTTGCTGACCTGGAATTCCCACGCTACTGCAAATATCGAATCCTACGGCACTTCAGATATCAATATCAGCTCCTATGTCAGCGCCCTGCACGCCGGCACAAACATCCTGGCAATTCACGGTTTGAATACATCGATTGGAAGCTCTGATTTCCTTATAACCGCTGAATTGGAGGCCCGTGGCGGTTCCGTTGTTGTTGAGCCAAATGTCTCTCCTGCCGCAATTCAGTATTCCGACAGCTTCACGCTCAACAAAAGCACCGACCTCAAGGCAAGAATATACAAGAGCAGCACCGGCAAATGGAGTTCTCTCAATGAGGCCTTCTATGAGGTGGGAAATCTCAAAAATTCCCTGCGAGTCACAGAGATTATGTATCACCCCGCGGAAACAGGCGGGCCAAACGATGCCAACACAGAATACATCGAGCTGAAGAACATTGGCTCAGGCACAATCAATCTCAACCTGGTCAAATTTGATAAGGGTATCAACTTCACATTCGGACCTAACACGCTTGCGACAGGCCAGTATATTCTCGTCGTCAAAAACCAGAATGCCTTCGAGGCTAAATATGGAACGGGCCGCTATATTGCGGGCCAATACGCCGGCTCATTAGACAACGGCGGCGAAAGATTACGCCTGCTCGACGCCGTCGGCGGGACTATTCTTGACTTCAACTATAACGACAGTTGGAGAAATATTACCGACGGCGACGGCTATTCGCTTACCATTGTCAACCCATCTGATTCCGATACAAACGACTGGGGCAAAAAAGACTGTTGGCGCGCAAGCGCATACATCAACGGCTCGCCCGGCTGGGATGACTCCAACATTATCCCAAACCCGCACGCAATAGTCATCAATGAGGTTATGTCCCATTCGCACGCGGATGCCCCCGACTGGATTGAGCTTTACAACACCACCACAAATCCGGTTAACATCGGCGGCTGGTATCTCAGCGACAGTGACAACAACCTGATGAAATACCGCTTTGCAACGGGCACAACCATACCGGCCAACGGCTATTTGGTCGTCACAGAGGACGCCAACTTCGGCTCATCAGCCGTTGACCCGGGACGACTCACCCCATTCGCCCTCAGCGAAAACGGCGAGTCCGTCTGCCTGACCTCGGCCCTCGACGCCAACGGCCTGCTCACCGGCTATCGTGAAAAAGAGGACTTCGGCGCCTCCGAAACAGATGTGGCGTTCGGCAGGTATTACAAGGCCAGCACGGGAACTTACAACTTTGTCCCGATGAGCACAAGCACCCCCGGCGCAGCAAATGCTTATCCAAAAGTCGGCCCGATTGTCATCTCCGAGATTATGTATCACCCCGACTGGCCGGCGAGCGGCTCATATTCCAGCAGCGAATACGAATACATCGAGCTTTTAAACGCATCATCTTCGGCCGTAACGCTCTATGACTCCACTATTAGCACCCCCTGGAAATTCACCAACGGCATCGATTACACGTTCCCGGCCCCGCCAAATGCCGTCACCATCGCCGCCGGCTCCAAAATCCTGGTCGTCAAGAATGTCGCGGCTTTCGAGGCAAGGTATCCGTCCGTATCTGCCGGCATTATTTACGGGCCTTACAGCGGAAAGCTGGCCAACGAAGGCGAACAGCTCGAACTGTCGAAGCCTGGCGACATTAACGACCTGGGCATAAGACAATATATTCGCGTTGAGCGGGTTGATTACAGCGATGGCTCGCACCCCGGCAATGAACCCTGTGATATCGACCCCTGGCCGACAAATGCCGACGGTAAAGGCAAATCGCTGACTCGCATCAGCGCGACGCTATACGGCAACGACCCGAACAACTGGACGGCCGCGACGCCGACGCCCGGCTCATAAACCGTGACGTCAACGAGACCTGTTTTCCTTTTCATCGGGACGACCGGCACCAAGATGTTTTTCTAATTGCGCCAGCCCCAGCAGAACCACTATCGCCAAAACGGTGGATATAACCGCCAGACCATACAACCTTGCCCCGCACGCCGTCCCGACGCTGGCGACAAGCCATATCGTCGCAGCGGTGGTCAGACCGTGTATGCCTCCCCTGTCCTGAATGACCGCACCGGCGCCGAGAAAACCGACACCCGTCACAATCTGGGCGGCTATTCTTGTGACCGAGTCCCGGTCCCCGGCCATTCTTTCCGAAATTATGGTGAAAACAGCCGCGCCGAGACATATCAGGATATTTGTCCGAAGCCCCGCCGGCTTGTGTTTGAGCTGACGTTCCAGGCCAATCGCGGCCCCGCAAACAACCGCCAGAAGTATGGGGAATACGTCATCGTGCCAGTTCATAGTCACCTCTCTGTGAGTGTTTCGTCAACTTTCATTCCGAAGTGCCGGCCGCCCTTCTCCACGCGGCCAAGCACCTTGTCACCGGTTTTGAGAGCGGTAATTGAAATTGGCTGGCCATCCGGCTTAACCAATCGAATCGTCTCGGCATTCTGCAAAACCAAACTGATTTGCACTCCTTCGGCCTCGGCCTCCACGAGCATCATCGGACGCTTCTCAATCTTGTTTCTGCCCAGATACGCGACCTGGCTTTTGCCCTTGAAATCGACAATCAGCACCTCGTCGCCCGCCTTCAAGTCCGCCAGATACTTTGTGTTTCCTCCCGGCCCAAGTGTATAGGCGTGAACCGCGCCAGCATTAACGCGGAAGGGCCTGGCCGCCACGTAGGGATTTTCTATCGACTCCGAATGAACCAGGAAAAATCCCGACGCGGTATTACCCACAAGCATCCCTTCCCCCGGCGACATCTGCGTGCATGTATCTAAGCACGCCCTGTCGCCCATACCAAGCTGTTTGACGTTTTTTATCGTCGCGACGACAAGCTCAATTTTATCGCCTACACCCTGAAGTATCTCCGCTGTCTTTTTTATCTCGTTTACGTCGGCGCTGTTTAACAGGACACCATCGACACCCTTTTCTAATATCTCGACCATCAGTTTTGCCTGGTTGCTGTTGGCGACCTGCACAATTAGATTTTTGCCTCGTCTGGCAAGCAGGTTTTCAATCGGGATAATCGTCCAGTCCAGCATTCGCAGCACGACGATTTTGTCCGCCGGGACCGCCGCCGCCTTGTTCTCGTCCGCTTTGCCCTTTATATCGACGAATTCAACGTCTTTGCCGGGTATGATATCTCCGTCTTTTGCGATGATTTTTATTTTGCCCAACTGGCGCACCGTTTCGGCCTTGCCCTCCGGCAGCACAACCGCCTCCGCCCCGCTCTCCAGCGCAGCGGTAACGAGGTTCTTATCGTAAGGCAACGCCTTGACCCACAGCTTTTTCATTTCGATTTAGCCGACAACATTTTAATTGCGTCTTTGACACTTGCGCCTTTGTGCACCATTTTGCAAAGCGCAGCGACCATTTTTTCAGGATTCTTATGCTGGAAGGCATTCCGCCCAATCGACAACCCCGCTGCTCCCGCCTCAAGGGCATCTTCGGCCATTTTGAAGATGTCCTCGTCGCTTCCCATCTTCGGTCCGCCTGCTATCACTACCGGCACGGGACAACCCCTGACAACCTCTTCGAAACTGGCGACGCTGCCGGTATAAGGGACTTTCACGATATCAGCGCCCAATTCCGCACCGACTCTGGCCGCGTGCTTGACGTATGCCACGTCAAATTCATTCTTAATCTTCTTGCCGCGCGTGTACATCATCGCCACAAGCGGCATCTGCCATTCGAGACATCGTTCACTGATGAATCCGAGCTGGCCTAACATTTCCTTGTCGGTGTCAGCGCCGAGATTGATATGCACCGATACGGCGTCCGCCCCCAGTTTTATCGCCTCCTCCACGCTGCAGATAAGCTCCTTGGCGTTCGGATCCGGGCTAAGCGTCGAGCCGCCTGAAAGATGAATAATCAGCCCCACGTCCCTGCCCGTCCCGCGATGGCCCGCGCCGACGATACCCTTATGCATCAAAATCGCGTTTGCCCCGCCTGCCACCACCCTGCTGATGGTCTCTCGCATGTCCTCTAAGCCCGCTATAGGCCCCACAGTCACGCCGTGGTCCATCGGGATTATCACCGTCTTGCCGCTGTTGCGGTCGATTATCCTCTCCAACCGAATCTTTTTGCCTATCATAATCAGGCCTCCTATAAGTCGTTATAGGTGTTTCTACCCTAAAATCTACCCAAACGAGTCATAAACGCAAGCAAAAAACTTGACTTTCGTGACGGGCCTGCTATATTGACAAATATAGATTGTGGATAATGACCAATATCTAAATTCTTTACATAATGTTAAGGAGGAACGTTATGTTTATGAAACACATCCTTATTATCTCTTCCGCTCTGCTGATTCTGTCGTTTATGGGTCAGAGCAACTCTGCTTTGGGGGCCTGTGGAAACAACGACTGGTGGACTCCGAGAACAGTACCAACGGTCTTCTATAACTACCAGGATGACTGGCAGGGCAACTATGATGGTAACTGGTGTAATCCCCAGAACTGGGCAACGCAGCGGTCGGCAACCGCTGCACCACCTGACCCGAATACGTGCGCGGAAATCGCGCCCAACGCGGATGGTCCGAACATCACCGGCAAAAACTGCGTAGTAGGCCCCTGGGGCAACTGCTCAGCCCCCTCCGGCAACTGCTCAGCCACCTGTAGCAGATTAGATATACAGCCGTGGAGCTGGGCCGGCGCGGCGAGTATCGACTGCAACGTAGCGCCGACCGCCGGCTTTGTTGACTGCGGAGTGGTTATCACCATTTGCGGCAGGTCGGACTTCGATAGTTCATCACAGGGGTACGGCACGCTTAACGTGTATGGCGGCACAATGTACACACCGGGGGTTTGGTCGACAACAACTCCTCCTGCGGGACAAGAAAATCAGATTGGTCTGTACGTTGGCGGAGGTGCCTCCAGAGCGGCTGCCTGCTACGGTATTGTGAATATGTACAACGGGCTTATCAGCGTCCCCAGGGTTGCGGTATATAACGGCATCGTGAATATCTACGGCGGTATCATAGAGGACACACATGATACAGACGCCGATTTTATCATCACGAACAATTACGCCAGGAACGTGATTAATATCGCCGGCGGCACGTTGTTACTGCGGGGCGACCGAACATCCGAGGTTGCAAATTACATCGCAAACGGCCTGATTGTCCCCTGCAACAACAGAGGACTCAGCAGCTTGTCCTATGACTATAACGTCACCAACCCTTGCTACACGACGTTCAAGGCGTTTTGTGACTGGGGAGCCGCCTAGAACCCGCATCCGACAGATAACCAATCGGAAGTGAATTACATACCGACGCCGACCCTTACCTGGACACCGGGGGATTACGTGCAGGATACCAACGAGCACCAGGTGTACTTTGGAACAAGTTTTAATGATGTTAATAATGCCACCCCCGATAATCCGTTGAATGTGTATAAGGGCATTCGCGATGTCAACAACTACACTCCGGACGGATATTTGGCAGGCAGCGCATACTACTACTGGAGAATTGATGAGGTTAATACGGCCAACGGAGATAGTCCGTGGAGGGGTCGCATCTGGCGTTTCCAGGCCATGCAGACCCCATGTGGCTGTTCGATATATCCTCCCGAGGACAGCAACATTGGCTTTGACGTCAATAAGCTTTATATGAGATGGACGAATGGACTGTTCGCCGCATACAGCAGGGTCTACTTTGGCACTGACTACAACTCGGTCCGCGATGCAAACACCTCGACGCCGGTTATTTACAGGGGCGTGAGGACCGACGCGAACTACCCGCTCAGCGCTTTATCGCCGAATTATACCCTGGTGCCCAATACCACCTACTTCTGGCGAGTTGACGAAGTCAACGACAACAACCCCGACAGCCCGTGGATAGGCTACGTCTGGCGGTTCGTATTCCCGAACAACTACATCGTCGAGAACTTCGACGAATACGCCTCGTCCACAGACCTTAGCAACATATGGAAGATAAACCTCCTCACCGGAAGCTGCCCTGGCGGCGGATACCAGGGCCCTGGCGGCACGATTACACTAGCTGCCGGAGCGATGACACTCGACTATAACAACACCGGCCTCCTCTACGACTGCTTCTCAGACGCGAGATATACACCTTTTGGAACAACTAATAAGGGCCTTGACTGGACCGTCAGCAGTGTGCCGTCCGGGCCGGTCAAACTCCTGCATGTCTCGTACATGGGGTTGGCGAACAACGATGCAAATTCAACCTACGACAGGATGTATGTGATGATCGCTGATACGAATGCGAAACCACGTTTTGGTCCGACGATCTATAATCCCGACCCGAACGCTCAGCGTAAAACGTCCTGGACGGACTGGTATATAAAGCTTAGCGACCTGAACAGTCCAAACCCATATCCGGTGGATTTGAAGCACATCAGGTATCTGTTCCTCGGCTTTGGTCTGAGATGCAACATATACGGCAGCGGCCATCCGGGCGGTCATGGACAGGTGACGTTTGACAACATCTGGGTGACCCAGTCGATTTGTTTGCCGGAGTACCAGCCCGTTGCCGACTTCACCGGCGACTGCGTGGTCGATATGGATGACGTTAGGGTAATGAGCGAAGATTGGCTTACAGGTGGCTCGGTAGCGGATATATACCCTGCGGACAACCCGGACGGCATCGTGGATTTCAGAGATTTCGCCGTCCTGGCACAAGAGTGGCTGACTGAACATCTCTGGCCATAAGCCGGCAACTCAACAGTTCGTAGTATGTATTAACCCTGCCCCGCCGCCTGGCGGGATGACGACGCTCAGGCAACCACAGCTAAAAAAACTGCGCTGCGGGCAGGGTAAAACTTGACACTCTGTCCTGTTTACTGTAAAATGGCTTTGGATTGTCGTTGAGCCGGTTACGAAGGCCGCCGATACCGGCGACGTTCGTAATCTGCTCGCGAAATCTCTGGAAAACAGGGACTTCTTCAATGGAACAGGAAACTCTGGAGCAAATAGAGCAGATTATCGGCTACAGGTTTGTCAACCGCGACCTGCTGGTCAAGGCATTTATGCACGCCTCCGCGGTTGATAATCGAGCACAGAGCAACGAGCGGCTGGAGTTCCTTGGCGACTCGGTCCTTGCCCTGGTCATTTGCCGGGCGATTTTTGACAGTTCACCGGACTATCTCGAAGGCGACCTGACAAAAATGAAAAGCATGCTGGTCTCCCGCGGAACCTGCGCCCGCGTCACCCGCCAGCTCGGTCTGCACAAACTTCTCAAGGTCGGCAAGGGAATGGCGGGCAGCCAGTCACTTGCGCACTCGCTGGCGGCAGGACTGCTTGAGGCCCTTATCGCCGCCATTTACCTCGACGGCGGCTTTGAGCAGGCCCAGAGTTTCATCCTCCGGCACTTCGACTCCTTCATACAAAAAGCGGATGCCGAACAGGTCCAGGGCAACTTCAAGTCCCTCCTGCAGCAGCACGCACAGCAGCATTTCAACGCAACTCCCGTTTATGAGCTGCTGGATGAAAAGGGGCCCGACCACAACAAATGTTTTGAAACGCAGGCGGTCATAGGCGAACGTCACTTCTCCAGCGCCTGGGGAACCAATAAAAAAGAAGCAGAGCAGAAAGCCGCCCTAAACGCCCTTGTGGAACTGGGCATAATCAAGGATTACTGCGAAGATACCGAGTAGAGCTGAACCGCCCCCCTGCGACTACTCGAGAACAAGCCAGGCCACGCCCCACAACACCAGTGCCGCCGCCACCATAAAAGCGATTATCGAACAGAACAGCACCAATGATTCTTTGATAAAATTGCCCGCGGAAATGGCCGGAAGTTTCGTCGCCTTATATACTACCGCTATCGCCGCCGCAATTGGCAGCAGAAGAAGCAAGGATCGAGGATTGGTCCCAATCTCTTCGGGAACCGTAAAGTTAGCCATCACAAAGGTCGCAATTCCGAGCATATAATTACTCCTCTGGCCCCGTTCTGCGCAGATACGCCAGATACACGGAATTGACAATGCAAAGGAGATTAAACAGACCCGCTGTGCCGGTGTATATCTGGCCCATTTCAGCGGGCCGGCCATACACGGGATAACCGCCGCCGGCGGTTTGGTGCCCGATAACGGCCACAAGGGGCGAGGCCAACATCTGGGCCACATACCACAGCCGTTCGCCGATCGGGTCAATTACGCCTATCGAGCCGATGTACAACCCTATGCAAAACATCAGGACAATCGCCGCGAAGATAACAATCGCCCGACGTGTTTCCTTCAGCAATAGATAGCCACCGCCTGGGACAACCCACCCGGCCAGTCCCACGAGGAACATAAGCGGCAACACATTTTCCTGCGACTGCTGACGAGTCACTTTTGTCCTTCCGTTCAATTGCCCCTGGCGGGTTCCGATGACGCATTCGGCTCGTTGGTGTCGCCCGGTTTGGTCGCAGCCGGCTGCTCTTTTACCAGGATGAAGTTCATACGCTTCAATATGTTTTCAGGGTTATAATGCACCGCCACAAGTGCCTGCGAATCAGCGAACCCGCCGCTGAAGATAGTCCTTGCCTTGACTTTGTCAAACCAGTCCCGATAAAACTGATGAACAGTCAGGCTTTTCAGACAAAAATAGCTCATGGCGGGCTTGAACTCCACGACCGCACCCGGGCTGGCCAGCGTATTGGCGTCATCGGGCAAAACAGCCCGCAATTTATCTACGAGCATACCTTCAGCCCTCGCCCCGGCGAGTACCTCCCTGGCCATCGGGTCGCCTCTGTGGCGGATTTCAAGCGTGGCCAACCCCACCTCGGGAATTCTGCGAACACCGGTTTGGGTCTTTATCGCAAAGGTTCTCTCGTCGTCCAATATGGCGTTGGTATCGGTTTTCCTGCCGTCGCTGCCGTAAAGCTCGTTAAACTTATCAACTGCCGCGTCCCAGCCGTCTTTGGCCGCCATCTGAACAAACTGGTTGGCCTTCTCGCTGGTCTTATCCATCGCTGCAAGCCGCCTGAGGTCATGGACTACCGATTCCCTTATCGATTTCATGTCATCCCTCGATGCCGGAGTTTGTTCGAATCGGACGGCTCGTCGGTCTAATTTCTCGTCCACGCTTTTGGGCTCAGCCGCTTTTTCCGCTGCAACGATTCGCACCAGCATCATACTCTTTCCGCTGTAACCTCTTATTGACTCCATCGCGTCTTTCAGCGGGCCGATGTTCTCATAAAGCCGGGGCGGTTTCACATCCAAAGGCCCAAGCTCGCTTGTCTTTAATTGGTCGACGGCGAATAACACACGCACCAGACCAACATTCGTAACGCCCCCGCCTCCGAGATAGAGTATCCCGAGTTGTGCATCGCTCTGGATATCAGATGCGCTCAACAGCCCCGTCTTGCCCGCATAAACCTTGAGTTTGTACTTCTCGCTGAGTTCCGCCGCCGTTTTTTCGTAATCGATGGCCAGTTTTTTAATCTGCTCGCCGGTTATCTTCGTCTTCTCATCGTCAAGCCCGCTCATATTGGCTTCGGTAACCGATTTGGCATCGAGCAATATCTGCTCCGCCTTGGAATCCACCCTTTGCTGGTAAAGCCCCTTCGAGATTAAAGCCGCAACTTCCACATAACTGCGGGTCTGTGCCTTCATCGGCGAATTGGGGTCGTTAGGGTCAGATGGCACCATCGTCGTGAAAGGAGGCATCGACGCGCGCTGTTGGTAATACTCTTCCGTCTCCTGTTGTGTCGGCCTCGGAACCGTCGCGGCAATGTCGCTCAGCCGCACAGCGATATACTCAAGCTGGACCCGCTCCGGCAGCTTGTAGCCGAACCCGTACGGATTGTCCTCGCTTACATCACCGGCGAAAACACCCTTATACTTTTCAAACTGCTCGACTATCTTTTCTTCACTGGGCTGCCGGGCCTGCCCGGCGAACGTGTTCGAATCAAACACCACGTATTCGGCGTCGGCAGCCTCCTCCTGCCAGCTTGCTTCGTAAAGGTTCTGCGGCGTTGTCCTGTTTTGTATCGAGCTCATCATCTTGCTGTACTCAATCACCGACATTAGATCTGCGAATGTTTCAATCGTCTCCTCTTCGGATACGCCGGACCGCTTGACAATCGCGCTGATGACCTGCTCGTATGTCACCCCGCGCATCAGCCGGGGTATAACCGCTTGAAGCTGCTCTTTTGCCGATTCCACCGGAACCTGCACTCCCGCCATATGCGCCTCTCTGACTAACAGCAGCCAGTACATATTAGCGGGATACTGCTTTGCGTAAATGTCGTTTATCTGCTTGTCACTTATCTCGTAATCGCTTCTGCCGATTATTTGCTTCACCCGGCCGATGGTTTCTGCCGCGGTGGCTCGTTCTTCAAACAAAAGCTCCCCAAGCAAAACGTTCTGCAGGTCCTGCATCGGAACAAGTCGCGGGTCCTGCGGCCGGAGAAAAACACTCATACCCAGCGATCGCAGCACCTCTAACTGCTGTTGCGCCTGTGCAAGTTCTTTGCTGGTTATCTTTTTGTTGTCATCGTAATAGGCAACGACATTGTCCCCTCTTGACTGCCGCCCGCTCAGGTAATTCATCAGCGGCTCAATCGTGAAAACTATCATCAGCGCAATGACTACAACCGCCATTATCTTCTTGTTGTACTTGCGAAAAACCGCCATTAAGTTCATTGCATTGCTCCCAAATCGTTAGCAAGTCGTTTTTTAAGACGTCCCAGTATAAACAACGGCCTCCCTTTTGCAACCAAAAACAATACAGGGTGATTGCGTCTTCGCGGCCGAAATCGCCCCCTCTGGCCTCGAAGACCCCGTCGAGATATGATTGCCCCACTTAGTTTGCGGACCTGCCTGTCTTTGCCGGTCTATTTAAGTTCCACTATGTTCGTGAACTGAACCACAGCGTCGCCTATCTCGGCGTTCGCTTCGATTGTCCCGACAAGCCCGACTTTCTTATCGATAAATTTGCTCAAATCCATGTCCACCGCCACACCCGTCGGCTTCGCGTAGCAAAGCGTCTTGCCTCCGCTGTCCACAACGCGGTAATACTTCGCCCCGGGTGTCTCAGCAAACAGCGATGATTCACTGAACTGGCCGATGACCACAAACACGCTGAGGTCCTCAAACTTCGCAAGCTGCTCGGCGTGGGCGTTTTCTATCCGCTGCCTGGTCTGTCCGAACTGCTGCTCCTGAAGCTCGCTGGTCTTTGCAACCTCTCGCACAAGCTCGCACCGTTCTATTGTCTTGAGCAGGGCTTGTGCCCCTCTCGCCGCCCTCGGCGCCTCCTTATCGTTCATAATCGCCTCGAGCGTCTTCTTCAACTCCGCAAAGTTCTGCTGGTCGCCGGGCTTCGCCTTTTCGGCCTCCACCTGCTCCTTGAGTTGTTTGACCTCGCCGAGCTTCTGCTCGTCCTCAGACATCGGCGCAGGGGCAGGTGTCCCGCCGGGCGGCTCATTGGCAGACGCCACCTGCGGCGCATTCGAGTCGCCGGGCGTAGGGAAAGGAGCCAGTGCGACCGGAGGAGTTCCAGGAGCACCAGGCGTTTGCTGTGACACTGTCGTTGTCATCAATGAGCCAAGCGCCCTGGCGTATTGATTGCTTACCCACAGATATGCCCCTTCGGGCGGCGATACCTTGTAGTAGCCCTCCTTCTCCTCGCCTAACAGCGTCACCTTGTCGCCGTTATTAAGCTTTACTAACATCGTCGTGGAATGCATCGGCTGAAAATCATCAGACCCGGCGTAAACACGAACACCATCCCCTATGACCTTGCCGGTAGTGCTGCCCTGCGGGCCGGTCTCGATGTATTGCTTCGAAATCCAGCAGTAACTGCCGCCCGGCGGCACTATCTGCCACCAGCTGAACTTGCTGCCAACCACCTTCACCTTGTCGAACTTCTTGAGCTTGCCGCAGTAATAATAGTTCGTTCCCGGTCCCGAACGAATATATACGTCGTCGCTGGTCATCTCCGCAATAAACGGCGTCGCCGGCAGGTTTGCGTCATTCACCTCGCCCGGCCCGGGGCTGCCGGCCTGCGCCGACATGCCGGGCTCATGCTGTGCTGCAAAAGCAAATGAGCAGACCCCCACCACTAAAATAATTACTGAAAATCTCAGACAAGATTCCATTCTTAGGCCTCCTTACAAACCAGGTTTTTCTCCATAAATTCCTAATATTATACCCCGCGTAACGTCTCACGGAGCAGAATTTGCAAAAACAATCACTCTTGTGGTTATCGCAACTTATCACCACAATCCCCCCTTGTCAACTTTTTTTGTGCCCCACTTTCGGAATAGAAAACCCCCTCGATATTCGAATCTGGGCGTTGGATACTTGTTCGCCTGTGGCGAATTTATCCGCCACAGGCGGATTGGACATTTCTTTACCCTCCATCTTTAAACAGAACTGTCTCCTGTCTTCCGTCCTCTGCCTCCCATTTTCGGGTCACGAGCGACGAAATCTGTCTTCTGTCTCAGGTCTTGCTATGGCCAAGATGTTCAGCGGCCCTTTGGCGGGCCATAACGCTGTGATGTCGCCCATACAGGAAGTAGATAATAATGCCAACGGACATCCATACAAACAATCGCAGCCAGTTGGCTGAGGGGAGAGAGAACATCAGGACTAAGCAGAGCAACACGCCCAGAAGCGGAACAAACGGCACCAATGGACAGCGAAACGGCCTGTCCGCCTGCGGGTTGATATATCGCATCACCAGGACAGCCGTGCACACGATGACAAAGGCCAGCAACGTGCCGATATTAACCAGTTCCGCGAGGATACCGAGGGGGATAAGCGAAGCCATTAAGCCGACCGCGATGCCGGTCAGGATGGTTGATTTCCAGGGCGTGCGGAAGCGAGGGTGAATGGCGGCGAAAAAGCTTCCGGGCAGCAAGCCGTCTCTGGCCATTGCGAGAAGGACACGCGGCTGACTGAGCATCAGAACCAACATGACGGAAGTAATGCCAGCCACGGCGCCAAGCGAAACGATGAACTGCCCCCAATGCAGTCCGACCCGCTGGAACGCCGCTGCGACGGGAGCGTCGACGTCAATCTGGTCATAGGGAACCATACCGGTGAGCACGATTGTCACGCCGATATACAATACGGTGCAAACAATAAGCGAGGTAATGATGCCGATGGGAACGTCGCGCTGCGGGTTTCGTGCCTCTTCGGCGTGGGTCGAGACCGAGTCGAACCCGATGTAAGCAAAGAATATCATCGCGGCCCCTGCCAGCATTCCCACTGGGGAACCGTCCGCACCGGTCTGTCCCCAGAGTGTTTTGCCAAAGAAACCCAGCCCCGCCCAGCCAAACGGCGCGAATGGATGCCAGTTGGCGGCTTTAATGAAAAACGCCCCGACAACAATGACCAGCAGCACGACAACCACCTTGATTGCCACCATCACGTTATTAAAGCGAGAGCTTTCATGTATGCCAATCACAAGGACGATAGTCAGGATGGCGACGATAACCAGCGCCGGCAGGTCAAACCAGCTGCCCGTTTGTACAAAAGCTCCGCTGGAGGGATTGTAGCCAAAAGGGGCGTTGGACAGAACAAGCGGAACCTTGAGGCCGAACATCCCGATAAAGTTCTGAAAGTACTTCGACCAGCCGTGTGCCACCGAGGCCGAAGCAACGGTGTATTCGAGAATAAGGTCCCATCCAATTATCCAGGCAAACAATTCGCCCAGGGTGGCGTATGCATAGGTATAAGCAGAACCGGCCACGGGCGCCATAGACGCGAATTCGGCGTAACACATCGCGGAAAAGATGCAGGCCAGGCCCGCCACCACGAATGATATCAAAAGGGCGGGACCCGCTTTGTAATGAGCGGCATAGCCGGTCACAACGAATATGCCGGCACCTATTATGCAGCCAATTCCCAAACTTGTCAGCGACCAGGGGCCGAGAATGCGTCTGAGACGGTTGTCGCCCTTCATCTCCTCATGAAGCAAACCGAGCGATTTTCTTTTGAACAAATGATGAACCATAACCCCGCATCTTCACAAAAGCCGCGATATCTTGTCATTCCCGCGAAAACGGGAATCCAGCTCATTAAAAAGGGACTTTTGCGGCCCAGCCGCTATTTTTCGATTCCGAGCAGTTTCAGGGTCTCCCGTTCGATTATGCCCTGCATATTTGCGCGAGGCACCATAGGCAAATGCGCCTCCGTAAGCAGCTTGTTAAATCCGAGAAGTGTTTCCATACACTGCTGAGGGCGAGCGGCGGGAAATGCACTGCCGAAAAGCAGCTTATCCGTCACGCCCTGCTCGTGAGCGGCAAGAACCAGATTATAGACCTCCCAGATTTTGCCCGGCTTTACAGAAAGGTCGCCGAAGACATTTTGGTGTTTGGCGAGGAGGCAAAACGTCTGCTCGACAAAGGGCAGGCCCATATTACCGATGACGATTTTGAGCGACGGGAATGTTCTGGCAACCTCATCGAGAAGAAGGGGTTGGGCATATTCGAGTATTCCGCCGGGGCCGACGGGGCTGTTATGGAAAAATATGGGCAGGCCGATTTCCTGTGCGGATTCGTAAAGCTGGAAGGCCCTTGTGTGCGCAGGGTGAAAACCACAGGCGGCGCAGTATAAAACAATACCTTTGAGACCGAGTTTTTCGGTGGCGGCCTTGAGGTTTCTGACGCTGACGCCGTTATTCAGCGGGTCAAGAAAGGCAAAACCCACCATTTTCTGCGAATATCTGCCGACGTATTCGCTTAACTGCTCGTTGAGCTGCTCAGCGGGACCGTCCGCGGAGGGCAGCACAATACATCTGTCCACCATCGAGGCGGCCTCGATATGTTCAGAGGTGTCAACCGTCTCAAAACCGACGCATTTTATATGTGTGTGGCAGTCAACTATCACTTTTCAAGCCCATTCAATAACCATATCAACGAGATATACGCTAATTCCTGTCACCGGAGCAGTCAAGGAAATATTCTGAACCACAAAAACGCAAATACGCAAATAATTTACAGTTTATGATTGATACCTTTCGGATACGGATTTTCGCTTCGTTACTATGGATTAAATATGATTGACCATAAGGATTAAGGTCAGTAAGATGCGTTCGCTATGGATTGTCCGGTGTGTAAAAATGCAATGATAACGCTGGAGCTGGCGGAGGTCGAGATAGATTACTGCACCGCGTGCGAAGGTATCTGGTTGGACGCCGGCGAGTTGGAATTGCTTTTGGGTGACGGGGGCAAATCAAAAACGCTGATACACTCTTTCCACAAAGCCCCTCTGACAGGCGAAAAACAAAGAAAGTGTCCGATATGCGACAAGAAGATGGTAAAGATAATCGTCGGTGACAGCAAGCCAACGCTGCTATTGGACAGATGCGACAAAGGGGACGGGTTGTGGTTCGACAGAGGCGAACTGGCCGACGTAATCGAAAGGGCCGAATTCGATGAGGGCAACAAGATAAAGCAACTGTTAGCCGATATGTTCGGCAAAAAGTGCTAACGGAGCAGAGGGGCTACCACTTTTTTCTCCACCAGAACAAACCCACCAACAACGCGGACATAGCCGCAAGCACCGCAATCGTTATCAGCGCGAGTACCTTAATCCGGATATTGAGGTTGTTAGGGATACCCCTCGCCCGACAACAGGATGAAAACAGTTGACGGGAAAGCTATTTTGTTTAAAGTATAAAGGCATACAAGGCACACTGAAGAAACTTGCGGTAAACGACATAAGGAGATTATGGAAGGAGACAAATTATGAGTGCGATTATGATTGTTCTACTGGTTGTCTTGGCGGTTCCGGTTCTGTTAGTATTATTTGTAATCGGGGTTTACAACACATTGGTCGGCCTTCGCAACCAGGTTGACAACGCCTGGTCGCAGATTGACGTGCAGTTGAAACGCAGGCACGACCTGATTCCCAACCTGGTTGAGACAGCAAAGGGCTATATGAAGCACGAGCGAGGGACATTTGAGGCGATAACAAACGCGCGTTCTCAGGCAATGGGGGCAAAGACGGTTGCGGACTCCGCGAAGGCGGAAGGAGCACTGGGCGAGGCGCTCAGCAAATTTATGCTTGTGGTCGAAAATTACCCGGACCTGAAGGCAAACCAGAACTTTCTGGCGGTGCAGGAGGAGTTGTCGAGCACGGAGAACAAAATTGCCTTTTCCCGGCAGGCATACAACGACCAGGTGCTGTTCTTCAACAACAAGACCCAGATGTTCCCGTCAAACATCGTGGCGGTAATGTTCAGTTTCGCGAAACGCGATTTCTTCGAAGTAACAGGGGCAGCCGAACGCGAGGTGCCTAAAGTTAGTTTTTAGTTTTAAGTTATGAGTGTTGAGTTTTAAGAGAGCGAAAACAAGAACGCAACGCGATGTGGGAATTAATAAGCATAAACAAGAGGAACTCGGTGCTGTTGCTGGTGACAATGGCGGCGTGTCTGATTGCGCTGGGCTGGGTCATTGGGATAGCTATCGGCGGACCGGACGGCGGGACATTGGGGCTGCTGATAGCAAGTGCTATATGGCTGGTCCTTACACTGATTAGTTTTTCGGCGGGCGATACTATTCTGCTTTCGGCAAGCAACGCCGTGCCGGTGACACACGACGTGCATCCGCAGTTGTTCAACGTCGTCGAAGAAATGGCAATCGCCTCGGGACTGCCGATGCCCAAGGTCTATATTATCAACGACCCGGCGCCCAATGCGTTCGCAACCGGGCGCAGCCCCAAAACCGCATCGGTCGCGGTTACAGCAGGATTACTTGGGAAACTCAACCGCGATGAGCTGCAGGGCGTGGTGGGGCACGAGATGAGCCACGTACTGCATCGAGATATTCTGTTTGTGACGTTAGCGGGGGTAATGCTGGGTTCTGTGGCCCTTATCTCGCAGGTCTTTTTGCGGAGTATGTTCTACGGCTCTTTTGGCGGCTCGCGTAGGAGGTACTCATCGGGGGGCAAAGGGGGCGGCGGAGCGGCGGCCATTATGCTTTTGATTGCGATTATCGCCGCTATACTGGCACCGATTATGACGCAGTTGCTTTATTTTGCGTTGTCGAGAAAACGTGAGTATCTGGCGGACGCCGGGTCAGCACGGCTGACGCGCTATCCGGAGGGGCTTGCAAACGCGCTGGAGAAAATCGCGGGCGATACCTCGCCTCAACTTGCCACGGCCAACCAGGTGACCGCGCCGATGTTCATCGTCAACCCGTTAAAAAAAATGGGACAGTGGAACTTATCAGCCCTGACCAGCACGCACCCCCCGACATCCGAGAGGATACGGATTCTGCGGAGTATGTCGCAGGGGGCGTCGCTGAAGGATTATTCCGAGGCATTCGTAAGTGTGACAAAGGCCAAAACCGTTATGCCCGCATCGGCATTGACAAAGGAAGACCTTGCGCTTCGGCAGGCAAGCGCGGAGACAAAAAGCGAACAGCGGGAAAAACAGATGCGGCAGGTCGGCGACATTATGCGAAAGGTAAACGGGTTCATCTTCCTGCCCTGTGCGTGCGGGCTTACGCTGAAGATACCGCCGAATTATAACGCCAACACGGTGAAATGTCCGCGGTGCCAGCGGTCCCTTGATATAAAAAGAGCGTGAACAACACCACGCCTTGCGAATTTAATCCCCTTTTTAACAGAGAATTAAACCGGGCTGCCTTTACGAAGGAGGAAAATGTCACAAGGCAGCCCGGTTTTCTCAACGGTGTTGCTGGTTACCCCCCCAGCCATCCCGTATATAATCATTTACTGTTGTAACACCGAATTGGTTCAGGCCTTTATACCAGCACCTCTCCGGTACCTGTGATTATACAGTACGGGAAGCCCTTTTTGTCCAATGTAAGGCATTTGACATCTACAAATCAGGGTTCCCCTGACCGCAGAAGCGGGGCTAATTGATTTTGTGCGTAATTTAAGAGTTATCAATCAACCGTTGTCGATTCGCCGGGTTTCAGCACAATCACGGGGCAGGCAGCTTCTTTTTTGAACTTATCGGCGTCGGACTGGCTGCCTACGATATCGCCATAGTGACAGGGTATCACCTTTTTGGGTTTGAACTGCTTTGTGGCGCCAGCCGCCTCGGCGGCGTTCATCGTGTATGTCCCCCCTACCGGCAACAGCGCAAGGTCGATATTTTTGAGGGCATCCATTTCAGGCGTTTCATCAGTGTCGCCTGCGTAATAGATTCGTTTGCCGCCGACTTCGATGATAAACCCCAGCCAGTTATTGGCCTTCGGATGGAACTGTTTGGTGAGGTTATACGCGGCGACGCCGGTCAATTTCACAGCACCGACCTCGATGGTCTGCCCGGGCTTCAGCACCTCGCCTTTGCCCTGATTCTGGATGACATCGCCGGCGGCAATAAGTTTTGTGGTCATACCCGACACCTTTGCAATATCGCCGGCAGAGTTGTGGTCGTAGTGACCGTGGCTGACCAGCACCAGCGTCGCGTCGTGCGAGGCGTCTTTGAGTTTCCATGGGTCGATATATATGACGGTATTGCCGTCGGAAATTCTGAAGCTGGCGTGTCCCAACCATTGCAATTTCACAGGCATAGTTTGCCCCCTTTCTTTTTGAACAGCCGGGGTCTCCGCTAAAACTTGTCCGAATCCACAAAACATAAAACCAAAAATTGCAGCCGCGACAACCGACTTCCAGTTTTTCATTCTTATTCTCCTTAAAAAACAGGTCTTTCTCGCCAAAAAACACCCCTGTACAAAGGTCAAGATTACCCAAAACACAGTGATACGTCAAATCCAATGTGTGACGCTATTGGGCCGGTCACTGTTTGGCGAAACGCTGCATTTGACTTTATCCCCCTTTTTGCTATAATACAGCATTCGTATTGTGTTTTGGGTCTGTTTCTTTGGCTTTACGATGAAGCATTTCGGCAGCGGCTATGGAGGGATACGGCAACAGCACGGAGTTTGGGGTGATAGTGGTCGGAGCAAAATCAGACCACATCGTCGGTTCTGTAACCGGGACGTGCGAACGGCTTGCGGTCAGTTTTGCCGTGTGTCAGGACATCTACGAGGTCGCCGCGGAATTAGCCAAACGTCCGGCCAAACGCGGTATGGTTGTTGGCCTGCTCGGGCAGTTAAACAGGGAAAAGGGCCGGCTTCTTGAAAAAGCGGCACAGGCCGGCTGGGTATGCTGCTGTATTGCGAAAAAAATTTCCGGCAACACGCGAACCGTCGCAATTCAGGCAATGAAGTCAAACGCCATCGTGCTGAATAACCCCGGTCAGCTTGAGGAAGTGATGATACGCACGATGAAAAATATCCCCGGGACTTTATCGGGGACACCCGCCATATCCCCCTCATCGGGTCGTGAACAGGATTACGCACTAAAGGAACCCAACGGTTACTCCGGAGCAAAAAACGATGAACAGCAATACACCAGTGAATAAAACCATCCTGTTGATAGGTGACCCGGCGGCCTCGCTTGCGGAAACACAACCGCCCGACAAACTCCCCATCCGGGTCTGCACAGGATTGCTGGAGGGCATAGAAGCCGCTGTGAAAAATCAGTTCGCGGTCATTGCGGTTGCAATGTCGGGAACGGCGGCCAACTTCCGCCGTGGACTCGCCACCCTTAGAAAAAACACCAGCGCAAAAATTCTGCTTCTCGCGCGGATGAGCGAGGAGCCGAAAGCAATCGAATTGGCCGGCAACGGGACCGGTTTAGCTGATGGCTACGTCATCCGTCCCGTCAGGATAGAAAAACTATTTGAAGCCCTCCACGGCGCAACCACAGCCGTTGATGACAGGGCTGACGCAGCGGTTCAGACCAAAATACGCCGGCTCGAAAAACTCGCGACGGAAGATGAGCTGACGGGACTGAAAAACAGAAGATACATCCAGGAGTTCGCCAGGCAGATAATTGAACGAAGCAGAAAAAACAACGGACGGGTGACAATCCTCGTCTTCGACATAGACAATTTCAAAAATTACAACGACGTTTATGGTCACGCCGTCGGTGACGAGGTGCTCAAACAGGCCGCACTTTTAATCCGGCGATGCTGCCGCAGACACGACGTGGTCGCACGATTAGGTGGCGATGAGTTCGCCGTCGTCTTCTGGGACGACCCGCGACGCTTCCCCCCGTCCGCCGAAGGCGAAAGACGCTCTTCGGCCTCCGACCATCCTAATGAAGTAATATCCATCGCAAAACGATTCCGCAGAGAGCTTAAAAAAGCCGACCTGCGATTACTGGGCACCGATGGCAAAGGCATTTTGACCATAAGCGGCGGTCTGGCCGGACTGGGCAAGGACGGCTCGACCACCCAAGAGCTTTTCACAAAAGCCGATTACGCCTTGCTCGACGCCAAACACGGCGGGAAAAACAGGGTATATCTCGTCGGACAGCCGGAAACAGACATAGATAAAATCGAGTGACCTGTGACCTTTACGACCCAAGCACAATTGTCTCGGTCGGGCCGAGTAATTTGTATCGAACGCCACGCCACTGAATCGTCCTGCCAAATGCCGAGGACAGAATAAACACAAGCATAATCGGCGACCAGAGCCAAAACAGCATTACATCAACGACGGCCGCCACCTTTAGCTTCGGCCAGTCCTCCGCAAGCAACTTCCTAGCCATACTTTGTCTCAGTATCGCCCTGACAAACTGCGCGACAAAAAACAGAATGGGCACAATGGTAAAAAAACGAACGTGGGCGTTATGCGTCAGAAACGCATAGACCGCCATCACCGCTCCGCCCCAAAGCCCAAACACCGAGTACGCACTGCCTGCCAGCCCAAAAAACCACGTCTTCGGCGCAGCCACCTTCGTAATGATAAATTGCCGTCTGCCAAACTCGAAAAGTTTCGCCCAGGTCGTCGATTCACTGGTGGCCACAAGACACCCGGGAACAAATTCAACCTTCCTGTGCGACTTCTTCACCGCGCAGCTCAAAGACAAATCGTCGCTGACGGCCTTTTGCCATATCGCCTCTATGCCCAGCTCTCTGAACGCCTGCACCTTAATCGCCATCGAACCGCCCCAGGCGTGATTGAACGGCGTGTTGCCCAGAAACTGTGCAATCTTGGCGTTCATCGCAACAAGTACCAGCGTGGCAAAGTTGTTCTTCTTCGGCACATACCACCGGTAACCGCTGGTCGCCCCGTTTCGCTCCAGCCGAAGCCGGTCCACCAGGTTATGAAGCCAGTCGGGCCTGATGTAAATGTCCGAGTCGGCAAACGCCAGCACCTCAATATCATCCGGGATACGCCGATAAGCATAAAGCAGATTGTGAATCTTCTGGCTGCATTCCTGCCCCTGGCCGGATACGAGCACCCGCACATCTTTGGCGTTCGTATCCCTGCCGAGCCTGTCCCTTAGCTCACATAACTTACCGTAGGCGGGGTCCTGCACATCGCCTGCGACGAACCACAGCACATAATCCTCATAATCCTGTCTGTAAAAAGACGATATGTTCTGCTCGAAGTTTTCGTCGAGATTTTTGCAGGGGATAATCAGGGCTACGCGGGGAGCGTAATGGTATATTTTTCTTTTATATCTGACCAGCGCATACCGATAGTTGTTAAACGGCAACAGCATAAAAAACGCCTGTGTCACTATCAACGCACAGCTTACATAAACGTACCAATCCATATAAGCGGATTATCATTTATCAATCATCAATTATCAATCTCCGTGTCCCATTTTTGATTTATTATCGATGATTGATTACTTGCCCCTTGACTACAATCGTCGAATTGTAAATAATCAATGATGAATGTCGTATGGGTCGGTGCCCGAGTGGCTAAAGGGGATGGACTGTAAATCCATTGGCGGAAGTCTACGGAGGTTCGAATCCTCCCCGGCCCACTGAGGGTTTGTATTGCCTTGCAGTGTCCCGTTTTATGTCGTTTTTCGCTGATTTGCCATAAAAAGCACAAAAGGAATTTCTTTGTGTCTTTGTGGTAAAGAATTTGGCGGTCCGCGAAATGATTATCACCCCACTTTGCTCGTAAAATCACGCAGTTCTTGGGACTTCATCGTAAGGCATCCTGTGGACTAACGGAGGACAGGTAAAAGGATTAAAAAGGGGATTGAATCAATTACTAAGACCCTGATTTTGCAGAGGCATTAAGTGATTAAAGAAGGCGCCGGAACCGACTCCACACCCTAAAGCCGATCCAGCGCCCTCAAAAAAAGCCCCGAAGACCGAAATCGGCCTTATTATGTAGTTTATCAGAACTTCCCCCATTTTACAAGAACTGACAGAATCTGACACTCTTCCCCTTTTGTCCAGATTAACACCAGCTATCAGGCGTTATCTGTCCGTATCTGCAAATCACTCAAGTCCTCTCTCGGCTTGAAATCTGAGCAGGTATAATCTCCCCAGCGGACGAATGATGTTTTCCTGCGATCGTCCGTATTCTCCCCTTTTAATCTGATGCAAAGCCCCCAGGCATTTATGACAAACGTATCATCCCTTGTTTCGAAATACTGACAGTTTTTGCAAATCGCTTCCATTTTGTCTCGTCCCAGTTCGTTTCGTATTAAGAAAAAAAACGAGACAAAGAGCTTCCTTTCTCTTTGCCTCATTTCCTGCAGATATGCTGGTGTGGAAGCTTCTGCCAAAGTTACTATTTCATAAGGCCGACGGCACAGAAGGATAGGAGGAAAGATCCTTCTGCGCCCCAGCTGATTTTGCGCAGGAAATAGCCTGCTTCTGCTATAGGAGGCGTTTCCGAAAGGCGGATGTTGATTGGAAAAAAAGGGGTTAATTGTCAGTTTTGTACCTCGACCTGGGGTTTTTTACTTGAAATAGTTGTTTTTTTGGTAAAATGGGAAATAAACTCTTACCTTGCGCATTATCTTTGGAGGCCAAGGGGTGTCCTTAGCCGATTGGAAAGAAGTGGATGATGTAAAAAGCAATGTGGCCCGGGCAGCGGAGATATTCTCTCTGCATAGCGATTTTATCCGGGCAGTTATCCGATACCGAATCGGTGATAAAACCCTCGTGGATGACTTATACCAAGATTTTTTCCTTTCTTTAGTTTCGAGACCAATACCTCCGGACGTTCGTAACATCAAAAACTACCTTTATAGAGCTATTATCAACGATAGCTTTGACGCAGTTCGCCGGGTTGAACAATATCAGGACAGAATCCATCGCTATGCGAAACGTGTCGAAAATCCAATCAACAAAAACCATCCGGAAAATGCCTTAATAGAGACCGAAGAAACGGAGAAGATGCTTAGAATGATCGAGTTGCTGCTGCCTTCCAGTGAGTCACGGGCTGTAACCCTGAAATTCGAGAACAATAGCGGTATTGGAGAAGTTGCGAAGCAAATGGCGGTAAACAAGCGGTCTGCAAGTCGATATATCTCCGTAGGATTAAAAAAGCTTCGGCAATTTGTCCTTGAAAAAGGGGGCGCATAGTATGGTTGTTTTTAACACGGAGGCATTGTGCAAGGAAGCCGAGACGCATTACTTTAACTTCCTTGCGGAAGGCGATTCGAACATTGCGCCACAGCACATTATCGACCACGTCCGTGGTTGTCAGCGATGCCGTTTGAGTATAGAGCAACTCGGCAGCGTTGTAGCTCAGACCTGTTCGAGTTCTGCGACTTCTCAAACCAATGCGGCAATCAGCACTATGTTAAAACTTCACTTTGCTTATCTCGGTCATCCAGTGACCTGCAAAACGGTAAAGCCGTTTCTCCCTACACTTCTTGACCCAACGCTGGAGATTAGAATACCAACGCCAATTATCGTACATCTGGATCACTGTGAAGAATGTTCGCAGGATTTAGAGAAGATTCGGGATATGAACCTCAGTCGCGGACAATTATGCAGGTTAAGTCAGATGTTCGCCGACAAGCCGATGGACAAGTATATTGCCTGCCCAAAGGCACAAGCTGCCGTTAATCCGGTAGTAAATTTGTCTTTGCAAAAAACAAACGTGGATATTCTGAAGCACCTGTGTTTATGCCCCTTCTGCCGGGAATTGGTTTTTGAAGCGAGAAAGTTGGCAATCAGGCTGCTGCCGGAAACTAAAGAAGGCAATGAAAACCTGCTTTGCCGTCAAGTATCACCAGGCGATATTTTTGACTATGTTGCACCTTATGGTTTAGACCCATCGAACGACCAATATGTGAATTTCCGCGAATCTCTTGCGGAACATATTCGAACATGCCCGAAATGTTTGGGCAAGATACAGGATTTGCATAAACATGTATTCGGCATTATCGACAGGCCGGAATCAGGAGTTGTAACGGTTTGTCATACAATCGAATCCCAGGAAGCAGAGATGCCAGCGGACAAACATCCTGAGAATTTATATTCCGGCTTTCCAATACAGGTAGAAGTAAGAGGCACTCAGGGCGTTACCGCAAAAAAGCGGCCAATGTCACCAACCATTGTGGCAGCGACTTCAGCACGAATGTTCTCAAGCAAGCGTCTTGCCACATTAGCCAAACTCGGCAGCGTGGCTGCTACTGTAGCTATAGTTGCGATTCTATTTTTGCTCGCCATGCCCTCAGCAAAAGCGGTAACACTTGACCAAATTTATGAATCGATCCTCAAGGTCAAGAACGTTTATATCACGAGTTTTATCCCGGACAAAAAGGAACCAATACAAAATAAGTGGGTGTCTCGCTCACTGGGTATTTATATGACCAGCACAAGTGATGAACTTGCGTTTTGGGACCTTAATCGTGCTGTCCGAAAATCTTATACTAATGGAACTGATAAAACGAAACAAGTATCACTATCCTCTGAAGAAACCGCAAGAATTGAAACCACGATAAGTGGTTCTCTGGGCCTGATGCCATTTGAAGATATGTCACAACTTCCAAAAGATGCACAATGGCACCGACTTGCTGATACGAGCCTGCCCGGGGATACATCGGTCCTGGAGGTTTATGACCTGTTATGGACTGAGAAGGGATACTCGGGCCTGTCGGTTTTCAACAGATGGCGCGTATTTGTAAACCCTGATACCAACCTTCCACGAAAAACAGAGTTTTACCAAATGTCGCCCGGCGAGCAGGAGTATGTTTTGAAGTTGTCCAAGGTCGTCGAATATCTGGAAGACAATGAAATACAAACGGTTGTCGAAAAATTGGCTTTTTAGTTCAAATCATTCCGGGCGCCATAGCGGCACAAGATTTTTGTACCCTTCATAATTTTTCTCAACCAGCAGGTCATTTGGTTCATTTCGGGCAACGTGACCGTCCATAAAACCAACGTTGATGGTATTGCAGGGATGCCGCCCGTAAAAAGCATCATAATTCTGACCGCCACCACGCCAGAGACGTCTGTTTTGATTGATTTTAAGACCGGGGACATAAGCAGTATCCTCGATTATGGAATTGCCTAAGGTCACAGGAGGGTTATCAGCCGCGTGCCACCAGTTTATAATTGCGTAACCACTATCCAGCAGGAGCAACGTCTGGCTGGGATGTGGCGCTCCTATAATTGTTAGGGGGCTGCCAACAAACTCCTTCTGGCTCGATTTTCCCGGGGTCATTTTGCAAATCGACAGGTTAACGCCGTAATTATCACATAAAACGTCATTTTTGAGGTTGGTATCCTGCAAGTTTTTAGAAGGACACTCGAGCACAGTTCGTCTGTCCATGCTTTTATTATAAAGTCCTTCTAAGTAATTAAACCACCACCACCCTTTTCTGTCATACTGTTGATATCCTGCATAACCATCCTCTGGAGGCAGCATACCTTTGCAACTGTAAAACGCGTAGGGAAAACTACTATCGTCGGCAGCATAGGAGAGCAGGGCAATACTTAACTGCCTGATATTTGAAGTGCATTTAACTGCTTTTGCCTGAAGTTTCGACCTCTGCAAGGGGGGCATTAATAAAGCAGCGAGAATAATTATAACACTTATAGTCACAAGCATTTCAACCAGGGTCAATCCGCAGCGCCGCATGACCTACATTGTATGAGCTGTGCACAAAAGAGTCAATCCGAGCTGCGCTGAGATAATAACCCTAAACGAGGTGCTTTGCCTAATATTGTCGTCAACACCAATAAAAAGCCATTTTATCACAAACACGCCCGCATATAATAGCATGTCTCCTCGGCTGTCACAGTACAAGCTCCAGGGATGTACATATCCTCGATGCAGGGGCTTTCTGTGTACCTAATCAGATACGAACTGTTGCAACTGCCGCTCGTATCGCTTTTGCACCCCCACCGTTCATAATACTCCCGATAAGTGCCTTCACAGTCCCCTTCTATTGGCTCCGAGCAAAATATAACATCGTAATCCTGCAGTAGATTTGTGCACGAGTAGCCGGCACCTCCTACAATAGTTGCCAATTCGTCGGCTGGGAGTTCAATGAGGTTGCTGTCTTGATTAATTGGTTTATTGGAAACCAAAAGTGCCACGCCCTCGGTCCAGTCCATTCCAAAGAAGCTTTTATCTGTGCGATAGTAGAACTTGTCGCTGGTAAGGTCTATAGTCCACACATATTTGTCATCAATGGCCTCGAGAACAACGAAATGACTCTTGCCGGGTATATGCAGGATGACCTGGCAATCCTTGAGATTCTGCATTGTTTGAATGTCTGTTTTGACAGCCCGACAGTAAAGGCCAAGGCCTTGTACAAATTGTTTCATTGCAGCCAAGCTCGTGGAGCCGGTCGCACCCGATACGAGTTGAGCAAGTTCGGCTTGCGAAACATCTTTGCCCAATTTCGACAGGGTGTATTTTAGTGTAACTGTCGCACAATTCTGGGTGTGGGTGCTCTGTAATGAGGCATAGACCAACCTATCAGATAAGAGAGCATCAGTATCAATGGTGTCTGAGTAGCGATACATCGCTGCTTTTTTCGTGACGGGGGAAAAGAACTCAATCAGCGCATCCGGCTTGTAGTTAACCTCGAAACTGTCCACGCCTGGAAGATTCACGTCAATGCTGTTGATTGTCCATAAGTCACGACCCAGCAGCCGATTCGTTTGGGAATCATACTTTTCCTGAACTATTGCCATCGGAACCCATTTACCAGCTACTAATCGATAATCTGAATATCTCCTGAAAGTTACAGATTTGCCACGTCCGGTTACTAAATAGGATACAAGCGCGTAATTCTTCGATGGTGCCAGAACAAATGTCGTTACGATGCCACCCGGCATATTCAGCGTCAGGTGCACTTGTGTTTCGCCTTCGGTGTCTTTTTCAACAGCAGATGAACTGGCAGATACAAGATTCTCATATGTGTAATATCCATAGCCCCAGGGAACAATCCCAGCAGTCAAAGGACCGTTGACAACATGCGGGGCGGTGCCTTTTGAGTCAACAATTGCGTGGTTGCCCGGCAGGAAATAGGTAGTGTATTTTTCGCCGTCCCAGGCAAAAATGCGTTTCTGATTCCAATCCCTGTCAAAACGACAGACCATAAAATTCTCCGCAATGTCCTTGTCTGGAGTGACCGAATCGGTCCTGGAATCAACATTTATTTCCCAGTAAAACCTCTCACCGTCAAACTTGACCACAACGCTGGACTTCATTGTGTATTCATTAGCCAGTTCATAGCGGACATTGAAAGGAATGGCATCAAGGTCCATTTTACGAAGAGACTCATCCAGTTTCGTTTTGTTTAGATTGCTTTGATGTTCCTGTGTTTTCGCTCGAATTGTGGTCTCTATCGCATTTGGGTCGGTTGTCTTTGGTGCTTTGTATTCCTCGTGACTGGCTTGAATCGTCCCTGTTGATATCCAGGTCTTCCTCGGCTGGCTTGTGAGTTGCTCGAATATTCGCAGGACCTCGCTCTTTTCCAGAGTCCTGTCTGCCAATGCTTCAGCGGAAAACGGGCAGAAAACACCTATCACCATTAACACTATTCGCGCCTTCATAATAGTTTCCTCACATCCAAAATTTGAATAACTAAAATCGAAGTGTGTACACAAATCTGTTGTAATTTAAGGCGGTTTAGAAATGTGAAATGTTGATTTTAATCTGGGAACGAGTCCCAAAGATGGTACTCAGCAGTCAAAAATTACAGTGTAGAAAAGAATCACGGAGTCACCCGTAGCAGCGTGAGAAGTATGCAACTAATCGGTCCTCTCAAGCCAGTACTCTGAAAACAATCTCAAGTCGTTAATGTCAATGATTTTGTCGCCGTCAAAATCAACTTTTCCGCATCTATTGGGGTCCATACAGTTGGTCATGCCCCAATACAAGCCAACAACTGCAAAATCCGCAAAGTTGACTATGTGGTCCTTATTAAAGTCCCGGCTGGGAACATGAGTAAACGACATCGAACACAATGGTCCGGTCATGTTCACGTCCAGATCATAAAAATCAACTTGGCAGTTGCCAATTTTACTTGCGTTATAATCGACAATAAACCAGTCGCCAGCCACAGCACCATCGTTTATCCAAAAAGAAATGCCACAGGCGTCACTTTCTTCAAACTCGAAAACGTTGGCTTCATCACCAGCCGCCGGAAGTACCGAACCTGGACATTCCAATGTCTCCTCGTTGCAGTCCCTTCCCGCTAAGACGCCATAATCCCTATCTGTCCCCCAAATAGACAACTCGCCATACCCCCACTTGCCACTTTTATTAGAATCGACAATAATCGTCAGGTGTGTTCCTACCATAATGTCTCGGTAGACCCACGGCACACAGGGATCAACAAGCTCAAGAGGTGTATTACCATCAGAGAGACATACCCTTGGCGACCTGTAACCCATTGCTATCGAACTAATTAGGATTGCTATCGCCAACACCTGAATATTTCTTATCATCATATTTGCCCCCTATTGCCTGTCCAATGGTACCCTATTATTCTGTTGCGTTTTTCTTACTTCCATGCCTAACAGTGCCCCCCTTCTCGTCTCGATGTCAAAAAGCACATTTTCCGATATAACAGTTTTGCACGATAAAAATCAAGGCAAAACGCCGCACAACTCTAAGCTTTATTATATCCCCCAAGGTCAATCATTTGAGCCGGTCGTCCTGGGGACCTAACAGATTGACAAGGTTCTCTACCGCTTTGGTCAAGCCCTGCGACAATACACCAAACGCCTCGGCCTCTGCCTGTTTTCTTTGCCGGTCAATCTCCGCCTTAAACTCCGGCTGCTTTAGCCAGTGTTCAACGACAAGTGCCAAGTCGGAGTCTTGTGGGGTTTGAGTGGCCTTCGGCGCATTAGGTGCGTCGGATTCTGCGCTGTCACTTGTCGAAATCTCGGTTTTTGATTGTGCCAATTTGAGGTGTTCGAATCCTACCCGGCCCAGTGTAACTTCGGCCTCTTATCCGGCTTATTATCCGACCAAACCCCACTTGAGAACGCCGAGCCGGAACCGTAAAATGGCCTTGCATTTGGCCGGCAAAACGAGTATAATAACTTTATACATGCAAAGCGATGGTTTGCGGACA
This sequence comes from Sedimentisphaerales bacterium, assembly GCA_049510335.1. Lineage (GTDB taxonomy): Bacteria > Planctomycetota > Phycisphaerae > Sedimentisphaerales > Anaerobacaceae > Fen-1362. Next base: position 9,652 of record JBEKZA010000018.1, on the reverse strand, counting down.
GCGTAATTGGATACGACACACCATGCGCTACCGAAAATTTCAAAAATGGGACGGGTTGGACAGACCTGGGAGAGCACAGGGACGCCCAAAAAAAGCGTTTTTCGGAGAATAGGTAATTATGGCCGGGATGTTTTACTCACTGAAAGAAGTTTCGGAAAAACTGGGAAAAAGCGAAGACGAGGTGCGGCAGATTGTGAAAAGCGGCCGGCTGCGGGAGTTCCGGGATGGGCCGAACCTGCTGTTCAAGGTCGACGAAGTTATGTCGCTGCTGGGCGATACGGGCTCAGTGACGGTCAAGAAAGAAGGCGAAGAAAAGCCGGTTGCACCGCAAAAAAAACAGGAAGCCGAGGCAGAAGAGATTCTGCTTGCGCCGGAGACGCCGGGCAAAGGCGCGGAAGAAATTGAATTAAGCGACGCAGACACCCAGATAGTCGAGGAAGGCATCAAGGTCCTGGGCGAGACCGACGGCGTGGCGGCAGCCGAGAACGTCGGCGACGAAACAGTCAAGGGCCTGGAAGAAACGCCGGCAACACCAGCGAAAGAGGCATCGCTTGAGGAAATCGAGGAAGACGTGAGTTTGGACACATTCGGCAGCGGGTCAGGTCTCCTAGACCTGTCGCTGCAGGCCGACGACACATCATTAGGCGGAATATTAGACGAGATTTACACACCCGGCGGAGAAGGCAAAGCCGCCGCCGCGGCACCTCAGGCAGAGGGTTCGGCGATGGAGGTCGCGGCAGAAGCGGAGCAGATGCTCCCAGAGGCACAATTCCCCGAGACGCCAACGGCGCCAGCGGTTGCACAGGCGGGTGTGGCGTATATCGAGCCGCCAGCCGACGCGTTTAGCAATGCACTTGGGGTAATGTTGTTTATACCGCTGCTGGCCGTCATTTACACGGCGATAATTGCCGTCGCGGGCTTCAGTTATGTGACGCCGGCGGTTCTTAAAGGATTGCAGGGGCTGATTTGGTATATCACCGGCGGGATGGCCGTTGCGTCAGTCGTGATTGCAGGGGTCGGGGCAATGATGGGGCGTGAGAAAACGCCCAAGGCGCCGAAGGTCAAAAAAGAAAAACCCGCGAAGGCAAAGAAAGAGAAAAAAGGCAAAGAAGCCGCCGAACCAAAAGCGGAAGGCAAATAGTCCTTAGTCCTTAGTAGTCATTAGTCGACAGCACTTCGTCGTTCGCATATCGACCGTATTTCGCCGTTATTACACCTCGATTTTGCTGCAGTTTCCGACTTCGTTCCGGTCCCGGCACACAGAAACAGCATCGGGATTACTCCGAACAAGCCGTAGAACGGGCAAAAGAGAAATGGCGGATGACAAAAAACGCGGAAATATTGTCATCCGGCAGACGTCTTTCTTCGTATAGTAGTATTAAATGAATATTCTGGTATCATATCATAGGCATCGAATTAGAATGCCGGCTGTATAGCCAGGCGTTTAATCTGCCGTGGGCGGATAAATGTGGGAAATGTCGGAGATTAGATTGATTTAATGGAGAAGCAAAAATGAGTGAAGAAGAAAAGAAACATGACGGCTGTTGTTGCTGCCAAATCTGGAAGGCAATCTTTATCACACTCGCCCTTTTGATAATAGGGGCGATATTTGGCCATGTTTTGACGAAGCATTGCTGTATGATGGGAGGACCTTGCGGCGACAGGGGTATGAAGGCCTGCTGGGACAGGGATGGCGCAGGACATCATGGCTGGTGGGGCGACAAGGATGAGATGGGAAAACATCCCCCGGGCTGCATGTGCCCGATGTGTCGAAACAGAGCCGGCGGCCCACCAACAGAGCCCAATAAGGCCGGCTGTCCGATGATGGGAAAAGAACAAGGCAAACCCCCAATGCCAGAAAAGAAGTAAAAAAGACAGCAAATAGTATTTGGCGTATAGTCAAGCCGTCCTCCGCGACAGCTCTCCTGTTGCGGATGACGGCTTTTTTATTGTTCCTCCACGATATTACGGGTGTAATCTGTAAATGGCGTTATCCGCCGGGGGTAATTTTGCTTGCCTTGGTCGCAATCGCGGGAATAATGCAACAGCGATGACTGACGGAAATGTATATGTATATGGAATGACGGTGTTGTCCACGATTCACCAGTTGAAGGGGCCGTTTCCCTCCGCTGACGGCTATCAGGAGATTGAACACACTTTTGTTATGCCGGGCGGCGAGGCGGCAAATTGCGCCGTCGTGTTAAAGAACTTAGGCGTGCCCACGACATTAGACGGCTGTCTGCTTGGGGATTTGACGGCCGAACCACTCCGGACATATCTCAATAATCGAGGCGTCGATTGCTCGCTGCTGCGGCATCAGGCAGGGTTTCCCGGCTGGCGAGATATAGTGCTTTGCGACGGCGAGAGCCGCACGGTATTCGGGTGGTTTGTGGACTATTTGTTCGGCGGCAGGAAACTATGGAGCAGGCCCAATGAGGAGGCGATAAAAGCGGCTGCGTGCGTCGCGATTGACCCGTTCTTCGGGGCCGAATCCGAAGAGACGGCCCGGCTATGCGTGCAGCACCATAAGGACTACGTGACCATAGACAGCCGATGGGAAACCGACATCGCCCGGCACGCGAAAACGGTGGTCTGCTCGAAGGAGTTCATCGACCGTGAATATCCGGGCGTCGAATATCAGGCGTTGCTGAAACAATACCAAATGAGCTGTGCGGGATTAGTAATTTTCACGTTTGGCAGTCGCCCTGTTTTATTCGGCTCCGTGAAAACGCCTGTTCAATCGTTTCAGCCGTATTCAATCAAGGTGGTGGATACTTTGGCCGCAGGCGACACGTTCCGCGCGGGGGTCGTGTATGGGGTGCTGCAGGGGTGGTCTGAGCTGGAGCTGGTGCGGTTTGCATCGGCCTGTGCGGCCGTATCGTGCCTGCGCTTTCCGTCGGTGCATCAGCCACCCTCGCTTGGGGAGGTGCAGGAGATGATGAACAAGAATTTAAAAGTTCAAAAGAAGCTATAAAAAAGGGCTGCGGAAATCATCCGCAGCCCAATTCTAAATTCTTATTTCTGAACTTGAGTTATGCCCTGCGTTTTCTGCGAAGCAAACTCAAGGTACCGAGACCGAGCAAACCAACCGTTGCCGGCTCAGGAACGACTGCAGGAATTATTTCAAACGTGCTTGTTCCGGAAGCTGAATCCCTGGCCGAAAGCTTAAAGCTGAACTCTGATTCAATGCTCGTAAGAGTACCGCTTATAACCTGGCTGCCGGACAAGGGCTTGTCTTCACTGGCGGTCAGCGTCCCGCTGCCAATCGAAAAACCGTCCACCAGATTCGCGAACACTATCGAACCATTGTATCGGGCCTGATGCGTTTTGCCGTCGAAAAGACCTGTGATTGTCGCTCCTGGGGTGGGGGTCCTGTCGGTCAGTGTAACGCCTGCTGATGCATACGCTGTCGGATTTACCAGCGGGTCAAAAGAAATTACATCAGATAAAATACTGAATGTCGTCGTTGAACTGCCGGCTCTAACGCCAAACTCAATACCTACCTCAGGGTCGCCGTTCGAAGTCAACGTAAGGCTTTCAATGGCGGCATCATCTTTGAATGTGTACTCACTTCCAAGCGTCCATACAAAATTACCGGTGCTTGCGTCTAAAGAGGTTTCGCCGCCCAAAGTCGCCACTTGTGACTGCCCGGCTTCATTAGTCGCGGTAATAGTAACGGATACCGGACAGGCTTTTGCCCCGACAGGCAAGATTAACACTGCAGCCAAAAACAAAAAATACCTTTTCATCTCTCTTCTCCGCCTTCAAAATAACCCATATAGTTTTCAAGATGTGAGGGGCGATGTTGAGGGAGATAAAAGAGGGATACTCATTCTGAGTATTAGTGCAAAACTGGCACTCTCTTTCCTTCTTCTCGTCACTCTCACTCTCTTCTTCTTGCCTATAGGTCCATATTGCGTAAAGTAGACCTATCAGCATATTACCTATCTTACCACCTTCCATTCTGGTTGTCAAGATGAAAATTTGAAAAAACCGTTTTTTTCTGACGAACGCCAATTTGGGGCCAAAAACGAGGCTGGATTCATCAAAAACTGCGGTTTTGACCTCATTTAATGATAGTCGAGAAACTTACGAAACGCTGTATTAGTATTGTGTCACGGCAAATTTAACCTCGCAAACTCACCGTGATATTTCCTCGCCGCTTCGTCTCGTAGCGAAGCGGAGACCCCTGCGTCTTGTTTTACGGAGTAAAACAGCAGGGGGTGGCTAATCCGGAAAATTTAGACGCGCAAACTCACCGTGACACTTTTTGGCAGCAGCATCATAGGCGTGCGCCGCATCAATTTCATTTTTGAATCTGCCTAAGAATACTTTTTTCCCCTGCCTTCTTATTGACGCCAGCCATCTTTTTCTTCTCTTGTCAAAGTTAACACCCGTAAACCTTGACGTGGTCTTTGATTTGTCTCTTATGGCGTTGGCCATATTTTGTGATTGCGTCGCGAACCGAAGATTCCCCCTCCTGTTATCTAAGGAATCGCCGTTTCTATGGTCAACCAAAAGCTCCTTGGGTGCGTTCATAATCTCCCTGTGCATCCAGGTCATTCTTGTTTTCTTCGGCTCCGTTTTTACACTCCCCACAGCGTATAATTTGCTTCCGTTTCCCTTAACTAACCATTTGAACTCTTGGTATCGGTAATAATCCTGCTGGTCAAGAATCGCCCATTCCCCCTCGCCTAAATATATCCGCCGATAACCATACCCATACTTGTGCCTTCGATATACCATTACCGGCCACGCGCATATCCTGTCCAACCATTCCGGTATCCCAATTGTTAAATTAACCTTCATAACCAACTCCTCGGAGCGAAGTTTACCCGCCGTTTTTTGGGCGGGCGGAGACCCCAGAATGGTTTTATCTGGGGCCCAGCTTTCATATTTAGCCCCGCCATCTTCGCCCTTGGCGAGTGGCGGGGTTTTAATTTGTCATTCCCGCGCAAGCGGGAATCCAGTTTCTTATTAAATCCGAAATTGCGACTTGCCTTATCTTGGCGTGAAACGTGGGACTGCTGTCCCGAAACTTGCCCGCCTATGGCGGGTGCTTGCGCTTCTGCGCTACTACTGCCTGCCCCCGCGTCTCGTTTTGCGAAGCCGCCGTAGGCGAAGAAGCAAAACGGCGGGGGCCGGTGCGTCGCTATTATACCAACTTCAATCCCTTTGTTCAATAATTATCTAACTTTTTTCGAGAAAACGTGTTCGGTGACGTAAGTCCTTGTATTTAAAGGATTTACCACGAAGAAAAGGAAGGGACGCGAAGGTTTTTAGACGCTGATTGCGCAGATTTCGCAGGTTTGGTCACAAGAAGGCACAAAGTAGTTTAGTTATTTCGATTTCTGCGGCTTTTCTGTAAAGTTCCCGCAAAACTGTTCGGGCAAAAGCAAAAAAACTTGTTGTAGTTTCAAGATTAATTGCGGAGTTGAATATAGCAGAGGTTCGGCAATCATCTTGGAGTAGAACTGCTCGATCTTTTCTAATAGCTCATGGATTCTGGCCGATGTAATAACTCTCGTATTATCTGGAAAATATGCATCTGAATCACAGAGAGTAGTATTAGCTACAATAATTGGTACGAGATTCTTACGTGCTGGGAAATTCTCTTTGAACCAATTTATACTGGAAGACAGTTGGCCTGCATCCTTTTTATGCAGAGATTTCTGGCTCTCTGTTTTTGCCTCTATTATCAAGGATAGGTCTGGCCAAAGCCATAGATCATCTGGTCCCACCCCATCCTCTTGCTCAGGCCTTGAGCCTTTTGCTCCTAAGAGAGGAGCAAGATCGCATAGGGCTTGTTCGATAATCGAATGAGATATTTCAAAGGACAACTGTGCTTTAAGATCCTGAATTTTAGCAATTGCACCATTTGGGTTTTTGAACTGGCGGTACCATTCATAGATGACAGCTTGAACACTTGATTCTTCCACTTTTGAAGGTCGCTTGATAATACCGCCCGGTGGACAATACATCGATTTATTATACCCGTGAGCAGCCCCTTGGGCTTCTAATGCTTGTCCAGGATCAATATCATATTGGTAATTTGCAACTCTCTGCAAATACCAGCCCTTAGTGGCTGAATCATCAGAGACATATTTGCCAATCGCATCCTGTAGGAGTTTAACTGCACCGTGCAGATTATTACTTATCGCAAATTCAAACGCCTCTCTTTCAGCATTCGCAAGCATAAGCCGATTAGGGTCCGTTGTTCCGGACGCAGTTATTGAACTTTTTCTTACCGTCTCATTGTAAAACTGCTTCCATCCAGCGTCTCTGGTCAAACATTTATTTATCATATCTATCACTGCTGCTTCAGGATCAGCCCCAGCATCCTCCTTCGCCATCTTGGAGAGGTCTATTGCTAATTCTAACTGGGCCCGAGTATCCGGATTCATTGCTGACAACACATCGTGCTTCGCGATAAAATGAGCTAATTCATTACCTGCAAGTAAAATGACAGCGTAATCGGCATGTGAACGCACAGCCCTTCCCATGCCCTGTTCTATGCGATAAATCAATCTATTGCGCGTGCCTCCTGCGAATTCGCTGGTGCTGCTGTCAAGTCGGTCTAGAATTCCCTCACCGAGAGGCATGCCATCAATAACGAGTACTCTACACGACTTATCAGGAAGATCAATGCCATCATAACGCTGCACAAAAACTACAAGGCGAGATGTACCGGATGTATCTTTCAAACTTTCCACTGCCTCTTTAACGTCGTCACCTAAACAGATTTGTGCACCAAAGCTTTCCCATTCACGAGCTTTCGGTGCACTTGGAGAAAGGACGACAACATTGAGTTTTTTTGACAAACGGCCACATAAAGACATTACCCACGCACGATCCAGCTTGCTATCTACTAGCGAAGGAGCCACTACCATGCGTTCTCCCATGCCTCTATCATTAGCAGGCATCACAGGTTTTTCAGCCGCTGATATGTCAGTGCCAAGTTCTCTAACCAGTACAGAATCATCTGCGAGTGTAGCAGACATGAACAACCGATGCTCTGCCGTATCATATGCAGAATTCTTGTGAACTGGCAATATATCAGGGATAATCTCAATTGCAGCCCCTGAAACCACACATCGGCATCGTCGTAAAATGTCCAGAATATGCGGTATTACGAATTTTAGCTTATCGTCATTGGCCTGACTGCCAATAATCTGTTCAATTTGTGGTAACAAGGGTTTCCAAATCCAGTAAGGAATTTCTAGGAGTTGGTTCGGAACTTCATTTCTAATGTCATTCCACGCCGCTTGCCTATAATCAGCACAAGGGGCATCAAGTATTTTAATAAGTTGTCCGCGTACACTAGCATTAGATATACGTAGAGTAAAACAATCGCGGATTTCTTCGACACCAGCATGAGCATCATCAAGTACAATAGCGTAAGGACGAAGCATCACGTCAGATCTATCAAAAGTTGTTTTTGCATTGAATAATTTATCATAAGTACAAATAATGATTGCTTTACCTCTTATACCATCCACATCAGGATGGGATTGGTTGGCGGGATATATAACCGAATTCAGACCTAACTTCTCAGATTCTGCACTGACTTGTTCGCAAAGTTGTTTAGTTGGACACAGATACACTACAGGCTGGCGTTTTTCCTCCATAAAGGACCACAAATACAGCAATCCTACAGTGGTCTTACCAGCGCCAGTACTTATTTTCAGAATGAGGTCTCGTTCTAATCTTCGTTCGGACAGAATCCGAAGTGCCTCTTGCTGAACAGTTCTTAATTCAATGTGAGAAGTTTGCCTATCTATTGAATCGAAAAGGGAAACCAAGTTTGTGAAATCTATATCCCGTTTTTTGCTAACGTGTTTTCTAAAATCAACCATTATTAATCCTTCAAAAGCCGCTTCTTCCGGCCATAAAATACCTGTTTTAGCCAAACCCACTATAGATTTTCACAAACGAGGTGTCAAATTAAAACCTATCCCTTAGGGATTCCGCAGTTCTTGTCCGCCGTAGCATTGGCGAAGGTGGATTGCACTTTACACTTTGATTTTTGATTTATCTTTGAAACCGGCAATAAAAGCAAGAGTTTTAAGAATCCGCGTCCCTAAATCGACAATCGGCAATCGGCAATCGACAATTTGGTTAATCCGCATCCCCCGCTTGTGCGAGAAATTAGACAGTAGAGCAGTTGAAAGGTGAGAAGTTGTTGTTTCGGCCAGTTTATGAATTAAGGACAATGTAATTGGCCTTGTGGACGAAGAAATGTAACTGCCGCACCCCTTAGGGGGAGGACAGTGCGTTTCGAGTACACCGGCTGGCCGAAACCTACGTAATCCGTTTAATCCGTGTTAATCCGCGGTTAAATTCTCTGTGACCTCTGTGTCCTCTGTGGCTATAAAAACCTTTTGTGCCTTTTTGTGGCAATATGAAATCTCTGCGTTCTCTGCGGTGAAAAAAACCGTTTGACTATTTCCCCGCAACCGGTTAGTATTCGACATCTTTATACCTTTCATAACAATGGGTAATGCTTTATTAAGGTGTCTGCTTTGGTTTTCATAAGTAAAAAGCAAAAAGAAAACTTAGTGTCTCCCGTAAGGGATGGCCAAGCCATTCGGGTCCTAAGCCCCCACGTTTCCTTTTCGAAGAAAAGTGTGGGGGTTGTGGTAAAGAAGTTATAAGAAAAAGTGAAAAAACTTAGTGTCTTTGTGTCTTAGTGGTGAAAAAGGTTAAATAACCGATTATGGATTATCGATTGATGCTCCTTTGCATAGTGTTTGTCCCGTGTATCGGGGCGATTTTTCTGCCGTTTCTGGGCCGGGTATCCGCAGGACTCAGGAATATAGTTGCGCTGGGCCTGGTCCTGGTTTCGCTGATTTTTGCCGCAGCCATTGCGCCGGGTGTTTTCTCCGGAAACAACGTAGAAGTAAGCATTCCCTTTAACAACAGCTTCGATTTTCTCCTTTACGCCGACGGCCTTGCGGTGTTTATGGCCATTGTGTCGGCCCTGCTAAGCTCGATAATCATTTTCTATTCCTTCGGCTACATCAGCCATTACGAGAATCAGAACGAATACTACCTGATGGTCGTTCTGTTCCTCGGCGCAATGATGGGGCTGGTGTTTTCCGCCAATCTAATCTTCCTGTATCTGTTCTGGGAAATTACCGCCATAACAAGCTGGCGTCTCATCGGATTCTTCAGGGAAAAGCAGCACGTGATACGTGCGGACAAGGCGTTTTTAGTGACGATGTTCGGGTCTTTATTGATGCTAATCGGCTTTGTCAGCATTTACCAGCAGGCCGGCTCATTTGAGCTGCGTGTAATAAAGGAAACGCTCGGCGCTAATCACCTCTCGAACCTGGCCGTAGTATTGATTCTGGCGGGCATTCTTTCAAAGTCCGCGACGCTTCCGTTCCACACCTGGCTCCCCGATGCAGGTGTCGCGCCGTCGCCCGTCACCGCCCTGCTTCACGCCGCCATCCTTGTTAAAATTGGCGTTTACGTTTTTGCCCGGCTGTTCATCGCCACGTTCACAGTTGACGAATTCTGGCACACCGTCGTGCCCATAATCGCCGGCGCGAGCGCACTGGTGGCAGCCGGCGCCGCGATGATTGAAACGGACCTTAAACGCATCATTGCCTATTCGACGGTCAGCCAGATAGGGTTTATATTCCTCGGT
>JBEKZA010000017.1:0-41335 GCA_049510335.1 Sedimentisphaerales bacterium | reverse complement strand
GGACTCCGAAATTTTGTTTGTTGATAACGGGTGGGTAAAATTATGGAAGACAGCACAACTATCCAGGAGTTTCTTAACTATCTCCAGTTCGAAAAACGTTTCAGTCCGCACACAGCCAAGTGTTATGGCGTTGACCTGCTTCAGTTCGGCGAATTTATGATTGTTCGCAGCGAAGGAGGGGGGGCCGGTTCTGAGCAGCATGGAGAAAACGACCTTCTTGGTTCGCACGATTCCGGCACCGCAACCGCCGTCGCTGCCCATCCCAAAGTTGACATCGACCGGCTTCTTGTTTCGGCCGACGTCAACGCCATAAGAAGTTATATGGCTGCATTAAACGAAAAACAGTACTCCAAGTCCACGGTTGCCCGCAAGCTCGCCACGCTTCGCAGCTTCTATAAATTCCTCGTCAAGAGGAACCATATAAGCTCGAACCCTGTTGTCGGCATCCGAACACCGAAGCAGGAAAAACGGCTCCCGCGATTTCTCGAATACGAAGAAATCAAACGGCTGCTCGAAACGCCTCCTGCCGATACCTGGCTCGGCGCCCGCGACAGGGCCATTATGGAAACGCTCTACAGCACCGGTATGCGGGTGAGCGAGCTTGTTGCCCTTAACCTTGACGATATCGATTTTCTCGGCGAGGTCGTCCATATCAGGGGCAAGGGCAAAAAAGAGAGAATCAGCCCCATTAGCTCCTCCGTCCTGCAAATTATCCAGCACTATATGGAGTTCAGAAACAAGCGAGCCCAGCACAACAGCAATTTCGACGGCAAGGTCCTGTTTGTAAACAAGCACGGCAAACGTCTGAGCACCCGCAGCGTTCGCCGGAAAATGGATAAGTACCTCAAGATGGCCGGCCTCGACCCCGCAATCAGTCCGCATACTCTGCGGCACAGCTTTGCTACCCATATGCTAAACCGCGGCGCCGATCTCCGCAGCGTTCAGGAGCTGCTTGGCCATCAGTCGCTTTCCACCACCCAAATTTATACACACCTGACAACCAAGAAGCTTAAGGACGTTTACTCCTCCGCCCACCCACGTGAGACCGAAACCGACCAGCACGACCCCGACGTCTAACGATTGGTCTTTTGCACTCTGTAAAAATAACGGGGCCGGTTTTTAAACCGGCCCCGTCGCTTTTTTATATCAGCTTAATTTATTTTGTTGATATTATTATTGTTGCCGATATATCCGGGGACAAGCTCTTTGATTTTTGCGGCTATCTCGCGGTGCCTGCCTACTTTGGCAAGGGCCACGAGCTGTGCAATTCCCTGGCGGAGCGCGTCGCGGTCCTTCGGTATGTTTTTCCATATACCGATTTTCGGATGCCGCGTCTCCTGCATATCCTCCCCCGTTATCGAAAGTTCCTCGAACAGCTTTTCTCCGGGTCTGAGGCCCGTGAATACTATCTCGATATCCTCGCCGGGCCTGAAACCGCTCAGCGTAATAAGTTCCCTCGCCAAATCGACGATCTTCACGGGTTCTCCCATATCGAGCAGGAAAATCTCCCCGCCTTTGCCCATCGATGCCGCCTGCAGGACAAGCTGGCTCGCCTCCGGTATGGTCATAAAGTAGCGTTTCATGTCGGGATGTGTCACCGTTACGGGACCGCCCTGGGCAATCTGCTTTTTGAAGATAGGAACGACCGACCCTTCCGAAGCGAGCACGTTGCCGAACCTGACCGTCACGAAATGTGTATTGCTTGTTCTGTTCAAATCCTGCACATACATCTCGGCGATTCGTTTGGATGAACCCATAATACTGGTCGGGTTCACCGCCTTGTCGGTGCTTATCATAACGAAGTTGCCCGTGCCGTATTTGTCGGCCGCGTCCGCCACCGTCCGTGTCCCTACCACGTTATTCTTAATCGCCTCACCAGGGTTTAGTTCCATCAAAGGCACATGCTTGTGTGCGGCCGCGTGAATGACGACCTCCGGCCTGTATTCGTCAAAAATTGTCTCCACCCGAATCTGGTCGGTGATATCGCATATAATCACCGCAAGCGGAATGTCAGGCCACCTTTCACGAAGCTCTCGCTCAATGTAAAAAAGCGGGTTCTCTGCCTGCTCCAGGAGCACCAGCAGTTTCGGTTTGTAGTGACATATCTGCCGGCACATCTCCGAGCCGATTGAACCGCCCGCGCCGGTGACTAAAACCGTTTTTCCTCTGATGAATGCCTCTACTGCATTCGTATCGAGCTGCACCGCCTCTCTGCCTAACAGGTCGTTGATATCAACGTCGCGTATTTGTGAAACACGGAATTTGCCTGATGCGATGTCAGTCATCGACGGCACCGTTCGAAAGCGAACCTTCGTGCCCTGGCATACCTGTATCACGCGCCTACGCTGCGGCACGGTCGCCGAGGGCATCGCAATCGCCACCTCCTCTATTGTTTTGTCCCCACAGATTGCGGCGAGGTTCTCAACCGTTCCCAGCACCTGGATGCCGTGGATGCTGATGCCCTGCTTGGCGGGGTCGTCGTCGATAAAGCCGACCACCTCATACTCGGCCACCGGCATACGATGAATTTCCCGCAAAAGTGATTCTCCCGTATTGCCGGCTCCAACAATCAGAAAACGTTTTAACCTGCCTGCCTCCTCGGTGCGGAACTCCTCGTAGTAAAGCCGGACTGCCATTCGCAGCCCCGCAAGCAGAAAAATTGTCCCGAACAAATCTGCCATAAACACACCCTGCCCCACCTCCGATATTGTGGGCAGAGTTCTTCGCACTATGTCTGTCTGCAGAGCCAAAAACCATAAAGCCACTATAATCAACGTGCTGACAAGTGAGGCGCGGATTATCCCCGTCAGGTCCGATATTCCCACATACCGCCACCAGCCGCGATACTGCCGAAACAGCCCGAAAATCACTAATTTAACGGCGATGAAAGCCACCAGCAGAACCGGATACTGCTCCGCGAGCCATTTGGGGTTGAACTGCATGTTTGATGCCACAAGAAATGAAAGCATCAATGACGCAGCGAACACGACGATATGGGCCAATATTATAAGAGGTCTGCGAAACCTCAACAGCATGCCTGATGAAGATTTGAAATCCGTTGGGTTTACGGCTTTGCTTTTTATCTGCGTATCTGTGCTCGATTCAGTCATAACCTAATATCGTCAAGCCCAGCCCCCCGCATTACCTGGGGAATGATTCTATAGCCCCCTCGGCTGACTGTCAAGGATTTATGTCCGGTTATTTATTTAGGGTAGCACGCACAATATGCGTCCCTATTCACTGAGATTGCGACGACTACTTCTCAGTTTTGCCGGGTTGCTGTATTGTTTCCTCTGGCTCGATGTAAATTTCCTCTAATGGCGTGTTGTCAACTTTGTTGCGCATCAGCGCATAAACAATAGTGTTGGCTGAAAAGTAAAAGCTGATTATGAAAGACACAACCAGCCCCACCACTATAAGGGCAGATAGATATACCAGTATTGCCGCCACCCACTCGGATGTGCTGCCCGTTGCGGTTGAGAACGCCAGCAGCTGCCCGAAGCTCGGCTCCGGCCAGATGGCTGCTATTTTGTCAGGCAGCCCGCGTGCACTGTCCAGCACGGCTACTAATCTAAGCCCCTTGTAGGTTGCCCACAGCAGCAGATATGCGAAAAATCGGACAAATATGTAGCAAATCGCTCCATAGACAAAAGCTATTATAGTGTAGAAACCCATGCGCCACGGTCTGACGCACACATAGTTGAAAGACCGGCTGACTGCATCCAGGCCGGTTGAGCCATCATAGGCGACCGCCGGAAACATCAGATTAAACCCTGCGATTGTCCACACCAGAACAACTGCTATAATTGCCCCTCCAAGCAGTGCCAGCGGCATCAAAATCCCTACTATCAGCTCGCCCAGTCCTAAAGGTATATTAGCTGCCAGGCCTATGAAGGATATACAGGCGCCGGCCAACGCGATTATCGCCGCCGGAACAAAAGGTGTGGAAAAGAAGCTCGCAAATCTTTTCGTGCTGAATCGCATTGCCTCCGTTATGCCGGGCTTTTCATCCTGCGCAATCTGCAACGCCGCAATCCGGCATATTGCCCCGCCGGCGATTGAAACCAGGCAGAGTGTCACCAGCCCGAATATCACACAATAGGCGGCGTGATACCGTATCGCCCATTTCACGGCACGCAGAAATTCTGCAATATTGCGCAGAATACCCGACAGGTTGAACGCGAAGAATTCTTTCAGGACGCCGTGGAATTTGTTGTGCGCGAAACCCCACATCGTCGAAAATACGCCCGCGTGTTCGTCTGTATCGGTGTATTTCTCAATGTATGGGCTGACCTGTTCCGAGGCAGTCATATACACGTCCAGTTCCGTCTCCCGCCCGTTCGTACCCGGTGTGGTGACCACCGTTTTGGACAGGTCCATAATCCAGCCGGCCAGTGCTGTTGCCGCAATCAACCCCAGCGCGATTATCAGCTTGCTCGGCTGAACCGCCATCCGGAATGTTCGGAATATCTTCGGGAACCCCGGCACGGCAGGGTCTAAAATCTGGCTGATTTGATTTTCGCCGCCCATTTTTGATTCCTTTCAAAACTGCTGCTGTTGTTCTGCAAGCCCGGCTCGGATGAATGCTGTCCTCTTGACGTGTGATTATCGGTCTTTGGTTCCGGATTGTCCAGCGTTTTCTCCCTTATGGTCGTCAGCGTCTGACTCGTCAATTTTTTCCGCGTCTTCGGGTCTTAATGGGGTGATTATTTTGTAATTGCCGTCTAACCAGCGCCCCAAATCCACCATCTTGCATCGCTGCGAGCAGAATGGGTAAAAATCCCCCTCTCGGCTCTCCTGTTGGATAGCCGCGTTGATAACCTTCCGGCATACTGGACATCTGAGTTTCATTTCGCCGATTATGCTACCATTCCCGCCGCCTTCCATAAAGCCCGTTTATCTCCCCCGTGTGGGCACAAGCGACCTACTCGTTGTTTTGCTTGACATTCTGATGTAAAAGTGCTAAAATAAAATAATATTGTTTTTCGCTTAGCATTACTTTCCGTCGCTTAAATAAGCGTCGAAAGGAGGAGTTCTGATGAGAACCAATTACGCCCATTTTAATAAGTCTTTCTATTTTTTGAACCCAGACGGTGCCTGTGGTGTGCGCCTATTGAATATCTGATTTGTTCCGGGGGCAGGAAAATGAGCCATATGAGAATTTCTCAAGTCCTGACGGTGTTTTTTTCGGTAGTTTTTTGCCTTGGTTCCATTGGGCTGGCGGAACCGGTTGGCACGAGTTTTACCTATCAGGGCCAGCTAATCGATAACAATTGGCCGGCCGATGGGCCTTATAACCTGCAATTCAAACTCTACGACAGCGCATCAGATGGCAACCAAATCGGCATCGATGTTAACACCCCTGAGATACAGGTCAACGACGGTTATTTCACCGTCGGACTGGATTTCGGCAGCGTCTTTGACGGCAATAACCGCTGGCTTGAAATTGGTGTCTGCCCAAGCCAATCAAACAACCCCGGGAGCTATACGGTTTTAAGTCCGCGTCAGCAGCTTACAGCGGCGCCAACCGGACCAGCAGGGCCGATAGGACCGCAAGGGCCGCGGGGTGAACAGGGACCAGTTGGTCCGCAAGGTCCAAAAGGTGATAAGGGTAATACAGGTTCTCAAGGACCGGCGGGACCAGTCGGGCCGCAAGGGCCGGAGGGACCGGTCGGGCCGCAAGGGCCGGAGGTGGATATAAACGGCATAAATTTGCGCACAAAAGGTGTTGCTGATTATGTAATAGCGGCTAACAATGCTCCTGATAGCTGGAAGCGAATCGCCGATTACGTATGTGATGGCATCAATGATGAAGAACAATTTAATGCTGCCTATGCCGATATGAACACTAATCATAACGGTATAGGTGGTATCATCTACTGTTCACCCGGCACGTTCAATGTTCAGAATATAAACTTCCAAGGCAATACTCCCGTTTCTCTCGTCGGCGTTGGGTTCCAATCAGACCGAACTACTTATGGAACTGTAAGTATGACCGCTGCCGGGACGGTTTTGAAATATCGAGCCAATGCTACCCTTCCGATGCTAACACTGGCGGGCCCGTGGTCTTGCGGTCGAATAGAAGGTATTTGGTTTGATGGCAATAAGTCCCAACAAGCAACCAATGCTACTTTTGCTGGTATTCAACTTTTACAGCAACCCGGCGGAGATACGAATATCCGGCATTGTATGTTTTTCCACTTTTCGACACTGTATGCTTTGTATAGTATAAATCACGGAACTTGGGTGCAGGAATGTGATATAGAGGATTGCAATCAATACGGTTTTTACATTGTTAATCCTCGTAATTGGGTAAATAAATGTCATTTTAGGAATGTAGGAGCAAACGAGCAACCATCTCTTGGTCTGTCGGGCTCTTCAATTTGGGTTACGGAATGTGATTTTGCTGATTCTCCCGATAAGTGCATAGACATCGGCTCATCCACAGAGGTTTTTGTCTCTCGTAATGTTTTTTCTAACTGGGGCGCTGTTTCCACTGTGCCTGCTGTTCGGGTAAGAACCGGCAGTAATAATGTTCATATTACCGATAATATCTTCCTTGGTGGTAGTTCAAGCGAGTATGGCATATACGATACCGGAACGGACTCGAATCTGGTGATAACAAATAATACTTTTAGTGGCTGCACAATTGAGCCTATTGCTTTTTCTGGTTCAATCCCCAACGCCGTGATAAAGGATAACATAGGTGCAGCTTCAACAATATCTTTGACTGGAAACGCACAGACATTTGAGACAACCCATCTTTCGGGTTCACAGGAATCGCAGACGGTTACTTTGCCGGATGGTTACAGGGTGGGATGCGAAAAGACATTTGATATGACTCTGGCCACCTATCCAATGACGTTGACTGTAACTCACGACGCTAATGGTGCTGGTGATGCATCCTCTTATACCTTTGATGACGTGAATGATTATATGGAATTTGTATGGAATGGACATCGGTGGAAAGCGGTGGTGGATGGGCATTAAAAATTTATGAAAATCAATATTAAGATTGACCTATAACGGCCACAGCATTGGCGACGATGGATGTTTACGGGTATTTGCGATAGGACTTGAGAATTACGGGAGCAGGCCGGCGTCGGCCGGACTTACGCGTGTTGAAAATGATGCGCGGAGACGCGAATGGAAGACGAGCAATGAAACCAGTGACCATTTTTACATTAGGCCGTAAAGACAAAAAGGTTCTGTCTTTGTTGTCCTGCTTATTGGTTCTGATGACAATTGTCACATCGGCCTTTGCCGATTATGAGATTAGCCGGTATACGATTAACGGCGGCGGCGGGACAAGTACGGGCGGGCAATATAAGCTTACCGGCACGATTGGTCAGCCGGATACGGCTTATTCAAAGGGTGACAGTTATGAATTGTTGGGCGGTTTTTGGTCCGACGGGCCTCTGTGCATCGTTGATTTTGAACAGTTTAGCATATTCGCAGGATACTGGCTGGAAACCGGTTCCGGTCTGCCGGCCGACCTTAACGGTGATGGTATTGTGAACCTATATGACTTTGCAAAATTCGCCTATGAGTGGCTGTGCGTCTGCCCCTACGACTGGCCGTTGAAATAGCCGAGCGGATATAAAAAATCCTGCAAACCTGCGTTACAGAGGCCAGCCGTCTGCGCACCCTGAGCTTGTCGAAGGGTTGACACATTCGGCGGGGGGGCGTATTATTGGCACCATAGGCATATTTCGCTGAAGGCGGACCCCCGCCAAAAGATTGTGGGGGCAGGCAAGTTTGGAGTATAACCAATGGCTAAGCAGAAAAGCTGGGAAAAGCGTCTAAACGGCTCACCAGACCAACTTATGGTTGATTTCGTTGAGTCCCTGAGCATTGACAAGCGGCTTTACCGGTACGATATTGCCGGCTCAATCGCTCACGCCCGAATGCTCGTGCAGCGCAAGTTGATTACCCAAAGCGAATTCGCAAAAATCAAGCGAGGTCTTGGACAAATCGAGCGTGATATTACCGGCGGCAAGTTCAAATTCGACAAGACCTATGAAGATATTCATATGGCGATTGAGTCGGCCTTAATCGACGAAATCGGCGATGCCGCCAAGAAGCTCCATACCGGCCGCAGCCGAAATGACCAGGTCGCAACCGACCTGCGGCTGTGGATGCGTGACCAGATTGATTTTCTAAAGGCCAAAATCACCAATCTCCAGAACTCCCTTGTGGGTCAGGCGGCGAATTATACGAACAACGTAATGCCGGCTTACACGCACCTTCAGCGGGCTCAGCCGATTGTCGTTGCTTCGTATCTGTTGAGTTTCGTCGAGCAGTTTGAACGGGATTTTATCCGACTCAAACATTGTCGGTATCTCGTTGATATCTCACCTTTGGGTTCCGGCGCAGTAGCCGGCTCTACTTTGCCATTAGATAGAAAAAGCACGGCAAAACAACTTGGTTTCTCCGACATCGGCTACAACTCCATCGACGCCGTCGGCGACAGGGACTTTTGCGCTGAGTTTATCTTCGATTGCGCCCTGATTGCGACGCATCTTTCCCGGCTGAGCGAGGATTGGATTATATTCTGCTCGAACGAATTCGGCTTTGTCCGCATCGACGACAGTTTCTGCACGTCATCCAGTATGATGCCGCAGAAGCGTAACGCCGACCCACTTGAGCTTATCCGCGGCAAAACCGGACGCCTCTATGGCGCCCTTATGGGAATGCTGACCGTCTTAAAGGCCCAGCCCTCCGGTTACAACCGCGACCTGCAGGAAGACAAGGTCCACGTCTTTACCGCCGCCGATGTTACTACCCAGTGTCTCGATATGGCCGCCGCCGTTGTTTCGCATTCGACGTTTAATACAAACCAGATTGCCTCAGGTCTGGATGCCGGCTTTCTCGACGCTACGGCGCTCGCCGAGTATCTTGTCCGAAAAGGTGTGCCCTTCCGCGAAGCGCACGGAATCGTCGGCTGTCTTGTTGCCCACTGTGAAAAACACAGTATGAAACTGGCGGACCTTGAGCTGGGCGATTTTAAGAAGTATTCCACGGCAATCGGACAAGACGTTTACAAGTCGCTCGGCGCCGCCAACGTTGTCGCGAAGTACGTTACTGAGGGCGCCGCAGGCCCCAAACAGGCCACGGAACAGGTCGCCTACTGGCAAAAACATTTGGCCAAAAGATGAGTAATGGCGAAGACCTCATTACCGATTGGTTTTCCAGGCAGCGCAATCTAAATCCATCCGATTTTCCCATCGGTATCGGCGATGATATGGCAGAAGTCCGTCTGGCCGACGGTGCCTCCATCCTTATCACAACCGATATGCTCCTCGATGGTGTCCACTTTGACCTCAAAACCGCGACGCTCAAACAGGTCGGCTACAAGGCAATGGCCGCAAGTTTAAGCGACTGCGCCGCAATGGCCACTATTCCCGTTGCCGCTGTCGTCAGCGTAGCACTGCCTGAAAGTTTTAGCCAAAGTCATCTCAAAGAGCTTCATTCAGGAATCATTCTCGCCGCGGACAAATTCGCCTGTCCCCTAATTGGCGGCGACATCACCAAATGGGCTGATGCCAGCAAATTCGCAATAAACGTCGCCATGCTCTCTCGCCCCGCAGGTCATCCGCCCGTCCGCCGAAACGGCGCTAAAGTCGGTGATGCTGTCTGCGTCACCGGCTCACTTGGTGGCGCACTGCTCGGGAAACACCTGACCTTCGAGCCGCGTGTCAAAGAAGCCCTCAAAATCACCTCCTTAGTTAAACTCAATTCGATGATGGATATCAGCGATGGGCTAAGCAGCGACCTTAATCGTATATGTACCCAAAGCCACGTTGGCGTGATTCTCGATGCCAATTCCATACCCATATCTCCCGACGCAAAGAAAGCTCCTGACCCCTTTTCTGCCGCCCTCAACGACGGCGAGGACTTTGAACTGCTTTTCACGCTTGCCGAAGACCAGTGCGACAAACTGCTCAAACAATGGAAAGACCCCTTGCCCATTACCCGAATCGGCACGATAACTGATACTAAAAAAATGCAAATAAAAATGCCTGATGGTCAAATATGTAAGATTGAGCCGAAGGGTTACGACCACTTGAAGTGATATCACTATGGATTTTTCTATAACAACAAATTCGCCGCAGCAGACGATTGAATTTGGTCACCGATTCGGTTCTCAATTAAAAGGCGGGGAGGTCATCGCTTTTTGCGGGCCCTTGGGCAGCGGCAAAACACACCTCATCAAAGGAGTCGTCAGCGGCCTCGGCGTAGAAGACGCCGGCAATGAGGTCACCAGCCCGACATTCGTTCTTGTAAATGAATATTCCGGACGACTTGAAGTTTATCATATCGACGCATATCGCCTCGATTCAATCGCCCAGTTCGAGCAAATCGGCTTTGACGATTATTGCCATCCCGGCTCAGTCGTTCTTATCGAATGGGCGGACAAAGTTGAATCTGCACTTGCCGGGACCAACTATATCAAAATTGAGCTTGCTCACATTGGCCCCGACCGCAGGGCCATCCGTATCACCAACGTTCCCGACTATATTCACTTTTAGCCGGTTTTTTTGTGTTTTGCAGTTGTTTAAAACCGCGTTTTGAAGCTGTTTTAGGCCCTTGCCACAAAAAAAGACCCCTGAAAATTTGGCACACCCGACGGGATTTATTATAGTTTGATTGTATTATTTATTTTTTACGCAATCTTAATAGTGGACATACAAAGAGATTGCAGCGGGGGCAGCGAGGTAAGCACATCGAATAGGTTATCCAGCTTTTGTATCCGGGCCGGTTAACGTCTTGTCAAATCGGGGGGTGGGTCAAATGAAAGCGAGAATTGGTTTTGTAATGATACAAATTTCTCTCATAGGGGCTATATGCAGCGTCGGCGCAGGTATAGTCGCGCCGGATTTCAGTGTGCGGGGAACGCCGGCCGAAGAGGCCAGATTCCTGGCGGACCTGCAGACGATACGTTGTCAGCTCGAACTCTACAAAATTCAGCACAATGAACAACTGCCGCCCACCGAAACTTGCGCCGATTTCGAGCGGGCGCTGACCGCCAAGGGGACTGATAACCGCGGGCCTTACTTTAAGGCGATGCCCGTCAATCCCTTTAACGGCAGCAGCACCATTCGGTTTGAAAATGACCGGAACACCGCCGGTTCAGGGAAAGCCGGATGGGTACTTAACACCGCCACTGGAAACTTCCGTGCCGACGATTCAACTATGCACGCGGCTCTGTAATCGCTGAATTTTCAGCGTGGAAAGCGGCAGAAAAAAACCTCGTTGATGACCTCAACAGGTTTTTTTCTTTTCCAGATATATCTGTATTCCGGCCACACAATCAGCGTCTTATAAGGAAGAAGAGGGTTGTTACTTATCGGGCCTTGCGCTCATTTGATGTGATATCTGCGAAAATGGCCCTTTGCCGCCCGTTATTGGACGGCGTTTACCGCCTTGGCAGGGGACATTTGGGGTTTTTCTGCCGGTTTGTCAGGTTAAGCACCTGTCTTTGCAGGCCGAAGAAACTTCAGATGAGTTACCTGCGAATGTTTGGATGAATCTCTAATACCGGCGGTCAGTTGCTGAAGCCGGATGATGAGGATGATGAATTTGTGTGTTGCAGCACAGAAAGGACCGATTGATGTCGCCAAAAAAGGTTTTGGTTGTCGATGATGAAATCCACATCGTTCACGTGGTTGCAATCAAACTGCGCAACAACGGCTACGAACCTATAACCGCCGGCAATGGCCAGGAAGCTTATGAGCTTGCCTGCAGAGAAAAACCCGACATCATAATCGCTGATTATATGATGCCGGTGATGAGTGGGCTGGAGCTTCTCGAAAAACTTCGTGCCAACGAACAGACCAAAGACATTCCATTTATCCTCCTGACCGCCAGAAATTTTGCCATCGACGACATTCGCCAGCAGCAGCTTCAGGTTTCCCAGTGTATTACCAAACCGTTCAGCCCCAAAGAGCTGCTCAGGACCATAGAAGACATCCTTTATCAGGGGCAGTTGGTTAACCATACTTGATAATCGCAGGGCGAGCAACGAGCCCGGCAAAAACCCCACAGGTGCATGGAGCAGATTATGCCTGATAAGTTAACAACGGGATTGACGACATCTGAGATGTATGAGTTGAAGGATTTCGGCGCACACCTGAATAAGCTTGGCGTCAATTTCGCCATTTGTGATTCTACTGGCCGGCTTGTTTTGCTCTCCAAGGCCGACTTGTTCGAAAGCGACGCCGCCCGCCTGGCTAAGGTTGCTCGTGATTGCCTTCGTTGCTGTCCGGGGCAAAAAGACAGGTCGCAGACCGGTGAGCCCGTCTCGCCTGTGAGCCGGTATCTCGCCGCTGTTCTTGTCTCCCCAAACGGCGACAAAGAACCTCTCGGCTTTGCGGCCGTCATAGACCTCGGCAGCCAGCCCGACTCCCGGAGCACGGAGCAGAATATTCTTTTTTCCGAAATACTGCGGCTCTTTGCCGAAAAATTCACCGTTCAGCGAAGGTCCGCCGAGCAAATGGATATGATAAGCTCCGAACTGGCCCAGACCTATGAGGAACTGGTTCTGCTTTACAAAATAAGCACCAATATGGAAATAGTCGAGCCGGACGCCAACTTCCTGCAAATGGCCTGTGACAGCTTGACCGAAATCGTCAGCGTTGAAGGCATTGCCATACTCCAGGAAAAAACGATAGAAGAGCAATCGCGTTTCATTCTTGCCGCCGGCGCCGGCGTTATTGACATTGACGAGCGGATGACGTCGCTTCTTTATAGTCGCCTCAGGGATGAAATTAACAAGGGCAAAGAGGTGCTGCTCGACAGCGCTTTCGGTGCGCCCTTCAAATACGAGTGGCCGAAAAGCATAAGGAATATAATTGTTGTGCCCCTCAGCGGCAGGGGGAAAACCAAGTTGTCCGAAGGGGCTGATTCCGGACAAACAACTGCCGGTGACATTATCGGTATGCTCGTCGCAATAAATCGGCTCGATAAGCCCGATTTTGACAGCACCGATGTTAAATTGTTCACCTCCGTGGCAAACGAATGTGCCGTCTTCGTCGAAAACAACCGTCTCTTCAATGACCTCAAAGAGCTGTTCATCGGTTCACTCAAGGCCCTTACCAGAAGCATCGACGCGAAAGACCGATACACGCACGGCCATTCTGAAAGGGTCGCCTTCATTTCCAAATGGATTGCTGAGCACATGGCACAGACCGAACACCTCGACCAGGAACAAATCCACAAAATATACCTTGCCGGTCTGCTGCACGACATCGGCAAAATCGGCATAGACGAGAAAGTCCTCTGCAAGGCCGGCCGGCTGACCGCACGCGAGAGAAACCGGCTGAGAACGCATCCCTCCATAGGCGCAAATATTCTCGGCGGCATTAAACAAATGCGGGACATAATTCCAGGGGTCCTTTGCCACCACGAACGCGTTGACGGCAAAGGTTATCCCAATGCCTTAAAAGGCGACCAGATTTCCCTTATGGGAAAAATAGTCGGCCTGGCGGACTGTTTCGACGCTATGACATCTGATCGCACCTACCGCGGCGCACTGAGCATAGAAGAAACCCTTGCCGAAGTGGAAAGACGCCTCGGGACCCAGTTTGACGAAAAAGTGGGCAGGGTTTTTATTGCAAGTGACGTGTATCACCTCTGGGACCTTATGCAGGACGGCTCTATGAAGACCTATGGCGCTGATGACTTTTCCCAGTATGGTTCAATGGCCGTCGGCACACTAATCAAGTAATATCCCTCTGTTTGCCCGGCAAACCGCCCCCGATTCCGCAAATCTGCACCGTAACGATTGAGGCAGTTTTTTGTCCGTTGGCTCTTGCAGTCCGCTGAAAAATTGCTAAAATACTCCGTTTACAACTTTTGGCTTATATTTAGCCCCCACTCTTGTAGCGGGGGCATTCCCGCGAAAGCGGGAATTCGGAAGTGTGGGGCGACAGCTTGCCCTGCCATTAAAAGAAAGGGTTTGCTTAAAAATGCTGGCAAAATCAAAAAAGGGAAAAATCGTTCATGACTTCGAGATGCACAAGGGCGATACCGGTTCGCCTGAGGTGCAGATTGCCCTGTTGACCGAGAAGATTAACGAGCTGACCGAGCATCTCAAGAGCCACCGCAAGGACCATTCCTCCCGCAGGGGATTGTTGAAAATGGTTGGCACAAGGGCCTCTTTGCTCAAGTACGTCGGCAAAAAGGACCCAAAGCGTTATCGGGATATCATATCCCGTCTTGGCCTGCGAAAATAACTCGGGATGATTATTGATAATCGATGATTGTGTCTTCCGTTTGGCAATCATCAATAATCAATAAGAAAAAATGAGGTAGCTTATGTTTAACGTGGTCAGAGTCGAAAGAGAAATCGCGGGCCGAATCTTATCCCTTGAGGTGGGCAAAATTGCCCGGCAGGCCGATGCCGCTGTTGTCGTCCAGTATGGCGAAACGGTCGTCCTCGTCTCCGCCGTCTCCGCGCCGCCGCGGGCAGAGGATATCGATTTCTTCCCGCTTTCTGTTGATTATCGCGAAAAGCAAAGTGCCGCCGGTAAATTCCCCGGTGGATTCATCAAGCGAGAAGGCAGACCCAGCACCAAGGAGACACTCACTGCCCGGATGATAGACAGGCCCCTTCGGCCGCTCTTCCCGGAAAATTATTTCGACGAAGTGCAGATTATGGCCTCTGTCCTCAGCGCCGACAAGGAAAACGACCCTGATGTGCCGGCTATGATAGGAGCCAGCGCCGCGCTTACAATCAGCAAAATTCCGTTTATGGGGCCTACCGGTGCCTGCCGCGTCGGCCGTGTTGACGGCCAGCTTATCGTCAACCCAACCCACGAGCAGCTCGATCAGAGTGATATTAATGTGCTTGTCGGCGGCAGAAAGGACTCAATCAATATGATTGAGGTTGGCGCAAAAGAGCTGCCCGAGGCAGTTGTCGCCGACGCCATCAAAATCGGCCACGAAGTAGTACAGGTTATCTGCGAGCTTATAGAGGAGCTTCGCCAGAAGGTTGGCGTCACAAAAGAGACGCCCCGAATCATGGAAATTGACGCCGAGCTTTGTTCGCAAATCCGCTCCCAGATTGCCGATGAGCTTCGCACGTGTAAACTGATACCTGGTAAACAGCAGCGAAGAGACGCTGTCGAAAAATTGCTCGAACGTCTCATAGAGCAGTACTGCCAGCCGAAATCAGGTTCCACCGAACCCGTAGCGAACCAGACGATGGTCAAGCGGATTTTCGACAAAATTGAAGGCGAAATTGTCCGCGAACTTGCCCTGCAGGGTAAACGCCTTGACGGCCGCGGTTACGATGATGTTCGTCCCATCTCCGGTGAAGTCGGTTTTCTGCCGCGAGTCCACGGCTCAGCGTTGTTCACTCGCGGTGAAACTCAGTCCCTTGTCACGGTCACCCTTGGCACAATCAGGGACGCCCAGATTATAGACGGCCTGCTCGACGAATATGCCCAGAATTTTACGCTTCATTATAATTTCCCGCCGTTCTCCGTCGGTGAAGTCAAGCCGATACGCGGTCCGGGCCGACGCGAAATAGGCCACGGCGCCCTTGCAGAACGCGCACTTGAACAGGTCAGGCCCCCGGAAGAAGAGTTCGCGTATACTATCAGAATCATTTCCGATATTACCGAGTCCAACGGTTCCAGTTCGATGGCTTCTGTATGCGGCGGCTCTCTGGCGCTGATGGATGCGGGCGTCCCGATTAAAAGGGCCGTAGCCGGTATATCTATCGGTATGGTCACTGCCGAAAACGGCCGCTATGTCCTGCTTACCGACATAATCGGCGATGAAGACCATCATGGCGATATGGACTTCAAAGTCGCCGGAACCGTTGATGGCGTCACCGCCGTCCAGTTGGATATCAAGGCCGAAGGTCTCCCGCACAAAATTATGGTCGAGGCAATGGAAAAAGCCAGGCAGGCCCGCCTCAAAATTCTCGACACTATGTCCAAGGCAATCGACAAGCCCAGAGCCGAGCTTAGCGTTTACGCGCCGAAGCTCGTCACTATCGAAATAGACCCCGAATATATCGGTAAAATCATCGGCCCGGGCGGCAAAAACATCAAGGCCCTCCAGGAGCAGACCGAAACCACAATCGAAATCGAGGAAGATGGAACCGTCTTCATTAGTTGTGTCGGCGGCGACGGACACCTGAGGGCAAAGGCGATTATCGAATCAATGACTCAGCCCCCGCAGGTCGGTCGTGTCTATCCCCAGTCCAAAGTCGTTTCTGTCAAGGAGTTTGGTGCATTCGTGGAGTTCACACCAGGAGTCGAAGGGCTTTGCCATATCAGTGAGCTAAGCGACGGCTACGTCAAAAACGTCGATTCCGTCTGCAAAGTGGGTGACGTAATCCCCGTGAAGCTGCTGCTTGTAGACGACCAGGGCCGCTTCAAACTTTCCCGAAAAGCCGCCCTTGCTGAAATGGGTATTTCCGACAAAAAGCAGGAACAGGAACAGCCGCCTAAGAAAAAATAATTTCGCGCCCGTAACCCCCCAACTTTATGTCGGGGGTTCTATCATTCAAGATATCGGGTTATCAAACTATGAATAACGCACCCGATAAATCAACGTTGTCACCGACAGATTCGGGTTGTAGCGAGGTCGAGGAGCTGAGTCGCCTCCTTGGCGTTATTGCGCACGAGATAAAGAACCCTCTTTCCACAATCAAGGTCAATCTTCGGCTCGTAGATGAAGACCTCAGTACCGCCCCGGCCGGCGACATCGACCAGCGTTTCACGAGGGCACGAAGGAAGCTGGCCGTTATCGACAAGGAGGCCGCCCGTCTCGAACAGATCCTCGACGGGTTTCTTCGTTACGCTGACCGGACTCAGCCGAGATTGTCACCTGTGGATTTGAACGCCCTTGTTGGCGATATGGTCGATTTTTATCTGCCCCAGGCCGCCGCACACTCGATAACGATGCGCCAGTCCCTTCATAAAGAGCCGCTTTCCTGCCACGTCGATGCCGGGATGCTCAAGCAGGCGATTCTTAACCTTTTTATCAATGCCCAGCAGGCGATTGGCGCCGGCGGCGAGCTGATGGTGCGGACCGCTCCCGTGGGGAAGTTTGCTCAAATCCAGATAAGCGACACAGGCAAAGGCATCTCCTCTGACCGGCTTGCCCGGATATTCGAGCCGTATCAATCCTCACGCCCCGGCGGAACGGGGCTGGGACTGGCCACCGTGAAAAAAATAATCGACGCCCACAAAGGAACTATATCCGTCGTCAGTGAGCCGGGCAAGGGGACCGCTTTCACAATATCACTGTCGCTTTCCGCCGCTAAAAGTGAGGCGCCGCGATGATGAGCAAAGACGCCGTTGTTCTTGTTGTTGATGATGAGCGAGACCACGCCGACGGTATGGCCGAGGCGCTCCAGAACTGCTGCGCAAAGGCAATCCCCGTTTACAATGGCGCCGACGCCCTCGAAATCATCCGTAACCAGGATATCGACGTCGTCGTCACCGACCTCAAGCTCGGCGGCGATATCGATGGCCTCGCAATCCTGCAGGAAGCAAAAAAGCTCGGGCCTGCCGAGGTCATCCTCATTACCGCATACGCAACCATTGATACCTGCAAGGAGGCAATCAGACAGGGCGCCTATGATTACCTCGTCAAGCCCATCAATATCGACCAGCTGCGCTCGCTCGTCGAGCAGGCCGCCCGCCGCTCAGCCCGCGCGAAAAACGCCGAATCTCACAGCCATTCTGCCGCCGATGAAGAGTTCAGATTCGATGGCGTCCTGGGAAGTGACCGTCAGATGGCCGGCATCTTCAAGGTTCTTCGCCGCGTCGCGCCGACAAAAATCTGCGTTCTTATCCAGGGTGAATCCGGCACCGGCAAAGAGCTGCTCGCAAGGGCAATCCACGATAATTCAAATCGCTGGAACAAACCCTTCAGGCCCGTAAATTGTGCCGGCTTCACTGAAACGCTGCTCGAAAGCGAGCTCTTCGGCCACATCAAAGGTGCCTTCACGGGCGCCGCTGGCGACCGCAAAGGTCTTTTCGAAATAGCCGACAAAGGCACTCTCTTCCTCGACGAAATAGGCGATATGCCCCTCAATATGCAGGCCAAGCTGCTTCGGGTTATCGAAGACGGTGTTGTAGTCCCCGTCGGCTCCCACAAGCCCGTCGTTGTCGATGTCCGAATCGTAAGCGCGACAAATCACGACCTGACAAAATTAGTCGAAGAAAAGAAATTCCGCGAAGACCTCTATTTCAGGATTAAAGGCGTCAGCGTTTCAGTTCCCGCCCTGCGAGAACGTCCCGAAGATATTCCTTTACTCGCTGACTTCTTCCTTAAAGAGGCGACCGGCGAAACCGACTCGAAGGTCACCGGCATCACCGACGCCGCAATAAGTATTCTCGCCGCTTACGAATGGCCCGGCAACATCCGCCAGCTTCGAAACGTCATCAGGACTATGGTCGTTATGTGCGACCGTGATACCCTCGACGTTCGCGATTTGCCGCTGGAAATCCATCACGTCAGGCGCCTCCCGGGTCTGAGTCGACCATCCGCCGATTTCAGCGGCCTGCCTCTCAATGAAATCGAAAAACAGGCTATCATCGATACTCTCGCCAAAACAGGCAACAACCGCCAATTGGCCGCCAAACTCTTGGGCATCGGTGAGCGAACACTATACCGAAAAATCAAGGAATACAACCTCTAATGTGCCCCGGCGGTCCGTTGCAGATGCCTTCTGAAAGCTCTCGTCAATCCGATGCGCCATTTGCAATCCCCGCCAAACTGAAATTATTTCTGGGCTGTGCTCTCATTGCTATCGCCTGCTTCGTCGCATACAGCCCGGCCATAAAAGGCGGCTTCGTCTGGGATGACGATAAATATGTCACCGGTAATCCGCTCCTGCCGGCCCACGACGGTCTGTGGCGAATCTGGTTTTCAACCGATGCCCCCTCGCAATACTTTCCTCTTGCCTACACAACGTTTTGGTTCGAGTATCGGCTGTGGGGTCTCAATCCTCTTCCATACCACCTCGCCAACGTCGCGATTCACGTAATCAGTTCGCTGCTGCTCTGGCTGGTTCTCAGACGCCTGCTCGTTCCCGCTGCGTTTGTGACTGCCGCCATCTTTGCCCTTCACCCTGTAAACGTCGAATCCGTCGCCTGGATTAGCGAGCGTAAAAATGTCCTGATGCTTGTCTTTGCCCTGTTGTCTGTCCTGTTCTATGTCGAGTTTGCGCTGCGAAGCCAAACCACCCGAAGGGCGGTTGCTTTTTACATGCTTTCGCTTTTCTGTTATGTTCTTTCTCTGTTCAGCAAAACCACTGCCTGTGTCCTGCCCGTTGTGCTTATCCTGATACTCTGGCTCAAAAAGGTGCCTTTGAATAAAGGACGGCTCTTTCAAATCGCACCCTATTTTATATTCGGTTTTGCTATGGGGCTTTTGACGATATGGTGGGAAAAACACCACCAGCTTCTCGTACTGATTAATCTGGGGTTGAGTCCTTTGCAGCGTTTTTTGATTTCCACAAGGGCTCTTTGGTTTTATGCAGCCAAGATTTTCCTGCCTGTCAACCTCGCTTTTAGTTACCCTCGCTGGAAGATAGATACTTCCGACCCGCTCCAATACGTCTGGCCGATTGCCTGTTTTCTCGCCGCGGCGGCTTTTTGGCTTGGTCGCAAACGTCTTGGCCGAGGCCCCGTTGCCGCCGTGCTCATCTTCGTCGTTGTACTATTTCCAATGCTCGGTTTTTTTGACCTTTATACTTTTGTGTATGCGTGGGCAGCTGACCACTATCAGTATATGGCGTGCATTGCCCTCATTGCCCTGGCGGCCTCGGCGGGCCGGCAATTACTCATCCGGCTCGGTGCCACCGCTGCGAAGTTAGCACCGCTGATTGCTGTTGTTTTGCTGCTTGTCTGCGCCACGCTTACCTGGCGTCAGTCCGGGATATATGCCAATCCTGAAACCCTCTGGAGAGATACGCTGAGGAAAAATCCCGATTCCTGGCTTGCGCACAATAACATTAGCCGCATACTTTTGGCTCAGAATAAACTCGATGAAGCGATATTTCACCTTACTCGCTCACTCGGACTTTTGCAGACCGCTCAGGCGGTTCATCCTTATAACGTTGCTGATGCGCATTTTAATCTTGCACTCGCATTACGCGCTCGCGGGAGATACCAGGACGCTATAGAACATCTCCGCCGTGTTTTGGATATTCGCCCTGATGACAGGGAGGCCGACTATAACCTGCGGGATATCCTGAAGTTACAGGGCCGCCTCAAGGAAGCCGGGAAACCAGGGCCATAGAATTTGCTCGACACGCTGTGGAGCAGGCACAGACACAAACGATATTGCCGGGTTTTTGGTTTACCTAATTGTGTCCGGCAGAATTCTCGCCCTGTGCTGGTACTATGTCCAGCAGCAGCGTGGCTTTTGGCCTGAAGGGCTCGCTGTGATACTTTGCCCTGCTGTTCATCTCGTCGACTTTTGGTCTTTTCGAGGTACGGTGTTTGTCAATCGTCATTGTGGCAGTATGCTTTTGCATATTTTTACCCTTCAACCGTGTTTCGGATGCTATTACCTTTTTCGGTCTTTGTGCCGGTTTTTCTTTATTTTTCCCGCCGTCAAATTGCCATGTGCGTGAAGGCACGGAGATTAGTCGTGCAAACAAAAAGCATCGCGGCAGATTTATCTTGCCTAATTTCACAGCAGATGCGCGGTTTTTTTCATGACAGGAAAAGGTAATTTGAGACATGCGTAATTTACGAATGTATACATCTTTTTTTACGTAATTCATTAAATTGCAAACCAGTGTCCGGCCGATATGATTATTAATAAAACAAGGCGTCGGAGATAGCCGCGAGTAATTTGTCCTGAGCGCATCGGAAAAACTCAATTGCCAATGTGCGAAGCAATAGGTCATAGAGCTTGGCGTGAAGCTAACGATGTAATCTGAGCTTACACCAAAAACCTTTAATCGTACGTCATGTAAGACAGGAAGAAGCAAGCGATGCAGGAGAATAACCGGCGGGAGGCATTTGAGTGCCAGCGGTGCGGCAGGTGTTGCACTGTAATAGGACTTCCCTACGACCCTAAAGCAATAGACGAAATCAGCCGGTTCCTCGGTTTAACTGTTGACACGATAATCGAGAGGTATTATGGCCGGTTCAACAAAGACCGTAAAACCTGGATATCGGAACGCCACAAGAGAACCCCTTGTCCTTTTATTATGACAATTGAAGACGTAAAGGCGTGCGTAATTTACCCCGTGCGTCCAAATGTATGCAGGCAGTATCCCTTTGAGGGCGATTGGACGCAGCAGGAGATAGAGTGTCCCGGCTTAAGAAATGTAAACGCGGCATCGAAAAGGGAGGGAAAGGGGAAACATCCTGGAACTTTTGTGGTGTGAAATGAAGCCCTGGATTTTCGTTGAGGGAGGAGTTGAATCAGGGATGGAAACCAATCACCGATTAAGTGTGTGTGTGTGTGCAGATTCATCCGGCTTTTTCTATTCGTTTTTGCCGTAGAGCCAGTATTCATCGGCAAGGCCGTATTCGAGCAGCTCTCCGGGACTGAAAAACAGCCCAATTTCATATTCAGCGGATTTGGCGATGTCAGAACCATGGACGAGATTGAATCCTCTGGAACAGCCAAAGTCGCCGCGGATGGTTCCCGGCTGGGCCTCATATCCGAAGGTTGCCCCGAGCATTCTGCGTGCTATTTCGATGACGCCCTGGGCCTCCCATACCATCGCCAGCACAGGAGCGGAGCAGAGGTATTTTACCAGTCCTTCATAGAACGGTTTGCCTTTGTGAACGGCATAGAGCCGACCGGCAAGCTCGCTGTCGGGTTTCAAGAATTTGGCAGCGACCAGCTTGAGGCCTTTTTTCTCAAATCGGCTTATGATTTCGCCGGCGATGTGGCGTTGTATGCCGTCCGGCTTGATTATGATTAGCGTCCGCTCGGCCATTTCTATGGTTTCGTTCGACTGCCGACCTGTATCCCTTCGACAGACCAGTTACACGCCCTTGGGGACGATGTAAATATCTACGCGTCTGTTCTGCGGGTTGCCTTTATTGCCCGGCTCGTTCGGGACGATGGGTCTGAATTCGCCGAACCCTCGGATACTCGCGCGCTCAGACGCAATGCCATTGCCTGTCATAACATTGAGCACCGATATCGCCCTGTGTGCCGAAAGGTGCCAGTTGGTGGGATGTTTTTCACGAGAATGTAAAATTGGCTGGTCGTCGGTATGTCCCACAATTATGATGTCGAATTCTCTGGCCTGCGCGGTGTTGAGGATTGTGCACAGCGCCTTGACCGTTTCCACAGCGGTCGGCTCCACGTCGTCGCTTCCCGCCTTGAAAAGCAGGTCGCTCTTGAATTTGACGATGCCTCTGTTGGCGTCGAAACTGACAATGTCGCTGCCCTTGGCCCAGTCCTCTAACATTGAGCTTAGCTCGGCGGGCAGTTGTGTCGTGCCTAACAGTTGTTTTTGCATTGCCTCAATGAGGGCCTTCTTTTTTGTGATCTCTTCCTCAAGAGCAGCTACCTTCTGCTGCAGGGCGTTCATTTCGATGCTGTTTCGGCCGCCCGCGGCCTCAAGCTCTCTTTTGGCCTTATCAAGCTCCAGCGTTGCCGTCTGCAACTGGCTTTCGATTTCTTTTATGCGTCTTTCCTGTGCGGCGTTCTGCAGCTGGAGGTCTTTGTAGTTCTGCTCGGAAACGCAGCCGCTGGTAATTATCAATGAAGCACATACAATACCGGTCACTAATACTGTGGCGAGTCGCATCTTCCCATCCTTTCAACCGAACCTGACTTTTAAATTCCTTTTCAATCGTCCGTATCAAGACCGACCCTTTCAGGGCCAGCTTGAGGTTACATTCTAACCACTGCTTCAAAGCGGTCAATAGAACTCTTTTCAATGCCGCCGTCAAGGGCAAAATTACAAAATCTTGGGAGGCGGCTTATCTGCCCCGAGGATGCCGAGGGTGCCTTGTCAATTTGCCCTGCCTACGTCTAATTTATGCGAATAGGGCGTTTTTAGACGGGTTTTTTGTGCAGGATTTGTTCGAGGCGGTTTATGATTTCGATGCAGGCCCTGCAGTTGTGATAGGGGCATTTCCATTCGGAGACCTTGAGGGCGGTGTTATCGACGACGCCTTTTGAGTTCACCTTGGAGAACCATTCGCCGTTGTGCTTGTCAACGATGTAGTCCTCGATGAATTTCCAGATTTTATAAGCGACGTCGAGAAATTTCTGTTTGCCGCTCAATTGATAAGCGTGGAGGAAGCCGACCACGGCTTCGACCTGGACCCACCAGTGTTTGTCGGAGTCCGTAATGCCGGTTGTGTCCGCTTCGTAAAAGACGCTCTGGTTATTGTCGAGGCCGTGCGCATATACGGATTCCGCCAGTTGCAGGCCGATTGTGTGTGTCTTTTTCAGAAGTTCGGGTTTATTAAGGGCCTCGGCGGCTCGGTAGAGGAGCCAGTTTGCCTCGATATCGTGGCCGAATGAAACGCGGGTGCTTTTGGGCGTCCAGTGTTCGTCGAAGAATAACTGACAATAGTGTTTATCCTTGTGGACGACGTGGTCTGCGAATATGTCAATCAGCTCTTCGAGCCGTTTTTCGAGCAGGGTGTCTTTCCAGACCTCGTACAGGGTGGTGTAGGCCTCCAGTATGTGCAGGTGGCTGTTCATCGATTTTTTTTCAGCCATATCCACTTCGCTTAGTCGCTGTTCGCCGGACAATTGCCAGTCGCGGTTAAAGGTTTCGAAATAGCCGCCGTGTTCGTTGTCCCGCGTGTGCTGCTCCATTAAGTTGAAAATGGTTTTGGCTTCCTTCAGCGCCTGCTCATCGGCGAAGGCGCGGTAGTATTCGGCAAGGGCGTATATTGCGAAGGCCTGTCCGTAAACCTGTTTTTTGTCTTCTAATGGCTTACCCTGCCAGTCCACTGTCCAGAACACGCCCCCATACTTGTCGTCCTTGAAATACCGCATCAGGTAGTCATACGCCCGCTGTGCGAGACGCTGGTATTCGGGGTTTTTCCGAAAACTGTAAAGGGCGGAAAACGTCCACACTATCCGGGCATTTAGAATCAATCCTTTGGGCGCTTTTTCGACCACGGTTCCGTCATTGGTCATTCTTCCGACAAACCCGCCTTTTGCGTCAACGGTGCGGTTTGCCCAGAACGGGACGATATTTTCATCCAGCTCTTTTCTAACTCTTGTTTCAAGCTCTTTGATGGCGTTAGTGTCCATTAGGATATCTCCGCAGCACAACAGTCGCGTTAATTTACGAACCACTCTAATCTACCGGCTGCACAGGTTGCGGTCAAGGCGGGGCTTGTGAAAACCAACAGCCCCACGCCCTTTATCTTCTCTGAATGCACGTGTTGATTTTTGCCGGGTATTAAGTTAGAATGCCCGTCGAAAGAAGGTATTTAGCACAGCATTATGTAGATACCAAAAGGTTAGAATATATGAAGGCGCAGAGGTGAAAATGGCAAAGTGTAAAATGAACTGTTCGGACAAGAGCAAGTATCTGTCCGGCAAGCGTATTCTGCCTGAGCCGGTTTCCGGGGCGGCGGACATAGTAAAAGTTATAGACAATATGGACGCCTACAACGGCGGGCGATTGAGGGCGGCCTGTCATTTGCTGCGGGACAGGTATTCAAAGGAAGACGTGACGATTGGTTTGAGCTTGGCGGGGGCGTTGACGCCGGCGGGGCTGGGGCCATCGGCGATAATTCCTTTGATGAATCATGGCTTCGTGGACTGGATTACCGCGACCGGCGCCAATATGTATCACGATATACATTATGCGCTCAACCTGCCAATGTTCAGGGGCAGCCATCTCGTTGACGACGTCGATTTGAGAGACAAGGGCGTCACGAGGATTTACGACATATTGTTCGATTACGAAGACGTTCTGATGGAGACGGACAGGCGGCTGCGCGAGATACTGATAAGGCCGGAATTCCAGAAGGAGATGGGCACGCGGGAATTTTATTATCATCTGGGAAAGATTCTCAATGACCTCGAAAAGAAAAACAAGCTTGGTCAGGTGAGCATTGTGGCGGCGGCCTACAGAAACGGCATACCCGTTTTCACGTCATCACCGGGGGATTCGACGATTGGGATGAACGTCGCGGGCCTGGAACTTCTGGCGGAGGCGTCGGGGCTGGGGGATTTATTCAAGCTCAAAATCAATCCGAGTATCGACGTGAACGATTCGACGGCGATAATACTGAACGCCAAGAAATACGAAAACGGCAAAACGGGCGTAATCCTCATTGGCGGCGGGAGCCCCAAGAACTTTATGCTCCAGACGGAGCCGCAGATTCAGGAGGTCCTGATGATACCGGAGGCGGGCCAGGATTACGATATTAACGTGACGGATGCCAGGCCCGACACGGGCGGGCTGTCGGGCGCCCCGCCGAGCGAGGCGGCGAGCTGGGGGAAAATCGACCCGACAAAACTCGAGGAGACCGTGACGGCTTACCTCGACGTGACGGTTGCGCTTCCGATTATGGCGGCGTATGCTATTCAAACAACCAGGCCAAAGAAACAGAAAAGATTGTATGACCGCGGGGAAGAGTTGCATAAAAAGCTGATAAAGTCGTATCTTGAGAACAATAAAGAAGTCGAAAAACTCAAACAACTTATCAGGAAACTGGGCGCCTGAAGAAAATATGAAAAGAGAGTTTCTTAAACTGGCGAAAAAGTACGGCACTCCTTTGTTTATCATTGACCACGACGTGATACGGAGAAACTATCGTGCTTTCAAGGAGCATCTGCCGAGGGTCCAGTGCTATTACGCGGTCAAGGCAAATTCAAATCAGGAAATCATCAAGACGCTGTTCAAAGAAGGTTCGAGCTTTGATGTTGCCTCCTACAATGAGTTTATGCAGATTTACAAGTACGTCAGGCATTTTGAGCCAAAGGCCAAGGATTTCTATATCTGGGACAGGATAATTTTCTCGAACACGATAAAGGACAAACCGACGCTGAAGAAGATTCGGCGATACAGGCCCCTTGTCACCTTTGACAGCAAGGATGAACTGAAGAAGATTCGGGAGAATTGCAACACGGCGGGCCTGGTTTTAAGATTGAAGGTTCCGGACAGCGGCTCGCAGGTGGAAATGAGCTCTAAATTCGGGGCGGAGCCGGGAGCCGCGTATAACCTGATAAAACAGGCATTTGACTGGGGGCTGGTGGTTGAAGGACTGAGCTTCCACGTCGGCAGCCAGTGCACCAACTTCGATAATTACACATCTGCGCTGACGATAACGTCCGAGATTTTTAATGATTCCCGCAAAAAGGGGTACAATCTGAAAATCGTCGATATCGGCGGCGGTTTTCCCGTGCCATACGATTCACGGGTCCCCAAATTCGGCAGGTTGGCGAGGATAATCAATTCCGAATGCCAGCGGCTGTTCCCTCGCGATATAGAGATTATAGCCGAACCCGGAAGATTTATGGTGGCCACCGCCGCCGTGCTGATTTCGGAAATAATCGGCAAGGCAAGAAGAGACGAAAAGGTTTTCTACCACATAAATGACGGGGTCTATCATACGTTCTCGGGTGTTGTTTACGACCACTGGATTCCCAATTTTAGGGCGTTCAAGAGGGGCGCAAAGGAGGTTTGTGCCGTTGTCGGCCCAACCTGCGACAGTTTCGACAAGATTTCTCTGTCAGAACAACTCCCGGGGAATCTGGAAATCGGCGATTATCTGTGCACGGAAAACATAGGCGCCTACAGCATCGCCTCCTCGACAAAGTTCAATGGCTTTGACGGCGCCAAAATCCTGCATCTTAATAATTAGCCCCAATCCTTAAGTTTGGACTGTGTTCCTGCCGGGTAGCCGGTATTTCTGCGGAGTGAATCCCCTGTTTTGATTTCTCAAGGCCGACCTTATAGGACTTTAGTTTTTTCGTCGAGGCGTATTTGGTCTTTTTGTCGCGATTCGGTAGCGTTAGTCATTAAGTCGTCGGAAGGGGGCGTCGATAGACAGTGTTAGTATGGAGAAGTTCTGTAAATACAGAGAGGTGTTATGGAAAATCAAGACCCGATAATCGCAGTGCTTGCGAGAGACAAGATTCTCGATGAGGCGACGCTGGAGACGGCGCTCGCACAACAGCGGCAAACCGGCCAGAGTTTGGTGAGCATACTGAAGAAGGGCAAGCTAATAGATGAGGAGCAGCTCACGAAGGTTATCGCTGCCGCTAACAACATTGAATTTGTCAACCTTTCGTCGGATATGGTGGACCCGATGGTGACCCATCTGCTTTCTTACGAAATGGTCAGCCAGCACGTTGTGATTCCAGTCCGGAAGGAAGGCAGACGGCTGATTGTTGCGATGAGCTCGCCGCTGAATCTGGCGGTCCGCGACCAAATAGAGATGAAAACGGGCTACGAGGTTGTGCCCGTTGCCGCCTCGCCTGCGGCCATCAGACAGGCGATACACTATCATTTCAGTGTCCGCGACGTCACCAGGCAGACGATAGTTTCGATGCGGCTTAAACAGGAGCCGGGGCAGGGCGGGGTAGAAGACGAATTGCTGGAAAGCAAACTTGTCGAAGCCGAGCGTGAATCGATGCGGACCACCGAGACGCCTATTACACGGCTGGTTTCATCAATAATAAACGGTGCGATTGACTCGCGTGCCAGCGACATACATCTTGAGCCGAGGGATACGGATATGAGGGTGCGATATCGCATCGATGGTATCCTGCACGACGCCTTAATCGTGCCGGCGGGAGCCCAGCTTGAGGTCATCTCGCATATAAAGATTATGGCGGGTATGGATATTTCCGAGAAGAGGATACCGCAGGACGGCCACATGGCTGTGCAGCTCAACGGACGCGAGTATGATTTGAGGATTTCGTCACTGCCGGCGACCGGCGGAGAAAAGATAGTTATGAGAATCCTCGACAAGTACTCGGGCAAATGGTCGCTGGATACAGTTGTGCCCCTGCCTGAGGACAACCAGAAGTTCAAACGGCTTATCAGTAATCCATACGGAATGGTTCTGCTGACCGGGCCTACGGGTTGCGGCAAGACGACGACCCTATATTCTGTGCTGCAGATGCTCAACGTTCCCGAAAGAAACATCGTAACGGTCGAAGACCCCGTTGAATATCGGCTCGAGGGCATTACGCAATTGCAGGTCAGGCCCGTTGCGGGGGTGACGTTTGCGTCTGCGTTGCGCAGCATCGTCCGGCAGGACCCCGACGTGATTCTGGTCGGTGAGATACGCGACCCCGAGACCGCTGAAATAGCCATCAGCGCCGCCCTGACAGGCCATCTGGTGTTCAGCACCCTGCATACCAACGACGCGGCAGGGGCGGTATCGCGTTTAATAAACCTCGGGGTGGCTCCTTTTCTTGTCGCATCAGCGATATTGGGCGCAGTTGCGCAGCGGCTGATAAGGATGACTTGCCCTGACTGCAAGCAGCCCTATAAGCCCAGCGTTGAAGAACTGGCTAATATATTTGGCAAGTCCCCGCCCGAAAAAGAGATGCGGTTTTACAAAGGCGCCGGCTGTAATAGCTGTCGAAACACCGGTTATCAGGGACGCAGAGGCGCCTTTGAGATATTGCCCGTGAGTTCGCAGATTCGCAGGATGATAACCGACGGCAGCAGTGACGGACAAATCAAGCAGCAGGCGATACAGGAAGGTATGAGGACATTGACGAAAGCCGCGATTGACGAAGTGCTCCGCGGCAATACTACCATCGATGAGCTGATGCGGGTCGTGGATATGAGGGTAGAATAATGGCTGTTTACATTTACGTGGCGAAAGACGAAAGAGGAGAGGTTGTGACCGGGACTTACACGGGCGTGGACAACGCCTCGGTGTTGCGCAGTGAGATGGACAAGATGGGCTATGTTCTGGTCAAGGCCAAACGCAGCTTGCAGGCCCGCAAGGGCTATCGCAAATGGGGCAGCGCGAATCAATTGGATGTTGCTACGTTCGCATACAAGTTTGCGGGGATGTACTCCGCTGGACTTCCGATTATCAGATGTCTTGAGACCCTTGAGCAGCAAACGACCAACGCTGCCTTCAGGCGTGTAATCACCGATGTCCGCGAGAATGTGGGGAGCGGTTCGAGCTTAAGAGCCGCATTCGGCAGGCATAAGGATGTATTTTCGGATTTTTTCCTTGGAATGGTCGGGGCCGGAGAGACGGGCGGCAAGCTTGGTGAAACCCTTGAAATGGCCGCTGTTTATCTCGAAAAACAGGCGAATCTGAAGCGGAGGGTTAAATCGGCCTTTGCGTATCCTGTGCTCGTTACGATTATGTGCTTAGTGGTGATTACCTTCCTGCTTATTTTTGTTATTCCGGTTTTTTCGAAGCTCTATGCGCAAGTTCACGCGTCGATGCCCGGCCCGACCGTTGCTCTTATGGCGGCCAGCTCTTTTGTAAGGCACTGGTGGTGGGCGATGATTATTGTTGGGGGAGTACTGGCGCTGGCCATTCACAGATTGTCAGGCAATGCGACGGTCAGGGCGAAGTGGGATAATTTCAAGCTCAATATGCCAGTGTTTGGAAAACTTAATCGTATGCTGGTCGTGTCGCGCTTTGTGCGGACATTTGCGATGCTTGCTTCGGTCGGCGTTCCGGTGGTAAAGTCGCTGGAGATGGCGAGGGTGGTTGTCCACAATAGCAAGGTCGATGAGATTGTCGAAGATCTGAAGAAAACGATACAGGCGGGCACTTCAATAGCCGGCGCGTTAAAAAAGTATGATATTTTCCCTTCTGTAATCATACAGATGGCCTCTTCAGGCGAGGAGGTTGGTATGCTGCCTGTGATGCTGACCAAGGGTGCCGACATATTAGACAAGGACATCGAACGGGCCATAGGCGCATTGCTTGTGAAACTGGAGCCGCTTTTGACACTTGCTATGGGTGTAATTGTCGGGTTTATTCTTATGGGCGCATATTTGCCGATGTTCGATTATATGGGCCATTTGAAATAGTTCGACTGCGCTGGCTGCCTATAACAAAAAACGAATGAATTGCCCGACAAAATAGATGGTGTTGGGTCCCATAATCGGCTCGTGAAGAAGTTTTAGATAAAGTCAGGTATGCTTTGTGTCGAAGAGGTGTTTGTTTTGTTGAGCTGAGTTTATACACTTATTAAGGAGTAAGACAAATGCGGAGCAGAAAAGGGTTAACGTTAGTCGAGCTGTTGATTGTGGTCATTATTCTCGGTGCTCTGGCGGCGATTGCGATTCCGAGAATTACCACCAGTGCCACCACGGCTAAGCAAAACGCGTGCACCACCAACGTTGATACGCTCAATACGTCGATAGAGATGTACAAGATGGACAAGGGTTCCTATCCGCTGGCGTTGACCGATGTCACGGGCGACCCGAACTACTTCCCGGATGGCGCACCAGTGTGTCCGTTTGGGATGGCGTATAACTACAGCGATACAACCCACAGGGTTGCTACTCACACTCACTAAACCGGTGGCCGGCCGGGTTTCCGCCTGGCTGACTGTTTTAAGGACAAATTATCCGGGATGGCCGCGAACAACCGGTGGCCATCCCCTTTGATTGTATAGAGGGAGCTTTACAATGACGGGGCAGAGGACAGGGTATAGCCTTATCGAGGTGATAATGGTGGTCCTGATTATAGGCGCGTTGACGTTCATCGCGGTGCCCCGGCTTAATTTCGCCGCTCTTTATCACAAACAGGCCCACGCAGCCGCGATGCAGGTTGTCACCGACCTTCGCCGGACACGCACGATGGCAATTTCGATGGCCGCAACCAATCCAACCGGATTTACACTGGAAAGGTCCGGCTTGAGCTATCAAATCATCGACGACTCCAATGGTGTGGCGGTGGATTCACAAACGATAGCCCCGCAGATAAGCTGTGGAGACGGCACGGTGTTCAGTTTTGGCCCGTTGGGGAATCTGCGAACCGGAAGCAACAATCAGCTTACCGTTTCTGCCGAGGGCAGAACTTATACAATCACAGTCATATCCGGGACTGGTATCGTGGAATGTACCGGAAGTTGAGGGAACCAATGTGCTCAACGAATGTGATAAGCAGGTGCATTGAAGGTGAAAAGCCGAAGCGGATTCGACAACCTCACCGCGAGGCAGTTCGGCGGCGCAGGGGGATTAGCATCATCGAGGTCGCAATGGCCTCGGCTTTATTGATGGTGGCTATGGTTCCCATACTGAAGAACCTGACACGGGCACATCAGCTAAGCGCCGAGATGGAGAGAAAAACATGCAGCTTAGTTCTTGCCCAGGGCAAACTCGATGAGATAAAGGCCCGCTCCATCTATAATTTTGGCTCATCAGGTTCTTTTACGGCAAACAATGTGGCACTTGGCGGTTCATATTTTTGCAATGTTGTGGATACCACGGTCGGCACGGATTTTAGACAAATAGATGTCTCCGTCGGCAGGGATGACAACGGCAGCGGTACACTTTCCTCCGACGAGGTGGAAGTTACCCTGGCTACATACATTGCCAGAAGGTGGTAAGCTTATGGGACGTTTCCCGTAAGTGTCAGGGTTTTATTCCTTTGTCTCTTTAACTGTCTTATAAAAACCCCCTTTTGCTGTCGTCCCATCGGATTTCTCACGTTTTTTTTCGTCTGCGTCTTTCGCCTCCGGCAATCCGCCTTGCGGCAAACGCCGCCCGCGTTTTATGCCGAAAAGACGGGTAGCAAGTGAACCATTATACGCAGAAAAAGATGAAGAGAATGAGCAGAAAAGTTTGTTTACGCCGGGCTGTGACCATTATGGAGTTAGTCATAGCTGTGGCTATGATTGCCATCATTTTTGCAGCCATTTTGCCTCAATTCGCAATTATAAGAGACAGCTGGGATGTCAAGCAGGGCTCCTCCGAGGCGCTCCAAAACGGCAGGGTGCTTATGGACCACATCAGCCGGAATCTTTCAAAGGCCAAGAGGATAACTGTCGTAAGCGATTCGTCGGTAACAGACGGCTACATCCAGTTCGTCGATAACAACGACGTGAATAACAGATACGATATCGCGTCTGCCGACAGCTACGTCGAGTATGGCCCCATAGATAATCTTTCAGACCTTGCCGGGCCTGTGACTTCGCTCAAGTTTACCTGTTACGATGCGTGTGATTTGAATACGCCTTTATCGCCTGTTACGGATGTGAATATTATCCGTGTTGTAAAGGTTGACGCTACGATTACCAACTCAGCTTCGATGGGTCAGGCCAAGAGTTTTACCACCTGGGTTTATCTGCGGACCAACAGCAGCAGCCAGACGGCGCTGACAAAAGGGACTGCGTTTGAGTTCGATGCTACGAGCGGGTTGTATACTGTTTTGGTCAAGATAGACGCCACCCACTATCTCTGTGCGTATAGCAGGGGTAGTTCCTGTTATGCGGTGGTTCTGAATGTGGATCCGAACACGTGGGCCATCACAAAGTACACTCCCCGCTTATTAGATGCATATGGAATATTACCCGCTTTGGTGAAGATAGATTCCACCAGCTATCTTTGTGCGTATATGGCGAGTTCTGGTCCCCCTACCGGCTATGCTGTAGTTCTGACGGTAAACACAAGCACGTGGGCCATCACGGCGGGCAATGTGTACATGTATAGCACACCCCTAGGCGTATCGCCCGCTTTGGCGCAGATAGATAC
Source organism: Sedimentisphaerales bacterium (assembly GCA_049510335.1). Lineage (GTDB taxonomy): Bacteria > Planctomycetota > Phycisphaerae > Sedimentisphaerales > Anaerobacaceae > Fen-1362. The sequence goes on along the minus strand of JBEKZA010000017.1, from coordinate 8,715 downwards.
CACTCACTGTCTCTGTGCGTGTTTCAGGACATCTGGGTCTTTCACCGGCGGCTATGCTGGGGTTCTGACGGTATCTGGCACAACTATCACGCCGGGCACTTTTTACCAATATGACGGGACAAGCGGAGCCGGACAGTATCCCGCTTTGGCGCAGATAGATGCCACTCACTATCTCTGTGCGTATATGAGGGGTGGTCCCCTCGGCTATGCTGTAGTTCTGACGGTAAACACAAGCACGTGGGCCATCACGGCGGGCACTTCTTACTCACTTGAAACGCCTGCGGCAAGCGGACAATATCATGATTTGGCGCAGATAGATTCCACACACTATCTCTGTGCGTATACCGGGGCTAGTAATCGCGGCTATGCCGTAGTTCTGACGGTATCCGGCACAACTATCACGGCGGGCACCCGGTACCAGTTTGACGGGACAAACGGTTTGTATCCCGCTTTGGTGCAGATAGATTCCACTCGCTATCTTTGCGCCTACGCGGGTCCCAGCAACCACGGCAAGGCTGTTGTGCTGACTGTTCAGCCGAACACCTGGGATATCGCCACGGAAACATCTTTTGAATTTGACACGTCCAATGGACAATATCCAGCTTTGGCACAGATTGATGCCGGTAATTATCTTTGCGCGTATACTGGGCCGAGCTCGCACGGCCGGTCGGTGCCATTATGCATACTCAAACCGTGAGCGTTCGTGGATATATGAGAATCAGACGAAGACAAAACGGTTCGGTATTTCTGATAGTAGTTTTCGCGATTGCGCTTATGGCGACAATCACAATGGGCATTATGGTGATGACCACAGAAGAACTGCAGTTGATGCAAAATCAGTTATACGCCGCCGAGGCGATGTGTATCGCAGAAGCAGGGCTGAATGACACATTTGCTCAGATACGGTCGGTTCCGAGTTGGGCGGGCGGCTATACCAACGAGCCGTTTAACGGCGGCACCTACAGCGTGACTGTTACGGGCACGCTGCCAAAACTGAGCATTACATCTGAGGGAACCTCGTCGCAGGGGTATAAGGCCCGGATTGCGGCAGACGTAAATGTGGGCAGCAGCGCACCTTGCGTAATCAGAATCAACAAGTTGAGGATAAACGAATGATATTCCGTGAGAACACAGCGGCTGGGATATATCTTTCTAATGACCAGATTAGCATCGTGCTGCTCAAAAGCGGCAAGAAAGGTCCGGAACTGGTCAGGTCGGCTGTTACGCCTATGCCAGAGGGAGCGGTGAAGGACGGCAACATCGCAGATGCTGCGCTGCTTTCCAAGGCGATAAGAAACCTGAAGGTTCGCAGCAGGATACGAACAAACCGCGCAGCAGTATCACTGTTCGCCAGGCCGGTTGTTGTGCAGATTATGGATATGCCCCAGCAGATGCCGTCGAACATAAGACAGTTCGTGGACAATGAGGTCAAGCACTGCGTGGTGCTTCCGAGCAGGGACATCGTACTTGATTTTTGTGGAATCAGCTCAGCCAGGCGAACGGCGTGCAAGAGGGTGCTTGCGGTTGCGGCTGAGAGCGCCAGCATGGTCAAGCTCGTGCGGGTTTGCGGCAAGGCCGGCTTTAAGGTAGAGCTGATTGAGCCGCCACTCGTTGCATATCTTCGAGCCATTCACGAACAGAAAGTCGCTGGCAAAAGTGGATGTAACGTCCTTGTGGCGATGTTGCGGGGAACGGCCTTGACGTTATGTGTGCTGAAAAACGGCGCGATGGACTTTATCCGCACACAAGAAATTGCTAAAGGGTCAGACGGTTCGGATGATTTGAACTGCTGGCTGGCTGACGAGTTGTCGGAGGTCGTCAGATTTTACGACAGTGAAGCATCGGAAAATGCGTGTAAATGGGAAATCACCGCTTTTGTTGATGCCGCACAATCGCCGCAAGCCACCGAGGAATACCTGAAATCCAGAATCACGGCGTCAAGTTTGCAGGTCAGGACAATTGAGGATGCTTATAGGGATACACTTGTGGCTGGTTCTGCGATGGCGAACACGGAACCTCCTTCGCCGGTGGCCGTAGGGCTTGCGATGCGGCTTCTGATGCAGGCGGGAGATGATGTGAGCGTAAACCTGGTGCCGCCGGAGATAGAACGGGCAAGAGAGGCCCAGAGAGACGTCCTGATAGCCGCAAACGCCGTTGCGTTGCTGTTGCTGATTATAGTGCTGGCTGTGGGAGGGCTTACTGCGATGTTTGGGAGGGTGAGCCAAAATGCCGCCGCAAAGCAATTGCTCATCACCAAACGGAACACAGACGATGTGCTTGTGCAACACCAGCACCTCGATGCCAGGTTGCTGGCTTTATCGAACCTGCTTGATGAAACCGCACATATATCGGCGTCGAACCGCGATGTCAACTGGGTGGAGGTATTTGACGACATACGCGAAGCAACGCCCGGCTCGGTGCGCATAACCAGTTTGTCCTCTCAGGACGGGGAAAGGGTGCTGATTGAGGGACTGGCGGTGTCAAACGAGGCGGTTAACTCGTTTGTGGATTTGCTCGAAAAGTCGCGGAGTATTGTATCGGTGGTTGTGTTGGAGGCCCGTGAGCAGGGAGGGCAAAACGGTTTTATAACTTATCAGCTTAGTTGTAAGTTGGCTGTTAGGAGTGGCAAAATAAATGATGCTGGCTGACAAAGTTATTCGGCTCAATAGCTCGTCCAGACGCGTGTTACTGGTAGCGCTGGTAGTTATTGCGGAAGTGGGGCTGTACAGATGGATACTTGCTCCGTTCAGCAACCAGCTTCTGGCGGCGCAACGGCACAATTCGGCACTGGATAGCACAATACGCAAGGCCGGGATTCTGGATACAACACTGGAGGATAAAAAAGCGAAGCTTGAGAAGCTGACCGGCGAAGCTGCCCGGCTGCAAAACGAGCTGTTTACGCCTGATGAGGCGAGAGAGTTTTTTGCCTCTTTGCCGGCTGTTGCTCGCTTAGCCGGCTGTGCCGTTCAGTCGGTCAGCCAGGTTCCCGAGCAGCGGGCCGGTTCGCAAAATCGGCCGGGGGACGACTCGGGCATAGTCAGCAGAAAAGCCGTGGTGACCGTTATCGGCAGGTATAATAGCATTGTGAGGTTATTCGAGGAGATACAGACCTACAAACGCAAAGTATGGGTAGATCCGGTAAAGATAGAGGCCGGCGATGGTACCGGCAAACTAAAATGTCAGGTGACTGTGACACTTTATTGCATTGAGCGTGTGGAGATGGCTTTGTATGAATGAGCGAATAATAAAATTGATTGTATTCAGTATTTTTGTTCTGGCGATGAGTATTGGCTATGGCGAAGACCGGAAGAGCAGCTTGACCGACCAGATAACCAGTGAGGCGGCGTCTGTTGGCAGAGATGATCCCTTTGCAGGCGCTTTAGGAGGAGTTGTTCCGGAGGCAAAGCCGGATGTCCCCTTAAACAACGCGGAACCGGCTTCACCAAAACAACCGCTGTTTGTCCAGACGGCAGTGTTAAAGTTTCTGAAGGCCGCGAACCTCAAAGTTGCGCTGAACAAGATGACTTCCGCACATGGCGGCATAGCGGTAGATGAAGCTACAAACTCGCTGATTGTCTGCGACACAAATGATAATCTGGAGCGGATACTTGCTGAGATAAAAAAGGCGGACCAGACGCCCAAACAGGTGATTATTGAAGTTGTCATTATCGATGTTCAGCTTCAAGACGACACTGAAATTGGCGTGGATTGGGATATTTTGAGCAGCGATAACAAGGACTTCAGCTATCGCCAGAGTATGGTTTATCCTAATCGCCTGAGTGTAATAGCGCCGACAACCGACACAATCGGCAGTATGGGCGCCTATCAGAATGTCGGACTGGGTAGCGAGATAGCGATTGTCACCGACGACATTCGTAACGTGCTTCATGTACTGCAGGAAAAGAGAAACGTGGATATTCTCGCCAGTCCTCGCGTGATGGTTGTCAGCGGTCAAAAAGCCGACATTAAAACCGTTGAGGAAATCCCGTATCAGGAAATTACGCAATCAAGCGCCGGCGGTGGCGGTAACAACGCTATAACCTCAACACAATTCAAGGATGTCGGTGTTACTATGGAGGTCAAGGCGACTGTGACCGATGAGGGGAAAATTTTATTGATTGTAAGCCCGAGTCAAAGCGTGACCACAGGAACATCAATCGGCGGTGTTCCGGTTATCGATAAGCGCGAGGCTACCACAACGCTGCTTATGGATGACGGCCAGGTGGTTGTGATGGGCGGACTAAGAAGACAGGATACGCAAATGATAAAGTCTCAGGTGCCTTTACTTGGCGATCTGCCGATAATCGGTTTTATCTTTTCGGATAACCACAAGGTGGTCCAGAACTCGGAGCTGCTTGTGCTTTTATCGCCGCACATTTACAAAGGCGAAGTGGTGCCGGCGGCGGCAATGGCAAGATTTAACCAGATAAAAAACAGACCTGTGCTTTCGCTGCCTGAGGACTCAAATTCACGATAGCCTGGTAATATGTGAGGATTGGTGCTGCAATTTTTTGCTAACTTTATAAATGGTTTGGGTCGATAAGCGGTCGATAAATAGATTAGGTAAGCGGGGGTGCTGAGAAAAGGAGAATTAAAAATGTTTGGGTTATTTAAGTCGAACAAAAAGGCGGGCAAGGCGAAAATACTTATTGTTGACGATGAGCCGGATTACGTCAGCACAATCCAGCATCACTTGGAGTGGAGCAACTATGTAACAGTAGTGGCGGTCAACGGCAAGGAGGGTCTGGAAAAGGCCGCGAGCGAAAAGCCCGACCTTATCCTGCTGGATACAAGCATGCCGGTGATGAATGGCCACGAGACGCTGGAGCATTTGAGCAAGGACCCGCAGCTTAAAAACATACCGGTGATTATGGTGACAGCCGCCTGTGAGGTTGATGATATTGCCACTGCCTCATCTTTCGGCATCGTCGATTACATTGCCAAGCCGTTCGACTTTGCCGAACTGAAAGAAAAGATTGCCAACGCACTCGAAGGCAAAAAGGCGATGAGCAGCACATAGCGTTCAACATTCAGCGTTCAGAATACTGTCCGCTGTCCGGTGAACGCTGTCCGCGGATTTGATTGGCAGCAGGAAATTAAAAGTTGTTCCCTTGCCGAACTCAGATTCCACCCAAATCCTTCCCCCGTGTTTTTCGACGATGTCCTTTGAAATGGCAAGGCCAAGGCCTGTTCCGCCGGTCTTGCGGTTACCGCCGCTGCCAAGCTGCTGGAACTGGTGAAAGAGTTTGGGCAGGTCTTCCTGTTTGATGCCGCAGCCGGTGTCGGAGACGGAGACGCGAATTGAGTTCTCTATTCTGTGAGTGGCAATTGTTATGCTGCCTTTTTCGGTGAATTTCATAGCATTGCTGACGAGGTTGGTGATGACCTGGATGATTTTATCGCTGTCGAAGACCACTTTTGGCAGGGTATTATCCAATGCAAGCCGGAAGTCAGCTCCGTTTTTCTTTACAGTTTTTATCATAGTGTTATAAACGGTCTCGATAACGTTGTTGATGGAGTTATCCTGCATATTGAATTTGGCCCTGCCGGACTGCAATTTCTGGAAGTCCAGGACGTCATTGATAAGCCGGGCCAGCCGGTCTATGTTGCGCTGGGCAATCTCCAGTATTTCTCGTTGTTTGCTCTTAACGCGTCCCGCCGCCCCATCCATAATAATGGCGATGTCTTCCTTTATTATGGTCAGCGGCGTTCGCAACTCGTGCGAGACGGTGGAAATGAACTGTGATTTGAGCTCCATCGCCTCTTTGATTTTTCTGTCGGCTTCTTTTCGCTCGGTGATATCCCTGATGACGCCTATGGAGCCCGTCACTCTTCCTTCAGGGTCTTTCAATACGCTCAGCGATACGTCAACGTCTATTATTTCTCCGTCCTTCTTGACCATCTGGGTCTCCAGATGGTGCTGCATCCCTTTCTGCCTTACGTCATTTGTTCTGATTTTCTCCCACTCTCCTTCCGGATAAAGCGACTGGAGTGGTTTGAGGTATAGGTCTTCTTTGGTCATCCCGAGCAGGTTTTCCGTAAATTTGTTCCATGAGACGAGTTGTTCGTTCTCGTCGGCCATTGTGATTGCCACGGCGGAGTTCTCGAAAATGGTTCGGTATCTTTCTTCGGCGATTTGCCGGGCGCGTTCAGCCTCTCTGCGTTCGGTGATGTCCTCGTATGTCCCAAGGATTCCGACAACGTTTCCTTCAGAATCGTGCAGGGGAACTTTGTTGGTGTCAAGCCATGCCTGTTTTCCGTCTGCCTGTCGTTGCGGTTCGATGATGTGGCATTCACCTGTGTTGGTCTCCATAACTTTCTGGTCGCACTTCCGATAGTATTCCGTCTCTTCCTTTTGCCAGGGCATATCGTAGTCCGTTTTACCGACCACCTCCTGCGGTGAAGATAGACCGGCGTTCTTGGCAAAAACCGGATTGCAGCCCATATAAACAAATTTGCGGTCCTTCCAGAACACCGCCTGCGGGATGCTGTTCATAACTAATTGCAGCATTTGCTGTGATTCGCGGAGCTTCTCTGCGACCTTTTTGCGCTCGATGGCATAAAGGGTGGTTCTCACCAGCGAGGTTTCCATCATTGGGCCTTTGACAAGATAATCGGAAGCGCCGCTTTTAATCGCCTTAAGGCCGGTCTCCTCGTCTTCCAATCCTGTGAGCACAACGATGGGTATATTTGGATTGGTTTGACAGACCTTCTGCACTGTTTCGATACCGGAGCTGTCCGGCAGTCCCAGGTCCAGCAGGATAACGTCATATTGGTTGGTTTTGAGATGGTCGATGGCTGAAGATAAGCAGTTGACCGATTCGACGTTGAATTTGGCTGACTGGGTGCATTTGGCCATCGCACGCTTGGCTAATCGAGTATCGATTTCGTCGTCGTCTACCTGTAAGACCCTTATTTCGCCGTTCATAAATGGTCCTATAACTAACGATACCTGCCTACATTACTTCCATTCCTGATGATTCGATTATCGGCTTATTACGGGTGCGATTTCAGAAGAAAAAGGTGTCTGTTTGAGGCGGACAGGTTGATTTGCAAGTCAGCATAGCCCGATAATAAGTCCCTGCCCGGGGGTGTTTACTGCCTTTGCGAACTTTTATCGCCGCATGGTGGTTTTCCACTGTGACATCAGGTCTATGAATGTGCCAAACAGATAGTTTGAATCGTGCGGGCCGGGCGAGGCCTCTGGGTGGTATTGAACGCAGAATGCCCCAAGACGTTTGCAGCGGAAACCTTCGAGCGTGTTGTCGTTGAGGTTGATATGCGTCAGTTCTACATCTTTGTTTTTGAGTGAGTTTATGTCAACACAGAAGCCGTGGTTCTGCGAAGTTATCTCAATCTGGCCGGTAGCGAGATTTTTCACAGGGTGATTTGCGCCTCTGTGTCCGAACTTGAGCTTGTATGTTCGTCCGCCAAGTGCAAGTCCCAGGATTTGATGCCCCAGGCAGATGCCGAAGACGGGGACTTTGCCTAACAGTTTTCTGGTGTTTTCGATTGCGTAAGTGACAGCGGCGGGGTCGCCGGGGCCGTTGCTCAGGAATACACCGTCCGGCTTTTGCGCCAGCACGTCTTTGGCGGATGTGTTGCCGGGCACGACGTAAACGTCGCAGCCGTGACTTGTAAGCAATCGAAGAATGTTCTGCTTGATGCCAAAATCGTAGGCGACTACTTTGTATTTGAGTTGGGGTTTTGCGGTCAAGGGCTTCAAAACGTCAACGACGGGCTTGTCCCATTTGTAGGGTTTCTTTGAAGTCACATCCTTTACTATGTCTCTGCCCACAAGCCCCGGGTAACACCCAAGTTTTTTCTCCAGCGTCGGTATTCTTAATTCCGTTGAGGAGATAATGCCTTTCATTGCACCTTTGGTGCGGATGTGCTTGACTAACTTTCTGGTGTCGATACCCGCAAGGCCGACCACGCCGTTATGCTTGAGGTATTTGCTGAGTGAGTGTTCCTTTCTCCAGTTGCTCGGGTAATCGCAGTTTTCTTTGACGATGAAGCCGGCGGCGAAGACCTTTCCTGACTCCACATCAAGGCGGTTTGTTCCGTAATTGCCGATGAGAGGATAGGTCATCGTGATTATCTGCTCGTGGTAGGACGGGTCGGTCATAATTTCCTGATAGCCCGTCATACTCGTGTTGAAGACCACTTCTCCGCACTTTTGTCCGCGTGCGCCAAAGCTTGTACCTTCAAACACTGTCCCGTCTTCAAGCAGCAGAATCGCTTTCATTTTTTCAGCCCTCCCTTGCGGTGATGCAGCTGAATTGGTTTGACGCCGATTCGCTCTTTTCTAAGGGCCTCTATTGCTTTCGCGACGGCTATCGCGCCTCTGATTGTCGTGACGTAGGGCACCTGCTTGTCGAGTGCGGTTCTTCTGATTTCAAACGAATCGTGCACCGTTTGTTTGCCGACAGTGGTATTGATAATCAGGCCGATTCTGCCGTTAATGATTGAATCAACTATGTTGGGTCTGCCCTCGCTTACCTTGAGCACGAATTCGGCGGGGACGTTGTTATTGATTAAAGATATGCATGTTCCTTTGGTGGCGGTGATTTTGAAGCCCATCTGGTGCAGTTTGCGGGCGACTTCGACGGCCTTTTTCTTGTCGTCGTCTTTGACGCTGATAAGCACCGTGCCGCCGGTCGGCAGGGCGTTGCCCGCAGCGATTTGGCTCTTGGCGTATGCGATGCCGAACTC